>NZ_JBKEBW010000080.1:0-21748 GCF_047973365.1 Vibrio sp. | reverse complement strand
TTATTGGAAAAGTAGTTAACTAATTGATTTCTAGTTAGCTTGGCTTTTTTTAGTATGCGACCAGACGAATTTTTCTCTACAACATGAAAAATAGATTTGGCTGTATCTAAACCGACTGTTACGCTTGTCATAGGATCCTCTCTTACTGTTATTGGTTGTCTTTTCATCAATCAATATGGCTCATTTGAAGCCGATTAGGTAGAGAGGGTCCATTCCATTATTCTGGAAAACTTTCTGATCAGTGAATGGGTATCGATAAGCAAACCCTCTGAGCCAAGGATGGTATTAATCAGTGAATGGGATAATTATCGCGCGCGACAAATGCAAGAAAGCCGAAAAATTCACATTTTTCGGCTTAAACAATTTATCGATAATACTTAGTTGCTAATACTTGGTTACTGATAACTTGATCGCTAGTACTTGTCGCAGATTTACCAATAACCGTTATTCACGCTCAGAGTTCGAAGCCCAAACGTAAAGTAACTCTAGCGCAATCGTCGCACCGGCAAGTGATGTTAAATCACTTTGGTCATACGGTGGCGACACTTCTACTACATCCATACCGATCAGGTTAATACCTTTCAGTGCACGGATAACCTTGAGAATTTTATCCGAAGTTAAGCCGCCACAGACTGGTGTACCTGTACCCGGTGCAAATGCAGGGTCTAAACAGTCAATATCGAACGTCAGGTACACGGGTTTATCACCAACGATGCCACGAATTTGCTCTACGATTTCGTCCGCAGACATATCGTTCGCTTGCATCGCATTGATAACGTTGAAGCCGTGGCCTTCCTGTTTGTACTCAGTACGAATACCCACTTGAACCGAATGACGAGGAGAGATTAAACCCTCTTTTGGCGCATGATAAAACATAGTGCCGTGGTCATATGCACTACCATTTGCATAAGTATCCGTGTGCGCGTCAAAATGAATCAGCGCCATTTCACCATAATGTTTCGCGTAGGCACGAAGGATCGGCAAAGTGATGAAGTGGTCGCCACCTAATGCCAAAACTGTTTTACCCGTTTTAAGAATTTCACTGGTCGCCGCTTCTAGGCGGTAAGTGAAGTCTTCCGCGTCACCACAGTCAAACACCAAGTCACCGGCATCCACTAACTTGATGCGTTTGAACAGATTAAAATCCCATGGGAATTTTTTACCTTCCCACGCTAAGTTAACTGAGGCGCGACGAATCGCATCTGGCCCCATACGAGCACCAGGTCGACCAGAAGTCGCCATATCCAAAGGCACGCCTAGCACCACAACATCAGCATCCGATTCTAGCGGATCTCTCTGGTATGGCTGGCGAAGGAACGTCATTGCATTTGAATACAATGAATAATCCGTTTTAGTAAACAAATCATTCAATTAAAAATCCTCCAAATAGGTATAACCATTTAAACCATGCTCTAATTCAGCTAACACGTCTTGCTGCTCGTTTTCAGCGACACGCTGAGACACCAACTGACGGTAATTAGCTCTAATTGCGTCAACGTCGATATGCACGTAACGCATCATATCCTCAACCGTGTCACCTTCATTGATGAAAGTGATCTCTGATTCTCCTTCGTCGGTAATATTCACAACCGCACTGTGAGTATCACCAAACAGGTTATGCATATCACCAAGGATTTCTTGGTATGCACCCACGAGGAAAAAGCCCATTAAGTAAGAGGTATCTTTTGACCACGCAGGTACGGGCAGCGTGGTCTCAATGCCCTGACCTTCAACGTATTGCTCAACCGCACCGTCTGAATCACAAGTAATATCCAACATTACCGCGCGGCGATCTTCGACATTCTGCAAGTTAGACAGCGGCAGAACAGGAAACACCTGATCGATACCCCATGCATCTGGTAACGATTGGAACAGTGAAAAGTTGACGAAGAACTTATCAGCCAAACGCTCTTGCAACTGGTCTAAAATCGGTCGATGAAAACGGTTTTTCGCACTCATTTTCAAACGTAGTTCATGATAAATACGCAGCGAAAGTTGTTCTACCCAAGCATGATGTTGCAGGTTAATTACGCCTGTTGAGAACAGCGTATGAGCTTCATTCAGATCACTTTGCGTATCGTTATAAATTTCTATCAATGCACGAGCGTCAGTATCATCATTCAGAGTTTCCCAACTACGCCACATATTTTGTAGTAGCGTTGGTGCCTCCGCTTCTGGTGCAGCAATCGACTCTGGCGTGTAACCCTCTGTGCCAATTACGTTAGTGATCAGAACGGCGTGATGTGCCGTCACCGAACGACCTGATTCCGAAATAATGGTTGGCTTTGGTTGATGGTATAAGTTACATACATCACTCACCGTGCTTACGATGTTGCGAGCATACTCCGCCAAACCGTAGTTCATTGAGTTTGAAGATTGGCTACGCGTACCGTCGTAGTCGACAGCCAAACCGCCACCGACGTCAAAATATTGAATGTCTGCGCCCAGTTCACGAAGTTCACAGTAAAAACGAGCCGACTCGTTCACGCCGTTACGCACGTCGCGAATATTCGCCATTTGCGAACCTAAGTGAAAATGCACCAGTTGCAGCGCATCAAGTTGATTTTCTGCTTTCAAGCGCTCAATAACAGACAACACCTGAGAAGCCGCTAAACCAAACTTAGATTTTTCGCCACCGCTTGATTGCCATTTACCCGCACCTTGTGATGCAAGACGAATACGGATACCTAAGCGAGGTTTAACACCTAAGCTTTGTGCTTCTTTCAGTACTAAATCAAGCTCAGAAAGCTTCTCTAGTACGATAAATACTTTGTGACCAAGCTTTTCGCCGATCAACGCAAGACGCATGTACTCACGGTCTTTATAACCGTTACACACAATGACAGAACTTGCTTGTTGTGCCATTGCAAGTACTGCTAATAATTCTGGCTTACTGCCCGCTTCCAAACCCAGTTGTTTGGTCTCTAGCTGAGATTGGCTCGCTAAGATTTCATCAACGACTTCACGCTGTTGGTTAACCTTGATTGGGTAAACCAGCAGATATTTGTTCGGGTAATCGTATTCATCAATGGCCTGGTTGAATGCGTCACAAATGTTATGAACACGTTGATGCAGGATTTGAGGAAAACGAACAAGCACCGGTAAATTCAAACCGCGTGTTTCGAGCTGACTCACAATTGAACTCAATTGCGTTTGATATTGGCCATCTTTCCTTGGTGACACATAGATTTCACCTTGGTTATCTATTCCGAAGAAACCTTGGCTCCAATAATGAACGTTATAATCAGCACGTACGCGATCTAATTTAGATGATTGTTCCACATTTAATCTCACACACTAAGAGAGAATGAAGTGGCTTCAAGAGCCACGCCTGACACCCTAAATGTCACGCGCTTTATCGGACAAAACAGGGGGTATGTCTAATCATAATAATTTGTCGTTAAGACAAACTTTTGTTGTTTCTGTACACCTGATAAATGTTAGTAAAAAAAACGCAAATGTGTTGTTTCAAAAGTCTCCAATTTCGAGGGTTTTTAGACAAAATCTAGCCAGCTTAATCGCACAAAACTCGCGCTTTTTTTTTTTGCGATTACACCCTACCTTTTCATTTATTTATTTTCCATACAAAACATTCCTTCTCAAATTAATTTGAAAGAATTGCAAATAAAAAATTAACTTTATAAACAGACATTTAAGCAATAAATATAAGCAGCAGAGCCATTTACACCCTTGATATCAGGCAAATTAATAGTTAGTGTACTAACAAATATTTCGATATTTGCGTCTTAATTTGCGCCTAAAAAAGTAAAGTAACAAGGATAAAAATCATGTCTACCATGCTGGAGGTCAGGAACCTCTACAAAGTATTTGGCGAATCTCCAGAAGAAGCTTTTGCCCTGATAAATCGAGGGTTAACTAAAGATGAAATTTTTGAACAGACGGGTCTCACAGTGGGCGTCAAAGACGTCTCGCTAAGTGTTAACCAAGGCGAAATCTTCGTCATAATGGGTTTATCAGGCTCAGGAAAATCAACATTAGTTCGATTACTTAACCGCTTAATAGAGCCAACAAAAGGTAACGTTCTGATAAAAGGCAAGGACATTGCTCATATCTCAGAGCAGGAACTGAGATTAGTTCGTCGTCAAAACATTTCTATGGTATTTCAAAACTTCGCTCTCATGCCTCATATGACTGTGCTAGAAAACGCAGCATTCGGCCTGGAACTGGCAGGTATTGAGCAATCAATCAGACATCAGAGCGCCAAGAACGCATTACAGCGAGTAGGACTAGAAGCTTATTGCGACTCTTACCCTGATGAATTATCGGGTGGAATGAAGCAGCGGGTGGGACTCGCTCGCACCCTTGCAAACGACCCCGACATACTATTAATGGATGAAGCATTTTCCGCACTCGATCCATTAATCAGAGCCGAAATGCAAGATGAATTAATTCGCCTGCAAAATGATGACAAACGAACCATTGTATTCATCTCTCATGATTTGGATGAAGCAATGCGAATTGGAGATCGCATTGCCATCATGCAAGATGGTGTCGTCGTTCAAGTGGGCACACCCGATGAAATTTTGCATAACCCTGCAAACGAATACGTCAGTTCATTCTTTCGCGGTGTCAACGTTGCGTCGGTATTTAGCGCTAAAGATATTGCCCGCAAAAAACCGGCAGCCGTATTTAAAAAGCACGACAATGATGGTCCGGCAGCCGCACTGCAGTTGCTATTAGATAATGACCGAGAATTTGGCATTGTCGTTGACAGGTCCAACAAATACAGCGGTATTGTTTCGATTAATAGTTTAAATGAAGCAAAAAAAGCGCAACGCTCCCTCAGCAGTGCCCTGCTTGATAACACTATCACTATACACCCTGATGTTTCAGTCGGTGATCTGATCAGCCAGGTCGCTGAAGTACCTTATGCCGTACCCGTCGTTGACGATCAGGGACAGTATTTTGGTGTTATTACCAAATCTCGCTTACTTCAAACTTTAGACAGGGAATAAACATGGCTATAGAAAATGTTTCTAACGCTCCGGAAACAGCCAACCCATGGGGAGCCGCAACACAGTCAGCAACCGATACAGCAAACAGCGATCCTTGGTCAACAGCGACGACTTCAACGACTTCTGGTAGTGATTGGCTTAATGCCGCACAGGTACAACCTGAATCATTTGACTGGATGCACCCTTTCAAAGACGCCATTATTCCATTTGATCACTGGGTTGAAACTGCACTTAACTGGCTGGTCACACACGGACGCCCGTTGTTTCAAGCGATCAGAGTACCGATAGACTTCATTTTGAGTTCATTCGAAGGTGCGTTGGTTTCTACTCCTGCGCCTATCATGCTGCTTATTCTATTCCTATTAGCATGGCAGTTTGCAGGATCTCGTTTAGGCATTAGCACCTTTTTCTCTCTGCTGGTGATCGGTTTTATCGGTGCATGGGATCAAGCAATGGTCACACTGGCGTTGGTCATGACCTCTGTTTTTTTCTGTCTGCTAATTGGATTGCCAATGGGTATTTGGCTTGCCAGAAGTAATACCGCCGCCAAAGTCATACGGCCAATTTTAGACGCAATGCAAACCACACCCGCATTCGTCTATTTAGTACCGATTGTGATGCTATTTGGTATCGGTAATGTACCGGGAGTCGTTGTCACCATTATCTTCGCCCTGCCGCCCATCGTTCGTTTAACCATTTTAGGTATTCAGCAAGTACCGGATGAACTTATTGAAGCAGGGCACGCCTTTGGCGCCAGCCCAAAACAGATGCTGTATCGAATTCAGTTGCCGCTTGCTATGCCAACCATCATGGCCGGTATCAACCAGACACTGATGTTGTCACTTTCTATGGTGGTAATTGCGTCAATGATTGCCGTTGGTGGACTCGGTCAAATGGTGCTTCGCGGAATCGGTCGTTTAGATATGGGACTTGCGGCAGTAGGCGGACTAGGCATTGTTATTTTGGCGATTCTTCTCGACCGCATCACACAGAGAATAGGCAGTGAAAGCCGGGAATCCAGAAGTCACTGGTATCAGACAGGTCCGGTGTCTTTTGTATACCGTATTGGGCAAAAACTGACACATAGAAACGAAAAACTAGGAGAACAGAAATGAAATTGACATGGAAGGCTTTAATTAGCAGCAGTCTGGCTGTGAGCTCAATGGTCAGCTCATCGGTTTATGCCGCATCTTTGCCAGGAGAAGGCATTTCAGTCCAACCGCTACAATCAACGGTCGCGGAGGAAACATTCCAGACTCTCATCGTTAACAAGGCGATGGAAGCGTTAGGTTACGAAGTAAAACCAATCAAAGAAGTAGACTATAACGTCGGCTACACTTCCATCGCCGAAGGTGACGCGACTTATTTAGCAGTTAACTGGCAACCCTTACATGATGATAAATTCGAAGCCTCTGGCGGGTACGATAAGTTCTACCGTAAAGGCAACTATATCTCGGGTGCAGCTCAGGGTTATCTGATTGATAAAAAAACCGCCGAACAGTACAACATCACCAATATTGCGCAGCTCAAAGACCCTAAAATTGCCAAGTTATTTGATGCTAATGACGATGGCAAAGCGGACTTAACCGGATGTAATCCCGGTTGGGGTTGTGAAGGTGTGATTGAACATCAGTTAGGCGTATTTGGCTTACGTGACACCATCACCCATAACCAGGGCAATTATGCGGCAATCATTGCTGATACCATTTCTCGCTATAAAAAAGGCGACCCAATTTTGTATTACACATGGACACCATATTGGGTGAGTGGCGTTTTGGTTCCGGGCAAAGATGTGATTTGGCTTGAGGTTCCTTTCTCTTCACTTCCGGGTGAGCGTTCAAACGTCGATACGGCTTTACCAAATGGTAAAAACTATGGATTTGAAATGAACTCGATGAAAATCATGGCAAATAAAGAATTTGCTCAAGCAAACCCTGCTGCTGCGAAACTATTTGAGATAATGAAGGTGAACATCAACGACGTCAGCGCCGAAAACATGATGATGAGCCAAGGTCACAACTCAGCAAAAGATATCGAAGCTCATGCCAATGGTTGGATTAAGACTAATCAGAAGTTGTTTGATTCATGGATAGAAAGCGCTAAGAAAGCCGCGATGTAATGCTATTCACTGCATTGATTGGATCAACAAAATATACTCTTCCTACTTGAATCTGCAGCGGTGTTGGCTGCGCTCGCTCACCCCAATCACATAGCTTATCTATGCTCATGGGGATTCGCTCACTTGCCGCTTATCTGCAACTTCAAGTAGTTTGAGTATAGAAACTGAATATTAATAAATATTCCCGCCGAGCCATCAATAGCTCGGTGGTGTTTTATGTAATGCCGTTAAATTTGAAACATTTTTGTTAGCCAACTGTATGCATTTCAATTCGATGCCCACGTTTTAAGCAGTGACACAAAAATTTATACCGAACGCACCTCAAAAACAGCCATGCTTTTAAAAAGAATATGGTAAGTTAACCACGCTAGGATAACGGCTGGATATCCATATTTATCGATAATTGACATCCCGCCTACACAATACGTGCCATTCACGGCACTGATAACACAATTGATAGCCTTGGCTAATCGGAGTTACACGTTGAGCGAATATCAAGACTTAGCACAACACATTGAAATGCTGGCGAAAGCAGAAGATGACCAGCAGCAAATTAGCCTATTAAGCGAATTGGTCGAAAATACCCTAGATTCTGGCTCTGTTGCGCTTATTTTCGAAGCTTTCCCTGTCGAGCAACGTGTCAGGATGTGGCGTAGCTTGCCACTGGAAATGCACATTGATGTATTGACCGAGATGCGTGCTGATGTGCGTATTTCTGTTATTAAAAGTCTTTCAGAAATAGAGCTAAAGCTGACATTAGCCAAACTGGATAACTTATCTCTTATTGAATGGGAAGATTCACTTCCCGACGACATTGTCACCGATGCACTACGTTTAATCAGTCGTGACGAGTTAGAGCTTTATGACCAGGCAAACGAGTTCGCTGATGATGAAATTGGTCACTGGGCAGACCGAAAGGTATATACGATACCCTTTAGTATCACCGTGGCTCGTGCCAAAATGTTATTGGATAAATATCATTATGAGTCTCCTCAATATATTTATTTAATCAACAAAAAGAAAAAGTTCATCGGTGTGGTTGCTTACAGTGACATTTTGTTGGCTGATGCAACGGAACGAGTTAAGACACTGGTGTTGGAAGACATCACACTAATCAATGCTCACTTAACGCTATCCGAAGGCGTTGAAATGCTCGAACATGCAACGCTTCCTATGGTTCCCGTTGTCAATGACGACGGCACATTAATCGGCATTATTAACTGGCAGTTTGCACTCGGAACGCAACGTGAGATTTACGAAGCTCGTCTCATGGCGGGTACCGGTATGGATGAAGGTGATGATCTGTTCGCACCTATTGTGCGAAGTTCTAAACGTCGTGGAGTTTGGTTAGGCATTAACTTAATCACTGCTATATTAGCTTCAATCACCATCGGTATGTTTGAGGACGTTATCTCTGAAGTGGTGGCACTGGCCGTACTGATGCCGATTGTCGCCTCTATGGGTGGTATTGCCGGAAGCCAGACACTCACTCTGATGGTTCGAGCAATGGCGCTCAATCAGATCACTGTTGGTAACCGCTTTGCTCTGCTCAAAAATGAAGTAGGGATCGGTTCTATCAACGGACTGTTATGGGCGCTAATCATCGGCGCAATCGCAGCGCTCTGGTTTCAGTCACCACTCATTGGTGGAACCATTGCATTAGCGATTGTGGTAAACATAGTTACAGCTGCGTTTTTCGGCGTACTCATTCCGATTATTCTCGACAAGTTTGAATTAGACCCTGCGCTGGCGGGTTCGGTGATCTTAACGACGGTCACTGATGTGGTTGGTTTCTTTGCTTTCTTAGGCACGGCCAGCATTGTCATGCTGTAGTCAATCACTTATCAATATAGAAAAGGTCAGAGCACTCTGTAATGCCTGTCAGTTAAGCTCAAAAAGACAGAATTATCGTTCCCACGGTCCCCCGTGGGAATGCATACCGGAGCCTAAATAGGCAGTGAATTTGACTTTCTGTGAGTTAAATATGCATTCCCACGCAGAGCATGGGAACGAGGATTTTCTTAACTGATTGGCATTAGCTTTTTGCTGCTTTTTATTCACAAGTAAAGTGATTTAAAGCTGGTGGATGATGCTTTGCAGCCACTCTTCGGCCGCATCTTCAGGAACCGGATGCTGTTGAATATCAATGGTAAAGCACTCTGATAGTGGCGTAGCACCAATATCTTCAAGCAATGCATACGCATGTTTACCTGCAGCGCAGAAAGTATCGTAACTGGAATCCCCAATCGCAATCACGGCAAATTTTAAGTTGTCGGTTTTTGGTGGAGTATTTTGTAATGCAGTGATAAATGGCTGAATATTATCGGGATAATCACCTGCGCCATGAGTTGAAGTAATGATTAACCATGTTCCTTGCGCAGGAATATCTGCAAATGCTGGTTGGTTGTGGATCGTTGTTGCCAATGACTGCTGTTGCAACAAGTCACTCAGATGATCACCCACGTATTCTGCACCACCAAGGGTACTGCCTGTAATTATATGGATCATAGCGCTCCGCTTTATTTACCAATATTGTTTATTTCCCGATACAGAAACTAAAAATGTAAAACCACTCAAAGTGTTAGAAAGCTATTGCTGCACATGTGGAGTGCAACCTTTTGTTAGGTTTTGCCCTGGAAGAACCCATTCTAGGGGATTTTCAGTATTTTAAAAGTGGGATATCTGTCCTGTTAAACTGTGAATATGGTTATAGCGATATGCAAGATATGTTTTGATATGATGAAGCAGAGGGCGGCGCTTTAGAAGAACTAAGATGGCTAAAGATTTAACTGAGACTTTTTCTGTGCGATTTTAATACTCATTAATAACGTAATAGTTTGATTAAATGGAAGATAATTTCCCACAAGCCCCACAAGGTGAGTTTGTCCTATTTACCAGTGCCGATGGTCAAACTCGTGTAGAGTGCCGCTTTGAGTCGGACACCTTGTGGCTTTCTCAGGCTGTAATGGCTGAGCTTTATGATAAAGACGTTCGCACAATCAACGAGCATCTAATCAATATCTACAACGAGGGGGAGCTTGTACAAAACGCAACCATCCGGAAATTCCGGATAGTTCGATTAGAAGGTACACGCCTGCTGAGCTGATTGCCAGCCGTGCGGATGCCAGTAAGCCGGATATGGGCTTAACCAGCTATAAAGACGATGAAGTTCGCAAGACTGACGTTACTGTTGCCAAGAACTATCTGCGTGAAGATGAAATCAAAGAGCTTAATCGCATCGTCAATATGTGGCTCGACTTTGCCGAAGACCAAGCACTGCGTCGCAAGCAGGTATTTTTACAGGATTGGGCCGATAAGCTTGACCAGTTCTTGAGTTTTAACGATAGAGATGTATTAAACGGTGCAGGAAAAATATCCAAGAAAGACGCTGATGACAAAGCGAAATTGGAGTTTGAGAGCTTTGCCCAGCAACGTCGCCGTTTAAAAGAAGCCGAAGGATCGCAAGCTAATATTGCTGCACTCAATGCCATGATCAAAAAAGATAAATAGCCGCCAAAGAGCAGGTCTGATCTAGAATAAGATCAGATCTGAGCCTTGTGGTGTATGTTACTTCCCAATACAGAAAGAAGAAAAAATTCGCCCCAATAGATCGTCTGAGCTGAACTCTCCGGTAATTTCATTTAAGTGCTGCTGAGTAATACGCAGCTCTTCCGCGAGGATTTCTCCTGCCATGTAACCTTCGAGTTGCTGCTGGCCTATGGTTAAGTGCTCAGCGGCTCTTTCAAGGGCATCGAGGTGGCGACGACGCGCCATAAAGCCACCCTCTTGGTTGCCAGAAAAACCCATACACTCTTTTAAGTGTGTTCTCAGAGCTTCTACACCTTCGCCTGTCTTCGCTGAAAGACGGATCAATGTTGGCGTACTCACATGGCAAATCCCCAGCGTCTCACCAGTTTGATCCACTTTATTGCGGATCACTGTCATGCCCATAGTGTCAGGCAGGCGATCAACAAAGTCTGGCCAAATATCTTCAGGGTTGGTGGCGTCGGTTGTGGTGCCATCGACCATAAACAGCACACGATCAGCCTGTTTGATTTCGTCCCAGGCGCGCTCGATACCGATTTTTTCCACTTCGTCCGAAGCTTCACGCAGGCCTGCGGTATCAATGATGTGTAGTGGCATGCCGTCGATATGAATATGTTCGCGCAGTACATCGCGAGTGGTACCGGCGATGTCGGTAACAATCGCCGATTCTTTACCAGATAAAGCGTTAAGTAGGCTGGATTTACCGGCATTAGGGCGACCAGCAATCACTACTTTCATCCCTTCACGTAAAATCGCGCCTTGGTTGGCTTCTTTACGTACGGCGTTAAGGTTATCGATGATCGCTTGTAGATCGGTGGCAACCTTACCGTCAGCCAGAAAATCAATTTCTTCTTCAGGAAAATCGATCGCCGCTTCTACATAGATGCGCAGATGAATAAGTGACTCCACCAGCCTATTAATACGTTGTGAGAACTGACCTTGCAGCGATTGCAGTGCCGATTTAGCCGCTTGTTCTGAACTGGCGTCAATTAGGTCTGCAATGGCTTCTGCCTGGGTTAAGTCCATTTTGTCATTGAGGAACGCGCGCTCTGAGAACTCTCCGGGGCGAGCTGGGCGTACGCCTGAAATGGTTAAGATACGTTTTATCAGCATATCCATCACGACTGGGCCGCCATGTCCTTGCAACTCTAATACATCTTCACCAGTAAATGAGTGTGGGTTAGGGAAGTAAAGCGCAATGCCTTGGTCAAGTTCCAGACCGTTTTCATCTTTGAATGGCAGGTATTCCGCATAGCGCGGTTTTAGTGTGCGTCCCGTTACTTGTAAAGCAACCTGAGCCGCTTTTGGACCTGAGACGCGGATAATACCGACACCGCCTCGTCCCGGGGCTGTTGCTTGCGCAACAATCGTCTCTTGAAAAACAAGGCTATCAGTGGTCATAACAGATGTTACCTAGATACTTTTATTGAATTAGCGTCATTGTAATCAGCAACAAACAAAAAGGCGACCTTTTGGCCGCCTTTGCTTATTCATCATTGATTACTTGGAGTGCAAGCCTTTCTTCTCCAGATTCTTATAAATAAGAGTCTGCTGGATCAGAGTCACGATGTTCGATACCAACCAGTAAAGAACCAGACCTGAAGGGAAGAACAGGAAGAAGAAGGTGAACATCACCGGCATGAAAGTCATGATCTTCTGTTGCATTGGGTCCGTCACCGTTGTCGGACTCATTTTCTGGATCATAAACATACTTGCACCCATCAGGATCGGTAGGATGTAGTATGGATCTTGTGCAGATAAGTCATGAATCCAGCCAAAGAATGGTGAATGACGTAGCTCAACCGATTCCATCAGTGCCCAGTATAGCGAGATGAAAATAGGCATTTGCAGGAAGATAGGTAAACAGCCACCCAGTGGGTTTACTTTTTCAGTTTTGTACAGTTCCATCATCTCTTGGCTCATGCGTTGACGGTCGTCGCCAATACGCTCACGCATTGCTTGCAGTTTCGGTTGCAGCATGCGCATTTTTGCCATTGATGTGTACTGTGCTTTGGTTAGCGGGTACATCGCACCACGAACGATGAAGGTTAGACACATGATTGCCAGACCCCAGTTCACTACGATGCCTTGAATGAACGAAAGCAGTGAGTGAAGCGGTTTTGCAATGAACCATAACCAACCGTAGTCCACTACCAAATCAAGGCTAGGAGCGACTTCCGCCATCTTGTCTTGCAGTTTTGGACCCACCCATAGGGTTGATTTAAAGGTTTCTTGAGTACCATCAGCCAAGGTTTTGTTTGGCATACGAATACCGATATCACCTAAGTTACCGATAATACGTGAATAGATGTTAGTACCTGCTTCATCACGTGGAATCCACGCTGTTGCGAAGTAGTGTTGGATCATCGCTGCCCAACCGGTACCGTTTGGTAGGTTGATCGACAGGTTACGATCTTGCATATCGTCGAAACTGTACTTTTTGTAACGAGTATCTTCACTTGAGTATGCACCGCCACGGTAAGTTGGCATTGCTAAGCTACCACCAGCATCTTGTAGATTTTGACGTAGGTGTGCGTACATGCCCATAGTCGCGTTGTTAGCAGAATGGTTGACAACGTTGAATTCAACATCAATGGCATAGCTGTCACGTTTGATGATGAAAGTCTTAGTGTAGTCAATACCGTTTGCTGAATACGTCATTGGAACGCGAAGTTCGTCCTGACCGTCTGCTAGCGTAAAGCTGTCAGCATCAACATGATAATTTGGACGAGTCGTGCTGCTCAGGTCGATACCTTGAGGACCGATCAAGCCACTTTGAGCAATAAACTGATGGCCTTGCTCATTTTTAAGTAGTTGGAATGGAGTCTCTGAATCCAGTTCTTCTGCATACTGGTTTAGTTTTGCAGAAACGACATCACCGCCAACTGTGTCGATAGACAGAGTTAGTACATCTGAAGTAACGGTAATCGTTTTTGCCACAGCATTCGTTTGAGGCGGTGCCGGGTCAAACTCATCTGCAAATGATGGTGCAGGTGCTGTATTGCCTGATTGAGCCTGTTCAACCACTTGCGGAGCTGGGTTCTTAGCTACTTGCCATTGTTGGAAGAGTAAAAAAGAAACCAGAGCTAAAGCGATTAACAGGATATTACGTTGAGAATCCATCGTTAATTATCTCTGTCGTGTTTTTGGATCGGTGGAACGGGGTCAAACCCGCCTTCATTCAAAGGGTGGCATTTTAATAGACGTTTGCCAGATAACCAACACCCTTTTACAAAACCGTGAACTCTCAGTGCTTCTATAGCATATGACGAACAGGTTGGAGTAAACCGGCAGCGAGGGCCGATAAGCGGACTAATCGTCCATTGGTAAAGTTTTACTAAACCAATGGCTATCCACGTGAAGGGCGAGATAGGCGTTGCCATAACTTTTCGAACAAAGTAAACAGTTCTTCATTGCTCAAATCTTGCGCGCTCTTTTTCGCAATTACAACAAAATCTTTATTAGGAAGTTTGTGTTGTTGAAGGCGAAAACTCTCTCTTGATAAACGCTTAAAGCGGTTACGACCGACGGCAGTTTTAATTTGTTTTTTTGGAACAGCTAAACCTAAACGAGGGTGCGAAAGATTATTGTTGCGGGCAATGATTGTGAAATGAGGAGAGCCAGCTCGATGAGCTTGCTGAAAGACATTTTTATAATGCTCGGGAGTTAACAAGCGTAACTCCCGATTGAATGCGTACGTACTCAAAATAATTTAAGGATTATTTTGAAAGGCGCTTACGGCCTTTTGCACGACGTGCATTAATTACTTTACGACCGTTCTCTGTCGCCATGCGAGCACGGAAACCGTGAGTACGCTTGCGCTTTAGAACTGTAGGTTGAAAAGTGCGTTTGCTCATTGTAAATACCTTACTGATCAGTAGTTTTTAGGTTTGTTAAACCCGGCGTGGGCTTTGTGTCTTCTCTTTATATAAAGAAAGGACTATCCGACGCCTCTCAACAAAGAGGCGGAATTGTAATCACTGTCACAAAAGGTGTCAATGATTGGGTTTGCCGAAGTCTTGTTCAATTTCTCAAATTAATAAGAAAACTAGGCTGCGGGTTTTCCGGTCGGGCGATTATACGGAGTCTCTATAAAATCTCAAGGATCAGCGTCGATCGAAATGCGGGATCAGCGAGTTGCCCAGTGAAGAAGTTGTGAGTGAGCGGATATATCCTGTGGAAAATGACGATCCAATACATCGCGAATAAATGAAGAGATCATCAATAGTGATGATACTATAAGCTTTATTGAGTAAGTGTTTACTAACTTTGTTTCGGGATGAAATGATTTGAGCAGGGGTGTGAATAAATTTTTCCTTGATGGCGCTGTTTTTTCACCTTTTATGTCCGTCAAAGATAAACAGGGTTTAGATCGGATAGCGGTAAGTTATCACGGTTAACCTTGCAACAACTTGGTATGTTGTCTGGTAAAAAGCATCAATTTGGCGTTGATCGTCAATTTAAATTTCTGGGATAACTTACAAAAAACTATGGATATGTGGGTAAAGTTGGGGAAATTTATGTAGATCTAGACGACGAGGCAGAAAATATTGTGAATAACTTTGATCTTATTCACTGGATCTTCGAACAATTACTGGCGATCTTAGTTATCAACAGGTAGAATTATCAGTCTTTATCGATCATCGGATTAGAGTGAGAGCACCGTGTCATCTTCGCTTTGGTTGCAATGCTTGCAACAGCTTCAAGAAGAATTACCAGCAGCAGAATTCAGCATGTGGGTTCGTCCGTTACAGGCGGAGCTCAATGATAATACTCTCACTTTGTTTGCTCCTAACCGCTTCGTGCTTGACTGGGTTCGCGATAAATACATCAATAATATCAACTTATTGTTGAGAGAGTATTGTGGTAACGACGTACCAAGCTTGCGTTTTGAAGTGGGCAGTAAGCCTGTTGTCGCCGCTAAACCCGCACCGGTTCGTTCAGCTGCGGATGTGGCAGCAGAATCATCTGCACCAGCTCAACTAGCTCAGCGTCGCCCTGTTCACAAAACATGGGATGACGAGTCGGTTGAAACCGACATCACTTATCGCTCAAACGTTAACCCTAAGCATAAGTTCAATAACTTCGTTGAAGGTAAATCAAACCAATTGGGTTTGGCTGCGGCTCGTCAGGTCGCTGATAACCCGGGGGCTGCGTATAACCCACTCTTCTTATACGGTGGCACCGGTCTGGGTAAAACTCACTTGCTTCATGCTGTGGGTAACGCGATTGTTGATAATAAACCGAATGCCAAAGTGGTTTACATGCATTCAGAGCGTTTCGTTCAGGACATGGTTAAAGCACTGCAAAATAACGCGATTGAAGAATTTAAACGTTACTACCGTAGCGTTGATGCGTTATTGATCGATGATATTCAATTCTTTGCCAATAAAGAGCGCTCTCAGGAAGAGTTCTTCCATACCTTTAACGCGTTGTTGGAAGGTAATCAGCAAATCATCTTAACTTCTGACCGTTATCCAAAAGAGATCAATGGGGTAGAAGATCGCCTGAAATCTCGTTTCGGTTGGGGTCTGACGGTGGCGATTGAGCCGCCAGAGCTAGAAACTCGCGTGGCGATTTTGATGAAAAAAGCCGAAGATCACCAAATTCATCTGCCGGATGAAGTGGCGTTCTTTATTGCGAAACGTCTGCGTTCAAACGTTCGTGAGCTGGAAGGGGCACTCAACCGTGTTATCGCCAATGCCAACTTTACTGGTCGGCCAATTACCATTGATTTTGTGCGTGAAGCGCTGCGTGACTTACTGGCTCTGCAAGAAAAGCTGGTCACCATTGATAATATTCAAAAGACAGTTGCAGAGTACTACAAAATTAAAATGGCGGATTTACTGTCAAAACGTCGTTCACGTTCTGTTGCGCGTCCTCGTCAGTTAGCTATGGCGTTAGCGAAAGAACTCACCAACCACAGCTTGCCAGAAATTGGTGATGCTTTCGGTGGCCGAGACCATACCACTGTGCTTCATGCCTGTCGTAAAATCGAGCAACTGCGCGAAGAGAGTCACGACATAAAAGAAGACTACTCTAACTTGATTCGTACGCTTTCATCATAATTGCGCTATAGTCTGCGCTAACGTGAGAGTTTGCGCTAATTTGGGCTTGCGCTGATTTCGCGTCGTTAATCCGTCTATCGTTTAAGAGCACACTATGAAATTTACTATCGAACGTAGCCACTTCATTAAACCTCTGCAACAGGTATCGGGCACTTTAGGTGGTCGCTCATCACTGCCTATATTAGGTAACTTGTTGATTAAGGTTGAAGATAATCAATTGTCGATGACGGCAACGGATTTAGAAGTTGAACTGATCAGTCGAGTGACGTTGGAAGGCGATTTTGAAGCGGGTAGTATTACTGTTCCTGCGCGTAAATTTCTTGATATCTGCCGTGGCTTGCCAGATTCAGCCGTGATCACTGTGGTGTTAGACGGCGACCGTATTCAATTGCGCTCTGGTCGTAGCCGTTTCTCACTGGCAACCTTGCCCGCCAATGATTTCCCTAATATCGAAGATTGGCAAAGTGAAGTTGAAATTTCCCTCACTCAGGCAGAACTTCGTGCTCTGATAGAGAAAACGCAGTTTTCTATGGCAAACCAGGATGTGCGCTATTATCTAAACGGTATGCTGTTTGAAATTGATGGCAGTACGCTGCGTTCCGTGGCGACCGATGGTCACCGTATGGCGGTTTCTCAAACGGAGCTTGGCGCTGATTTTGCGCATAAGCAAATCATCCTGCCGCGTAAAGGGGTACTGGAGCTGGTCAAGCTACTGGATGCGCCTGAACAATCTGTGGTGCTGCAAATTGGTAGTTCAAACCTGCGTGCGGATGTGAACAACTTTGTTTTCACCTCTAAGCTGGTTGATGGTCGTTTTCCTGATTATCGCCGCGTAATGCCGCAAAGTACCAACAAAGTTTTACTTGCTAACTGTGATGAATTACGTCAGTGTTTTTCACGTGCTGCTATTCTGTCGAATGAAAAATTCCGTGGTGTACGAGTGAATTTGGCGGACAGCGAAATGCGCATTACGGCCAATAACCCCGAACAGGAAGAAGCGGAAGAAGTATTAGATGTGAACTTCGCAGGTGATGCGATTGAGATCGGCTTCAATGTAAGCTACATCCTCGATGTGTTGAATACTCTTCGTTGTGATAACGTACGTATCTCGATGTCAGATGCTAACGCCAGTGCGCTGGTGGAAAATGCCGAAGATGACAGCGCGATGTACGTTGTAATGCCTATTCGTCTGTAACTATTTGTCATTAAGAGTTAAGGATTTAAGTTCGCGCTATGCCGCTTACGCGTCTGGTTATTCAGCAATTTCGTAATATTAAAGCCTGTGATATTTCATTGTCATCAGGCTTTAACTTTCTTATTGGTGTCAATGGCAGTGGTAAAACCAGCGTTTTGGAAGCGATTTATTTGCTCGGACATGGTCGCTCTTTTAAAAGTTCGCTCACTGGCCGAGTGATTCAAAATGAGTGCTCAGAACTGTTTGTTCACGGGCGTTTTTTGACATCGGATCAATTTGAGTTACCGATTGGTATTAATAAGCAGCGCGACGGTTCAACTGAGGTTAAAATAGGCGGTCAATCTGGGCAAAAATTGGCGCAGTTGGCGCAAGTGTTACCTTTGCAGTTGATTCATCCGGAAGGCTTTGATTTATTAACCGATGGGCCGAAGCAACGTCGATCATTTATTGATTGGGGGGTGTTTCATTCGCAGCCGGCATTCTATGATGCATGGGGAAGATTTAAGCGGTTAAGTAAACAGCGTAATGCATTACTCAAAACAGCGACCAGCTACCGTGAGCTGAGTTATTGGGATCAGGAATTGGCCTTGTTGGCTGAAAATATTGACCAATGGCGCCGAACTTACGTCGAACAAATGAAAGTGGTCGCAGAAGAGTTATGCCGCACGTTTTTACCGGAGTTCGATATTGCGGTAAAGTACTATCGCGGTTGGGATAAAGAGACCCCATACCAGCAGATATTAGAAAAAAACTTCGAACGTGATCAACAGCTTGGCTACACTTTTAGTGGTCCAAATAAAGCGGATTTGAAGATAAAAGTTAACGGTACTCCGGTGGAAGATGTACTTTCACGGGGGCAACTGAAATTAATGGTGTGTGCACTCCGTGTCGCACAGGGCCAACACTTAACGGAGTTGACCGGGAAACAATGCATCTACTTAATAGATGATTTTGCTTCCGAACTCGATAGCCAGCGTCGTAAACGTCTTGCCGATTGCTTGAAGGCGACGCAGGCTCAAGTTTTTGTAAGTTCTATTACCCAAAGCCAAGTTGCCGACATGGTCGAGCCAAACAGCAAGATGTTTCATGTGGAACATGGCACAATAGAGCAAGGATAATTTAGTCAGAGAGTAACTCATGTCGAATAATTACGATTCATCGAGTATTAAGGTACTAAAGGGTCTGGACGCGGTACGTAAACGTCCAGGTATGTACATCGGCGACACTGATGATGGCACCGGTCTACACCACATGGTTTTTGAGGTGGTGGATAACTCGATAGATGAAGCGTTAGCAGGTCACTGTAAAGACATCATCGTTACTATTCACGAAGATAACTCAGTATCGGTTAGCGATGATGGTCGTGGTATTCCAACCGAGCTTCACCCAGAAGAGAAAGTCTCTGCCGCTGAAGTTATCATGACGGTACTGCACGCGGGTGGTAAGTTCGATGATAACTCTTATAAAGTATCAGGTGGTCTGCACGGTGTCGGTGTGTCAGTCGTTAACGCACTCTCCGAAAAAGTACTTCTGACGATTTACCGCGGTGGTCACATCCATACTCAAACCTATCACCATGGGGTGCCTCAAGCGCCACTCAGCGTGGTGGGTGATACGGAAAAAACCGGTACGACAGTACGCTTCTGGCCAAGTGCAGATACATTCACCAATATCGAATTCCATTACGATATTCTTGCCAAACGTCTACGTGAACTTTCCTTCCTCAACTCTGGTGTATCAATCAGACTGATTGACGACCGTGAAGAAGATAAGCAAGACCACTTTATGTATGAAGGCGGTATTCAGGCATTTGTTACTCACCTAAACCGTAACAAGACGCCAATTCATGAGAAAGTGTTCCACTTTAACGCAGAGCGTGAAGATGGTATTAGTGTTGAAGTGGCAATGCAATGGAACGACGGCTTCCAAGAAGGTATTTACTGCTTTACCAACAACATCCCACAGCGCGATGGTGGTACTCACTTAGCTGGTTTCCGTGCCGCGTTAACGCGTACACTAAATACTTACATGGACAAAGAAGGCTACAGCAAGAAAGCCAAAACAGCGACGTCGGGTGATGATGCGCGTGAAGGTTTGACTGCGGTGGTTTCGGTAAAAGTGCCAGATCCAAAATTCTCAAGCCAAACCAAAGACAAACTGGTTTCCTCTGAAGTGAAAGCTGCGGTTGAATCGGCAATGGGTGAGAAACTGAACGAGTTCCTTGCTGAGCATCCTTCTGAAGCGAAAATGGTGTGTAGCAAAATCATCGATGCGGCACGTGCTCGTGAAGCGGCGCGTAAAGCTCGTGAAATGACGCGTCGTAAAGGCGCGTTAGACCTTGCTGGTCTGCCTGGTAAACTGGCTGACTGTCAGGAAAAAGACCCTGCACTGTCTGAACTATACATAGTGGAAGGGGACTCTGCTGGCGGATCAGCCAAGCAGGGACGTAACCGTAAGAACCAAGCGATTCTGCCGCTGAAAGGTAAGATCCTAAACGTTGAAAAAGCCCGTTTTGATAAGATGCTTTCTTCTCAGGAAGTGGCAACGCTGATCACGGCATTAGGTTGTGGTATCGGTCGCGATGAGTACAACCCAGACAAACTGCGTTACCACAACATCATCATCATCACCGATGCTGACGTCGACGGTTCGCACATTCGTACGCTACTGTTGACTTTCATCTACAGTCAAATGCCCGAGCTGATTGAGCGTGGCTATATCTATATTGCTCAGCCACCACTTTACAAAGTGAAGAAAGGTAAGCAAGAGCAGTACATCAAAGATGAAGATGCAATGGAACAATACCAGGTTTCTCTTGCTCTGGATGGTGCTGAACTGCACGTTAACGCCGATGCGCCTGCATTAGCGGGCGCGCCACTTGAACAGCTTGTTCAACAATACAATGCTGCGGTGAAACTGATTGGCCGAATGAGCCGTCGTTACCCTTATGCTCTGGTGCAAGAGTTTATGTATGTGCCTCGTTTAACGGCGGAACAGTGTAAAGATCAAGCGGCTGTGGATACATGGACTAAAGTGCTGATTGAGCAGCTAAATGCGAAAGAGTCGGGTGCTAGCCAATACAGCTACCAAGTCGAGCACAATGCTGAACAAAGCCTATATGCGCCTAAACTGGTGGTTCGTACACATGGTGTCACCTACGAATACTTAATCAGTATTGATCTGCTGAACTCAAAAGAGTACGGCAAACTCGCTGATACATCAGAAGCACTGCATGGCTTGATTGAAAACGGTGCATACATCAAACGTGGTGAGCGTACACAGCCTGTTGACAGCTTTGCTTCAGCGCTTGATTGGCTGATCAAAGAGTCTCGCCGTGGTCTGTCTCTGCAACGATACAAAGGTCTTGGTGAGATGAACCCAGATCAGCTTTGGGAAACCACCATGGACCCAGAGACTCGTCGTATGATGCAAGTAACCATTGAAGATGCGGTTGGTGCTGACGAACTGTTTACCACACTGATGGGTGACCAGGTTGAACCTCGTCGTGCGTTCATCGAGAACAACGCGCTGAAAGTAGCTAACCTAGATGTGTAAACATTACCAACAAAGTCCTTTCCGTCATTCCAGCGAAGGCTCAATGCTGTTCGTTTAAGAGTTCTCTTTCTTTTTTCGTGAGCTCTTCAACGGGAATTTGATAGGTTTTATCTTGACCGCCCGTTCATAATTTGGGCGGTCTTGCTTTGGCATAATAAACTCCCGTAATGACTCGGTTAAATCTTTTAAACGCGCGGGGAGTGACTGAAGATTTTTAGTTCGACAGATGGCCGTGTAATCATAAAGAACGACTTTAAATCCAAGTTTAAAGCTGATTCTAAGCGGACTG
>NZ_JBKEBW010000172.1:0-12054 GCF_047973365.1 Vibrio sp. | reverse complement strand
CAATTAAAAATGAATTTGAACCATGCATAGTGAAAACATGAGCCCAATAACGAACATGTTTTGTTGGGACAGAATATTTTTCAGCGAGCTCTCGAGGAGTGGAGCCATCAAGATACTTTTTAGCTACTTTGAACTTTAACTCGCGACTGTATTTGGACATAAATAAAAGACCCCCAATAATTGGTTGTCCAACTATTGGGGGTCACTTCAGAGCATGGGAACGAGAGATTTTCTTAACTGATTGGCATTGCTCCCGAAAGGGAGCTTTTTGCATCAAAGACACTCTATTTCTAACTTAAAATTGGTTGCTTTTAACCCTTCCAACAAATATTTATCCTTTCTTGCTTATTTATATCAATAGCTGATTGTTTTTTATTCAATGAGTTGTCAATACCCCAGTAAACTCATGGTATTGCAGCCCTTGTCGTTATTGCCTAAAGGCTGTACAATTCGCGCCCTTAATTATAGTTCCATCTTTGAGAGGCTACATGACCACACAAAAAGTCAATTTACTTGATTTTGATCGCAAGGGTATGCGTTCATTTTTCGCTGATGAACTGGGTGAAAAAGCATTCCGCGCCGATCAGGTGATGAAGTGGATTTATCACTTTGGTTGTGATGACTTCGAAAAGATGACCAATATTAATAAGCAATTGCGCGAAAAACTGCTGCAAAAATGTGAAATTCGTGCACCGTACGTATCTGAAGCTCAACATTCAAGTGATGGCACCATTAAATGGGCGATGAAAGTGGGTGATCAGGACGTAGAAACGGTTTATATCCCGGAAGATGATCGCGCAACGCTATGTGTTTCTTCTCAAGTTGGTTGTGCGCTTGAGTGTAAGTTCTGTTCTACCGCTCAACAAGGTTTTAACCGTAACTTACGTGTCTCTGAAATCATTGGTCAGGTTTGGCGTGCTGCTCGCGAAATTGGTTTAGAAAAAGAAACCGGTCGTCGTCCAATTACTAACGTAGTCATGATGGGCATGGGCGAGCCATTACTGAATATGAAGAACTTAATTCCAGCACTAGAAATTATGCTCGATGATCTGGGTTTCGGTCTTTCTAAACGCCGTGTAACGGTTTCGACTTCTGGTGTGGTATCCGGCTTAGATCAAATGACGGGTCAAATTGATGTTGCTTTAGCGATTTCACTGCATGCGCCGAACGATAAGCTGCGCAGTGAAATTATGCCAATCAATGACCGTTGGGATATTCAAGAATTTCTCGCCTCGGTTCGTCGCTACATTGCATCTTCCAATGCTAACCGCGGAAAAGTGACAGTAGAGTATGTACTTCTTGACCATGTCAACGATGGTACCGAACATGCTCACGAGTTGGCGCAGTTGATGAAAGATACCCCATGTAAGATCAACTTGATTCCGTTTAACCCTTATCCGGGCTCTCCGTATAACAAACCAAGTAATTCTCGGATTGATCGTTTCCAAAAAACATTGATGCAGTACGAACATACTGTAACGGTTCGTAAAACACGTGGTGATGATATTGATGCCGCTTGTGGGCAATTAGTCGGTGACGTCATAGATCGTACCAAACGTACCAAAACCAAACAGGAAGACCAGCAAGCAATTCCTGTAAAACAGATTTAGTCAAAAACTTCAGTAGGCCAGAGTTCGTTCTGGCTTAGTTATTTTTGTGGTGAATCGTATAATTTATGTCGTTTTGATGTCAATTTAAGCAAAAACCTTGACCTGTCTGTAATTTCTTTTCCAATTGCTTGTTGTTTACAGGCTAATATCTATTAGAATGTTTCACTATTATCAAAAGTAAATACGAATTACTGGCGATATTGAATTTAAATGAATTTCCACCTGTTGAAGTCATCGAGTTTGATTGCTACTAACAAATCAATAATAAAAGCGACAAATAGGTACTTGAGCACAAAAACACGAGATAGACATCGCGGATGAATACTGAACAAACAAATGTTGAACAAACAGAACAAGACAACTCGATTATTGAAGGAACAAGTACATTTGTAGAAGCGGGTACTCTTTTAAGAGAAAAACGCGAAGCATTAGGATTAACACAGCAACAAGTTGCTGATCGCTTAAGATTGCGCTTATCGATTGTTCAAAATTTAGAAGTTAACAACTTTGACTCTGATCTGGTCGCCACTTTTATTCGTGGCTATCTGCGTTCCTACGCCAAAGCCGTAGGTTTAAAAGAGTCTGAAATTTTAGAAGCTTATGAGAAAAGCACCGCGGTTGAGCCTCAAGAGCAAACTATGCAAAGCTTTTCTAAGAAAACCAAACGCGCGAAGCACGATAGCCGCATTATGACGATTACTTGGGTCATTATGGTTATTCTGATTGGTATGTCATCGCTATGGTGGTGGCAGAATCACAGAGAAAGTGGTTTCGAGATTGATAAAGATGCCGAAGTTTCCGCGGTACTGAGTAATGACTCTTCGCTTCAAGATTCTCGTAATGAGCAAGATTTCGCGACGGTGAATGAATTAACTGAAGAATCCGGTGAAGAGCCTGTTGAACCATTTTCTCCTGCAGACGAAAGCCAAGAGGGTTCTGCTATGGAAGAAGCTGAACCTGCCGTGGTTGAAGAGAACACGATAACCGAAACTCCTCAAACTGTTGCGGAAGAATCTACTGCAAATAAAGCAACTGTCAGCGAACCGTCTGCTAGTGAATCGGCTGTCAATGAACTAGCAGTCAATGAACCGGTTGTCGAACAACCAGCGGTAACCGAGCTATTGACACTTTCTTTCTCTGCGGATTGTTGGATTCAAATTAAAGATGCAACGGGTAGAACTTTGTCGACTGGCATTAAGCAAGCCGGTCAGACACTGAATTTACGCGGGCAAAAACCTCTACAAGTGGTTCTTGGTGCTCCTGAAGGTGTTTCAATGACATTTGAAAGTGAACCTGTCGATCTTTCTCGGTATACTTCAGGCAAAGTAGCAAGAATCACCTTACCTTAGACATTACTATGCAACACGAATCTCCGATCAAACGTCGTCCCTCTACGCGTATTTATGTAGGGAATGTGCCAATTGGCGATGGCGCGCCAATTGCTGTTCAATCAATGACCAACACAAGAACGACTGACGTTGAAGCAACAGTCGCTCAGATCAAAGCTTTGGAAAAAGTTGGGGCAGATATCGTTCGCGTGTCTGTGCCGACTATGGATGCTGCTGAAGCGTTCAAGCTTATCAAACAGCAGGTATCTGTTCCGTTGGTTGCCGATATTCACTTTGACTATCGTATTGCATTGCAAGTGACCGAATACGGCGTTGATTGTTTGCGCATTAACCCAGGTAACATTGGTAACGAAGCACGCATTCGTTCTGTGGTTGACTGTGCACGCGATAAAAACATTCCGATTCGTATCGGGGTTAACGGCGGTTCATTAGAAAAAGATCTACAAATGAAATATGGCGAGCCAACACCAGAAGCACTGGTGGAATCGGCAATGCGCCATGTGGATATTCTTGAACGCCTGAACTTTGATCAGTTTAAAGTCAGCGTGAAAGCGTCCGATGTCTTCCTTGCTGTGGATTCATACCGTTTATTAGCGAAGAAAATTGATCAACCACTTCACCTTGGTATTACAGAAGCGGGCGGAGCTCGTGCCGGTTCGGTGAAATCAGCCGTTGGCTTAGGTATGCTGTTAGCGGAAGGTATTGGTGATACTTTACGCATCTCTTTAGCGGCGAATCCAGTTGAAGAAATTAAAGTCGGTTTCGATATTCTGAAATCACTGCGTATTCGTTCTCGTGGAATTAACTTTATTGCTTGCCCAAGCTGCTCTCGTCAAGAGTTTGATGTTATTTCAACGGTGAATGAGTTAGAACAACGCTTAGAAGACATTCTAACCCCAATGGATGTATCCATTATTGGCTGTGTGGTAAATGGTCCTGGTGAAGCGGAAGTTTCCCATTTAGGTCTCGCAGGCAGTAATAAAAAAAGCGCCTTTTATGAAGACGGCGTTCGTCAAAAAGAACGTTTTGACAACGACGACCTAGTTGCTCAGCTTGAAGCGAAAATTCGCGTTAAAGCATCAATGTTAGATGAGAAAAACCGCATCAACATTCAGCAACTTGAACAAGATTAATCTAAACGATATTACGGTAACTATTTTGGCAAAGACTATTCAAGCAATCCGAGGCATGAACGACTGTCTCCCAACTCAGTCTCCACTTTGGCAAAAAGTGGAAGGCACGGTAAAAAACGTAATTAGTGCTTACGGCTATAACGAAGTTCGTATGCCGATCGTTGAGATGACACATCTATTTAGCCGTGCGATTGGTGAAGTCACTGACGTGGTTGAAAAAGAGATGTACACCTTTGAAGACCGTAATGGTGACAGTTTAACGCTACGTCCAGAAGGTACTGCTGGTTGTGTGCGTTCTGGTATCGAAAATGGTCTGCTGTATAACCAAGAACAACGTCTATGGTACATCGGTCCAATGTTCCGTCATGAGCGTCCTCAGAAGGGGCGCTATCGACAGTTCCACCAATGTGGTGTGGAAGTTTTTGGTTTAGATGGTCCTGATGTTGATGCTGAACTGATCATGATGACGGCACGTATGTGGCGTGAACTTGGTATTTCAGAGCATGTGCATCTGGAGCTGAATTCAATTGGTTCACTGGAAGCTCGAGCTAACTACCGTACTGCGTTAATCGAATATTTAGAACAATTTATGGATGTTCTGGATGACGATTGTAAACGTCGTCTATACACCAACCCGCTACGCGTGCTGGATACGAAAAACCCAGAAGTTCAAGCCGTGTTAGGTGATGCACCTGAGCTGTCTGATTACTTAGATGAAGATTCAAAGCAACATTTTGCAGGTTTGTGTGAACTTCTTGATGTTGCAGGTATCGAATATACGGTTAATCAACGCTTGGTACGTGGTCTGGATTACTACAACCGTACCGTATTTGAGTGGATGACGGAAAGTTTAGGCTCGCAAGGTACGGTATGTGGCGGTGGTCGTTACGATGGTCTAGTCGAACAATTAGGTGGTAAGCCAACGCCAGCTGTCGGTTTTGCTATGGGCTTAGAGCGTTTAGTGCTGATGATGGAAACATTAGGCAATACCGATGTTCGCCGCAGTGTTGATGTCTACATGGTCACCGCGGGCGAGGGTACTTTGTCTGCAGGTATGAAGCTTGCTGAACAAATTCGTGAGCAAGTACCAGACCTACGAGTGATGACACATTTCGGTGGTGGTAACTTTAAGAAACAGTTTAAACGTGCAGACAAAGTGGGTGCTGCGATAGCATTAGTTCTGGGCGAAAACGAAGTTGCTGAAAGCACCGTTGTTTTAAAAGACTTAGCTGGTGGCGACCAGGAAACAATTTCTCAAGCTGAGATCGCGAGCAGACTGGCTCATTTGATCTAGTAGCGAATTTTTAGAGATACATTATGCCAATGCAGGTCATTGGCATTAATTAAGAGGATAGGAAGTGGAACTCTACGATACTGAAGAACAACAAGTAGAAGCGATCAAAGATTGGTGGCAAGAGAATGGCAAAGCCGTCATGTTAGGCGCTGTCATTGGCTTAGGTGGTCTGTTTGGTTGGCGCTTTTACCAAGATAGTGTAACTGAGGCAAAAGAAGCTGCTTCTGAAGCTTATTCACAAGCTATCCTATCTCTATCTTCTAAAGGCATGGATGCGAGCGGCGATGTACAAAGCTTTATTGATGGCAACAAAGATACAGAATATTCCGTCCTTGCTGCAATGCAACTTGCTAAAGTTCAAATTGAAGCAGGTAATTTAGATGAAGCATTGGCTCAATTAGAGTGGGCTAAAGATACAACTAAAGATGCGGCTCTTAAGCCAGTAATTACATTCCGTGTTGCTCGCCTCCAAGCTGAGCAAGGTGACTTCGATACAGCTTTAACCGAGTTAAGTAACATTAAAGAACAAAGTTGGGCTGGTCGTGTTGCTGAACTACGTGGTGACATCTCATTGCGTAAAGGTGATACAGCAAGTGCTTATGCTGCTTATACAGAAGCACAACAAGCGAGCGATGCTAGCCAAACACTGCAAATGAAACTGGATGACCTAGCCAAATAAGGGCACAAGTTGATGAAAAAAATGTTCAACAAAGTGCTGCTATCTTCAGCCGTGTTAGCTCTGCTGGCAGGTTGTGCTGGAGAAGAAGAAAACATTGTTATGGCACCTGTGCCTGTAGTCAAAAGTGAATTTACGCCTAAATCGTTGTGGAGTACTTCTATCGGTGATGGTGTAGGTCACTACTTTTCAAAGCTTAAGCCAGAGTACGCTTACGGCAAAGTTTACGTTGCAAGTCGAGACGGTATTGTAAAAGCACTTGATCCTGAAAATGGTAAAGAGATCTGGAAAATCGATCTGGAAGAAGATGTTTCCGCTCGTTTATCCGGTGGTGTCGTTGCTGCTTACAGCCAAATCTACATTGGTAGTGAAAACGGTGTTGTTGTTGCTCTAAATGCAGAGACTGGTGAACAGGCATGGAAAGTCAAAGTTGAAGGCGAAGTGTTAGCTTCACCTGTCACAGACAATAACCTTGTTATTGTCAATACTAGCCGTGGTGCGCTGGTGGCGCTTGATCAAGCGACGGGCAGTCAAAAATGGACAATCAGTACCGAAGTTCCTAACTTAACGTTACGTGGTGATAGTCAACCTTCTGCTGTTTCTGGTGGTGTGTTCTGGGGTACGCCAAGTGGTCGTTTGGCTGCGGCAATTTCCACCCGTGGCCAGTTGATTTGGCAACAACCAGTAGGTCAGCCCAAAGGCGCAACTGAAATTGATCGTTTGGTTGACGTAGATGCATCACCTGTGATCATTGGTGGTACTCTTTACACGATTGGCTTCAACGGTCAGTTAATTGCGATTGATCTGCGCTCTGGTAACCCAATCTGGAAACGTAACTACTCTTCAGCAACCGATATGGTGACGGATGGTGGTCGTTTGTTTCTGGTAACAGATAAAGATTACTTAGTTGCTGTTGACTCACGCAGTGGAACGGAACTCTGGAGCAATGACAAGTTGAAACACCGCCTGCTGACTGCGCCAATGATTATTGACGACTATGTCGTGGTAGGTGATAGCGAAGGCTATCTGCATTGGATTGATCGTAGCTCTGGTGAATTTGTTGCCCAGCAAATGGTTGATGATAGCGGTTTCGCCGTCGGTCCAATGGTTATTGATGGCGGTTATGTCCTGATCACTCGCAATGGCGATGTAAAGAAACTGACGATCAATAAGTAATTTGTGATATTATTCACACACGGCTCCTAGCTGGAAACAGTTAGGAGCCGTTTTATTGAAATAAACAATGTGGTTATAGGTAATACTTATATAGATCGCTCAGTCGATGATATTGGTATAAAGCTGATTGGTTGTTTTCTCAGTCATTACCTATAACTACATATGATTAATAATTGTAGAGGTTGTTATGATACCTGTTGTTGCTCTTGTAGGGCGTCCGAACGTAGGTAAATCGACACTGTTTAACCGCTTGACACGTACTCGTGATGCTTTGGTTGCCGATTTCCCAGGCTTAACGCGTGACCGTAAATACGGTCAGGCAAAGCTAGGTGAACACGAATTTATCGTTATTGATACCGGTGGTATTGACGGTAGTGAAGAGGGTGTTGAAACCAAAATGGCGGAGCAATCGTTAGCGGCGATTGAAGAGGCTGATGTTGTTCTGTTTATGGTTGATGGTCGTGCCGGCTTAACCGTCTCCGATGAGGCTATTGCTCAACATCTTCGTCGTATTGAGAAAAACAGCATTTTGGTGGTTAACAAAGTTGATGGTATCGATGCTGACGCAGCGAGTGCCGAGTTCTGGCAACTTGGTATGGAAAACATGTACCAAATTGCAGCTGCTCATGGTCGTGGTGTTGGTGCTCTGATTGACCGCGCGCTAAGCCCGATTGCTGAACAGATGCAAGCACAAGATGCACTTTTAGAAGATCTGACTGAATTTGAAGATGCAGAAGAAGAGCAACTGGAATACACCGAAGAAGAGGCGGAAGAAGCGTACAAACGTCTGCAAGATCAGCCGATCAAACTGGCGATTATCGGTCGTCCAAACGTCGGTAAGTCAACACTAACTAACCGTATTTTGGGTGAAGAGCGTGTGGTTGTTTACGATATGCCGGGAACAACACGTGATTCCATCTACATTCCGATGAAGCGAGATGAGCGCGAATATGTGCTTATCGATACCGCGGGTGTTCGTCGTCGTAAACGTGTCAACGAAACGGTTGAAAAATTCTCTGTCGTTAAAACATTAAAAGCTATCGAAGATGCAAACGTTGTGTTGCTTGTTATCGATGCGCGTGAAAATATTTCTGACCAAGATTTAAGTTTATTGGGTTTTGCTCTGAATGCCGGTCGTTCCCTCGTTATCGCTGTAAACAAGTGGGATGGTTTGGACACTGACGTTAAAGAGCGAGTGAAGAAAGAATTGGATCGTCGTTTGGGCTTTGTTGATTTCGCTCGTATTCACTTCATTTCAGCACTTCACGGTACGGGTGTTGGTCACTTGTTTGAATCTGTACAAGAAGCCTACAAGTCTGCGACAACTCGCGTAGGTACTTCGGTATTGACTCGTATTATGAAGATGGCAACTGAAGATCATCAGCCACCAATGGTTCGTAGCCGTCGCGTAAAACTAAAGTATGCGCATGCTGGTGGTTATAACCCGCCAATCATAGTGATCCACGGTAACCTTGTGAATGAACTACCCGATTCATACAAACGTTATCTGATGAACTACTTCCGTAAGTCATTGGATATTATGGGGACACCGATTCGTATTCAGTTCCAGAACAGCGAAAACCCATTTGAAAGTAAAACCAACAAAATGACGTTATCGCAAGAGCGCAAACGTAAGCGCCTGATGACCATGATGAAAGGTCGCAAAAAATAACGCTTTAATAGAAGCCCAAGCAAATTGCTTGGGCTTTTTACTATATTTCTCGAGTGAAGCTTGACGATGAACCGTTGAAGTACATCGTTATGTAAGTGCCATATAAGTCACTAATCGGGAAAAGATCTTTTTATTAAATTCTGATATTGTTGGATTAAATCTTTAGATTAGAATTTTAATCTGTTTAAAATCCATATGCAGGATATGTAACTTATGCTTTCGGTGTGTGGTTATATAAATGTTCTTTTTAGGGTAGATCGCTGATCAAAATAGATAAAGCAGAAGATCGGCTTAAGATCTCTATAATGATCTTTATCTTGCCATAAGTTGATTAAGCCATAATTAATCATTTAAATATGTCGTTTTAGAAGTTGGAGGTGTGTCATGGAAAACTTATGTCCACAATGTGACAAAGAGCTAGAGTGGGATGGGCAGTACCATTGTTCATCATGTGATGACCATTTTAAAAAAGTTGGATTCTGCCCTGAATGTGGTGCTGAGCTAGAGAAACTGCAGGCCTGTGGTGCTGCTAACTATTTTTGTAATACTTGCAACGAGTTAAAGTCCAAATCTCGCATTCGTTTTGAGTTGCAAAAAACAGCATAACTCACTGAATTCCATTGTCTTATTAGCATCAAATCTCATTCAGGTGTTGAGTGAGATTTGCCCTACGTTTATATCAGTGCTCGATATCTATTTTATTCTCTTTTCATCTGTATCATTTGCCATTGGGGATCCACATCAAAAGTGGGATAAACGCCGAAGTGAAACAAAAAGAACTGGCAAATATGACTGATCGAGTGTTGAAAAGATATCTACTCTGGCTACCAACTGTACTTATGGTATGTGCAATTGGGACCTCATTTATTAATCAACATTTATTCTCACAAAGCTTAATCGCTTCTGTTATCACAAGTATTGAAGAGCAATATATTGAGATGAGAAAAACAGAGGTTGAAGAGCGTGTTGATACGACAATAAAAATGTTGGATGTCATTCGTCAAAGTAACAATTTGGCAGTAGGTGACATAATCCCTCAGGTTCTTTTCGACAAAACGATGAATTCATTCCAACTGCTAAATGAAGGTAATGATGGCTACATCTTTGTTATCGATAAAAACAAAGCATTTGTCGTTCATAGAAATTCGGACAATTTATTCAAAAACGACATTAATGAAGAGCTGGTTCACTATATCTACCAAAGCGCACTGAACGGTGTTTCTTGGGTCGAATACAGCGATAAAGCTTTCAACCATCGTAAAAGCGATGCTGAAGCACAAAAGATCACACATGTTCGTTATGTGAAAGATTGGGATGTAGTCTTAGGTAGTGGTGAGCTCCTGAATGACATTAAAAACTATTCTGAATCTGAAGCTAAAATGGTCACGGATCTTATCCTGGAACAAAAATCTAATCAGAATCTGTTCCATATTTTTGTTTTTATCATTTTTGCCGGGATCATTTATTACCTGCGTACTATTACCGCCAATAAACTTTACCAGTACAAATCAGCCATTGAAGAAAAGCTGCTGCAAATAGAAACAAAAGATAAAGAGATTGCTTTCCGCTCTCTTTATAACGACGTAACTGGTCTGCCAAATAGGAAGGCGACATCAGATTATATTGATAACCTTTGCCTACAGGAGAAAGGTGAAGAATACCAACTTCAGATCATTGATATTGTTGATTTTCAGAAAGTGAATAACCAGTACGGATTTGCTGTTGGTGACCGAGTGCTTCGTCAGGTAACTAGTGCACTGGAAGAGTTAAAAGGTGAAACCATGTTTGTTGGACATATTTCAGCAGACCAATTCGTCATCATTTGCCAAACATCTGTCGGTTCATGTATCGATTTTGAAAAGCAAACTGAAGCATTTGAGAAGTTTGATGTTTGCGGTGAAATGCTTTCGCTAAGAGTGCGTAATGCTGTTGTTACCTTCAAAAACAGAAATATTTTAGGCTCAATTATTGTACGTAATGCAGAGCTGGCGATGAAGTATGCGAAAGCAAACAACTTGTTTAATGTTAACTATTCACCATTCATGGCAAAAAGTTCTGAGCGTCATTTTAAAATCTCAAACTTGCTTGATATCGCTATCGAAAACAAAGAGTTCTATGTTCACTATCAACCTCAAGTCAGCACATTGAATGGCAAGATCATCGGTGTAGAAGCTCTTGTCCGTTGGGATAACGTGGAACTAGGGCGAGTGGCTCCTTTAGATTTCATTCCTATCGCAGAGAAAAAAGGAATTATTGGTAAGATCAGCGATATGGTTCTAACCCAAGCTTGTAAAGATATTCAGTCAATCAGCCCAAATGGTGAAGGTGCATTAACTTTATCTGTGAATATTTCTCCAAACCAGTTAATGAGCAAAGGATTTGTTGAGAATACCCTCAAGATCATCAAATCTACCGGTATTGATTCTAACCGTATAGTTTTTGAAATTACGGAAGGCACATTCTTAAACGATATACCCGGGACTGTCGCTGTGATTGAGCAACTTAAAGCAGTTGGTATTAAGTTCTCCATTGATGACTTTGGTACGGGTTATTCATCGCTGAGCTATTTATCCAAGTTGCCAGTAGATGAAGTAAAAATTGATAAGAGTTTTATCAATGATTTAGCCGATGATGAAGATGCCTACAACTTAGTGAAAAGTATTTTGGCGGTTGCGAATATTAAGCAACTTACGATTGTTGCCGAAGGTGTTGAAACCAAAGAACAGTCGCAGATCTTGGCTGATCTTGCTTGCCATCTGTTGCAAGGCTACTACTTTTCTCGTCCCGTTGATGTCGAGAACTTAACCAAGAAAATTAGAGACAACTTAAAAGCAAAATAGAGACAGTTTCCCCTTAAAGTTCCACTGTGATTTGCCACTGATAATATCAGTGGTTTTTTGTTTGCCCAGCAAAGCTGGCAAACCCGTCCACTTGAAAGAAAGTGGAGTCACCCTGACTAAGGGGAAGACAATCCGAATGGCAAGGGCGTCACGGGCTAACGGTGGGGTCTGAAGGAAGCCATAGGAAGTTAGATGTACACAACTAACCGTAATCTGTTTCGGCGGTACTGGTGGGTAAGCGTCCAAAATAGCGCAAAGCCCAATACTTAGTCAGACCAATACTGTGATTGAGGGTGGGATATCT
>NZ_JBKEBW010000130.1:0-10110 GCF_047973365.1 Vibrio sp. | reverse complement strand
TTCAGTCACTCCCCGCGCGTTTAAAAGATTTAACCGAGTCATTACGGGAGTTTATTATGCCAAAGCAAGACCGCCCAAATTATGAACGGGCGGTCAAGATAAAACCTATCAAATTCCCGTTGAAGAGCTCACGAAAAAAGAAAGAGAACTCTTAAACGAACAGCATTGTGCGAAGGCAGGAATCTAAATCCCAACCACATGCACAAGAGCGAGATCCCGGATAAATACTGCGTATTTTCCGGGATGACAGTTGCGGGGTCTGCGCATTATCAGGGATGACGGTCTGCTACTAATTATCCAGCCGTCTTTCCTGCACTCTTTCGTTCATCGATATTAATCGACTTTGTTGAGATGAACATCCATTTGTGGGAATGGAATTTCAATACCGTTCGCATCCAATGCTTCTTTAATCGCTTGCATTGAATCGAAGTATACACCCCAGTATTCCTCAGTTTTACACCAAGGACGAACCACAAAGTTCACTGAAGAATCCGCTAACGCCAGTACGCCGATAGTCATGTCTGGGTCTTTCAAAATACGCGCATCTTTTTCTAACGTTTCACGAATAACTTGCTTGGTCTTTTTCAAATCGGCCTTATAAGAGACGCCAATCACTAAATCGACACGACGAGTTGAGTGACGAGAGTAGTTAGTAATAGAGCCACCGATGATGGCACCATTTGGCACTACAACCATTTTGTTGTCTGGTGTTTTAAGGATGGTTTGGAAAATTTGAATCGCTTCGACAGAACCTGCCACACCTGCAACTTCAACATAATCACCCGACTTGAATGGGCGGAATCCAACAATCAGTACACCCGCGGCAAAGTTAGACAGTGAACCTTGCAATGCCAAACCAATCGCTAAACCAGCCGCACCGATTACCGCTACTACAGACGCAGTTTCAACCCCGACTCTGCCTAACGCAGCAATCAAAACAATAACGAATAGAACGTAACGCACCAGACCATGGATAAACTCGACAACCGCCTTATCCATCTCTTTCTTATGCAGAACTTTAGCAACGCTACCCGCAACCGCTTTAACAACCATGTTACCAATGATCAGGATAAGAATTGCCGAAACAATATTTACCCCGTATTGAATTAATAAATCTGAATTACTACTAAGCCAATCACTCATTTTATGCAATCCATCAGCAATTGGAGCATCCATATCCAACGATTCACCAGCCATACTTTCCTACCCTCTGAAACTTTTAATATTTTTCAACCGACCATTTGACTCAATGAGTTTGTCTGGCACTACAAATCTGCACTGCGATTTCACTCACTGTGGCTTTTATATGATATGACGTATAACTTTTTGCAAAGTCAGCGTTTTGCAAACTACCGAGCAAAAGGTTATTCCATCTATACTCAAACTACTTGAAGTTGCAGGTAGGCGGCAAGTGAGTGAATCCCCATGACCACAGATTACCATGCGTAATTGGGGTGAACGAACGTAGCCCCATACAAAAACATAAAGCGCTGCAGCTTCAAGTAGGAAGAGTATAATTAGATCTGTATCAGAGTAAGCAATAAATCCGTATTCTGCCAGTGCTTTGAAAAAAATAGCTTTTTCTGTTTCAGAACCGGCAAACAAAAAACCCGCTCAATGAGCGGGCTTTCTAGCAATCAATTAAGATTACAGTACGTCTACAGCGTTAAGGTCAGCAAATGCTTTCTCAAGACGAGCAACCATAGAAGCTTGACCAGCACGTAGCCATACGCGTGGATCGTAGTATTTCTTGTTCGGAGCATCTTCACCCGTTGGGTTACCGATTTGACCTTGTAGGTAATCGTGGTTTTCTGCTTCGTACTTACGGATACCATCCCAAGTTGCCCACTGTGTATCTGTATCGATGTTCATTTTGATAACACCGTAAGAGATAGACTCTTTGATTTCTGCTTCAGTAGAACCAGAACCACCGTGGAATACGAAGTTTAGAGAATTGGCTGGAATACCGAATTTCTCAGAAACGTACGCTTGAGAGTCACGTAAGATAGTAGGAGTAAGAACAACGTTACCTGGCTTGTAAACGCCGTGTACGTTACCGAAAGACGCTGCGATAGTGAAACGGTGGCTAACTGCGTTTAGTTTCTCGTATGCGTATGCAACATCTTGTGGAGAAGTGTATAGCTCAGAAGCGTCCATACCTGAGTTATCAACGCCATCTTCTTCACCACCAGTACAACCAAGTTCGATCTCGATTGTCATGTTCATTTTAGCCATGCGAGCTAGGTATTTAGCACAGGTTTCAACGTTCTCTTCCAAAGACTCTTCAGAAAGATCTAGCATGTGAGAAGAGAATAGAGGCTTACCAGTTTGAGCGAAGAACTCTTCACCCGCATCTAGTAGACCGTCAATCCAAGGTAGTAGTTTCTTAGCTGCGTGGTCAGTGTGAAGAATTACAGGCACACCGTATGCTTCAGCAACAGCGTGCACGTATTTTGCACCAGCTACTGCGCCAAGAACTTGAGTACCTTGACCTTCTAGTTTAACGCCTTTACCTGCGAAGAAAGCAGCGCCACCGTTAGAAAATTGAACGATAACAGGAGCTTTAACTTTAGCAGCCGCTTCTAGTACGCCGTTCACAGAATCTGTGTTTACACAGTTAACTGCTGGAAGAGCGAACTTGTTCTCTTTAGCTACTTGAAATACTTTTTGTACGTCATCGCCAGAGATAACACCAGGTTTTACGAAATCGAAGATCTTAGACATGGATTTAATCCTATTTTCTGTCGTTTTAACAAATAAAAACGGTGAGTTTAAATTCTTTCATACGTCTGCTCACAACACCTGAAGTTTAACAGATCCAAGCTTATTGCGCAGCAAACAATAAAGCGGAAATATAATTCCCGCCTTATTAATAATTCATGTTGATTAAGCTTTCGCGCGCTCTTCTAGCATCGCGACCGCTGGAAGTACTTTACCTTCAACGAACTCAAGGAACGCACCGCCACCCGTTGAGATGTAAGAAACATCAGCTTTGATACCGAACTTGTCGATAGCCGCTAGTGTGTCACCGCCACCCGCTACAGAGAAACCTGCAGATTTAGCGACAGCTTCTGAAATGCCTTTAGTACCCGCTTCGAAGTTCTTGAACTCGAATACACCTACAGGGCCGTTCCAAAGAATAGTTTTCGCGTTAGCGATGATTTCAGCAAGAGCCGCCGTTGAATCTGGACCTAGGTCGAAGATCATGTCGTCATCTTGAACATCTGCAACGTTCTTGATTTCAGCTTCTGCGTTTTCGTCAAATGCTTTCGCACATGCAACGTCAGTAGCCACTGGGATAGAACACTCTTTCATTAGCTTTTGAGCTGTTTCGATAAGGTCTGCTTCGTATAGAGACTTACCTACGTTGTGACCAGCAGCCGCGATGAATGTGTTCGCAATACCACCACCAACAACAAGTTGGTCAGCAATTTTAGAAAGAGATTCTAGAACTGTTAGTTTAGTAGAAACTTTAGAACCACCAACGATAGCAACGAGTGGACGCTCTGGCTTATCCATTGCTTTACCTAGTGCTTCTAGTTCAGCAGCAAGAAGAGGACCAGCACAAGCAACAGCAGCGTGCATACCAACACCGTGAGTTGAAGCTTGAGCACGGTGAGCCGTACCGAATGCATCCATGACGAAAATGTCACATAGTGCAGCATATTTCTTAGATAGTTCTTCTTCGTTTTTCTTTTCGCCTTTGTTGAAGCGAACGTTTTCAAGAACAACAAGCTCACCAGTGTTTAGCTCTAGACCGTCTAGGTAATCTTTAGCCAGTTTAACTTCGCAATCTAGTGCATCGTTTAGGTAGTTAACTACTGGTAGTAGAGAGAACTCTTCAGCATATTCGCCTTCAGTAGGACGACCTAGGTGAGAAGTCACCATTACTTTAGCACCAGCTTCAATACAGTGTTTGATAGTTGGTAGTGAAGCTAGAATACGTGCATCAGATGTCACTTTGCCATCTTTCACAGGTACGTTTAGGTCAGCACGGATAAATACACGTTTACCTGCTAAATCCAGGTCAGTCATCTTGATTACAGACATGGTTTGTCCTCTCAAATATTAAAAAGAAAAGTTTCTGTAAGCCCGGCTGTCCTGCCGAGCCTGTAAAATCTTAAACTGCATACTAATATGGGGCATTGGATATTTATTTCAAGTTCTAAAATAAATAATTTTGCCTTCTGGGGAGGTAACTACTTTGCAGCTTGCATTGCTAACGCCGTATCTAACATTCGGTTAGCAAATCCCCATTCGTTATCACACCAAACGAGCATCTTAACCAGATGTCCGTTACTCACTCGAGTCTGGCTTCCATCAACAATCGCACTGTGTGGATCGTGATTAAAATCTATCGATACCAGTGGTGATTCAGTATAGTCAACAATGCCGTGTAATGTACACTGAGATGCCTCTATCATGGTTTGATTTACGTCATTAACTTTCACATTTGCGTCAATGGTGACACTTAAATCCATCGCGGTCACATTTACGGTAGGAACTCGTACCGAAATTGCTTCAAATTTGTTGGAAAATTTCGGAAAAATTCGTTCAATCCCTTTATGCAGTTTTGTATCAACAGGGATGATAGATTGACTTGCAGCACGAGTACGACGTAAATCGCTATGATAGGCATCGATCACTTGCTGATCATTCATCGACGAGTGAATGGTGGTAATAGTGCCAGATTCAATACCAAAAGCTTCATCCAGCACTTTTATAATGGGTACGATACAGTTGGTGGTACAAGAACCATTCGACACAATATGATGCTGCGCAGTCAGTGTTTCGTGGTTCACACCATAAATAATGGTGTTATCGAGATCAGAAGAACCCGGATGAGAAAAAAGAACTTTCTTTGCGCCTGCGGCAATGTGTTGTTCGCCATCAGTTTTAGAGCCATAAACACCGGTGCAATCCAACACGATATCAACATCGAGATCTCGCCAAGGTAATAGATGAATATCTGCAGAGTGCAGAATTCGCACACTATCAAACTCACCATTTTCGTGATGGACATAAAGATGTTCTTGGTCATGAGAAATCTTTTTACCGAAACGACCATGGCTGGTGTCATATTGTAGCAAGTGTGCCATAGCATCAGGCTGAGCCAACTCGTTGACAGCAACCACTTTGATCTGCTGAGCTTTGCCACTCTCATAAACAGCGCGCAAAACATTACGCCCTATTCTTCCGAAACCATTAATTGCGATTTTTAACATCTGTACGACCAACTGACTAAAAATTCGTGGCACAAATACTACCCGATGCTCGCGTAAAGCGCATCCATAACATTTGTCTCATTCCTTTGACAATATACCTGATTGCACACTCGCCATAGTTAAGCCGATCACTAATTAAGCACAGCCCCTTATAAACTAAATTGCTAATTTAGTTACTTAAACTACGCTTTTTTTATTAGGGATGATTTGGGTAGTTGTAGATTTGGAGCGTGTTAAAAACTTGTTTTTAGTTGTGAAGCGTCATGAAGCGCTCGCATTGAGCATTATTCTCGCACTAGCAATGCTCATCATTCGCTATCCAAGCGTCGCTGAATGGAACTTAGGTGATAATGATAACTTCATGCGCCTTCACCAGATTAAGACATTTATTGAATCACCGTCTTGGTATCTGCATCCACTGCAAGATTTTAATCCTCAAGATGGGCAGATAATGCATTGGTCTCGCTTACCTGATCTGCCAATATTGGCTGCCTATTACCCACTGAAACTGTTTGTCACTCATGAGTTAGCACTGCAACTCAGCATCAGTGTATTACCTTTAATTTACTTATTGGCATTAGTTTATTTTCTCACTCGTATCACTTGCACGGTATTCAACGTCAAACCGCCCTTTTTAACCGTTATCTACGCCTTTTTTTCTGTTGCATCATTAAAGTTTCTGCCGGGACATATCGATCATCATAATTTGCAACTGCTGCTCTTTAGCAGCTTTATATGGGCGATATTCTCCCCCCAGTATCATCAAAAATGCTATCTTTATACCGCTTCAATCAGCATTGCACTATCGCTGCTAATTGGTTTAGAAGCGCTCCCCTTCTATATTCTGAGCTTAGGTTTTTTAACTATTTATGCGCTCTATTATGACCTAAGGAAATTGACCCACATTCGAAATATCGCCCTGCAAGTAGCTCTCTTTGGCGCATTGCTAATGGTACTTTTTCAACCAGCGAGTAGTTGGTTTAACCCACAATACGACATATTAACCTTACCCTTGCTCTGTTTCTTCTTGGCTGCAGCACTAAGCTTAAGCATCACAAAACTTCATCCAACGCTGATCGTTTTATTACTCACAACATTAATATTCTCAGGCTCTACGTGGTTACTCTTCCCTCAAGTATTAAAATCACCTTACGCGACTTATCCAGAGGTACTAATCACCTACTGGCTTAATCACGTATCGGAAGCTCGTCCTTTACCACAAGTATTTACAGAAGCAAAACATTTCTCAGCTAACTGGTTGTATATTGGTACTATATTCCCAGCTATCTTTTCTATTTTCTTATTAAAAGAAAGTAAGCAGCGAGTCTATTACTTAATCTTCTTAATCAGTTTACTTCCGGCCATATTTTGGCAAGTCCGTACTATTTTATTTTCTTCAGTACTAGCTATCCCGCTGCAAGTTATTCTTGGTTTAAGACTATTTAATAAGATAAATACTCCGGTAATACGTATTATTATCCCTCTATTTATATCACCCATATTATTTGCCGTAGTTATTAGTCATATAGAGGGAAGCTTGCAGAAAGAACAAGATAAAAAAGAACCATCAAGTCTGAATGCAACCGACCTTATTAAACAATTAGATATCACAGGTAAAAAGATTTTTGCACCGATGGATCAGGGAGCAAACATTATCACCTTAACCAATAATTCGATTATTACCGCCCCTTATCATAGGAATATTAGAGGCAACCTTTTATATATCAATACATTGCTATCTGATGACCTAGATAACACCTATTCATTATTAAAAAAGGAAGGTATTGAACTGTTTATGTTTGAGAAAAAAGATAACCAGAACAAATATATGTCACAGAAAAAAAGCAATCAAAGCTTACTACAAAGGATGCTGGATGATAATCCACCAAGCTGGCTAATTCCTATCGGTAATAATGGTGATGGTATTACTCTCTATAAGCTAAAGGAGCGATTGTAGTATGCAATGGGATCATTTAAATATTGCTGTTCTCTTACCTTGTTTTAATGAGGAAGGAGCTATTGGTCATACCGTCATTGATTTCAAACAACAACTCCCACAGGCCACAATTTACGTCTACGACAATAACTCAACAGATAACACAATTGCGGAAGCAAAAGCAGCCGGAGCAATAGTAAGAAAAGAAACAAGACAAGGTAAAGGTGAAGTTGTACGTAGAATGTTTGCTGATGTAGATGCCGATATCTATGTGATGGCAGATGGTGATGAAACTTATGATACTAGTGCTATTCCCATTTTATTAGACACTTTACTCAATGAGCATGTCGATATGGTTATTGGTACTCGTTCAACCCCTGTTGAAGCCTATCCTAAAGGACATATTCTTGGTAATAGGCTCTTTTCAACACTAATAAATAAGTTTTTTAATGCATCGTTGAGTGATGTATTTTCTGGTTATCGTGTCATGACAAAGCGCTTTGTAAAAACTATTCCCATTATGAGTGATGGGTTTCAAATTGAAACAGAACTGACCGTACATGCACTCCATCATAAAATACCAATATTGGAAGTACCCACTATTTATAAACCCAGACCAGAAGGTACAAAAAGTAAGTTACGTACTTATTCCGATGGATTTAAAATACTTCGTTTTATAATCTTTCTAATTAGAGATGTAAAACCATTACTCTTTTTTTCTTTCTTATTTTTATTATCATCCATAACCTCACTAATGTTAGGGACTCCAATAATTATAGAGTTTGTTTTGACTGGATTAGTACCTAAATTTCCCACAGCTATTCTCGCAAGCAGTATTGGAATTATATCAATTACATGCTTATTTACTGGATTAATATTAGATAACGTTAGCCGTGGCAGAATGGAAAACAAAATAAACAATTACAAATCAATAACATGATTTGGTCTATCTAACTTTAAAATCAACAAAAAGAGCAGCATCAATGTTAGAATTGGGAATATTGGCCATCCCAAAAAACCAAGAGCCGTCATAGTCAGAGGCATTAACCAAAGAATAACTAACAATATTTGTTCTCCGTATATAAATCCATTATTAATTCCATTTTGTAATTGCCATATAATAACAAGACTTAAAGCTGCCATATCATATGAATGGATATAGGGGCTAACTAAATATGTAGCAGTAATAATAACTGAAATCTTCAACTGAAAATTATCAGACTTTCTAAATGCATAGATAACACTAAGAATAGCAATAATCGCACTAATGATCTGCGCTCCCCATGCTAAAGAGAGATTATCAAACCATAACCTTATCGACATAAATGGGGAAGGTTGCATAAATAATGCTATACCTGTTCCATGCTCTATAAAATTTTTAGCGTAAATCCATGGAGTGTTATCAATCCATGCTCTCCAAACATCCATACCAAATGCGAATGTGCTAATAGCAAAAAGACTAATCGATGAAATTACCGCCCAAGTAAAAGTTTCTTTATATTTACCAACAATTAACGCTATAGGTATAAGAATACCCAAATGTGGTTTTATAGTTAAGATACCTATCAATATACCCGCAACTTTCGGATATCGTTCAATCAAGCACAAACCCAATACTAATAAAGTGCCAGTGACTAAGCCATTTTGTCCCATGCTTAAATTAAGAAATGTAGTTGGAGCTAATAGTAAACAAAAAGCAAGTTTACTTGTTGTGACCAATTTTATACATAATGCATATAGTATGAGACCAAATAAACTCCAGATAGCTAAAGCTGCTATGTAATCCAATTTAGCTAAAGGGAGTAAAAATGCTAGTGTTTGAGGAGGATAAACAAAGTTAAAAGCAACACCAGAATCCTTAACCTTGCTAGGAGCGTGAGAAACTAATAAATCAGGATTATAAATATCATTGAACTTACCCACGCTTGCTAATTGGATAGCTGTCCACGAATGAAGAAAGTCTCGCCCAACAATTTGTCCTCTGGAAAGCTCCCCATTAAGAAAACTTTTATTATCAACATAAAGAAATTTTAAGCTGCCAAATAATCCAACTAACAAACCAACAATTAAAATAAATTTTGACGTCTTAGCTTGAAGAAACATCCATTCCTCACTCAAGTTTATAAGCAATTATTTTATTATTAAAAACAGTAGATTAGTTTCTCGACAAATGCGAATTTAAAATATGGTATCCAACAAAAAACGAGCTCTAAGGCTCGTTTTTTATTTAAAAAGTTGTCGCTTACTTAAGCAACTCTTTCGCTTTCTCAACCACATTTTCAATCGTAAAACCGAACATCTTGAACAGTTGATCTGCCGGTGCAGATTCACCGAATGTGGTCATACCGATGATTTTGCCGTTTAGGCCAACGTACTTGTACCAGTAATCCGCAATACCTGCTTCGATAGCGATACGTGCAGTTACGTCAGCAGGAAGTACTGCTTCACGGTAAGCTGCGTCTTGTTTGTCGAATGCATCGGTTGATGGCATTGAAACAACGCGGACTTGTTTGCCTTCAGCGGTAAGTTGCTCAGCCGCTTTCACAGCCAGTTCAACTTCAGAGCCTGTGGCAATCAGAATTAACTCAGGTTTGCCTGCACAATCTTTCAGGATGTAACCACCCTTAGCGATATCCGCCACTTGCTGTTCTGAACGTGGTTGCTGTGCCAGGTTTTGACGAGAGAAAATCATCGATGTTGGACCATCTTTACGCTCGATAGCCAGTTTCCAAGCGACTGCAGATTCCACTTGGTCACATGGACGCCATGTGCTCATGTTTGGTGTTAGACGTAGCGATGCCATTTGCTCTACTGGTTGGTGAGTTGGACCATCTTCGCCTAGACCGATAGAGTCGTGCGTGTACACTTGGATATTCTGAACTTTCATCAGAGCCGCCATGCGCATTGCGTTACGAGCGTATTCCATGAACATTAGGAAAGTCGCGCCGT
>NZ_JBKEBW010000121.1:0-28767 GCF_047973365.1 Vibrio sp. | reverse complement strand
TCTTCAATTTATTTGAAGAAACCAGAGCGTATTGAATCGCTCCTCATGATAATGACATTAAGCTTATTGGTTTATGCCGGACTTGAGCACAAAATCCGCGAGCAACTTGCGAATAAGCCAGAATTTTTCCCAAGCATGGTTAAGAATAAGACCACGACTAAACCTACAGCCCGTTGGGTGTTCTTGAAATTTGAGGGCATAGATACACTTGAATTTGGTGGACAACGGTTTACCACTGGTATGCGAGACCACCAAACTCAGTTACTCAAATTACTTGGGAAATTGTATGAAGCAGTTTATTCCTAAATTAGCTGCGGAATGTCGGATTCAAACATCTAAGTGACTATTTGAAAATAAAGCAATCACGATGATTTTGGTTAATTAATTCGATAACATCAAATTAAGTATTTACGGATTCAAGACTTAACTCATCATTACGCTTTTTAATTCTTTTCGCTAGGATACTTGAACAAACAAAACCTAGCAAACTGAACGCGATCATCGTGCTGAAAACATAGTTGTATCCTGTAATACCTTCATTAGTATCAAGCATCCAACCGTACAGCGTGTAGGCAAACATCGCTGGCATATAACCAATGATACAGCCTAATACCATTGCAGATCCCGCATATTTACGAGGAGTTCCTACTTCATCCATCGGAGCAAAGAAGATCGCTCTTTGAGAAAAAATAATTGCACCAAAGCCCAATGTTGCAGCCATACCTAAGTACACATTCATTGACTCATGCGGTAATTGCATAAACAAGAACATAGCGATCGCAGAAATTAAAAATGTCCACTTAAGGTAAAGTGTAGGGGATTTCATAACCTTATCAGCTAAAAATCCACCAACAGGTCCACCTACCATTTTCAGACCATACTGGTTAATGATGCCGTACGCACCTATTAATGCTACAGGGAGTGCATAAATATCCTTCAAGAATGGAATAAAGTAAGTAAGCCCACAATATGCAGCGTAAACAAAGAACACACCAAATGAAACTAACCAAACATTAGGGCAACTAAGGATATTTTTAATGCCTTTAATCACTTCAAGATTAGCTTCTTTACTATCTTTATTGTCAATATTATCGTCATTATCTACTATGAAATAAGTAACAATACCTATAACGATGGTAATTAATGTGTAATAAATAAGACCGGCTTGCATACCTACTTTGCCTTCACCGAATTGCACAAATACAAATAAGGCTCCTGAAGCTACGATAACATCGATAATTCCTCGACCTGCTTCAAGAAATCCAAACATTCGCCCTTGTTCTTCTTGGCTACCTAGTAGTCGAACAGCTTTTAATAATACAGGCCAATATAATACATCAGCGAAAAAAGCCATTACAGCGAAACAAATAAGATATCCAGTAAAAGATGGTAGTGTAGATAAATATAATCCACACAGACCAACCCCAATCAAACCAGCAGGTAATAATATTTTTTTGGAATAACGGTCTGCTAAATAGAGTGATAGGAATAAACCCGATGTTTGTACAATGGTATAAACAGTAAAGCTCAACCCGATTTGTGTGTTTGTTAGTCCCCAATCTTCTTGCATTGGAACATAGAAAACATCTTTCATGCTAGATAGTTTAAAAATAGTTCCGCCACCAAGAATAAGGAAGCATAATTTTACCCATTTATTCATAAACATTTTATTATTCCTTATTCCATAAAATGGCTTCAACTTCAATTAATACATCTTTAGGTAATCTTGAAACTTCAACACAAGAACGAGCAGGAAAATCACCACTTAAAAAATATTCCGCATAAATTTTATTAAAATCTGGGAAGTTTTTCATATCGCTAATAAAACAGGTTGTTTTTACAATATTTAACATTTTTAACCCTGATGCTTCAACAACAGCTCGAAGATTATTCATAGCTTGAGTTGTTTGTGTCTCTATTGTGTCGCCAACCGTTTCACCATTTTCAGAGTTAAAAGGGCAACAGCCAGAAACAAAAATAAAATCACCAGCAGAAATTGCTTGAGAATATGGTCCAATAGCTTTAGGAGCTTTAGTTGTTTCAATTTTCATAATATTTCCCAATGTTTTTATGTACGAGTTTACCTAAGCCAAATCATATGATATGGCTTATGAATAATTTATAGATTGTAGTTAGATAATTATTATTGGCTAAGTTCTTTACATAGCGATTTGATATATTCTATTTGTTCTAGAGCGTGTTGTTTCTCTAATTCTAGCCTAATTTCAAGTTCACTTTCTTTAGGTAATGGAGTCAAACTCGCTTCTCTCCAAGGAATCCAAGGGTTTCCTTTTTCATCATCGAATCGAAAAGCAGGTGCATAATAATCGACTTCTTCTTCTAGACCGAATGCGATTACTTGCCTATCTTTTTTCCCTAACAAAAGTAATCTCATAAGTAAGTCTTTAATTGGTATGTCACCGTATCCAGTTCGACAAGCCTCATGTCCCCATCCTAAATTTTCCTTTAATAATTTGGCGTCTTTAATGTGTACTTGTGTAATATATGGAGCCATTGTCTCTAGAGCTGACAGGGGAAGTTCATTAGCATTCACCATATTCGCGAAATCGTACAATATGGATAGATTCTTCATCCCACTATTTTTCACAAGGGTAACCAACTCATGGCTTTTAAGATCTTCATGCTGTTCAATTGTGAAAGTCAATCCGCAGTCATCGAACTGTTTTAAATAATCTATATCTTCTGATACCTTTGCCAAAACATCGTATAATTTACCTTCGTATCGAGGATAAAATCGAACAGAAGTTGCACCGGTAGATTCTGCTATATAAATAGCTTCATTCAATGTTTCTTTATCTGAGGCACTTGTTTCTATATGTATGTCTAAATTATATTCGCTAGCTTTTGATTTAAATAAATTTAAGCTTTCTTTGTCCATTTTTCTTAAAGATTTTGATTCTCCATCTTCAACATGGATTTTTAAACCTTTAAGGTTGTTTTTGTATGCTATTTGTAACAAATCCACAGGGTCTAATCGCTCAAACCTCATATTCAAATGATATGCATAAGCATGTAAATATAATGGTATATTACTAGCACGCTCTGATAGTAATAACGGTTCTATATTGTTCACTATATCCTCACAAATTTTCTATAGATAATTCAACTGATTCAAATCTCCAATATTCCATATCAATTTGGACAACTCTTTTATCCTTCGTTGCCCGGTGTTTTTCGACTAATATTCCGAAGGAATTAGGTGCAACACCAAGTTCTTTACAAGCTTTTTCTGGCATATTTACAGGCTTAAAACATAATTTGTTTGTTAACAAAACTTCGCCATACTCTTTTTCCCATACTTTAGAGAATGCTTGCTTACCGATTTTTTTTATAAAATTAGGTGCAACAGTAGTGTCAATATATGTTTCGTGATAAAACACTTTATGCTCATCAAGCCCCCCCCAACCAGTAATCACTTGTATGTTTTCTTGTTCCCAACCACTTGGGATGAAAGAGCAATCAGAAGCTTTACATAAATAAAAATTTAGATATTCCCATGAAGGTTTTCTACCTTGCTTGACTGCTTCAGCACTAAAGCTAGATAAGGATTTGGGGTCGTAGATAAATCTAGGTGGTGTAATAAACCAACCACTTCTGTTTTTTCTAAAGATTTTTGATTCAACCTCAAGCTCTATCAGAACTTGTCTTAAAGTCATTCGTTTCGTATTCAACTTTTCACACAACTCTCGTTCTGATGGCAACTTCGAGCCAGCGGGTAACTTGGTCTCTGTCAGCCATTTGTCAAAGTTATTACGAGTCATTTCAACATTGTTAGTTTTGTCCATAATTTTCAATCTGGTTTAAACCAATTTCAGGTTAGGATAATTGGAAGAATGCAACTTTCAAGATCTTTTGCAAAATAGCCCCTATTTTTGTGTGGCTTGACACAAAAACTAAAGGATTTGTTTGTTTAAAATTGAGGCTTATAAGTCAGAAAAAGAAATTATATTGGTTAATTCAGAGAAGAATTGTCAGTCAGTGTGTAGTGTTACACAACGATTGCTGTTGCTTGAGTAAAGGTTTGTGTGAGCAATTGCTGATTCAATCATTGCTTTGTCAATAACGATGCTTTTAGCAAAACCATTGAGTCTTCTTTGGCTATGCTTTAAGGAAGATTCAATCAATCTTACAATAGGAGTGGATGTGCTAAACAAACAAGATACAGGACTTATCATGGTCGATGTGCAGGGCAAGCTCGCCAGTTTGGTCTCTGACAGTGAACGGATGATTTCAAACTGTGCAAAGTTACTCTCTGGAGCACTTACGCTTGAATTGCCAATAGTTTGGTTAGAGCAAAATCCTGAAAAACTGGGCAGAACGGTCGAAAAGCTCAGTGGCTTACTTGTTGGTCAAACTCCTATCACCAAGTTCACATTTGATGCTTGCAGTGAGCCAAGCTTCATAGAACATATCCAAGCTGCAGATAAAAAAGCATGGCTGATTTGTGGTATAGAAGCTCACATCTGTGTTTACCAAACTGCTATGAGTCTGAAAAAATTGGGACACGAAGTTCATCTGGTGGTGGATTGCATTTCTTCGCGTGAAGCGGGTAACAAAGCCCTCGCTATTGAAAAAATGTCTTCCGCTGGCATAAAGCGCACATCACTTGAGATGTGTCTTTATGAACTGGTTAAGGACTGCCGCGCTCCAGAGTTTAAAACCATACTCGGTTTGGTGAAATCTTCGTTTGGAACTAAGATACTTCGATAACTTTATCTATCCATTGCTCAGCAAGCTTATACCATTGTGCATGAGTTCCTAACGTTTCCCTTAGTGCAAAGCCGTGTGGTGCGTCGGGATAAATATGAGCTTCAACGTCATTACCATTGATTTGTGCAGTCTTAATGAGATTCAAAACATGATCAACCGGCACCGCTTGATCATGGAGCGCGTAAGCAACGAACAGAGGAATGGGCGGTATGCCATGAGGTTCGGAGTGGATACCGATTGACCAAGCGTCGTAGAAGTTCTGTTTCTCAACTGGTGGATAATCAGGTTTACCTGCTGGCGCTTTATATTTGTGATGATTTGCATTGATAGGAGCATATGTAATCATTGCGCCAATTGCTCTTACTGGCTCTTTTTGACATGCCATTACGCCAGCCGTGTGACCGCCAGATGAAAGGCCTACATGAATAAGTGGCAAACTGGAACGCTGTTTAATTAATTCTAAGCAACGGAGCCCATCTTGTAAGGCGATATCGAAGCTGTTAATACTGCCATCTTTGTTAACTGCCCCTGGTAGTCGATGGGTGACGACATACGCATCAATACCTATACTGTTAAACCAATGAGCGATTTCGACACCTTCTTTGTCATGAATCAATTGCAGATAACCGCCACCACCAAACACCAGAGCTTGAGCCTTAGCGGGGCGCTTGGCTTTAAAATAATGAAGTTCCAGTCTTGATATATGTGCATAAAACCTATCCGGCCAATCACCGAGAAGTTCATTAGGTGCACCTTCTGACAGCACAAAAGTCTCTTCGGGCAAGATGGGTTCGTGTAGTGGAAAATGCATCTCAAATCCTTTTATAGCTAGTATTAATCTTAATAGGGATTGTTAGTGAAAATGGCGTTTTACCCAGATGTCGAACAGCTGTGGCCAAGCTTCAACAGGTAAACCTATGGTGTCTCGAATAGCAAAACCGTGACCACCGTTTTCGAAAAGGTGAATCTCAGTAGGGACTTGATGGGCTTTCAAAACTTGCCAAAAGACAAGGCTGTTTTCCACTTTGACCGCTTTATCATCGCTAGCGTGGACTAGGAAACACGGTGGTGTTTTTGGAGAAACTGTGGTTTCCGTTGAAAAAGCCGTCAGGGCGTGTTCATCAGGAGAACTCCCCAGTAGTTGCAGTCGTGAGCCGGGGTGACCAATAGTTTCATCCATAGTTATGACTGGATACATCAAAGAGAAAAAGTCAGGACGGGCACTGATTGATTCCAACTCGTCAACACTTTCATAGGTTTCCATTTCAAAACAGGTTGCCAAACTTGAAGTGACGTGTCCGCCAGCAGAAAAGCCAATTACACCAAGGTGTTTTAACCCCCAACGGTCAGACTGAGAACGTATAATTCTCATAGCTCTCTGTGCATCGGCAAGAGAGACTCGATTCCCTTCTTTGTGACCATCTGCAGGCATTCGGTATGTCATGACAAATACCGTATAGCCTTTTGAACTGAGATTAATGGCTGTATCGACGCCTTCCTTATCAAACGCAACTCTCTTGTAGCTTCCACCTGGGATTAACAATACGCCTATTCCATTGGGGGTCGTTGAAGGCACGATCATTATTTCAGGATGGGTAATTTTTGATATTTCACGCTCCATTGGAGCATCGGTTGAGTTGTTATAGGTAAATTGTGGCTTTATAGTTGCGGCAGTATGAATATTAGGCCAAATGGGAAGCACTGAATACTGAGGAAACCACTCCTTAACAGAGCGAAACGTATAAATGGACATTGCAACAGCCTTAACACCTGACATAATCGAAAGCGCAATCTTGCCACTTTCAGCATGTTGTAACCTTGGAAATTAAGCCAAACAAAATCGAAAGCGATTCATTTTTTAATGTCGAATTTAAACGAGCTCACAGAACGAAAACGTGGTGCTGCTACGAGAGATCGAGTAAATAAAAAACTAACGCATACATAAGTATGCGTTAGTTTTCATCAAAAATGGGTGTTAATTAAGCGATGGTTGCAAACACTTGTTGCTGCTGATCTTCTGGATCTTCTTTTGCTGAACGGACTTCAACAAGGTCTTGAGAAAGCTTAAGAATTTTACTTGTATTAAGCAAAATCTCTTGATTCAACTCGGGATGCTCATTAAGCGTTAGTCCATAAGATGGGATCATCTGCTTGATTTTTTCTTGCCATTCATCTGTTGCCATCTGTTCAGCAAAACAGCGTTGTAGTAGTTCAATCATAACCGCTGCTGAAACTGATGCACCAGGTGAAGCACCAAGAAGTGCAGTTAGGCTGCCGTCTGCAGCGTGCACAAGTTCTGAACCTAAATGAAGTTCACCGCCTTTCCCTGTAACGTTTTTAATGATCTGAACACGTTGGCCTGCTTGCCATAGCGTCCAATCTTCAGATTTTGCGTTAGGGAAGAACTCTCTAAGTGCTTTCATTCGGTCTTGGTTGCTTTGCAGCAATTCACTAAGCAAATATTTGATCAAATCAAAGCTCTTGAGTCCAACCTGTGTCATTGGAAGTAGGTTCGATGATGTCACGGATCCGAATAGATCGAACAAAGATCCCTCTTTCAGGAACTTACTAGAGAAGCTTGCAAATGGCCCGAAAAGAACCACTTCTTTACCATCAATAAAACGGGTATCCATGTGTGGAACCGACATTGGTGGAGCGCCTACCGCTGCTTTACCGTACACCTTGGCGCGGTGTCGCTTAACGATCTCAGGGTTTTCTGTTACGAGGAATTGTCCACCAACAGGGAAACCACCGTAGTTACGTGATTCAGGGATAGCGGACTTTTGTAGTAGCGTTAAAGACGCGCCACCAGCGCCGATAAATACGTATTTAGTATGAACGGTGCGAGAGGTGTTGTTTTCTAGGTCTTTAACGGTTACCTTCCAACTGCCATCAGACTGACGGTTCAGTGCTTTCACCTCATGCTTCGTGCTTAACGAAAAGTGTTCATTCTGACCTAAAATGTCAATCATATGGTGAGTTAAAGCACCAAAATTAACGTCAGTACCAAAACGTGAGCGTGTAGCGGCAATCGGTTGGTTTTCATCACGGTTTTCCATGATCAATGGAGCCCATGACTTAATTTGCTCTTTATCTTCAGAGTAGACCATACCATCAAACAGTGGCGAACTGCGAAGAGTTTGAAAACGTTTACGAAGAAAATCTACGTTGTTTTCGCCGGTCACAAAACTCATGTGTGGCACACTATTAATAAAGGAGCTCGGATCTTGGATTAACCCTTCTTGAACCAAATAGGCCCAGAATTGGCGGGAAAGTTGGAATTGCTCATAGATATCTATCGCTTTACCCATCTTAACTTCACCCTCGAAAGTTTGAGGTGTGTAGTTTGACTCAGCTAAGGAAGAATGACCTGTACCTGCGTTATTCCATCCGTTGGAGCTTTCTTCAGCGACTTTATCTAATCTCTCAAACATTTCGATAGACCAGTTAGGTTCCAATTGTTGGATAAAGGTACCGAGCGTTGCGCTCATGATACCACCACCAATTAAAACCACATCGACCAGTTTGTCAGCAGCATTAGTACTAAGCTGGTTGAATCCTTTTTGACCAGTTACGTTACTCATTTTTGGGCCTAAATCTCTCTAAATCGCATACATTACAAGTGTTTATCTATGATTAATTTTCTACAGCCAGCGACACGTTTATGCTCGAGATTATATTTGTTTTTGGGTTTGAGCATTGTCTGTAGAAAACTCCCATTTTAGTTGCTATGAGTTGTAACTAAACAACTAAAACAGAATTTATTGTTACACAAATTTAAATAAAATTTTAACAATATTTTAATTGCGACTAAAAATAATTGCTATAAAACCCATTCATATACTTGTTTTTATTGTGGATATTAAGCCTGTTTCATGTTCGGTGTGGTTTGTTTTTACCCAACATTTGTTTTAAAAATAATCTAACAATGGTGTAATATTCGAACAGTATGAAATGTTGTAATTGTGATGCAGTTGGTACTATTGATATGTGTTCAGCATGTTATTGGTCTCAGTATTTGCGCCATTGTGTCGCGAATTATAAGAGGAAGCCATCCCCCTTTTGCTGCATAGCCCCTCTGGCAGGATAGTAGAAAGGATTCAACTATAAGTGGGATGGAAGTAGTTGTTTTTAATCAATACTTGTGCGGAATAACTGGTACAAAGAAGTTCTAACAATCTCTGAGTCTTTTCAGCGAGCTCTGAATAAACGCTATCAGGTGAACATTTCTTCAAGTTTGAGAAATAATACCCAGTCCAAGTAACCAAATAGTCACCTAGCATTTCTTTTACATGTTGTTCTTGGTCATCTTCAATAAGCATCCCTAGAATAATTAGCATCAAACCAATGTGATCTTCAGGATCATCTGCCTCTTCACGTAGCCCTAATCCACAGTGTTCGATAAATTCACAATACTTTTTGCTCGACTGACCAAACTGAATTGACTCTCGGTCGAGATACATGGAAGACCAAGGTGGAGCAGGCATGTTATCTTGAAGTATGAATAGTCGGTCGTATTCGTCTTGTAACGCTTTTTGATTGGTAAACTTAAAGCTGTTTAACACTTGATTAACTTCTTTAATCGGCGTTTCTACTTCATCTTGTTCAAAGTAAGTACCAAAAGGAAATTGGTTGAAATCTCTTGGTGGGTAGTAGAAAAGTGCACCAAATAACTTGCTAACGATGGCGAGTTCGTGACGAGAAAGATTTTGTAGTTCCACAGCATTACCCTATTCAAATTCCTTTGCTGCTAATGAGTTGATATATTTAGCAGCCAATAACTAGAGCGAATATAGCACCATATGAGGTTTTGTTGCGATACGTTTCATTTTATTGGAATGCTAATTGGTACTAAGGTTTATTTTTGAATGTAAAAGCACAACAACGAAAACTGTTCCATTTGTTGAGATATGTGAGGTTAATTATGAGATGAGTTAACGACCCATTTCGGGACGTTAACTTATTTGAATTATTAAAACCTTATACTAAGGTCTCCAACATTGCAGCATCATAAGCGACAAGTTCTTTATTTTCTTTTACACGGCTAATGTAATCAGGGTTTGCGATGAATGGGCGACCAATCGCCAACAGGTCGAATTTGTTATCTTCAATCGCTTGAGCGCCTGTTTCTGCGTCATATCCGCCAACTGCCATTAGAGTTTTCGAATAGGTTTCACGCATGTATTTTGACACTTTACCGCCTAGGAAATCGAACTCCATGCTGTCATCAAACATACCTTCATGCAGGTAAGCTAAATCGCGCTTTTCTACTTCTTTTAAGAAGTAATCAAACACCTGACGATCGCGTGCATCTGTAGCCATATGGGCATAGCCTGCAGGTGATACTCGTAACCCTGTTAATTCTGCACCTATACGTGCAATTACAGCATCAATCACTGCAAGAGGGAAACGTGACATGTTTTCTGCAGTCTGACCAAATTCATCCGTTCTATGGTTGGTATCGAAGTGTAAGAATTGGTCAATCAAGTAGCCGTTAGCACCATGAATTTCAACACCATCAAAGCCCGCATCGATAGCGTTTTGCGCTGCTTGTGCGTAGTCTTCTACTAACTGTGCAATTTCTTCGTTGGTTGCTTCTTTAGGTACGGTATAAACCAACTCACGCATACGAGGGACTGTTCCTTCAAATGCGACAGCTGAAGGTGCTAATACGTATTCACCTCCCCAAAAGTGTGGGTGCGCTACGCGACCAGTATGCCAAAGCTGAGCAAAAATTTTACCGCCGTTGCTATGAACTGCATTTGTGACTTTCTTCCAACCTTCAATTTGAGCTTCGCTATATAGCCCAGGAGTATTTGGATAGCCTTGACCATCAGGACGAATGATCGTTGCTTCAGAAATGATCAACCCCGCATCGGCGCGTTTTGCATAATATTCAACCATTGCTTCGGTAGGAACTAGATTCGCATCAGCCATACAGCGTGTTAAAGGCGCCATAGCAATGCGGTTTTTAAGAGTGATTTTGTCGTTGAGCTTATAACTTTCAAATAGTTTAGTTGTCATTTGCATGTTCCTTACATGGCTTATTTGGACTTTATGTGCACATGCTAACCCTTTCTTGAATGAACATTCAAGTTATTTTTTGAACATTCATTCAAGTATCATTGTTAATGAGTATTTAAACCAGTACACTTAGTGGCTCTTAAAGCTATCGAGCAACGTATAATGAGAAGTGCAGAATTTGACCGAGAGTATGTATTACGCTCTGCGATGAATGAGTTCATTGCTAAAGGTTATAACAAAACCAGTATGCAGGATTTAAAAAGAGCAACGGGCTTGCACCCAGGGTCGATATACTGTGCTTTCGAAAATAAACGTGGATTATTGCTTGCTTCTTTAAATCATTACGCACAAACCAGGTCTCAGTCCTTTGAAAAGTTTTTTGCTGAGGGGCATTCTATTCTTAAGGGTTTTGAGCTTTATCTTAATGACATCATCGAATCCAAAGAGTGTCATGAAAATAAAGGCTGCTTACTGCAGAAGTCATTGAGTGAACTTGAGCAGCAAGATGAGGAAGTTGAGCAAATTATCTGTGAAATGCTTAATCAGTGGAAACTAAATATTGAGCATAAGCTTGATATTGCAAAGGCGAATGGCGAAATTGACACTGATACAGATTGTGAGTTGCTCAGTGATTTTCTCGTCATGAACATCTACGGGCTTCGATCTTTTGCCACGACCAAACCCTCGAAAGAGTGCCTGGAAAAATTAGTTAAGAAAATCGTTCAAAGTTTAATAAATAACTGACCAACGCATTTTGTATTTTTAAACAAAGAGTTGTGGTGATAAATCAAGATTTATTGATGGTCATTTCATTCGCGACATTCTGAATCCTCGATAATTGAATTCTTCAAACTGCAGGCTATCGCCATTATTGATGAATAAGAATTCCATTTCTCGGTTTTTGTTTTTTACCGTTATACGATGTTGAATCCCTTTGTCTGTTTTGGTGGTCGAATAAGAATCGACTTCCACATCTTTTACCTTTTCTTTCAATACATACTGATACGATTTTTTAAGCCCTCCACGAGCCAAATCAAGAGTCACTTGGTTAAGTAATGGAACAAATGGGTAAGCTTCTTTGTTTAGCTCTGAAACCTTAGCTTTGCTGTTTTGGTCTGTGATTTCTAATGAACTAAAGTTGTAGGAATAAGCCTCCTTATCTGAACCTATTCTTTCTGAGTAATTGGAGGATAGTGGAATGATTTGACCATCTTGCTCTTGATAGGAGCCCAATTCAATCACATTGGCTTTGATAAATAAAAAAGCACCATATGCACGCGACTTATAAAAACAGGTGCTATCTTTACAAGTAGATGACATGACCACCTGACCTAAGTTAACCGGCCCAATATCAACAGAAAATTCGCCATTTACACCTTCAATAGCCTGCGCGTGGTCAGTGAAAGCAACAAAAGAGAGCAGTAATAAATTCGTTAAATGTTTAATTATCATAAGACTCACATTTAAAGGCTGGTTAACCGACAACCATATTTTAAATCTATACGAATTAATGAAATTGTCCTAACTGAAACAAGAAAAATAATAATGAGATATGTTGCATAAAAATATTTGTCAATGTACAGGTATTGAGCATCAAAATTCAGAGGTTGTTGAGGTTTTTTGGGGAAGAACACTTTACAAAGTAATAGCTCAACAAGCTTACATTGTAATACTGACAGCTCTGCCTTTTTATGCGTTAGCAATACCAACCGGACCCGTTCTAGATGCGTCTGAATTCGACAGATCGAACTCAGACTTACGTTATTCAGTCCCTTTGTCTGAAGAAGATATGTCGTGGGTTGATGAGACCAACGATTTTGTTTCTCAGATGGTGCTGGATTTTAGTGAGTTTATCGACCATGGTCTAGCGAAAGACGAAGAGGATGAGCCGATTCTAAACAAAAGCTATATCAAAATTAGAACATCAGCCAAGTACTCGCATCGTGGCTATTTCGATAGTGATGAAAATATTTCAGTGCGCATTGATTTACCTCATACGGAACATAACTGGAAAATTATTTTTGAAACGGACCCCGATGATTACGATGATTTGGAAAGTAAACAACGTGGGTTAAGCTCTTCAAGCTCAAATTCAAAGGGTGCTTTTGGTGGTATCCGACTCCAAGATGAACAGATTAGTCACTGGAAAACCAGTTTTGATCTAGGTATCAAGATACGCTTGCCATTTGATCCCTTTGCTCGGGCGGAAATTTACCGAGTAGGGAAGTTGTCCGAAAGCTGGACGACACAGGTGAATCAGGAGTTCTTTTACTTTAATTCCAAAGGGTTGGGGACGCTAAGTTCTCTAAATTTTTACTATGATGTGAATGAGCTTGAGGGGAAGATATTCAAAATTGGCTCAAGTGCTCAATATCTTTATGAAGACGACCAGTGGGAAGTTTTGCATCAAGTTCAATATTTCGATCGAGTGAATGAGAAGAACTTAATGCAATACTCCTTCGGTATCAGCATTTATCCTTACGATGAAGATGAGGTGAGTAATATCTGGTTATCTGCATCGTGGATACGCAAACTGTATAAAAACTGGTTGTTCTTAACAGTGACACCACAATTTGAACTTCCCAGAGAGTACGACTATAAGCTTAACCCGGGTATTTATGTTGAGCTCGAAGCTTTCTTTTCTAAGAATCGAAAAGCCGACCGTCTAAATCGCTATATTCCAAAGCCTACAATAAAATCTGACTGAAATGCGTATGCAGATTAATTCAGTTCAGCCAACAGTTCTTTAAGCACAACCAACACGCCACTTTCATTGTTACTTGGTGCACGAAAGCGGGCATGCGCCTTAACGCCATCGTGAGCATTTTCTACAGCGTAGGAGTGATAGCTTGCTTGCAACATCTCAACATCATTAAAATAATCGCCAAAACTCATGGTCTGTTCATGTGTAAAACCAAGTTGTTGTTGCAAATGCTCAATAGCATCGCCTTTTGAAGCCGCTAAGTTCATAACATCTAGCCAAATTTTCGCACTCACAACGACTTTCTGTGTATCACCAAACGCTGAATTGATCACTGGGTAAATGTGCTTTTCTGAGCCATCAAAATGGCAAATAGCAACCTTTAAGAAATCGTCTTCAATGGTGGTTAAGTCTTCAACTGTTTCGCAACGGTGATAGTATTTCTGAACTTCTTCGCGAGCTCGAAGATCCTCTGTTTCTATATAAGCAGAGCGTTTACCACACAAAACAATATGCGCACCTTCGATACCTCTGGCTGTTTCAATCAAACCATGAATTACCGATGACTCAAGGGGTAGGCTATAAAGTTCTTCGCCTTTGTACATCACTAAAGTACCATTTTCAGCGATAAACATGATTTGATCTTTCACGTCGGAGAATGTGTCCAGCAAGCTGTAATACTGACGTCCAGAGGCTGCTGCAAAAAGAATATCTTTTTCCACCAGTCGTGGATGGAGATTAAAAAATTCTGGGTCGAGCTGTCCGTGTCCGTCTAGAAGTGTACCGTCCATATCGGTCGCGATAAATTTAATGTTACGTTGTGACATATTATGAATACTCTCTATTGTAAATGCGCACGGTTACGGAAGTTGGAGTTTATATCCGGTCAAGACTGCGTACCATACAACGTATCGGTTCAAATGATAAGTGTCGAATAGGCAACAGTATTCAAAATTTATGTGCTTCAAGTCTCTGATTACTGCTCGGCATATGGCGAGTGTTGGAATACAAACTCATTGAATGGTATGAAACGAAAAAAGCTCCCTTGAAATAGGGAGCTTTTAACTTTTACCATTTATTAGCCAATCATGCGTTGGCTATTTTCTTCACACTCATTAATCACAATGGTTTGTGCGCGTTTGAAGAAGTTAAAATCTGTTGCAGTTGCGCTTGTGTATGCACCCATCACTCGACCGATGACCAAATCGCCATTTTCCAGCTTAGGCAACATGATGTTTTCGGCAATCACGTCAATGCTGTCACATGTTGGGCCTGACAGTACACTAGGTACGAATTCGCCATCTTGTTTCAATGTCACGATAGGGTATTCAGTGTGGTCGAAGATCAAACCACTGAAAGAACCATATACACCATCATCAAGGTAGTACCAAATTTGGCCTTCACGTTCAGCTTGCCCCATGACTGAAGCAACACTGGTGACCGCTGGTGCAACGATAAAACGACCTGGTTCTGCAATCACTTGAACGGTTTCTGGTAACTCACTTAATGCTTTGTTAATCGGCATGCAGAATTGATCAATTGGCATCACTTGTTTTGTGTAAGAAACAGGGAAACCACCGCCAATGTCCAATGTGCTCAATGCAGGTAAGCCACGTTCGAAAACTTCATCCATCACTTCTTTACAACTGCGAATTGCATCCACATATTTTTGCGGATTAGTCGTTTGAGAACCGACATGGAAAGACAGACCTTTAATGTGAATGTTCCATTCTTTTGCGGTTTCAATAATCACAAGCGCTTGTTCAGCAGAACAGCCAAATTTTTTCGACAAGTCAGCGAAGGCTTCAGAGTTACGGAAGCTCAAACGAACGAGTAATTCAACTTGATCTTTATAAGGTTTGAATTTTTCTAACTCATTTAAGTTATCCACCACAAATACATTGCAGCCGTACGCTAATGCGTCACGAATGTCGCTATCACGCTTAATTGGGTGAGTGTGGATTGTTCGTTCGGCAGGTACACCTTGTTGTTGCACCAATTCAACTTCACCCGTTGTGGCTAAGTCAAAACATGCGCCTTCCTGTAAAAGTGTGTTAACCACATTTGGATGAGGTAGCGGTTTTAGAGCAAAGTGTAAAACTACATTTGGCAATGCATTACTTAGTGCACGGTATTGAGCGCGAATAATATCGCAATCAAGCATAAGCAAAGGAGCACCAAACTGCGCAACAGAAGTTTCGATTAGATCGATGGTTTCTGCCGATAGCGCTTGAGAAGAAAAAGATTGAAAATCCAATACAGAAGCTGAATTAGCCATAGCAATTCTCCAAAGTAATAGGGCACTTTTCATGGTCTTGGATGATGAAAAGTGGAGCGTCAATAAAAGCGCGTCTGCGCCGTCAAAGTCACTCTTGGATAGTTGCTCTATCGCCTTGCCACAAAACTACTGTGATGTACTCGGATTGGCTATCATCAAGAAGCAGGGCGATGATAAAGTCATACTTTTTCCCATGCAATAAAAAATGTCGCGATGAAACCAAAAAAAATTTGTCGAAAAGATAATTAAATATGATGAATTGTTATTCATTAGCGTTGTGCGGTGTATATATTAAGATGACGTTTTATTACATGATTTGTATCAATAGTATTATTCGGAAAAATTGATGAAGATGATTAATACTTTTGGGTGATGCTGTAGGTGATGGTTCTCTATAGTAAGGATCATTAGACCTAAAAGGATGGTTGTCATGAACGAAATTTTAAATCAAGTCGATAAGCTATTAGCAAAACCCGATGTGGGCAAATTGATTTTACGTGTCAGTTTTGCGTTTATGTTTTTATTGCACGGGATCCACAAACTACACGGTGGAACAGAGTTTATCCAAGGTATGTTGGTAAAAAATGGTCTGCCCGCCTTTGTCGCTTATGGCGTGTATTTGGGTGAAGTTGTTGCCCCTATTTTGATTATTGCTGGTATTTTTACTCGCTTATCTTCAATCGTGGTAATTGGCACCTGTTTAATGGTTATTTACCTAATGCACATGGACAACTTCTTTACTTTAAACAAAGTAGGGGCGTGGGCTGTTGAGGGTGTAGCCGTCTACTTGTTTGCGGCTTTAGCGACGATGTTTTTAGGTTCGGGAAAATATGCACTTAAACCTGATGCTTAACAGACACTAAATTTGACTGAAGCTGTCCCTTTGGTCGAGAAGAGCACCGTGGTTTAACTTAGCGGGTTTATTTGCTACAACGTAACGGATAAGCCCGTATTTATTTTAAATAGCAGAAGGTTTTACTCTATTTTTCCCTGCTTTCTTGGCTTCAAGTAAGAAGTTGTCGGCTCTTTCAAAAGCGGATACAAACGTGTCTTGAATGTCGATTTCGACGACACCAAAGCTACAGGTCACTTTTTTTTCTAAAGACGGAAATTTCGTCGCTTCAATACTAACTCTAATCCGATCTGCGGCTTGAATAGCATGTGACAAATCATCTCCGGGCAACAACAACATAAATTCGTCACCACCAAAACGTCCAATGAGATCCGCAGGTCTTATTTCTTTACTCACATGCTGCGCTACTAATGTCAGTACTTTGTCGCCAATGGTATGGCCTAAAGTGTCATTAATCAGTTTGAAACCATCAATATCAAATAAAGTGAGAGACAGCGGTTGGTCAAATCTCCGGCAACGGTTTATTTCATTTCTGACATTTTTTATGAAGAACTGACGAGTCTGCGCACCCGTTAAAACATCCCTTTCAGCGAGTATTCTTAGGTTTCTATTGTCGATAAGAATGTGTGGCACCCACAAGCCAAAATAGGTGTTTGCAGCAAGCAATGAGATGGTGAATTGATACACCATTGCATGGTTATCTAATTGTAACCATGATATTAAAATGGCGGTAGAAGTACTCAACAACGCTAAACTGAGAAATGCTCTCCCTGCACTTTCAGTAAAAACTATCCACATCTGAGCTATACCCAAGAAAAACACACAAAAAACCACACCTGAGGAAGGATATATCGCAACTAACACACTGATTAATGCTAGCAAAACAATTGCAATTGTTTGTTTATATAGGTAATTGTCAATTGGTGCTTGTTGGTAAATGGATGTGAAATTTTCAATTAACCACTGGCTTTCATCGGGATAAAAGCGGGCAAGGATACCGACCGTAAGTGGTGCGACAACAACAACACCGACGAGGTCGCCAACCCACCAAGGCCCCCAGATAGACATTATTTCATTGGACGCAATTATACCTGTGATAGCCAAGCTGTTCGTTCCAGCGATTGCTGCAACAAGCGATGAGCTTGCTGCAATAATTAGGAACATCAGAATTAAGTAGGGTATACGATTAGTCTTTCCCGTATGGCTTAGTTTTCTTAAGATGGCGGCACCAATCCAATAGGATAAGCAATGCACGGTTGCAAATAGCAACCCGGTGATAAGTAAAGTGGAAAAACTCTGTTGTCCTTGATAAATACTATTTTCCCAAAATGTCGCACTGACAGATGCGACCAATACAATAGGAATGGCTTTCCAGCCCAATATGAGAAATATGGCATAGGTAACACCCGAAGGTGGAAACCAAATACTGGCATGAGGAGCATATTCCATCAAAGCAGCAGCGCGCCACAAAATGACCCATGCAACGATAATTAACACTGACTTTGTTATTACGCCAAACCATTTACTCGCAAACATCGAATGTTCTTCTTGGCATGATCCTTCCATCCCTAGACTTCCTTTATACTTGCTTTTAGTTCCTTCAGGGAAAGCACGCTAATCGTTATAAATTTTAAAATATTGTTAACCACTGAATTGTATCCACTCCAAGATTAGCCACAGGTTTGAGATATTGCCACTTTTCTCAATGTGCGAGATCGCATTTCCTTTTAATGCTGCTAAATTATTACTATCAATAGATATTTCCATTAACATTCCATCGATCATTCAGAGACAAAGGATTTGTGTTCTGTGTTTAACAAACGAGCTGTCTTACTATCATATTGTGCGCTACCATTTTGTTCACTGACTTTTGCCCATCATGCGTTGGCTCGAGGGTTTGACGTTGTTCAAAAGTTTTTTGAGCAAAGTTTCGCATACACAGTCGTGCTGAGTGATAGTGACGTGTTCACCGTTGGTATAAAAGACTTTAATCCCAATGAGCTTTTCAATACCGATAACCCAGAGTTAGGTACTGAAGATTCCGTAGCCAATCGAAAGAAGTACGGTATCTCTACCTTACCGTTATCGTTTCGCCTTAATGATGAAGAAGATTTAAATAAACACGAAGTGTTTTTTAGGCTTTCTGGTTTAGCAACAGAAGAGAAAATTCGTTGGGCTGATGAGATGGTTGAAGATGATTTCAGGCAAATAATTGCCGATGTATATGCGGCTTATCGTTATGAATACGTGCTTGACGAGCATTGGTCTATTTCTCCGGGTATAGGTATCCATCTTATGCGTTATGAGAATATGATGGATTACAACAGTGCCACAGGTAAGTCATATACATCTCATTTAGATGGCGTGTTGTTTAATACCTCTGCATGGGCAAACATCTACGAACCCCATATTAAGTTGAATTATAAAAAAGATGAAAATTGGGGAAAATGGAAGTTATCTTCTAGTGGACACTACTTCTATGGTTATGGCTGGGGAAATGCTAATCATGGTCAAATAGGGACTCCTGAAGGTTGGTATTGGGTAAATAGTGCCACTGTCGTTTACGATTTTAGTCAGCTCGGTCATTCTATTCAGTCTGTATACAGCACTGTCAGAAGAGTCGACGTTGGAAGTGATGTTTCTCAGCCGTTAGGGACAACGCTATACTATGAAGCAACGGTAGGTTGGTTAATGACACCACCTTTTAAAGTGAGTTTTGTCGACAACATAGGCTTGGGATTAACGTTCAACTATGGTAGTGCATTTAAAGGAGGGAGCTTAGTCCTATTTTTCAATCAAGATTAATAAGCTATTTTAACCTGGTTGCTCCTCGTTTTTTTAGCTTGATAAAGCGTGTCATCAGCGCGCTTGCTTGTATTGTTTTGATCTATGATTTGTTGGTAATAAATGCCGTTATTCAATGAATTTCCAAGCATTTTACTCATCTTTAGTTATAAAAGAGCGCGCTTGAGCAAAGATTACGCAAGTTGACTCGTTCTTCGGTTGATTAAAGATCATCGATGCAATAGCTTTGTTTGAATGTATCACACCGACAGATCGGTTTAGGAGAATTCATATGCAACTGAATGTTGAAGTACACAATTATATGGAAACACTTGTTGGTCAAGTAATCGCACAAGACAAGTATGCTACGACATATACTCACGACCAGTTAGCAGACCTAGCGTGCCTGGCTTTAAGTCAGCTACGTCCCATTTATATCCGTTTTGATATTGATTTTCTCTCCGCATTGCCAGAAGAACGCCTCGTCATTTTAAAACAAAATGCTTTAGCTGCGGTAGAAGCAGCAGAGAGCATGATTATTGATGATAGACGTAAGGAGCGCGATGCGGATATACCTACTGTTATGTCTCAAACACAATTCGACGAAGGTGCTGATTTGGAATGGTATGAAAAACCTATTTTGGGACACAAACATCAAAACTTACCTTAAGGAGTTAGCGTGGGATTTTTTTCTCGTTTTTTCGGTAGTAAATCAGAAGCAAAAGAAGCGTCGGTTGAACCTGTAGAGTACAAAGAGTTTTTGATTTACCAAGAGGTCATTCCTGAAGGGGGTCAATACCGAATCGCTGGCAGAATAACAAAAGAAGAAGACGGCGAACTTAAAACTCACCGTTTCATTCGCTCTGATGTACTGTCGAACAAAGCAGACGCTGAAGAACTGATGCTGAAGAAAGCACAAATGTTTATAGATCAAATGTCTGGTCGGATCTTTTAATAACTCACCAAGTCGTTGACAGAAATCATAAATGTAAGAGCTATAAGCGGATAATCTTGTGGCTCTTTATTTATTTTGGCACTACGTAAATTCAATACTTGCCTCTGGTTTGAACTCTTACATGAAATAAACGCTTTGTATTTTCAATAAAACTGATAAACAGTCGCTAGTTAACGTTTTAACCAATAAATCTAAAATATTATTACAAATATCTTGTGTTTAAATTAGGCGTTAGATAAAAAAAGAATATTCACAGTGCCAACAGTCAAGGAATTGCTATGCAGATTGGTGTACCAAAAGAAATACTCGCGGGAGAAACGCGAGTCGCTGCTTCTCCTTCATCGGTTCAGCAGTTAATCAAACTCGGTTTTGAGGTTGCAATCGAATCACAAGCAGGTGATCTTGCCAGTTTCGATAATGCATCTTACGAGCAAGCTGGAGCAACCATCGTGTCAAAAGACGACGTTTGGAACTCCGATTTAATTCTAAAAGTTAACGCTCCGATTTCGAGTCAAGAGATAGATGAAATTGCCCTTATTAAAGAAGGTGCGACATTAGTCAGCTTTATTTGGCCAGCGCAAAATCCAGAGTTGATGGAAAAACTAACCACGAAAAACATCAACGTGTTAGCCATGGACTCTGTACCTCGCATTTCACGTGCTCAATCGCTAGACGCACTCTCTTCAATGGCCAACATTGCTGGTTATCGTGCAGTAGTAGAAGCCGCGCATGAGTTTGGTCGTTTCTTTACTGGACAAATTACCGCGGCAGGTAAGGTGCCGCCAGCGAAAGTCTTTGTTGCTGGCGCTGGTGTTGCAGGTCTGGCTGCCATCGGTGCTGCTGGTAGCCTAGGAGCAATTGTCCGCGCATTTGATGTCCGACCAGAGGTAAAAGAGCAAGTTCAGTCTATGGGCGCTGAATTCTTGGAAGTTGATTACCAAGAAAACTCAGGCTCTGGCGACGGCTATGCAAAAGAAATGTCTGACGACTTTAATAAAAAAGCAGCAGAACTTTATGCAGAGCAAGCAAAAGATGTCGATATCATTATCACGACGGCTCTTATTCCAGGACGTCCAGCACCCAAATTAGTCACCAAAGAAATGGTGGATTCAATGAAAGCGGGGAGCGTGATTGTCGATTTGGCAGCAGCTAACGGCGGTAACTGTGAATACACAGTAAAAGACCAAGTGATCACAACACCAAACGGTGTCAAAGTGATTGGTTATACCGATATGGTTGGGCGTTTACCAACGCAATCATCGCAACTTTACGCAACAAACTTAGTTAACTTGTTAAAATTACTGTGTAAAGAAAAAGACGGCAATATCAACATTGATTTCGAAGATGTGGTATTGCGTGGTGTCACTGTGGTGAAAGAAGGCGAAATCACTTGGCCCGCGCCACCAATCCAAGTTTCGGCACAACCTCAAGCAAAACCGAAAAAAGTAGAACCTAAAACAGCGAAAGCCGAAGAACCGACGTCACCAACCAAGAATATCATTGGATTAGCTGTAGGTGTTGGTGCATTTGCATGGGTGGCAAGTGTCGCTCCAGCTGCGTTCTTAGGGCACTTCACTGTATTTGTGCTTGCATGTGTTGTGGGCTATTACGTGGTATGGAACGTAACTCATTCACTGCATACACCGCTTATGTCTGTTACTAATGCTATTTCAGGTATTATTGTGGTTGGCGCATTGCTGCAAATCGGTCAAGGTAATGGCTTTGTGAGCTTCTTGGCATTTATCGCCGTTCTTATCGCAAGCATAAACATATTTGGTGGCTTTACTGTTACCAAACGTATGCTTGAAATGTTCCGCAAAGACTAAAGGAGTAAGCAATGTCTGCAGGATTAGTACAAGCAGCTTATATTGTCGCTGCTTTATTCTTTATCATGAGTTTGGCTGGCTTATCAAAACAACAATCAGCTAGAGCAGGTAACTATTACGGGATTACGGGCATGGCAATCGCACTGATTGCGACTATTTTTAGCCCTAATGCTGAAGGCTTTACCTGGATTATCATCGCAATGGTGATTGGTGGTGGTATTGGTGTTCATTTTGCTAAGAAAGTAGAAATGACAGAAATGCCAGAATTGGTTGCGATTCTTCACAGCTTCGTAGGTATGGCTGCTGTGCTTGTTGGTTACAACAGTTACTTAGCCGCGCCAGAAGTTACAACTCATGCTGAACATGTTATTCATTTGGTTGAAGTGTTCATCGGCGTATTTATCGGCGCAGTAACCTTCACAGGATCGATTGTTGCCTTTGGTAAGTTGCGCGGTATCATTAAATCATCGCCGCTAAACTTACCTCATAAGCATAAAATGAATTTGGCTGCGATTATTGTTTCAACACTGCTTATGATTCACTTCATTAATGCTGATGGCAGCATGTTCGCAATGATAGTAATGACGCTAATAGCTTTTGCATTTGGTTATCACTTAGTGGCGTCTATCGGCGGTGCTGATATGCCAGTGGTTGTTTCAATGTTGAACTCATATTCAGGTTGGGCAGCAGCAGCAGCTGGCTTTATGCTAGCAAATGATCTGTTGATTGTGACTGGTGCATTGGTGGGCTCATCTGGTGCTATTCTTTCGTACATCATGTGTAAAGCAATGAATCGCTCTTTCATTAGTGTTATTGCCGGTGGCTTTGGTCAAGAAGTGATTATTAGCGAAGATGAAGAGCAGGGTGAACACCGCGAAACGAATGCAGAAGACGTAGCGGATATGCTCAAAAACTCTAAATCTGTCATCATCACTCCAGGGTATGGTATGGCGGTCGCGCAAGCGCAATACCCAGTGTATGAAATTACCGAGAAGCTTAGAGCACTTGGTGTCAATGTACGTTTTGGTATTCACCCTGTAGCGGGGCGCTTGCCTGGCCACATGAACGTATTGTTGGCAGAAGCAAAAGTACCGTACGATATTGTTCTCGAGATGGATGAAATCAATGATGATTTCTCAGATACAGACACAGTGCTAGTTATTGGCGCTAACGATACTGTTAACCCGGCAGCGCTTGAAGATCCAAACAGCCCAATCGCGGGTATGCCGGTGCTTGAAGTTTGGAATGCTCAAAACGTCATCGTCTTCAAACGTTCTATGAATACGGGCTATGCGGGTGTACAAAACCCACTGTTCTTTAAAGAGAACACACAAATGTTGTTTGGTGATGCTAAGCAAAGCTGTAATGACATCCTGAGTCACATATAAGTCGATGACAATCACTGTAAAAAGAGCAACCTTTGTGTTGCTCTTTTTATTGTAAGTTTAAGTGACAATGTCACTTGCGATAAAAATCATCCATTTCGTATATATTACAATCAATAAAACCGCAAACATGTATTATTGACATCGATATAACATGGTGCATGTTCATTTTTAGCATAATAAGTTATAGTTTTTGAACTTATGATTTAATGAATAATCAAATTGATAAAAGCGATAAAATTAACATTTGCCCTAATTGCAATGACTCTTTCGGCAACTACATATGCAGATTCGCTCCCAGAGCGTATCGATCTGTTTGTGTCGCTATTCGATTATGATGCTGCGGTTGATTTTTATGATATTAGAGGAATACAAACCGATTATCCAACACGCCTGTTGACTCCTGAAAGTATGCTTCCGCAAACCGCTGAATATCCAATAAAAGATATTCAAATGCTGTATAAACTTGCGTTGAACTGTGCTGGAAACCTTCCGTTAAATCCATTGGTAACTGAACCATTAGTTTTTACTCGAGCGACATGCAAAGGGACTCAGCTCTCTTCACGTTGGTTCGCTCGCAGTGGGTTAATCCATCCTGGCGGGGGGACGTATGCGGAACGTTACGTAAAAAAATACCCAGATAAGCTGATTGAACTTGAGCAGTATATGCATATCCAAGAGAGAGCTAAAGCATCTCCACGTAGTTTATTGGGTAGATTACAAGCCATGGGTGAAGATTCCATCACAGCTCTGATTTCAGGTACGATGATGTTTGCCGAAGGGGATGAGCTATGGCTTAGAAAAGGCGATGAATATTACATTTTTGACAAAGAAATGTGGAATACAAACGCAACACAAGCGGGGCTAACCTACAGTATCGCAACAGCAGACAATACATGTTTCGTACAACGAGGTAATATTTGCTGGGATATCGAAGATCATTCAGATCTTTTACGTAAGAGTATGATCGGGCTGGTCATTGCAAATATTTTGTTGGTAATTGCTTGGTCCATTTATCGATGGAATAGCAAACGACAAGAGATGAAGAGTAGAATGTTGGTATTGCAAATACTGACACATGAGTTAAGAACTCCTATTGCAAGCCTCTCTCTTACTGTTGAGGGATTTAGACGAGAATTTGAACAGTTACCAAATTCCTTATACGATGAGTTTCGTCGTTTGTGTGAAGATTCTCGTCGCTTAAGGCAATTGGCTGAGGCTAGTAAGGACTATTTGCAGTCTGATAATAAACCTCTTGCAACAGACTGGGTTCCATCGGTGCAAGAATGGCTGCAATTTAAAGTTGAAGAAGAGTTTAACAACGCTATTGAACTCGTTATAAATGATGATGTTGCAGCAAAACTAAATGTATATTGGCTAGGCACCTGCATAGACAATTTAATTCGCAATGCCGTGAAATATGGTGTTGCTCCGGTGACGTTAGAAGTGATAACAAAATCGGAATCTGTCACGATCAAAGTGACCGACCAAGGAACATTAACAAACAAGGATTGGCGTCACCTACGCAAGCCATTTGTAAGTAAAAGTGGCTTAGGACTAGGCTTAACTATAGTAGAATCAATGGTAGACAGAATGGGCGGCAAGATGACCCTAATTGGTCCACCAACTACTTTTATATTGGAGATACCCTGTGAAACAGACGTTGCTTCTTGTTGAAGATGACAAAAACCTAGCTGATGGTCTTTTAGTGAGCTTAGAGCAAGCAGGATATGAATGTTTACATGCTGAAACAATTGCAGATGTTAAACAGCATTGGGAAAGTGCAGATTTAGTTATTTTGGATCGCCAGTTACCTGACGGTGATTCTGTTCAACATTTACCTGATTGGAAAAAGTTGAAAGATGTTCCTGTCATCTTATTAACAGCACTAGTAACGGTAAAAGATAAAGTGGCTGGCTTAGATGCCGGTGCTAATGATTATCTGACAAAACCTTTTGCTGAAGCCGAATTATTTGCACGTGTCCGCGCTCAGCTACGTTCCCCTGAGTCAGATGGCCAAGATGATACTAAAGTGGTACTGCCTGAGTTAACTATTGATAAAGCTACTCGCGATGTTTTTTATAAAGGTGACCCTGTAACGCTTACTCGTACAGAGTTTGATTTGCTGCTATTTTTGGCAAGTAATTTAGGCCGAGTATTTACGCGTGATGAGTTGTTGGATCATGTGTGGGGTTACAACCATTTCCCAACTACGCGCACCGTAGACACGCACGTCCTTCAATTACGTCAGAAGTTGCCCGGTTTAGAGATCGAAACATTACGTGGTGTTGGGTACAAGATGAAAGCGTAGTCAATGCGAAAATTAGCACTGAAAAAAATAGTACTGAAAAAAATAACACTTATTGTGGGCACGCTCTGCTGCGTGCCACTAACTGCTAATAGTGTAGAGTGGTTTGAAAATAATTCACCACTCACGCAAGCACATCAACGTCTTCTAAATAATGACTTAGAAAACATGTTTGCGTCTCTTGTGGAAGTTTGGCAACTTGAGCATAACAAGAGTATTAAAAATCATCTTAATGATTTATTAATTCAAGCTCTGAGCGTAGATTGTGGTAAAGGGCTTGATGCAAATCCGCTTCCCGATTGGATCTCATCAATTAATATACGACGTCTTGATATTCGAAGCCCAGGTAGGGATGCCTATCAAGTATTGGTTGATGCTAAAAGCCAAAAAGAAATTAACTCTATTCAACTCACTCAATGGGTGGATAAGCCCTTATCGAGTGATACCACATTTAGCAAAATAACTCGTGACAACGTCACATCCGGAGCTGTGTCTTTCATTAAAAGATACAATTTAAATAGTAAGCCAGACATGGGCTTGTATCGATTAGATATTTCTACATCAGATAGAGAATCATGGAGTACTTGGGTTATCTTCACTGAAAGTAAAGCGAAACAAACGGTGCGATGGGCCTCTAAAGATCAATGGACAGTAGATAAAAACGCACTTCTTAATCGCTTTTGTCCTTTACCAAAGTTAGGCATCAATGTGTACGACTATGTAGAAGGCAAATATAAAGAAGTGTGGTCAAAAGAATATGAATCTGATTATCCGACTATGTTAGAAGCCACTGATCTACCACCTGATAGATACATTCTTGCCGTATCAATGACTCATTTACGTTGGCAAGGCCCGATATCTATTGAGCAGTCACAAGTTATCAGCAAGACATATGATATTTCCGTAGAGGAATAGCTAAAGTTAGTCCACAATATGCCGTTATAAAATGCAAAGGAACTAACGCGTTATATCGTCATGAAAAATAAAATCAAACTTCTTACACTCTCAATAATGCTAAGCGCTCCGGCGGCGTTTGCTGCAAACTATGCAATTGAAGCTCGTGGCGATGCTATGGGCGGAGCAGGTGTTGTCTCGGGAAACTTTCTTACCGGTCCATTTTATAACCCTGCATTAGTTGCAATATATCGCCGCAATGACGATGTTGGTATGATTCTTCCCAGCGTCGGATTTACCTATAACGACCAAGATGGAATGATAGATGATTTAGACACGATTTCGGATATTCTTGATAATCCTGATGCATCACGCATCGATGAGCTCAATTCTACCTTAGATCATATCGATGGCAGCATACTCAATGCTGAGTTAGGTGGCGTTGTAGCATTTGCTATTCCGAATCAATTTATTGCGGCTAACGTTTACGGAAAAGCATATACCGAAACGTTTTCAAATCCTCAAATAGCGACAACTTGTTCCACACCGTCAGATGCAACGGCGTGTGCATTAGATAGAGCCGACAGAAGTACGGTTAATGCGGTATCAGTAGCAGTCACTGAAGTGGGGATAACATTAGCTAAATACCAAACCTTTATGGGGCAGCATCTTGCTTTTGGTGTGACACCAAAATTACAACGTGTCTACACCTATGTTTATGAAGCAAGCATGTCAAATTATGACTTGGCTGATGTTGCTGATAATGGCAATGGTGAGACTGTTTTTAACCTTGATGCCGGAGCTTTGTGGTTCTATGGGCCATTGAGAGTCGGTTTCGCTGCCACTGATTTGGTAGGGCGTGATATAGAAACAGAAACTATACCATCAGCAGTATCCGGTAATCCGTCTATTAGCTATCAATACGAAATGCGTCCTCAATACACGGTCGGTGCTGGTATCGTTGCCGATTACTTCACCCTGAGTGTTGACTATGACCTCAACGAGAAAGAACGATACAAAAATTTCGATGATAATACGCAAATGATCCGTATCGGTGGGGAAGTTGATCTGCTTCGACAACTTAAACTTAGAGCCGGTTATTACAAGAATTTAGCATACGACGATAGCGAAGGTACAATAACAGCAGGCGTCGGCATCTCCCCATTAAATTTATTTCAGTTAGATATCGCTGCAAGTTACACTAATGAGAATGCTATGGGCGCTTACGTTAACTTCCTTGCGAGTTATTAAGCAAGTCATTATAGTAAGGCTCCTTCAACAGGAGCCTTTTTTATGTTTGATGATTTTCCACCATTAACCCATGCAGAGCAGCAGGCTGCTGTCGAGAAGATACAAACTTTAATGTCACAAGGCATCAGTACTGCACAAGCAATCAAAATAGTTGCCGAGCAAATCAGGCAAAACAAGCAAGAAGAACAAGGTAATAAATAGGGCACGAAAGTGCCTTTTTTATTACCTGCAATACAGCTCCTCATCTTTAGCTCTCAAGTTTTATTCAAAGCTCTATATGTGTTCCTAGGAAAGTGACTCAATTACAAAAGATGAATTAGCCAAGGTTATTACTAAATTATTTTGCTTATTCTATAATTATCTTTAATTTTCAATAGGTTGATGTAGTATATTATACTGTTATATTTCCTTTGTTTATGAATTTGTAATTTTATTACAGCTGATTTTCATAAGCTAAACCATGGCAGTGAATAATGCTAAACAGTTACGGTGTGATTACTTACTTATTGTTTGTCGCCTGATTTACGGGGTCTGAAGCCCAATGGAACGAAAACGTACGCTAAGCTTCTTATCTCCAAAAACACTCATATAATTAGCCCTTATACATTATATTGCTTTTAGGCTATTGCTATGATTCGGCGTTATTTGGAAATAATGCTGCAATTTCACCCCTGAACCATTGGTTTGCTAAATCACCATTTCGACTCGGATGCCAATAAATACAGACTTTATATTCATTATAATCAAAAGGTAGTTGAACCGATTTAATGTCGAATA
>NZ_JBKEBW010000145.1:0-7373 GCF_047973365.1 Vibrio sp. | reverse complement strand
GGCTATCGCGAGACTCTGATCAAACCAAACCAATGGATCAGCGCGATTCACCTACCACGTTTAGCACCAAATCAACTGCACGCTATTTATAAAGTGAGTAAGCGTTATGAGGACGACATCGCTACCGTAACCTTCGCTATCAATATCACCATGGGCTCAGATAAACGGGTTAAAAGTTGTATTATTTCAGCTGGTGGTGTTGCAGCTAAGTCCGTGCGGTTATTTGAATTAGAAGAAGTCTTTGTCGGTCAGCCACTGACCCAGCCTATCGTCAACAAAGCGCGTCAAAAAGTTACGCAAGTCATTCATCCGCTAAGTGATGTCCGTGGCTCTGCCGAGTACCGAGTCAAACTGGTACAAAACCTGCTACAACGCTTTTATCTGGAATCACAGCAAGTTGAAACAAGGTTGGTGCAACATGCGTAAATTAACTTCTGTTGATAAACAAACTGCTGTTGATACACAAACACCTGCTCAACAACCTGTCACTGAGGTTGTCGGCAAACCGCACAAACATGAAAGTGCGGATAAACAAGTGAGTGGCGAAGCCCTGTTTGTTGATGATTATGTAACTCCTAGAAACTGCCTTCATGCTGCGGTTGTGATTTCATCGATTGCCAAAGGTAAAATTACCAAGCTGGATCTTTCTCCTGTTGAAAGTGCTGACGGTGTGGTGAAAGTCTTTACTGCAGATGCGATTCCCGGCGAGAAAGACATTGGCACAATTTTCAAAGGCGACCCGCTGCTGGCTCTGGACAATGAAATTCGTTATTTCGGTCAGCCTATCGCGCTAGTATTGGCAACCACTCACGACCAAGCATGGAAAGCCGCACGTTTAGCTTCAGTTGAATACCAACAAGAAGAAGTTGTGCTAAGCCACGAAAACGCCAGTGAGCTGCTTCCTTCGCACCAAATGGGCAAACACATGGAACAGAGCGTGTTTGATAATGCGGATATCGCCATAGACAGCGATATGCACGTCGGCGGTCAGGAGCATTTCTATCTGGAAGGACAAGTGAGCCTTGCAGAAATCACCGAAGATGGCGGAATTTTTGTACGTTCATCAACTCAAAACCCTTCTGAAATTCAAAAACTGATTGCTGAAGTTCTGCATGTAGATTTCAACCGAGTCACCGTTGATATGCGACGCATGGGTGGTGGCTTTGGTGGTAAAGAAAGCCAAGCGGCGCAATGGGCATGTTTAGCTTCATTAGGGACTTATCACACAAAACGAGCCGTTAAAATGCGCCTGCCTCGCGGTATTGATATGACGGCGACAGGCAAACGTCACCCGTTCTACAACCGCTACCAAATCGCGGCGAACAAACAAGGTGAAATCATCGCAGCGGATATCCAAGTGAACGGTATTTGTGGGCACTCCCCTGACTTGTCTGATGCGATTGTCGATCGCGCAATGTTCCATGCCGATAACGCTTATTTTCTAGAAAATGCGTGTATTGAAGGCAACCGCTTAAAAACAGACATGGTTTCTCATACTGCTTATCGCGGTTTCGGTGGTCCTCAAGGGATGATCGTGATTGAAAAAGCGATGGAAGAGCTGGCGCTAACCGTCAGACAAGACCCGCTCGATATTCGCCTTAAAAATCTCTACCGCGCGGGCAAAAACGTCACTCCTTATGGCATGCAGGTAGATCAATACGACGCCATGCTTGAAATCATGAAGCAGCTTGAACAAAGCAGTGACTATCGTGCTCGCCGTGAACAGGTGAACCAATGGAACAAAAGCCATTCTGTATTGAAAAAAGGCTTGTCGTTAACACCGATTAAATTCGGTATTTCGTTTACCGCAACGCACCTCAACCAGGCCGGTGCACTTATCCACGTCTACACAGACGGCACTATGCAGGTTTCTCATGGCGGTACCGAAATGGGTCAAGGTCTGCATACCAAGATTGCACAAATCGTGGCGCAAACTTTTGGCGTGAGCTTAGACAAGGTGCTGGTTACCTCTACCCGTACCGACAAAGTCCCCAACACCTCGCCAACCGCCGCATCTTCTGGCGCCGATTTAAACGGCATGGCAGCGCACATAGCAGCATTAGAGATTAAACAGCGTCTGCTGGAATTTGCACGTAACCACTACAAGGTTGAAGACGTTGATATCGTTAACGGCGAGCTTGTAGGTGTGAATGAAACCGTCTCTTGGGCTCAGTTGGTACAAAAAGCGTACATGGGACGAGTCTCTCTCTCAGCTACCGGTTTTTACCAAACACCGAAGATTGGCTACGACAGAAAGACAGCGACGGGTCATCCATTCTTCTACTTCTCTTTGGGCGCTTCGTGCTCAGAAGTGACTATCGACACACTAACCGGCGAGATGCGTGTTGATCGCGTGGATATTCTGCACGATGTGGGCAACAGCTTAAACCCAGCCATCGACCGAGGTCAGATTGAAGGCGCGTTTGTGCAAGGTTTAGGATGGCTGACCACTGAAGAACTTGTGTGGCATGAAGACGGTCGCCTGCTCAGCAACAGTCCAATGAACTACAAGATCCCGACCATTGGTGACTATCCAAAACAGATGCACATTGATTTGTATGAAAAAGCCAACCCAGAGCACAGCATTTATCGCTCGAAAGCGGTGGGCGAACCGCCTTTTATGCATGCAATCAGCGTTTGGTGTGCAGCTTTCGATGCTGTTGCTTCAATCAGTGGTCACAAACATGCGCCAAAGTTGCATGCTCCTGCTACCGGCGAAACCATTTTGAGAGCGTGTGAAGAGCAGCTTCAATGGCTTGAACACAATGTAGTGAAGGAGACCGAAGATGCCGTCACACCATAATCCTCAAGGTTTTGAGCAGTTCAATAAGAATGGACTGCTCAACAACCCAGGTATGCACTGGCTGAAAGCGTGCCAGATGCTTGAACAACAAGGCGAAGCTTATTGCATCGCAACTGTGGTTGCCTACGTTGGCTCGGTACCGAGATCAAGCGGTGCAAAAATGGTGATTACTCAAGCGTGCCAGTTCGACACACTGGGCGGTGGGATCCTTGAGTTTCAAGTTATCGCTCAGGCTCGTGAAGGATTAGCTTCTCATCAAAGCCAAGTGGCCATTGAACGTTTCTCCCTTTCGGCGGATCTCGGACAATGCTGTGGCGGCGCGGTTCAGGTAATGTTCGAGTATTTCCATACTCAAACACCTCAGGTGGTTATCTTTGGCGCTGGTCACGTATGCCAAGCATTAACCACAGTGTTAAATGAGTTGCCTTGTCAATTGACAGTGGTTGATAGCCGCCACGAATGGCTTGCGCCTCTACAGGACAAAGGTATCAAGGTTGAACTGCTGGAAAATCCAATTGAAGCGTTAGGCCAACTACCTAGCAAAGCGTATGTCATTGTGATGACTCAAGATCATGGGCTCGACTTTGAAATTACCCGTCTGGCACTGGAAGAAAACCGCTTCACGTTTGTCGGTCTTATCGGCTCACAAGGTAAAAAGCAGCGCTTTGAATTCCGTTTGAAAGAACAGCTCACCGACGCTGATCTCATTCATAACCTCACCTGCCCGATTGGTCATCCGGATGTGAAAGGCAAATTACCAATGCAGGTTGCTGTTTCAGTGGCGGCTCAACTGATTGGCTTGTTCAGTGAACAAGAAGCCAACACCATTAACCGTGAAAGCAACAGCGAAGAAGTGCAATGGAAGCAGGCAAATGAAGCTCGTAAGGTTTTAAAGGAAGAAAAGCAATGACAGCGGTACGAACGAGCTTGGAACTCGACGATCAAGCACTGAACAAAATCTGCACCAGTCAGAAATGGGTATCGTTGGTGAAAGCCAAAATGCCTTTTAGTAGCCCTTCAGAGCTCAAAAACGCGGCAGAGGAAGCGTTTGCAGAACTTGAAGAACAAGATTGGCTGGAGGCGTTCGCTGGTCACCCCATGATTGGTGATATCTCTACACTGCAAAAGAAATACGCGCAGGGAAAATCGTTAAGTGAAAAAGAACAAGGTGGCGTAAAAGGTGCCTCCGATGAAACCTTACAGCAACTGCTTTCACTGAACAAAGAATACGCAGAAAAATTCGGTTTTATCTTCATCGTATGCGCTACAAACAAAAGCGCAGATGAAATGCTCAGCATGTTAAAAGCGCGCATTAACTGCACTCGAGAACAAGAGTTGCAACAAGCCGCAATAGAACAACAAAAAATCAGTCAGATAAGAATGGAAGCTTATTTATGAACAAACTCAGTTGCCATGTACTGGACACCGCTAACGGGCATCCCGCTGCAAATATCGTTGTAAAACTTTATCGCTTGGGCAGTTTCGATTGCCTTGCTGAGGAAACCACAAACGAAGATGGTCGTGCCGTTTTTGAAGGCATTACGCTTGATAAACATAACTTTACTTTGCGCTTTCTCGTTCAACCTTACTGTGAAGAACAATTCGGAGCGTCTTTCTTCCCAATGATCGACGTGCATTTCACCGTGAGCGACGACAGAAATTACCACATACCGCTACTTCTTTCGCCTTACTCATACTCCAGCTATAGAGGTAGTTAGTATGACGTTAAAGATACATAGAGGAAGCTTACTCCACTTCCCAAAAGTGACATCGTCACCGTCTGAGAACTATCAGTATTGGAATGACGGCGTGCTGGTGGTGGAAAAAGGGCGTATTACCCATGTAGGAGATGCCAAAGAGTTCTTTTCAATCTCAGCTAATAAAGCGTTGTTGATTCAAGGACATGTGACTCAGCATCACGGGCTGCTTATTCCGGGGATGATTGATGCTCATGTGCATTTCCCTCAAATAGAAATGATTGCCAGCTATGGTAAGCAACTGTTGGATTGGTTAAACACATATACTTTTCCGACAGAGCTAATGTTCGCGAATCAAGACTACTGCAATGCTCAGGCAGAGTTCTTCATCAAGCAACTTTTTGCTCATGGCACAACCACAGCCAGCGTGTTTGCCACCGTGCATCCGCAGTCGGTTAACGCGTTTTTTACCGCAGCGCAACAACATGATGCGCGAATGATTTGCGGCAAAATCATGATGGATCGTTTCTGTCCTGACGAGCTACAAGATACGCCGGAATCCGGCTATCGAGACAGCAAAGAGCTGATTGAACGCTGGCACAAAAATGGGCGTGCACTGTACGCGATTACCCCTCGCTTTGCACCAACCAGCACACCAGAGCAACTAGCTAAAACCGGACAACTTGCCAAAGAACATCCGGACACTTTCATTCAGACCCATTTGAGTGAAAACCACGGTGAAATGGCGTGGGTAAAAGATCTTTTCCCTGAAGACGACGATTACCTAGCCGTGTATGAACGCTACAACCTTGTGCGCGACCGCGCCCTGTTTGGGCATGCTTTACATCTCAATGACCGTGAGTTCAAGTCTTTGGCGGCAAACGGCGCTTCTATTGCGTTCTGCCCTTCATCGAATCTGTTTTTAGGTAGTGGTCTGTTTGACTATCAAAAAGCAAAAGAGGCTGGAATTCCAATCGCTATCGCCAGTGATGTCGGTGCTGGTACCAGTTTGAGTCTGCTGCGCAACCAAAGCGATGCTTACAAAGTATGTCAGTTACAAGGCGTGAGCTTAGATGCGTTTGAATCTCTCTATCTCTGCACTCAGGGAGCTGCGGCAGCCATGGGGCTCGACCACCTCATCGGCAACTTTAATATCGGCACTGAAGCCGATTTCGTAGAACTCGATCTGACTGCATTTCCGATGCTCAAACAGCGCATATTGCGTTGTCAGGAATTGTCAGAGCAACTTTTCGCTTTGGTCACACTGGGTGACGAGCGAGTGATCGAGAAAACCTATGTTCATGGAAATTTAGTTTATCAAAAGGATGTAATGTTATGTGGCCACAACTCTACGAATGGATTGCGTTATTTATCAAATGGTTCCATGTAATCTGCGCTGTTGCATGGATTGGCGCAAATTTCTATTTCACTTGGTTAGATAACTCTTTAGAAACGCCGCCAAAATGGAAACAGGACAAAGGAATCAAAGGCGATCTTTGGGCGATCCACGGTGGTGGCTTCTATGAAGTTGCCAAATATCAAGTTGGCCCAGAACAAATGCCTGAAAAGCTGCACTGGTTTAAGTGGGAAGCCTACTCCACTTGGCTGACAGGTACTGCGTTGTTAATTTGGATGTATTACTTCAACGCGCAAGCTTACCTTATTGACCCTCGTGTTATGGAACTGAGCACGCTTCAAGCTGTGAGTTTAGGAATAGGAACTATCTTCCTTGGCGTGGTTGTGTACGAAGGTTTAATGCGTTCTCCATTGAACCGTTCAACACCTCTGTTTATTGCCGTGTTAGTGCTATTCGGCGCGCTATTCTTCTATGCTTTCGCGCATATGTTTAGTGGCCGTGGAGCCTTCATTCACATGGGTGCGCTGATCGGTTCGATAATGGTGAACAACGTTTTCCATAAGATCATTCCTGGTCAACGCAAAATGGTAAAACAAGTAACAGCAGGTGAGCCTGTTGACCCAGCACCGGGTTTGGAAGGCAAACGTCGTTCAATCCACAACAACTACTTCACGCTGCCTATCATCTTTTTGATGATCAGTAACCACTACCCAATGATTTACCAACACGCTCAAAGTTGGTTGGTTGGGCTATTAATCATGCTGATCGGTGCTTATATCCGTCATTACTTCAACCTGAAGCACTCTGGTCAGTCAAAACCGAGCGTGATGTACACAGGCGCTGCGGCTATGTTTGCACTTGCAGTTGTTATCAGTTGGCAAGCCACTGAACAAATGCATACAGCGAAAAGTACAGCAAAGGTGAAAAACAGTGAAGCAGCTGTGGCGGCAAGCCCAAGTTCGACCTCAACTGCAGAAACAACGACTACAGCGAGCTTAACTCAGCAGCAGTACGACGCTTTTGAGATCATCCAAACGCGATGCAGTCAGTGCCACAGTTCAGCGCCTACCGATGATGTATTTAAGGTCGCTCAAGGTGGTGCAATGTTCGATAGCTGGCAAGATGTTGAACGATGGAAACCGAGAATTCTCGCACGAGCTGTAGTAAGTGGCGATATGCCTTTTCTCAATAAAACAAAAATGACAGATGAAGAGCGTCAACAGTTAGGTGATTTAATAAACGCGATTAACTAACCATACATCGATAATCGAGTAGGAGGGGGCCTCACGGCCTCCGTCCTCTCACACCACCGTACAAGCGTGGGTCGCATACGGCGGTTCCGAATATAATTTTAGTGACTCGTACCCCTCTAATAGCGAGTACAGACCCAACTCTTTGAACCATTCATTCGGCATGGCATGATTTGATTGCGGGGTTCGGGCCAGATGCCACCAACCTTTATCTGACATCGCCAACTTCCAAGCACTACTCTCTGACACACCTCGTTGGCGTAGCC
>NZ_JBKEBW010000043.1:0-15862 GCF_047973365.1 Vibrio sp. | reverse complement strand
TTAACAAAGCTTGTGTCGCACTTGCAAACAAAATGGCAAGGATTGCTTGGGCTATGGTCAGTAGACAAGAAGATTACAAGATTCAAACAGTCTAACAATAATCAATGAGTGAATAACCAGAGGTACCTTTTCAACAAATTGCCAAAGAAACAATATGATGATTGAAGGCTCATAACCACCTAGTTCCAATCAGGTTATACCAAGGGCTCATTGAAGCCGCGACGAATGATATGAAAGCTAGGTTCGGATATCCATCAAGGCGGGTAATCTGATACCCAAAGCCGAATATATGGGAGCAATTGAGTATCAGAAATTATCATGATTGTCTCTTGCAATAAGAGAGGGTCCATATATGGTATGAGTGACAAGATAATCACAAGAGGAAACTGGCAACTGTCATCTTTTTTTATCTACAGTATCCATACAAGCAGCAAGCTGGGCTTTATGGCGAGGTTTCATTAACTAACATGCTTCACATCATTGTTACTAGCGAGAAAAATCGCTAATATATGAAAATCTAGTTGATAATGAGAGTTTTTATCAATACCATTCCTGCACAACTACGCGCAATTTGATTACCATGATGAATCTTTTAAAACCCAGTTTTATTCTTATTTCCGCAGCAATGGCTTTGCCCATCAATGCCAATACGCTTGATGATGCGAAAGCGATTCAAAACAAAACCAATGCCGCTTCCTCTGCAAGCCAGCAGAAAATCGACAAGAGTTCGACTGCTGCAATTGAGCTTCAAGCTGAAATCGAGCAATTAAGCGAGCAAGTAAAGAACTTAGAAGTTTATCGAAACCACTTACAGGCTTTGGTGGAAAACCAGCAACAAGAAATGGTGAGTTTGGATAAACAAATTGAAGAGATTAAAGATACTCGTCAGGGCATTGTTCCTCTTATGTATCAGATGATTGATGGTCTGCAAACCACAATTGAGCAAGATAAGCCCATTCGTTTACAAGCGCGTACCGAACGTCTTGAGCAGTTGAAGTCTATGATGCCAAGAGCCGATGTCAGCGATGCGGAAAAGTTCAGAAGAATTCTCGAAGCCTATCAAATTGAGATGGACTACGGACGTAAGCTAGGCGCATACCAAGGACATATTGCGCTGGGTGGCAACGATTCTGTTGATGCGGATATCTTATATTTGGGGCGTATAGCATTAATCGCTCGCAATCCAAATGCGACACAGTACTGGACTTGGAATCAAGCTCAGAAGCAGTGGCAAGTGCTGGAGAACAGCTATAAATCCGATCTCGATACTGCGTATAGTTTGGCGGCTAAACAGATTGCACCAACGCTTGTCACTCTTCCTGTATCGCTTGTTAATGCGGAGGTAAATTAACATGAGAAACAAATTTGCCCCGTTATTATGTGCAGCTTTAATTATCGGTGTTAACGCGCCTGCTGTTGCCGCGAACGACATTGTTAGCCAAGCAAAAACGGAAAACACAACGCAACGCAGTCATGATACAAAGCGTGAAGCTGAATTTAAGCGCACAGAACAGCAACTGAAAGATAAAAAAGCGCAATTGATGGCGCAGAGAAACCATCTACAAAGTCAAGCCGATAAGCTTTCTGCTGAGTTTTCTAAAAATGAAGATTCACTCGCTCGTTTGGAAGAGAAACTACGACTAGAAACCGGAAGCCTTGGTGAAATTTTTGGTGTCGTTCGTCAAAATGCAAAAGAGATCCAAGGCGATCTTTCCCAATCAGTGACAGGGGTTGATCGTCAAACCAATGCAAACGTAATAGAAGATATTGTTGCCGCTAAGTCTTTACCATCAATGAAACAGCTCACGGGTTTATGGCTCGCAATGCAAGAGCAAGTGTCAGCAAGTGGCGAAGTTTCAACAATAGATGTCAGCTTAATTGATGGAGATGGTCGTAAGCAAAGTGTTCCAGCTACGCGTATCGGCGCATTTGGCTTAGTTTCAGAGCAAGGTTACTTACAGTGGAATAACGCTCGTAAAGATGCGGTGGCCTATCCGGTGCAACCAGAAAATGCTCCAACGTTGAGCTCGTTAAAAACTTTAGAAAGCGGCAATCCTATTCCAGTTGTTTTAGACCCTTCACACGGAATTTTACTTGAGCAACTGGCGCTTACACCAACACTGGGGCAGCGTCTTGAAGCTGGTGGTGTGGTAGGGAAAATCATTTTGGGGTTATTGGTTATTGGTTTGGTTATCGCCTTGTACCGAGGTGTTTCTTTGGCTATTGCTCAGCAAAAGATCTCTGCACAGCTTAAGAATCCACAGCAACCAGGTAATAACCCGCTTGGTCGAGTGTTGTCAGTACACGATAAAGAGAAACACCGTACAGTTGAAGCTTTAGAGCTGCGCCTGTTAGAAGCGGTTGTCGATGAGCAAACAGGCTTAGAAAAAGGTTTATCCATGCTCAAGTTACTGGCAGCTCTAGCTCCAATGCTCGGTCTGCTTGGTACTGTGACAGGTATGATTGAGACTTTCCAAGTTATCACCCAGTTTGGTAATGGTGACCCTAAAGTGATGGCTGGTGGTATTTCAATGGCACTGGTAACCACAGTATTAGGCTTAGTTGCGGCAATGCCATTATTGCTGGCGCACAATATCTTGAGTTCACAGGCAGAGAACATTCGAAATATTCTGGAAAAACAAGGTATCGGTTTAGTTGCAGAGCAAGCGGAGCGCGAAAGCGGTGCAACTGCTCGTACAAACATGGTCAACGCGGCGTAAAGGTTGAACATGCAATCAGACGGATTTATGACTCTCAATAATCTTTTTTTACCACTCAATGAATTTATGGAGCAAGGTGGTGCTGTATTGTGGTGGCTTGCTGCGGTTGTTGCGGTGTGTTGGCTATTGGTCGTTGAACGCATCATTTATCTGGTGTTTACCTATCCTAAACAGCGTAAGCACTGGATTGAACGTTGGCACCAACGCACAGAGCACAATTCTTGGCATGCTCACGCCATCAAGCAAGGGTGGATAGGGCAAGCACATATTGCGCTAACTCAAAATCTAAACATCATTAAAGTGATGGTCGCAATCTGTCCAATGTTAGGTTTGTTGGGAACCGTCACTGGCATGATTTCGGTATTTGATGTGATGGCAACGCAAGGCAGTAGCGATCCTAAATTGATGGCTTCAGGTATTTCACTGGCAACACTGCCAACTATGGCAGGTATGGTTGCAGCATTAGCAGGTATGTTTGTTCATGCGCGTTTAGTGAAAACTTGTCGTCTATTAGAAATGAAACTAGAAAAATCTTTAAGGAGTCAACGATGAGACTCGGTAGACGTCAATCTCAGCAAGAAGAGGCACAAATAGATCTTACTTCAATGCTGGATATCGTATTTATCATGTTGATTTTTTTCATCGTGACCAGTTCTTTTGTGCGTGAATCGGGCGTAGAAGTCAATCGCCCGACAGCTTCAAACGTAGTGAGCCAAAAAGATGCGGGCATTTTCGTCGCGATTACATCTGCTAATGACATCTACATTGATAAGCGCCAAGTCGATGTCGAACGAGTACAAGCTACGCTCGAGCATTTGCTTTTGGAACAACCTGAAGCATCTTTAGTGATTCAAGCGGACGAACACGCATATAACGGTACAGTTGTGCAGGTGATGGATGCGGCAAAAGGCGCCGGCGTTAAGAGTATTGCTCTAGCAGCGGAGAAGCGTTAATGCTGCGTTTACTGTTCGCAACCCCGATTGCTGCTCTTATCTCTCTCAGCTTATTTGCGTTTATGGCGTGGATGGTTGATAACGGCAATCAACGTGCGCCCAAGACTAGCCAGCCTCTTAGCTTTAACATGGTGATGTTAGAGCAGGAAAATCAGGTGCAGCGTAGACAACGAAGTGTACCTGAACAGCCAGAGTTACCTCAGCCACCACCTCAATCGCCTATTTCACAACAGCAGAGTACGGTGGCGAATACACAACAACTTTCAAGTGTTCCATCGCTAGGTTTGGATACTGCAATTAATGGCATTTCGATCAATGCACCAACCTTTGGTGATTTTGGCGCGAACCAACAAGCAATGCCATTACATCGTGTAGAGCCCACATACCCAGCCCGTGCTTTGCAGCGTGGCATTGAGGGCTATGTCGTAATGAGCTTTACCATTGATGAAACTGGCAAACCAACCGATATTCAAGTGCTTGAGTCTGAACCTAAAAGAGTGTTTGAGCGTGATGCCATTCGTGCGTTGAGCAACTGGAAATATCAGCCCAAATTGTCGGATGGTAAAGCGGTGACTCAACCGGGACAATCTGTGAAATTGGAGTTTAAGTTAGCCAAATGATGAAACGAATAATCGTCTGTCTACTGCTGATGAGTTCTGCCTGGTGTGTAACAGTTCGTATGGCTGTTGCTGCGGAGCTGAGCCAATACGCCGCAAATAAAGCGATGAAAGCGAATCAGCTAGCGCAGGAAGAGAAATTGTCTCAAGCGATTGAGACGCTCAAAGCTGCCGATGTTTCCCGTGCGTATGACAAAGCTTATTTCTCACGAATGTTAGGTGTTTTTTATTGGCAGAATGAACAGATCAAACCAGCTATCAACGCTCTGCAACAAGCCGTTACTAGTGGTGAGTTAAAGGATGATCAGGGCTGGTTAACCGAGCGCATGTTAGCCGATTTATTACTAATGAATCAGCAGTATAAGCAAGCATTACCACATTATTATCAACTGAGTAAAAATATTCCACAGTCGCAGAATGGTAGTGAACTGTGGTTGCGAATTGCTCAAGTGCATTACCAGATTGAGCAATGGCAGAAAACGCTGAATGCGATTGCAGAATATGACAAGTTCAAGCAACCGGATGCGGTCACTCCATTGTCGGTGAAGCTGGGCGCACAACTTCAATTGGAACGCTGGGAAGCCGCCATCCCAACACTTAAAAAATTAATCAATCTAGAGCCTGAGCGCAGTAACTGGTGGTTACAACTGGTGAACTTAGAGCTCAGAACGGGTAAGAAAAAAGATGCACTTAGCAGCTTAGGTTTAGCTCATTTGCAGAAAATTGAATTGAGTGATGGTGATTTACGTTTGTTGGCTCAGCTTTACGCCCATAACGGTATTCCAGAACGAGCGGCTCTAGTATTAGAACAACTAAAAGAAGCGCAAACCAATGTTGATCTGATTACGGAACGTGCTTTCCATTGGCAGCGAGCGAAAGAGTGGGACAAAGCGATCGACACTTGGGCATTAGCGACAAAATTTGACGGTAAGTACCATTGGAATATTGCGCAGATACTGATGCAACAAGCCCGTTATGATGATGCGCTATCTGAACTGGACAATGTCAAAGATAAGGGCAAACAAGCTCAAGTGGCTTTGGTCCGCACCAAGGCGTTGTACAAGCTTAATCAACTTGAACCCGCGCTGATTGAAGCAAAAAAAGCCAACCATATTGAACCATCAGACGAAGCAAAGAGTTGGATAAAATATTTAACTCAGCTACGAAAAGTAAAAGATAACCAGACGTCGTAAGCTATGACTCATTTATGGATGTCTCTTTATGTTAATGATAATAGTTTGCAGTATGTAATGATAATTTATATCATTAATAAAAATTAACGGCACGGCTATTCTCTATGGGTCTATCTACTATACATTTTGAAAAATTATTTGTTGATGCACGAAACATCACCCCATATCTTGATGGGAGTCTTGTTGAACATCAAAGCAGTGATGTAGTACCCCCGTGGACTGAATCCCTTTATACACAAATAGCACAACGTCATCCTGAAGCTGGCCAAGCGTACTGGTTAACTCGTACATGGGATCTGCTTTGTTGGCAGCCAGTGTTTGTCTCATTCATTGCGATTTACACTCAACGAGCCTTGCCTGATGTAGCAAAAATTTCTCAGAAACAGCAAAATTGTTTCATTTCTGGCTTCAATTTCAAAGACCACGAGTGGACCCATGCAACTCGCTCAGCGTTGATAAATAAAGCCGGTCAACAGCTATCTCTTTTGTTTCAAAGTTATAGAGATGCGATTAATCAGTGGGGAAGAATTCGCCCCGGGTTTACCAATCATCTACTTGCAGACCAAATCTTAAATTGTTTAGTTCGGTTACAACAGCTTAGACCAAGCTATTCGAATGACCTCATTCTCGAACAAGCTAAGCTGTGGTTAGATGCTTTTGAACTGCCAGATAAACACATCAGCAGCTTAAGAGTAGATGAAACTACCCAACAATTGAAAGTAATCAGAACCAGTTGCTGCCTCGTCTACAAATGTGAAGGGCGACCTCTATGTGCCAATTGCCCACGTCTAGAAACCAGTAAAGCGAATGCAATTCAGCAAGTAGCGGCTTAATCGGCAATATCTATCTGACTGATAAGTTAAAGCCATTTGCGAGGTTAATCAGCAAGATTTATCGTGTGTATGTTCATCATTTGAATTAGGAGCACATATGAGCTTTATCGAAAAAATGATCGTTTTTGTGTGTGAGATTGACACTTACCAAAGCGTGCTTGCTGGTTTATCAGATACTTATCTGAAAACTGAGCCATCAGATAGGGAAAAAAGTACAAAAGGTCAGTGTAGCTGACCTTTTGTGTATTGAAGAGATAGCGATCACTTCGAAGCAAAATCCAACTGTACTTGTTGATCTTGTTTTTGGATCCATAAAAGCCTGTGGCTGAGCATAATAGCCGCTGAACTTAAGCCGACAATGAATCCAATCCAAAATCCTTTTGCCCCCATAGGCTCTACGATTAAATCGGTCATCGCTAGGGTATATCCGGTTGGCAAACCGAGTAGCCAATAAGCGATAAAGGTGCGAACAAAAATTGCGTTCATATCTTTATAACCGCGTAGTGAACCCGCAGCGATAACTTGTATCGCGTCAGTACACTGATAGATGCCAGCGAAAAGAAGCAACTGCATAGAAAGGGCAACAACTTCTCTGTTATCCGTGTAGAGATGTGCTATTTGTTCACGAAAGGTCACAGTGAAAGCCGCGGTAATTAATGCGGTAACAACACCAAAAAACAACCCAACATGGGATGCAACGGCTGCGCCTTGTACATCTTCTTCTCCGAGCGTATGTCCAACACGTATAGAAACGGCAGCCCCAATACTCATCGGTAACATGAAAATTAACGAAGAAAAGTTAATTGAGACCTGATGTGATGCGACAACTAAAGAGCCCAAAGGCGCTAAAGCGACAGCGACTACCGCAAATAACGTCACTTCGAAGAACAAAGCCGCTGCAACAGGCAAGCCCAATCTGAATAAGCGCCACTGGGGTTTGAAATGGGGTTTATGAAAATGAGCGAGCAGTTTCACGTGAGCAAGTCGATTGGACGTTGCTACGTAGAATAACAACATCAGGAACATCAGCCAGTAGACGATCAAAGTCGCTACGCCACATCCAACACCACCTAGCGCAGGGGCTCCTAACTTACCGTAAACGAAGACCCAGTTGAGCGGTATGTTTATCAATAGACCGAAGAAGCCAATAACCATGGCTGGTTTGGTTAATGACATACCCTCAGCAAAGCTACGTAATACTTGAAATAGCAAAAATGCAGGCACTGCAAAGATCATTGCGTTAATGTAGCCAATAGTTTTTTCTGCCATTAATGGCTCAACTTCCATCAACCGCAAAATGGTACTGGCTTGCAGTAATACAAGAATAGTAGGAATAGAAACGATTAACGCTAAAAATCCACCTTGGTGTATTTCAGACGCAATTTTATGCTGTTTGCCTGAACCGTTAAGCTGAGCGACTACAGGTACCAGTGCCATTAAAAGACCAATACCAAATAGAATCGTTGGCATCCAAATACTGGAAGCGACAGATACTGCCGCTAAGTCAATGGCACTTACACCACCAGCCATAACGGTATCGACGAAACTCATGCCGGTTTGAGCGATGGAAGCAATAAGAACTGGCGTTGATAACTTTACTAATTTTTTTATTTCATTTTTATAATGTTGCACAAACTTCTCCGAAGGGAATACTTACTGCTTAATTAATCGGCGGGCCGTACTGGTGGGAATGATAAAGAAATGTAACACTGATCACCACGAAAAAACTATCGGAAATACAAAATGTTTACTGGCATTGTACAAGGCATGGCGAAAGTCGTGGCTATTAATAAAAAAGACAAGTTTCAAACCCATGTTATTGAGTTAGAACACTCACTAACTAAAGGAATAACCATTGGTGCTTCGATAGCTCATAACGGATGCTGCTTAACGGTAACGCAGATAAATGACAACTGTGTTTCATTCGATTTAATGCAAGAAACGCTCAAACTCACAAACTTAGGAGAACTTAATATTGGCTCTATGGTAAACATTGAAAGAGCGGCGATGAGATTGGTGGTCATAGCATGTCCGGTCATATTATGGATACCGCGATAATTAAGCAAGTGATTGACACGCCAAACAATAAAACAATTTGGTTTGAACTCGCAGATACTTATATGAAGTATGTGTTACCGAAGGGATTTATCGGCTTAGATGGTTGTTCATTAACGATAGGAGAGGTTAATAAAAATAGCTTCAATGTGCATCTGATACCAGAAACGTTGCAAAGAACGCTCTTTGGTCAACGAACTGTCGGTGACAAAGTGAATGTTGAGCTTGATGCTCAAACCCAAGCGATAGTCGATACCGTTGAACGAGTGCTTGCTGCCAAACAATAAGTTCGGCTTAAAAACTAGAGTCTAAACTCAGTGGACTAGAAAATTTGTTCGTCATCAGCATCGACTTGTAGATCGACGCTATCAAGTTGCTCATTAATTGTCAGATTCATATGAATTGGATTGCAACAAGCAGGACAGTCGTCATAAAACTCTTGGCTACCGTTTGAAGAGTCCAACGTAACCGGAACATGGTGCCCACAGTGGGGGCAAATAATGGTTTTTTGGATAAAGTCTTTCATCATGATTCTCGCTCTGTTTTTATTATTGTTGATTTAATAGTAAGACGATAAGTTGATTCTGAGCGAGAAATAAGTGCAAATTGTGAACATTGAAAGCAGAAAAAGAGCTAATGATTATTAGCTCTTTTGGCGTTTATTTTTAATCATATAAAAGGTTAGTTAATAAGTTTAGAATGACAGAATTTTTTTGATCAAATCATCCGCTTCATCTAAATAATGTCCACCAAAGTGATTGTAGTGATTAAGTATATGGTAGAGGTTGTAGATATCCTTCCTTTCTACATAACCAAAATCTAATGGCAGTACTTCTTCATAAGCTTGATAAAATTCAGGCTGGAAGCCGTTAAACAATTCTGTCATAGCGATATCACACTCTCGGTCTCCCCAGTAAGTGGCTGGATCATAGCAAATCGGACCTACAGGCGAATTCGCAACGTTCTCGCTCCATAAGTTGCCATGTAATAAAGCTGGACGGGGCGAGTGGTTGGCTAATCTCTGCTTAATAACGTCAACAAATTCGTTAATGTTAATCAAATGAACACCTTTTTCATGCATCAGTTGCAGTTGCCAACCGATTCTTTGTTCGGCAAAAAACTGACACCATTTCTTCGTCCAATTATTCGGTTGCACAATACTGCCTAAGTAGTTATCGATATCAAAACCATACTCTTTTTGATCGCCCCATTGATGCAGTTTGGCAAGCTGCCGACCGAGTTTAAAACTGTTTGCTGGGTCATCAATCGGCTTTGTGACTAAGTAATTTAAAATAATGAACGCTTGATCTTTGGTGCTGCCAGTAAGGACATGCTCGGGGACATGAATACTATTGCTTTCTCGTAGAATTCGTAAGTTTTCTGTTTCGGCTTCGAAGTTTGGTAAAAAATTGCGGTCATTGAGCTTCACAAAATACCGCTCTTTACCGTCGGTAATCATGTAACTTTCACTAATGTCTCCTCCTTGTAGTTTTGTTTTTTCTACCAGGTCGAATTGGAACATTAAGGTATCTGAGAGTTGTTGGGTGATAGCTTGCCACATAGTATAAACTCCATGAGCGTTCTTTGAACAGTTTTATTTTAGAACATCAAGTGTGACTTTACTGAACCTTAAAGCAAATAATTTCATTAACTTAGTTTTGCTAGCCTGTTAAAGGACATATTTGTGAGCCAACGCATAAAACGTTTTTTGTTTCTTTGTTGCCTTTTGAATGAATTGACGGTCAAATTAAACTAATCATTAGTTTATTTGGTCACTTAGCGAGTAGAGTTTTATTGCTTTCCTCGGCTAAGTTAGATTTTCATCAATGAATCGATAGAAAATTCATCAAGCAAACATATCAAATGTGTGAAATTTTCTTCACATAGCTTAGTATTATTCAAGGTACAGTGAGTTACTGGCGACGAAGCAGTAAAGCGGAGAATTAAAGTGGTTGTAGAAACCGATGGTTATTTAGCGCTAATAGAACATCTTGCATTCAATATGGATGTATTCACCAATGGCGGTGACATCGGTAAAGAAAGCGTTGAAGATGTCGTTACTGATATGGTAGCGAGTAATATTATGGCTGTTTTCGAACAGAACCCTGAACTTCATTCAAGTGTACGTTTCCAGCTTCTAAAAGAAGTCGATTCTGTTGTGGAAGATTTAGGTGAGGTGCTTGCCGGAGTATGGGCTAAACCGGCAACGAATGAGCAAATCATTTTCCTCGATGAATACATTGCGTTGGTGAAAAACTTATTTGATACGGCCGTTGCTACCTACGATTAAGTTATTCGGTAACGTTGTCGATTCTTCTAAATTGCCAAAATTTAGAAGCCCAGTAGGGGTTATCTAAACGTGAAATGATGACCCCTTGAGATGTCGAAGCGTGCATAAATCTCAGGTTCCCCAAATAAACTCCGACATGATTGGTGGTTTTTGTTGTTTTAAAAAAGACTAAATCGCCGTATTGAGCCGACGCATATTTAACATTTTCGCCAATTTTGCTTTGAGACTTTGTCGTTCTTGGTAAAGGTAGTTGCCATGCATCACGATAAGCAATTTGAACAAAAGCAGAGCAATCAATCCCTTCCTTATCATTCCCGCCTAACCGGTAGGGAACCCCTTGCCATTGGTTATAAATACTGAAAAAAGACGCTTCTCGCCTAACGACGTCTTCTGCTTCGAAGTTGACATTTACAGTTTCTGGTTGTTGGGAACTATCGAGATTAACGCTTTGCTTCTGAGCACATCCGGTGACCAATAACAACATAACAGCCACAAATACTCTGCGGCTAGTTATTGATTTCTGAAATAAATATGTCATAAAAATTTCCTAAAATACCGGACGTTGTATTTAAACTGGTATCGGACTACCTTTGAAATGAATTATTCTGCTAAGCCCCGAATAACGTTTTCACTTATTCAAACACTTTCTGTTATTTTTGTCACCATAACCTTACTTGCCATACTTCTTTCTATCGCTAGTGTTCGTGGCATTGACAAAATCGGCTATCAATTTAGTCACTTATCTGAGCGAGCTCTGCCATTGTCCACCAATAATGCCGCGCTAACTCAAAATATACTCGAACAAGTTAAATACATCGGCTATGGGACAAGGGCAAAATCGCTCGAAGAATTAAATAGCATTCGTACTGACTTACAAGCGTTGGATCAAAACGCGACCAAACGACTAGAAGAGATGAAAGGGATCGCTCAACAATTCGCAACATTGCTCGACCCAACTCTACAACAAGAATTGACGCTGAATATTGCCAAGTTTGCTCAATATTCAGCATCAATTATGCAGTCACAGCAAACACAACTTGAACAAACGGCAAAAATTGCGGAGCAAGCAAGCGGATTTCGATATGGTCTAAGTTCGATTGGGCCAGAAATGAACCGTATCGCTTCATTTCTAGCCATCGACAATGCCGAATCTATGGATGCGGCGAATCGATTTGTAGCTGCTTCAGGTGTGATGGAAAGTACGTTTATTCTGTTTATGGTACAAAACGAAATGGAACTGGCGCAGACCGAATACAAAGAGCTAAAAACACGTATTTCAGGTCTTGAACTAGCATTTGATGATTTCAAAGAGTGGCACCCAGATGTCAAAGAGTTTGCAAGCCTGACAGCACCCTATCAGATGGTTTTGGATGGTTTTAAATCTGGTGGCATACTCGATCAAATAATGATTCGTTTGGAAACTGCACAAATACAAAACGACGATTTTGCCCAGGCAGCCTTGATAGCGGACAATATTGCAGATCAGCTCGCCGCATTATCTCAAATCACTACTGATATTATTCAAACGAAAGAACATGAAGTACAAAGAACAATCAACGAAATTACTTTAACCTTGCTTGTTGGCGGTACCTTATTAGTAGCGATTGTCGTGGTTTCATGGCTCTGGTTGAGAGTTTGGGTTAACAACGGTATGAATAATATCACCCAAAATCTTACTCTTATGACTGAGCATGATTTCAGTCATAAGGCTAATCTGATGGGGCCGATGGAATTTCACGATATTGCCAGGAAGCTCAATCAAGTTATTGAATCTACAAATGAATCATTAACAATTGTGACGTCAAACTGTGAATCGCTCTACCAGACCGCCCAATTAAGTCATGATGCCGCAGAGTATTCGAATCAAGGTTTGTCGCGACAAAATGAAGCGCTATTGAGTATGGTTACAACCATCAACCAATTGGAAGCATCGATTAGGGTGATTGCTGGTGTGACTAATGATTCATACACAGATTCTGTCACAGCGGCAGAGCATTCTTCGCAGGGGGTTAAAGCTGTAGAAGAAAACCGTTACCGATTACATGCTTTGGAACAATCATTGAATATTAATGAAACGGCTATGAGTGAGCTAGAGAGCAGTGTTGCAAGAATCAGTGAATTAGTTGACCTTATTACAGGTATCGCAGAGAGCACCAACTTATTGGCATTAAACGCCGCTATCGAAGCGGCGCGCGCGGGTGAACACGGACGGGGTTTTGCAGTGGTGGCAGATGAAGTACGCAAACTCGCTCAAGACACAACCCAGCAAACTGGGAGTATCCGTGACATGATGAGCCAGCTACAAGCATCAGCAGCAAAATCACGGCAAGCGGTATGGGATTCCAGAGATGAGATGGTGTCTGCATTGCAATCTAGTGATGAAGTGAAGCTAACGTTTACAGATATCGAAAGTGTGGTTGCTCATATTCGAGCGCGAATAGAGCAAATTTCGGTTGCGACTGAAGAGCAAGAACGTGCAACGGCTGATGTCAGTCGTTCTATCGTGCAAATTTCAGATCAAGCGACGCAAACCAAACAGCAGCTAGAGTCTATGGTTGATAGCTCGCAGCAAGTGGCAAACATCGCCGGTCAACAAAAAGCGATGCTCACCAAATACGCATTGAGTTAGCCTTTTAATCCGTCTGGATTATTGTTCCCTAAATGGTTGGGTAAGCACTTTATCCAACCATTGTTCTAAAACGTTTGAACACGAACAAGCCAATTCTCATCTCATTGTGACTATGCATATCGGGTGTCTTAAATTACGCTGGAGAACTCAAGTCACAGCAGTTACACTCTGCGCTATTTTCAGTCATCCAAAGTTTTCAATACTTGCAAACTCGTGTACTTCAATAAATATGAGAATCCATGCTTTCCATCGTTTGTACCAATATCGGCTCGAACGCTCAACAAAACCTTTTTTGGCTCGCGGTTGCAAAATTCAACGCTGTGCTTATTGCAATGTGGGTTTAACGCATTGCTTGTGTAAGCATCAGCCGGATATTGACACACAAGTTGCGGTATTACTTATTGTTTCGCAGCAAGAAGTGTTTAAGCCGAGCAACACTGGTCGACTTATTGCTGACACGGTAAAAGAGACTTATGTTTACCAATGGAATCGTACTGAACCGGATTCTCAGATGTTGGGTCTTTTGCAAGATCCGTCTTATTTCCCGGTATTGGTTTTTCCTGCGGAAACTAAGGAAGAACATGCAAGAGTGATGCATGAAGTGAAAAATATAGCAGTTGGTAAAAAAATACTGCTTATCTTCGTCGACGGAAGTTGGCGGGAAGCGAAAAGAATTGTTCGTCGATCACCATATTTGTCTGCTTTGCCGCTGATTTCTATCGAGCCACAAGTGTTATCGCAATACGTGATGAGAAAATCGGATAATGAACAGCATCTAGCTACTGCCGAAGTGGCAAGCCTCGTGTTAGATAAATTTGGGGAGCAACTGGGGGCGGAAACGCTACGCTTATGGTTTGAGACCTTTAAAGAAAGTTATCTGCTAGGTAAAACTCGTATAAAACCAAAAGCAGAAAAAACAGCCCTTAGAGATTACTTGCAATTCATACAAAGCGTGGATTGCGACCGAGCACTCAATACTGCTTCACATTTGCGCGATCAACACTTGTAGCCAGATAAATAAGTGTTTGGTCACGGACTGCATAGGATGGGTTATGGATAATGACCCAATATTTTTAATCGCGAATTAATTACGCTGATATCTGTTTAGCGATTTTTGCTATTTAGATGGGGATAGCGCAATTGGGGAGCGAATCGCTTGAAATAATTTCCCTATTACCGGGATTGAGTAGGAGAGGTTTGCATGTATTACGGCTTTGATGTCGGCGGCACTAAGATTGAATTTGGTGCGTTCAATGAAAAACTTGAGCGTGTTGCTACTGAACGTGTTCCGACACCAACAGAGGACTACCAACAACTTGTTGAAACAATTGCTGCGTTAGTTGCTAAATATGATGCTGAATTTGGCGTAGAAGGTACGATCGGTTTAGGTCTGCCAGGTATGGAAGACGCTGACGATGCAACGGTATTGACCGTAAACGTACCTTCAGCAAACGGGAAGCCGTTGCGTGCTGACCTAGAAGCTGAAATTGGTCGTAGCGTGAAAATTGAAAACGATGCGAACTGTTTTGCGCTTTCTGAAGCATGGGATGAAGAGCTGAAAGATGAGCCATCAGTACTAGGCTTGATCCTAGGAACAGGTTTTGGTGGCGGTCTCATCTATAACGGTAAAGTATTTTCTGGTCGTAACCACGTAGCAGGAGAGATTGGCCACATGCGTTTGCCAATCGATGCTTGGTTCCATTTAGGTGGCGATAAAGCTCCGTTATTACAATGTGGCTGTGGCAATAAAGGTTGTATGGATAATTACCTTTCAGGTCGTGGTTTTGAGTTAATTTATGCTCACAACAATGGTGAAAAGAAAAAAGCGATTGATATCATCAACGCATACAGTGAAGGTGAAGAAAAAGCCGTTAAACATGTTGACCTGTTTATGGAGCTGTTAGCGATTTGTTTTGGCAACATATTTACAGCGCACGATCCGCATGTTGTTGTTCTTGGCGGCGGTCTATCGAATTTTGATTTGATTTACCAGGAAGTGCCTAAGCGCATCTCTAAGCATCTCCTTTCTGTCGCAAAATGCCCAAAAATCATTAAAGCAAAACATGGTGATTCTGGCGGCGTGCGTGGTGCTGCATTCTTGAACATCAAATAATACCGATTTTCATCGAGTGAAATAGAAGAGGGCTTGAGTGATCAAGCCCTCTTCGCTGTTCCACCAATGCTCAATTTGAGCATGTTTTAGCTAGGACGGTTCTACTTGAGGTTTTGGTTTATGTCCGACGCCTAAATTCTCTTTAGGTTTTAGAGTGATAACGCCAAAACCTAATTTCTTGAAATGGTTATCGCGATAGTTACGTACAGGGGTCTGAAGCCCAATGGAACGAAAACGTACGCTAAGCTTCTTATCTCCAAAAACACTCATATAATTAGCCCTTATACATTATATTGCTTTTAGGCTATTGCTATGATTCGGCGTTATTTGGAAATAATGCTGCAATTTCACCCCTGAACCATTGGTTTGCTAAATCACCATTTCGACTCGGATGCCAATAAATACAGACTTTATATTCATTATAATCAAAAGGTAGTTGAACCGATTTAATGTCGAATA
>NZ_JBKEBW010000159.1:0-6938 GCF_047973365.1 Vibrio sp. | reverse complement strand
AGGCCCGAAGGTCCCCCTCTTTGGCCCCATCTCGTAAAAGAAAGGGCATTATGCGGTATTAGCCATCGTTTCCAATGGTTATCCCCCACATCAGGGCAATTTCCCAGGCATTACTCACCCGTCCGCCGCTCGCCACCCGAGAAACAAGTTTCTCTGTGCTGCCGCTCGACTTGCATGTGTTAGGCCTGCCGCCAGCGTTCAATCTGAGCCATGATCAAACTCTTCAATTTAAGATTTTGTTGACTCAACGAATACTGATTACTTTCGTTACTACAAAGAGCAACGATAGTGAATTGACTGTGCTCGAATGATTGCTCATTCAAATTGGTCACTCAGTTCATTGAAATCTAAATTTGATTCCGAGGAATCTAAATCGATTTTCATCAACGAGTGCCCACACAGATTGATAGGTTTAAATTGTTAAAGAGCTTTCTTCCTACACGTTAGTGACTTAGGTCACTTCGGAAGAGGCGGTCATTTTAGCGATATAAACTGCCGTGTCAAACACTTTTTTCAGTTTATTTTCGTAAGCTTTTCAGCCTTACAAAACAACCTTGCTGGTTCACGTTCGTTTCTTTCGAAGCTTGTCCGTGTCAGCGAGGGGGCATTATAGAGATCAGCTTCACATTGGCAAGTGCTTTTTTTGTTTTTTTTCGATTTTTTGTTTGTTTGGCTGTTTTTTGCGCGCAACGGGCTATAAATGCAACTAATAGCCTTTTAATATGCCTTTGTCAGCCATAAAAGGAGGCCATATGAGCCCTGTTCGTAGTTATAAAGGAATCGCACCTAAAATTGGTTCTCGCGTTTATATTGATTCTTCCTCAGTCATCGTGGGTGATATTCGATTAGCAGACGACACCAGTATCTGGCCGTTAGTTGCCGCTCGTGGCGATGTAAACCATATCCAAATCGGTGAGCGGTCTAATATCCAAGATGGCAGTGTTTTACACGTTACTCATAAAAATACGGAAAACCCTAACGGGTATCCATTAATCATAGGCAATGATGTCACTGTTGGTCATAAGGTGATGCTGCACGGATGTACCATTGGTGATCGCGTACTTGTTGGAATGGGAGCGATTGTTCTGGATGGTGTCGTCATAGAAAGCGATGTGATGATTGGTGCAGGTAGTTTAGTGCCGCCGGGAAAAATTTTAGCAAGTGGCTATTTATATGTGGGAAGTCCAGTGAAACAAGCTCGGCCTCTATCTGATAAAGAACGAGCATTTTTGCTGAAGTCCGCTGACAACTACGTGCAAACCAAGAACGACTATCTAAACGATGTTGAAGAAGTCCTTTAGTTAGCTCATCACTTCAATTTGACCAAACTGATTGAAGGCTTCGTCTTCAATCAGTTCTTCCGCTAACTCTTCCAGATCAAATCGAACACAGGCAAATGCTGCTAGGGCTTCTTGCTCACTATTAATCGTCATGCCTGATAACTTCATCAATTCCTCGACCGAAACGATGCATTCAATCAAAGCACCAGATTGCTGAGCCGGAAAAGTGACCGCTTTTAATTCGGCGTGCCACTCTTGCCTATCTGGGAAAAGAATCGATTGGTTCATTAGCCTTCCAAGTTTTTTCTTAATTCACGATGAATCTGTTTTGTGCCGGGGCGCAGACCGCGCCATAACATAAAGCTCTCGGCTGCTTGCCCAACTAACATTCCTAGTCCGTCATAGACATGACCACAGCCATTATCCAGCGCCCACTGGTTAAAAATGGTCAAGCCTTTGCCATACATCATATCGTAGGTAACGCTTTGAGCACTGAATATAGAGGGGGATATTTCAGGTAACTTTCCATCTAAGCTGGCAGAGGTTGAGTTGATAATAAGATCGAAACTGCCTTCAATTTGACTCATTTCCACAGCATTCACATCACTGAAGCGACTAAAAGCCTGCGCTAATGACTCCGCTTTGGCAAACGTTCGGTTGGTAATAGTGATACTTGCAGGCTCTTTATCAATCAGTGGTTTCAGTGCACCTTTAGCTGCACCACCAGCACCAATCAGTAGAATTTTAGCGTCTTTCAGCGGCACCTGATATTGCATCAGATCTTGTACCAGACCTTCACCATCAGTGTTATCTCCCAAGATCTCACCGTCATCCAGTTTCTTTAATGTATTCACCGCACCAGCGAGTTGCGCTCGCTCGGTTAAACGGTCAGCAAACTTGTAAGCCGCCTCTTTAAAAGGAACCGTAACATTACAACCACGGCCACCGTTAGCAAAGAAAGCTTTTGCTGTTGCTACAAACCCATCAACTGGCGCTAACTCAGCAGTGTATTCCATGCTTTGATTGGTTTGACGCGCAAACAATGTGTGAATGAACGGTGATTTGCTGTGCCCGATAGGATTACCAAACACTGCATAGTGATCTTTTACAAAAGCCATATCCCTGCCTCTACCAATAAAACGGTCGCTGAGTTTGTTAATTAACAGAACGTAACGACCCTACCACTCGGTACGATTTCTGTCACCACTCACGCGGCACTAAAAACTCATTCAGTTTAGCTTCGCTGCTGCCAGCTTCCGGCTGGTAGTTATATTCCCAGCGAGCGAGAGGCGGCATAGACATCAGTATTGATTCTGTGCGACCGCCAGTTTGCAGACCAAAAAGTGTTCCTCGGTCAAACACTAAGTTAAATTCCACATAACGACCACGACGATACAACTGGAACTGACGTTCTCTCTCGCCATACTCGGTCGCTTTACGACGTTCGACAATCGGAACATACGCTTGGCAGTAACCTTCACCGACCGCTTTGATATAGTCAAAGCACTTATCAAATTGCCACTGATTCAGATCATCAAAGAATAGCCCACCGACACCGCGAGTTTCTTCTCGGTGAGGAAGATAGAAATAGCGGTCACACCACTCTTTATGTTGTTGATAAACGCCATAACCAAACGGTTCACATAGCGCTTTCGCCGTTTCATGCCATTGCTGGCAATCTTCAACAAAAGGATAGAAAGGTGTTAAGTCGAAACCACCACCAAACCACCAAATTGGCTCTTCACCTTCTTTCTCTGCAATAAAGAAGCGCACGTTGGCGTGAGATGTTGGAACATAAGGGTTTTTAGGATGCATAACTAAAGAGACACCCATGGCTTCAAATTGACGTCCTGCTAGTTCAGGTCGATGCGCCGTTGCTGACGCCGGCATTTGCTTCCCTGTAACATGTGAGAAATTCACACCACCCTGCTCAAACACCAAGCCATCACGCATCACACGAGAACGTCCACCGCCACCCAACTTTTCGCCCGGCTCACGATGCCACGCATCTTCAACAAACTTGGCACCACCATCAACGCTTTCCAAGCGCTGACAGATTTGGTCTTGCAGTGACAGCAAAAACTGCTTCACGGCTTCTTTATTAATTGTCGACATCTTTTGTTCCTTACGCATTCCCATCGCAGAGTGAGCTAGCCCTGTCTTAATACTTGTAGAGTTTTTGCATCGCGAATTTCACTTGGTTTGTTACGCCCGCCAGTTGCGCCACGCAGAATCGCAACCAGTTTGTCGCCAAGCTGCTCTTCAACCTCTTCCGTTGTCATACACGAAGGTTGACCAGTTAAGTTTGCACTGGTTGACGTCAGTGGTTTGCCATAAGCATGACACAGTCGTTGAACCAAAGGATGATCAGTGACACGCACAGCGATGGTCTCAAACTGACCACTGACCCATTTGGAAACTTTACTGCTCGCAGGCACCACCCAAGTGACAGGACCAGGCCAAGTCGATTTAATTTGTTGTAACTGTTCTGCGGTTAACTGGCTTTCATCTATATACGGAAGCAGTTGTTCGTATGAAGCTGCAATTAAAATCAAACCTTTCTCGACAGGTCTTTGTTTTAATTGCAGCAATTTTTCGATAGCTTCAGGGCTATCCGGATCGCAACCGACACCAAAAACGCCTTCGGTCGGGTAAGCGATGACTTCCCCAGACTGCAATGCATGTAAAGCTTGTTGAAAATTATTCACGAAAAACGACCTAATTGAGCTGACTTATTGCTATTTGCGCCCAGTGTACAAATTATCGGGGATTTCTCCTATACCTTAACGGACGGAAGTTCAAAGCGCATCATCGTCAACCACGGTCATAAATGAGCGACTAACATTTACTGAAGACAATAGCGCAAACGTTTGCTTGATGTAAAAATCCTCGTATAATGCGCGTCGTTCGCTCACGTAATAAAACGTTTAACGCTTGAAGGAGTTTGAGATGAAAGTCGGTATTATCATGGGTTCCAAATCGGATTGGCCAACCATGAAGCTAGCAGCAGAGATGCTAGAGCAATTTGGTGTTGCTTATGAAACCAAAGTGGTTTCAGCTCATCGTACTCCGCAACTCCTCGCAGACTACGCAACCAGCGCCAAAGAACGCGGTCTAAAAGTGATTATTGCCGGCGCCGGCGGCGCTGCACATCTTCCGGGTATGACAGCGGCATTTACTAGCTTGCCAGTACTCGGTGTTCCTGTTCAATCTCGCGCTCTTTCTGGCTTAGATTCTCTGTACTCTATTGTACAAATGCCAAAAGGTATTGCGGTCGGTACACTGGCCATCGGTGAAGCTGGCGCAGCTAATGCAGGTCTTCTTGCTGCGCAAATCATCGGTACTTTTGATGAACAAGTGATGGCGAAAGTGGAAGCGTTCCGTACCGCTCAAACTGAAGCAGTACTGGCCAATCCAAATCCAGTTGAGGAATAATCGATGCACGTATTGGTATTAGGTTCAGGCCAGCTTGCACGTATGATGTCACTGGCTGGTGCACCACTTAATATTGAAATTTCTGCGTTTGACGTTAACAGCAAGAATGTCGTTCATCCTTTGACGCAAGCTGTGGTTGGTCATGGTCTAGAGCAAGCGATTGAAAAAGCCGATGTGATTACCGCTGAATTTGAACATATCCCGCATGATGTGCTTGCCGTGTGTGAATGTAGCGGAAAATTCCTGCCAAGTACTGATGCCATTAAAGCTGGTGGTGACCGCCGACTTGAAAAAGCACTGTTAGATAACGCTGGCGTACGTAATGCAAAGTACACCGCTATCAATACTCGTGAAGATTTTGATACCGCCATTGCCCATGTTGGCATTCCAATGGTGTTGAAAAGCGCTTTAGGTGGTTATGACGGTAAAGGTCAATGGCGCCTGAAAAACGCAGAAGATGCCGATAAAATTTGGTCAGAGATGGCCGAGTGTATCGCTTCTTCTAATAACCAAGCGATTGTTGCAGAAGAGTTTGTGCCATTTGACCGCGAAGTTTCTCTGGTCGGGGCGCGAGGCAAAAATGGCGAGGTTGCCGTTTACCCATTAGCTGAAAACGTACATGTGAATGGTGTCCTTAGCCTTTCAACTGCCATTGATGCTCCTGAGCTGCAAGAGCAGGCAAAAGAGATGTTTGCGGCTGTTGCCAACAAGTTGAATTACGTAGGCGTATTGGCATTAGAGTTCTTTGATGTTCAGGGAAAGCTACTGGTTAACGAAATTGCCCCCAGAGTCCACAACTCAGGTCACTGGACGCAACAAGGCGCGGAAACCTGTCAGTTTGAAAACCATCTGCGCGCCGTGTGTGGCATGCCTCTAGGCAGCACCAAACTGGTTCGTGCGACATCGATGATCAACATTCTTGGCGAGGATTCGCTACCAGCAAGCCTACTCGCTATGGAAGGCTGTCATATTCACTGGTATGGCAAAGAAAAACGTCCAGGCAGAAAAATGGGCCACATCAACGTGACCGCAGATTACCACGGTGAGTTAGTGCGTAAACTGTGCGAATTAGCAGAAGTGTTAGATCCTGTTGCGTTCCCTGCCGTGCAAGAAGTGGCAAAACAGTTTAAATCTTAAGACCGAACTCCAAACACAAAAAAAGGCGCTTTAAGCGCCTGTTTCTATAGAGCTGTTTCTCTAATGCTCCTGAACATGCCCACACTTGCGATCCGCACACTGCTGCTTAGTGCCACTGGCGAGTTTTTTCTTGACTAACAATGGAAAGCCACATTTCTCACATTTGCCCGCCATTGGTGGTAAGTTCACCGCGAACTTGCACTTAGGATAAGTATCACAAGCATAGAAAGTTTTACCAAAGCGGTTTTTTCTCTCGGCTAAATGACCTTTGCCGCATTCAGGACAAGCGTATAACTGACTAGGTTTCGCTTCATCGTCAGCAGTATCTTGCGATTCGATATGATGACACTTAGGGTAAGCACTGCAACCGATAAACATGCCATAGCGACCTTGGCGCAATACCAATTCACTACCGCATTCAGGGCAAGGCACACCGAGTTCTTTTACTATGTGCCCGTCATTCTGGTGCAGTGGTTTAATGTAGTCACACTTAGGATATTGGGTACAGCCAACAAATGGGCCGTGTTTGCCATGGCGAAGCTGTAATGCTCCGCCACATTGTGGGCAAGGTTCGTTCAGTGCTTGTTCATGAGCTGAAAACAGCTCGTTATCAATTCTACCGCTCATAATCCGTTTATTAGCTTAATGAAGAATGCCTTGCTCTTTGCTGTACAAAAGCTCTTCCATCAGCGTATAAGCGTTCTCATTTCCCGGAACATTGAACAGCACCATCAGGATGATCCATTTCAGATCATCTAACTCTAACTCATTGGTCTCAAGCCCCATCACCCGGTCAATCACCATTTCACGAGTTTCAGGCGTTAATACCTTGATTTGCTCTAGAAATAGAATGAACCCGCGAGACTCGATATTCAAACGCACCATCTCTTGCGCAGTAAAAATACGCATGGAGGTTGCCGCACTGGTAGAGATTGCCGAATGTGCGTCATTTTGTTGTAAAGCCGCCAGATCTTCTAACCAGTTTAGGGCTTTGTAGATATCTTTTTGGTGAAACCCTGCCTGAAGCAATTCATCTTCAAGCTCGTCTTGATCCACTTGCAACTCTGCATCGCTATGGATATAAGT
>NZ_JBKEBW010000004.1:0-159977 GCF_047973365.1 Vibrio sp. | reverse complement strand
TGTTTAGATAATGCAGTGGCTGAAAACTTCTTCGCTTTACTCAAAACAGAGATGTATCACGGTCAAAGCTTCACTGATGCTGATGAACTGATTGCAAATATCGAAGAATATATAGAGTATTACAATACAAAACGGATTAAGGTGAAATTTAAAGGCCTGACTCCGATAGAATATCGAAATCAGGCCTTGCAAGCCGCTTAACAGAAATGTCCAACTTTATGGGGTCACTTCAGACCGTGGGAACGATAACTAAGCATAAAAATTGAGGGAGAGCTAGCAGCTCTCCCTTTTCTCATTCGCTCATCTTGTTAAGCAGCATATCCGCCACTGATTGCCTTAGCGAAAGTTCTTTCAATGATCGCTTCATACACATCCACTAAAGCGGCTGAAATTTCCGAGCTAAGTTCAAACAACTTGGCTTGATACTGCTCTGTATGTTTCTGTTCGGTGAGGTATTTCTCTAACTGCGCCATACAATCATTCAGATCGGGATGATAATCGGCATACACGGCATTCACTTTTACTAATTTGGTGTGCAGCAAATTAGCCTGTTTAACCAATAGTGCCGGTTTAAAATTCATGTTCATCGCCATGATACCAAGACGATATTGAGTTAACGCTTCAATACCAGACATAACCGTTTGCCACTGGTCGTTGTAGTCACCGGCAAACTCAAGCTTATTGGCTTTATCCAAAGAGATAAGAATTTGGCTATCCACCTGGAATATAAGCTGGCGAATCATCTTACCGTGAACCACCAAGTTGTTGGAGATCGAGCGATGTTTATAGTTGCTAGTTAGCTGCAACAACTTGTTTCTCAACGCAATTCTCTCAATCGAATTACCGATATAACCATCACTGGCTAACTTGGTTGCGGCTTTGATCATCTCATTATCAAGTTGTGCAATTTTGCCAACGACATCTTGCTGATGATTAAATAGATACTGATGGGTTAAAGAGCGATGCTGCCTTACTAAATCAATCATATCCAACAATTTAGAAATTGAAGCTTGATGCTTTACCAAACTGCGATGTGAACTTTTTGAAACTAAAGACGAAACGTCACCCATTAAACCCAGAAAAAAGTTATTACCAATCACTTCCATGTCACTGATCTCCTGCAGACCTATCTATAGAAAGAAACTGCATAACCAGTGCCAACTGTTAACTTATTGATATCAATAGATTCACATTTGATGTAATTGATACAACTTGCACAAAAATGTGACCAATCGCACTTATTTGGTGAAGTTCTTGGTTAGATCGAATATTTCAAGCAACTTAAAGGTTTTGTTCTGATACTCGTATTTAAAAACGCAGCAGTTCGGGATCACGCCTTTCAGCACTTCATCCAAATCATGCCACAACGACAAAAAATGCTTACAGGCACCAGAATGTGAAACCGCCAGCACTGTGTTGTTACCTTCCTGTTCCATGATCTCAATGCAAGTGTTTAAAACACGCTCTTTCAGTTGTTGACGAGATTCACCCCCATACTGTAAATAGTGCGTTTCACGAGCATCGTAACTCGGGTGTAGATCTTCACTTTCACCTTCATAAATGCCAAAGTTCATCTCTTTTAGTCCTTTCAGACGAGTAAGCGGCATTTTGTTGCGCGTCACAATCTCCGCAGTATCACTCGCACGTTCGGAAGAAGAGCTGTAAAGGCGGTCGAGTTGAATAGAATCAAAAAACTCAGCGACCAGTTGCGCCTGATGAATACCTTTTTCTGTCAACGGTGAATCACACCAACCTTGGATTTTTCGTCTCACATTAAACAGCGTCTCGCCATGACGCATCATATAAAAGGTTTTAGCCATCTCAAGCCCTTATGCCGTTCTAGAAAAGTGATATGCCATTATATACCCAAGTGGCTCCAATATGCAGGATTCAGGGCTTCATCAACCAGTTCAGAGCCAAGTCGAGAGCCTTAAAGGTTAGCTCTGCTCTTTTCACTACGGCGAATTTCTCTTAAAATCCTGCCAATTTCTGTTTTAGCAAAATGAATCTTATCGATCATGAATAAAAGTCTTATCACCAACATTGTATCCCTCGCGCTACTGGCAGTGGGCTACAGCACGCAAAATCAGTTCGCTTTGTATGCGGGTCTGTTCGCTTTTTCAGGGGCAATCACCAACTGGCTTGCCATTTACATGCTGTTTGAGAAGGTGCCCGGACTATACGGCTCAGGTGTGATTCCAGCTCGATTTGAAGCATTTAAAAATGCGATTAAAACGCTGATGATGGAGCAATTCTTTACCGACACCAATATTGATCGTTTCCTTAATCAAGAGCTCAGCGGCAAACAGCCACTCGATTTAGCGCCAATTATCGCCAAAGTAGACTTCAATCCAAGCTTTGACAAACTGGTCGATGTGATTGCGAACTCTCAGTTTGGTGGCATGCTAGCAATGTTTGGTGGCACAGAGGCACTTCAACCGATGAAACAGCCATTTGTTGAGAAGATGCAAGAATCTATGGTGGAAATTAGCCACAGTGAATCGGTGAAAAATGCACTAAAAGAGCAGCTAGAATCACCCGCAATACTCGATGAAATCAAAACCAACATCGAAGGTATTATTGACCAACGCTTGAGCGAGTTAACACCACACCTGGTCAAAGAGATGGTGCAGAAGATGATCAAAGAACACTTAGGATGGCTCGTCGTTTGGGGTGGTATTTTCGGTGGTGTAATAGGGTTGATTTCTACTTTCATCGCTTAACTTGCCCTCAATATCCGAGCATCATATACCCAAACTACTTGAAGTTGCAGGTAGGCGGCAAGTGAGTGAATCCCCATGAGCATAGATAAACTATGTGATTGGGGTGAACGAACGTAGCCAACACCGCTGCAGCTTCAAGTAGGAAGGGTATAAAAAAAAACCAAGCAAGCTGAACTTGTTGGGATTTTTTATTTCACTCATTCGCTACGTTTTAAACGATGAGGATTTAAGCGCCGATGATACCGCCATCTTCACGCGTAATCATCATGATGGTTGAACGAGGTTTAGAGCTACCACCTGCTGGGAAATTTGACGCTTGCAGTTCTTCACCCGGATGTTGAACACCAATAAACATGGTTTTCTGATCTGGAGTGAAGGTTAACCCAGTGATTTCACTCGCAACAGGTCCGGTGAGGAAACGGTGTACTTCGCCAGTGATGGGGTCACCACACAACATCTGGTTATTACCCTGCCCTGCAAACTCCCCTTTGTTCGAGTAGTTACCATCGGTTTGAATCCACAGACGACCAGCTTTATCAAAACCAATACCATCAGGGCTATTAAACATGTTATTGGCGTTAATGTTTTCACTGCCTGCGTACAAATTGCCTTGATTCACCGTTGGGTTACCCGCAATCAGGTATAAATCCCATGCAAACACCTCCGCCGTGTGATCGCCTTTCACTGGCATCCAACGTACAATTTGTCCGTAGTTGTTTTTCTCACGCGGGTTTGGACCACCGACAGGTTGCCCTTCTTTGCCACGGTTTTTATTGTTGGTCAGCGTACAGAACACGTGTTCATTGTTTGGATGAACCGCTACCCACTCTGGGCGGTCCATAGTGGTCGCACCCACTTGCGTCGCCGCACGGCGAGCAAAAATCAGCACTTCGGCTTGGCTGTTAAACCCGTTTTCTGGTGTTAAGCCGTTTTTGCCAAACGTCAGCTCCAACCAGCGCCCCTGACCTTTTAACTCTTTGTCTTCCATATCAAACTGAGCCACAGATAAGGTGCCTTCTTCAAGCAGGTCACGGTTTGCTGCGTCATTACCTTTTTGGTATTTGTTTTTTGATACAAAACGGTACAGATGTTCGCCACGCTCATCATCACCTAGATAGACGACAACATGGTTGTCTTTGTTAATGGTTAACGCTGCGTTTTCATGTTTGAAGCGGCCAAGTGCAGAACGCTTAAGAGGCGTTGAGTTAGGATCGTTCGGGTCAATTTCAACAACCCAACCGTGACGATTTGGCTCATTCGGGTTCTTAGTCACGTCAAAACGTTGATCGAACTTATGCCATTGGTAGTCGCTGGGTTTTGCAGAAATGCCGTAGCGTTTTTGATCAGCATTAACACTGCCTTCCGTATTCGCGCCAAAGAAACTGTTGAAGTTCTCTTCGCACGTTAAATAAGTACCCCACGGTGTTTCACCGTTAGCGCAGTTGTTAAATGTTCCTTTGGGCATAGTGCCGGAAGGATCAGCAGCAGTTTTTACCAGATCATGCCCCGCAACAGGACCTGTCATCTTCATTGGTGTATTTGCTGTAATACGGCGGTTACGTTTACCGTTACGGTCAATCATCCACTGACCATCTTTACGCAGGATTTCAACAATGGTGTTACCCACTGCTGCCTGAGCTTTCAACACATCATCAGCAGTCATGTTCTTGCCCTGATGCTCAAACAAATACTCATAGTTGGTGTATTCGTTATTAATCGCTAATACTGCACGATCATTGCTAATTGGGAACAAACTCATACCATCAGTGTTGTCACCAAATTGCAGCGCTTGGGTCGCTGAATCCTGTTTACCACTTGGATCAAATTCTGGCACGTTGGCGAAAATTGGGTCGCCCCATGAGATGAGCGGCGTTGCTTTATAGCCTTTGGGTACCACAACCGCATCAGCGGTTGATGCTGGCACAGGTTCAAATTTTAATAGCGATGATGTCGGTTTTGCTGCCACCGCTTTAGCCACTGGGTTAAGCGCCAAAAATGCACCGGCACTCACTGCTGCTGTTCCCGTTAGGAAACCACGGCGAGATAATCTCGCTTCGATCATTTCACTGAACTGAGAATCTTGCTCATCACGATTCCACATTGGAGACTCCTTGACTTTACTCATTATAGTTATTGCTTCATTGCAACTTAGATTTCTAAGATTCAGCAGCTTAGCGTCCAAATGTGACTAAAAGGTGAATGATATGTTTCCAACGCATGACAGGAGCATATAAATTTGAGAACCGCATCAGTTCACATTTCCCTTATATTCCTTATACTCAATAGCAGTAACCACATTTTTATTACCGCTATTTCTACGATTGTTTATAGCAATGCTAACAGGAAAAAATCAGTAGGAACTCTGTTGTCATTCAACACCAATGACAACAGAGCAAGCGGACAGAGAAGCAACAAAACAATGAGAACAGAAACTAAGGGCCTGAGCTTTTTTGATTAGCAGGCCAACTTCCTCCTATGGGAGTTAATGAGGGCAATATGAACGTGGTTATTAATGGTGTGTCTTACGCCTATCAGGCAGGACATACTGTATTTCAATTCTTGAAATCCGAAGGGATAGATGTCCCTAGCCTTTGCGCTGTCAGTCATCAGCAAAACAAACAATCTTGTGGCCTATGCGTCGTCGAAATTGACGGATTAGGCACCGTCCGCTCGTGTGAGCAACAACTCACACCAAACATGTGCATTAAAACAGATACAGATTCTCTGAAAACAGAGCGCCATCAAGCACTGAAACGAATTTTGTCTGATCATAACGCAGACTGTGAGGCCCCCTGCCAAGTCGCTTGCCCTGCCCATGTTGATATTCAGACCTATCTACATCACATCGCGCAAGGCGAACCACAAAAAGCCATTGAGGTGATTAAAAAGCACTTGCCACTTCCTGCATCCATTGGTCGCGTGTGCCCCGCTTTTTGTGAAGCAGAATGTCGCCGTAGTGTGGTTGATGAGCCTATCGCGATACGCCATTTAAAACGTCACGCCGCAGATATTGATTTAGAAGCAGCGCCTTATCAAGCTGAAATTCAAGCCAATAATGGTAAGAAGGTAGCGATTGTCGGCGCAGGCCCCGGCGGATTAGCGTGCGGCTACTATCTGAGCTTATTGGGTTTCGACACCACAGTATATGAAGAGATGCCTAAAGCAGGTGGCTGGCTACGTTACGGTATTCCTGAATACCGCTTACCAAAAGATGTGCTCGATAAAGAGATCGAGCTGCTTACTCAGACGGGTATGCAAATTCATTGCAATCAAAAGATTGGCGAAAATTACACTCTCACCCAGCTAGAAGACGATTATGACGCCGTTTGTCTTGCCATTGGCGCCAGCCTGGCAGTGGGTAGCGATTATCCCGGCAGTAACTTAGGTGGATGCTATTTAGGGGTCGATTATCTTAAAGATGCCGCGATAGACCGCAAGCTGACAACGGGTAAACGAGTCGCGATTATCGGCGGTGGTAACACTGCCATTGACTGTGCCCGCACCGCGTTACGTTTTGGCGCGAAAGTGACGCTGATTTATCGTCGCACCATGGCTGAAATGCCAGCGGAAGAGTACGAAATTGCAGAAGCCAAACACGAAGGTGTTACGTTCCAATTTCTCGCTAATCCAGTTGAAAATCTTGCTGATAAAAACGGGCATGTACGAGCCGTCAAACTTGAAAAAATGATGCTAGGTCAGCCAGATTCTTCGGGTCGTAGACAGCCAATTCCAACCGGTGAAGTGGTCGAGATGCAATTTGATACCGTCATCTCAGCCATTTCACAACGATCAGATACTGTGCTTATTGCAGGTGCTGACCTGCCATTGACTCGTCGCGGCACAGCCGATGTCACTGAAGAGACTATGCATCATGCTCGCAATGTTTTCTCGATTGGTGATTTCAGACGAGGACCGGCAACGGCCATCGAAGCCATCGCAGACGGTAAACGCGCCGCTGAAGCAATTGCAGAAAAACTTCTGCTTGGTGGCATTACGCCGAAACCTTATCAGTTTAGTAGCAGGAAAGAGCCTTCTCTCAGTCGCGTCAAACAGATTGAATATCGCCTAGAAGCGGTAAAACGCCGGATCGAATTTCCGCATTTGTCAGAGTCAGAATCAACCACCAGCTTCAACGAAGTGGAACTGGATGCGGGCATCGAAGCATCAATGCAAGAAGCCAAGCGCTGCCTGGAATGTGGCTGCCAAGCGAGTACTCAGTGCGATCTGCGCGATTACGCCAGTGAATATAAAGTCACTCACGAAGACGTAGAATGTTCATCAGGTAAACACCGTTTCCCGGTAGATAAAAGCAGTGAATTTATTGTGTTTGATGCGAACCGCTGCATCAGTTGTGGCTTGTGTGTACAGACTTGCCAAGAAGATACACAACACGGAATACTGCAATTTACAGAAGGCACATTGCGTCCTCAATTCGCTAACGGCGAATCAATGGGCGGCTCTAACTGCGTGCAGTGTGGCGCTTGTGTTCAAGTGTGCCCAACGGGTGCATTGGTAGATAAACGCGATAAATCCTATTCAAGAGTAGAAATTCTCAAGCCGGTCAAAACCGTCTGTACCTATTGCGGTGTCGGCTGTAATGTCGTGCTGTACGTGGATGAGAAAGCCAACAAAGTCCGTTATGTGGAAGGCGATAAAAGCTCGCCAGTCAACCAAGGAATGCTGTGTGTGAAAGGCCGCTTTGGTTTCGACTTCATCCATAGCCCTGAACGACTAACCCAGCCGCTGATCCGCCACAATGGTAAGTTAGTACCCACTTCTTGGGAAAATGCGATTGAAACTATCGCGAAACGCTTTACTGAGCTGAAACAGAAACACGGCAGTAATGCGCTCGGTGGATTCTCATCCGCGAAAACCACCAACCAAGATAACTATCTATTCCAAAAACTGATTCGTCGCGAGTTCGGCACCAATAACGTCGATCACTGTGCGCGCCTTTGTCATGCTTCAACGGTTACAGGTTTAGAAGCATCGATTGGTAGCGGGGCTATGACCAACGATATCGCCAGCATTGAGCACTCGGACGTGATTTTTGTGATCGGCTCAGATACCACATCTGCACACCCAATCATCGCTTCTCACCTCAAACAAGCGGTGAGTCGTGGTGCAAAACTAATTGTGGCGGATCCTAAACGTATCGGCATGGCCGATGTTGCCACCCTGCATGTGCAACAACGTCCGGGCACCGACGTCATGCTGCTTAACGGTATAATGCAGCAGATCATCGAAAATGCCTGGTACGACAAAGATTATATCCGTGAGCGAGTAGATGGTTTTGATGATTTAGTAATGGAAGTGATGTCCGATGCTTACCTGCCGGAGAACGTGGAATTGGTCACTGGCGTCACAGCCCAAGACATTAAACGAATGGCTGAGATGATCGGCACCGCGAAAGTCACTGCGGTTTATTACGCCATGGGCATCACCCAGCACACTACCGGTCATGACAACGTACGTTCTGTTGCCAACTTGCAAATGCTGTGTGGCAATATCGGTATTGAAGGCGGTGGTATCAACCCACTGCGTGGTCAATCCAACGTTCAAGGCGCTTGTGACATGGGCGCATTGCCAACGGATTACCCGGGTTATCAGAAAGTAATAAACCCGTTGGTGCAAACCAAATTCGCCAAAGCCTGGCAGGCAGAGCATCTCTCCACTGAAAATGGTTTAACCCTGACAGAGATGATTGATGCGGCACATCGCAAAGAGCTTCGCGGTTTGTACGTTATGGGTGAAAACCCTGTGCTCAGTGATCCGAATCAAGCCCATGTAATTGAAGCACTCAAAGACCTCGATTTTCTGGTGGTTCAGGATATCTTCTTATCGGAAACAGCGGAACTTGCGGATGTGGTGTTACCTTCAGCTTCCTTTGCAGAGAAACACGGACATTTCACCAATACCGAAAGACGTGTTCAGGCACTGGCACCGGCGATTAAGTCACCGGGCGAAGCGAAACAGGACTGGTGGATCATCACGCAAATTGCTAATGCTATGGGTGGCAAATGGCAATATCAAAACATTGAACAAATCAATGCTGAGATGTGTGAAGTTACCCCCCAATATGCAGGTCTGACGTGGGAAAAAGTGGCTAACCAAAGCGTGCAATGGCCATGTAACGACCAAGCACCCAACGGCACACGTATTATGCACCAAAGTACGTTCAGACGTGGTCGCGGCGAGATGGTAGCCGTACCTTTCATTTATGCGGCTGAAATGCCAGATGAGGAATATCCATTAATTCTGACCACTGGCCGGCTACTTGAGCAGTTCCATACTGGAACCATGACTCGTAAAACCCAAGGACTTGACAACTTGGCGGGCCCACGAATCATGATCAGCGTGCAAGATGCAGAAAGACTGAGTATCAAAAACAGTGAGCCCGTGCGCCTTTGCTCTCGCCGTGGCGTTATTGAAGCACCAGCATTTGTCACCAAACGAATGCAGCAGGGCGTGGTTTTTGTTCCGTTCCATTTTGCCGAAGCACCAGCTAACAGACTGACATCCGAAGCTCGAGACCCTTATGCCAAAATACCGGAATTTAAGGTATCAGCAGTCAGGCTAGAAAAATTGGAGTCCACCAATAAAAAGATACAGAAAGTAGCATTGAAAAATTAATCTGTGTCTATACTTAGTGTGGAAACAACCTCCATTAACTGGCTCTAATAAGCAAAAACCACTCCATCATTGGAGTGGTTTTTTCTCATCGGACTCTCGTCGAATATAGATTAAGCAGCGTGAATGATATCTGGAGACAGAGAACAAAGTTCGTCGACAATCTCTTTGGTCTGTTTTGAGTAAATCAGCTTATCTTTCGCACCTACTAACTGTACCAATTTCACTTTTTTAGACAGAATCGCATGTCTTAAAATGCGCAGAACCATTTGGTTATCCAGCACATCATCATCGGCTAAACCAGTACTTGGTACCAGTGAAGCTAAATCAATATTGAGTACCAGTTGATCGCAGTGATCCATAAAGTGGTTAAGCTGGTTTTTCAACTGTGTGCGATGACGAAAACTGCATTCGTCGGAGCTTAGCCAATCACAACCGAGATCCTCGGCATACTCTAATACTTGAGAAACAGTACGCTTGAGGTCTGTGCCAATAAAGAAAGCTCGGGTATTTTGAAAACGCGACAACATAAAATGAAATACAGAACCCAATGTTGGCTCAAGAGATTGTTTTAATTCAAAACTGTGGCCAATATGAATAACACCGACCTCTTCCTTGTCGAGCGCCAATACGGGCATAGCTTTAAGTAGCAGCTCATGACAGTTAGCCAAAGCGACCGGAACGGAACAGAGCGCAAAATTACGACTGAGTAACGCTTGATAGCCTGAGTCCTGATGATCTTGCACCACGAAATGGCCAGCATCACTGTAGTTAAGGTTTGCTTGCTGTTTATAAAGCCACTCTGAAGATAATTCTAAACTCTGCTGAGTAAATTCAAACTCTACCTGTGTCATAGGTTTTACGCGTTCACACACGGTTAGGAAAGCGAACGGAGAGATCGTATGTACCGCACTGCGGTTCAAACGATAACGTTTGAATAAACTCAACATGATGATTACCTCTCTGGTGGCAACGCGCGAGCGGCCTGTAACACATGCAAAATGATTCGCTGTTTATTAGCGTCTACGCGATGAGCTGGAGCCATAACCGAAATCGCGCCAATCAATTTGCTTCCTTTCATCACCGGAGCACTGATCCCTGAAACACCGGGGTCAATCTCAGAAGTACTCACGGCATAACCTCGTTGCCGTATTTTTTCCAACTCAACTTGCCATTTATCTAATTGCTCTTCTTCTCCGAAGTATCGCAATATTTTTTCACAACGCTGAGTTGGCATAAAAGCCAGCATAGCTTTGGATGAGGCGCCTCGAAGCAGGGGTTGACTTTGACCCTGGACGTAGCTGCATCGGAGCGCCTGCATACTTTCTTTCTGGATGACACACAATGCTCGATAACCTACCGGCACCATGAATGCAGCCATTTCACCTGTCTGTTTTTGTAACCGAGTGAGTACCGCATCCACTTCATCTAAGTTGTGTTGACTGGTCTCATAACTGTGCATTAATAGCAAAGCTGCCGGACCGATGATCAAGGTTTTGTCATACGGACTTTCCTCAATCAAACTCCACTCTTTTAACAGCTTTAAGTGTCGATAGAGACTACTCAAAGGGACTTGTAATTGTTCACTCAGCGTTTTTGCTGATACAGGTTCACTATTGACCGCCACTTGCATCAATAACTGAAGTGACTTTTCATTAACCTGATTGGAAGACAGTTTTAATTCATTCATGGGGTTGTTTTAGCCTTTATCAGTAAACGCCTCAAACACAGATTCTTATATATCGAGAATTCAACTCAAATTAAAGCATTACATTCTCACCCTATGAGAATGTTGTAAAATAAATGCAGATTTAACACCAATCGCAATTTTTAGGTAACGCTTTGATGCTAACTTGCAATTCATGCCAACTATCGGCAACCTCTGTAATTCCTAACTTAAATGTAAGTTGGTGCATCAAGGACACTTAAATGAAACTAATCAAACCACTCTCATATTTTCTCGCTATCGTATTCAGCGCTACAGCAGCAGCCAAAGTCACTATCGAAGTTCCTAGCTCTATCGATGTATTAGTTGTAAATGGCGCGAAGCCAAGCACATCTGGAAGTTTATTTTCTTCAACCAAAAGCCTTGAATTGGAAGATGGACAAAACCAAATCGTGTTTCGTTTTGAACCTTTTTTTAATGAAGGGAATGATCGTGTTATCGTCGAAAGCGATGTGGTGATAGCCAAATTTACCGCACAAGAAAAAGAACTAACGTTCTCATTACCTGAGTATCGTGATGCCAAAGCGGCACAGAAAAACATCAAATCATTTGAATGGTCTTTGATGGATAAAAATGGTTCGCTAGTTAAAGTAGACCAAGATCGCTTAGTCAAACAAGGCATGCAGATTGGTCGTAATTACTATCAAGAAGCCTCAGAGTACAACCGTACTGGTGCAATTGCCTCAATCGCAGATGCGACTTCACCAGTGGGTAATATTGCAGTACAAGGGGTTGCCGCTGATTCTACCGCAGAAGAAATGCTGCACTTCTGGTACAACAAAGCGGACGAAAAAACCAGAGCTCGTTTTAAAGAATACGTTAAGGGGCATTAACCCAACCTGACGAGCTCTCTTGAATAGAGAGCTCGTAATATTCTTTCTCGTTTTTCAGTAACACATCAAACACTTTACTATCCAACCTGCCGCAGCTCACTTCGTGAGACATAATTTGCATCACTTCTTCGAGTGACATTCTTCCCCGGTATGGTCGAGCTTGAGTTAATGCCTGAAAAACATCCGCTACCGCGATGATACGTGAAGGCAAGTCAATTTCTGTGCCTTGCAAACCTCTCGGATATCCTGAACCATCCAGACGTTCATGGTGGTTAGCCGCCCATTCGCACACCGCAGACTGACCAAACATCATTTGTAATGTATAGCGTGAATCCGTTGAATGGCGCTGAATACAGAGATATTCACTCTCATTGAGTTTACCCCGTTTATGCAGTATCTCCTCTGGGGTATGTAACTTGCCAATATCGTGTACTAACCCTGTTAAATACAGAGCCTTTTGCATCTCAGAATTAAGCCCCAACTGCTGAGCCAAGCTGTAACAGATCTCTGCCACTTTCTGAGAGTGATAAAAAGTAAACTGACTCTTCGCATCGACAATATTCGCCATCAACATTGCGATAGCCACCACATCTGCTGCTTCTAGCTTTTGTTCAAAAAATGGCGTTGGTGGAAGACTTTGACTCAGGGCTTCAATGTGATAAGGCTCCATTGAAAACCAGATAAACTCATTACTCAGCAGGCTTTGCATTTGACGAACGAGGTCACTTTCAAACAAGGTGCCACTAAGCCGCCCAATTTCAAGACACACTTCATTACGAGCTTGCTGAGTCACATTGCTGAACTCATCTCTTGGGTAGAGTTCTTTAAGATAATCGACCCGGTCGGCTAAAAATATCAGCGCAGCAAAGCGCTTATCTCTATCAGAGATCTCAATGTGCTTCAGATCTTCCCAAGGGGTATGGTGGTACAAGATAACATCGGCAAAAAAAGCCAATGGAGGGCATTGAGAAAGAAGTTTGTACCCTCGCACACAGTGCTGACGAACATTGTCGGGCTGCATATTCTCAAGCAAATAATAGAAATCGCGTTTTTGCGCAACACCACAATCATGAATTAATCCAAGTGAGAATACCAACTGGCACTCTTGTTCACTCCACTCCATCGCTTTAGCACAAGCGTAGGCCATGTAGCCGACGCGATGACCGTGATTGATATCATCAATACCAATCGAATCTAGCGCTCTGGCAATGCAAAAGAATGTCTGCCTTAAGTTGACATGCCATTCAATTTTGATAGGACTCATCATATGCAGCTCGTTTCTACTGTTTCAGTTGAATATTACAACCCTAATGAAAATATAGTAGAACAATGACTGATGATTAAACTTAGGCTTGATCACTTTTCTCCACTGTCTTGCCATGACCTGTGGTGATATAAGGTAGGTTGGTTATCGTGACGATAAAATGGTTTCGTGGAAGTTTTCTCAATCTCGTGCTCAGTTATGGATAGAATGGCGTAACTTTTTTATTCGGATAGCCTCCATGAGCCTACTTGAAAACTTCTCCATTATCATGGCGCTGATCTTAATCAGTTGCTTTTTTTCGATGTCAGAAATCTCATTGGCCGCAGCGCGCAAAATGCGCTTGCGCCAACTCGCAGACGATGGAGATCACCGAGCCACTTTGGTCCTTGGGTTGCAAACGCGCCCAGGTAATTTTTTTACGGTTGTACAAATTGGCCTGAACGCTGTTGCTATCATGGGCGGGATCGTCGGGGAATCCGCGTTTACCCCACATATCGCCGCTATGCTGAGCCATTGGCTCCCAGAAGCGTGGCTTGCACAAACCAGCTTTGTGCTCTCTTTTATCTTGGTCACCAGTCTGTTTATTTTACTTGCCGATCTGATGCCTAAACGTATCGCCATGGCTATGCCAGAAACCGTTGCTTTAACCCTAGTAAAGCCGCTATTGGTGTGCATTTTAATTCTCAAACCCATCGTATTCGTGTTTAACGGCTTGGCGACGCTGATTTTTCGCTTGTTACGCGTCCCCGCAGAGCGTAATGACGACATTACCAGTGATGATATTTACGCGGTCATGAATGCGGGTGCGGAAGCGGGCGTACTCGATACCAATGAGCAACAAATGATGGAAAGCGTATTTCAGATGCAATCCATACCGGTTACCTCAGCTATGACGCCACGCGATAACATCGCTTTTCTCTCAATTGGCGACGATGAAACCATGCTCAAACGCAAAATTGCCGACAACCCTCATCACAAATTTCTCGTTTGCGATGGGCAGCTCGATGCAATCAAGGGCTTTGTCAATTCAACGGAACTGCTGATTCGCCTCATTAACGAGCAGACTTTGGATTTAAAAAGCAGCAGTGTGGTGCAAAGCTGCCCGATCATCCCTGATACGTTAAGCTTATCCGAAGCGTTGGAGTACTTTAAAACCAACCGCGTCGACTTTTCTGTGGTGATGAACGAATATGCATTAGTGCTTGGCGTAGTGACGTTTAATGATTTACAAAGCGCAGTAATGGGCAGTTGGGTGTTGGCAGAAGGTGAAGAGCAAATTGTAGCCCGTGATGAAAACTCTTGGCTAATCGATGGTGTAACCCCTATCACCGATGTGATACGCACGCTACAAATTGACGAGTTACCACATTCACAAAACTACGAAACCATCGCCGGCTTTATGATGTTTATGCTGAAAAAAATTCCGCGTCGCACCGACTCAATCATCTTCTCTGGCTACAAATTTGAGGTTGTCGACATCGATGATTACAAAGTGGACCAATTGCTGGTCACACGAGTGGAACCTAGAGATAACGAAAAGTAACGAATATTGGGGCATAAACTGTTCTGTACGTAAGAGACGAACCGTATAGTGAGTACTGCAGGTCTTGTATATTTCAAGGTACAACCATCGCAATGGTATATTCTATTTGGCAAATAATGCTCAACCGAGACACCGCCTTCAATAGAATGAAGTAGTCGTCGATGCTCTTTATGTCCTGGTTGAGCGCTGGTTTTAGTGAAATGGTGAAAAATTAGGCGCTCACGCGATCACCTTGACACACAACCTTCGTAAAAATATACCCTTACCTTGCGTCTAATTTATATCAGAATTACACGGATACAACGCACAATTTCTCCTATTTTACGAATCTTATAATTTAGTTGTCATTACATTAGTTACGGGCAATCCTTCATTAATCAGATTCGACATAAAACTCATATACTTATCAACATGATGAAAATAACACTGATAACTAGCGCACAAATAATTGTGCGGTACATTATTTTGAACATCAACCCTATGCTTTGGGCAGCCTCCATTACAAGCAAAATGATACTGGCAAGATAAACATTCATCTGAAACCAGGGATTTATTACGACCAAATTCAACCTGTTTCCCAGATAAACAAATGTTTTTCAAATCGTCCTTTAGAATATTACCTAATAAGTATTCTGGATAAACAAAATGGTCACAAGAATATATATCCCCATTTCGTTCAATAACCATAGATTTACCACACTCTTGATTAAATATGCATAAACTTGAATTGTAACCATGCCATGAAAATAAACTGGCATCAAAGAGCTGAACAAATACATTACCTACATCTTTTTTTATCCATTCATCGAATACATCAATCATGAACAAACCAAAACCATCTCGTGGTGCTGAGTAGGGAAAGACGTTTTTTTTATCATCATACTCTAATATTGGAATGTATTGATGATAGCGGGAACCTAATGATTTTAAGAATAAATAAATTTCTTTTCCATACTTATAGTTTTGGTTATTAACGACTGTCATAGTGTTGTATTCAACACCATGTTGATTAAATAGTTCTATTGCATTAACGACCCGTTTAAAAGTGCCATTTCCAGATGTTGTTATCCGATATTGATCATGATGAATCTGGGTGCCATCAATAGATATTCCGACTAGAAAATCGTATTTAGCCAAAAACTTAGCCCATTTTTCATTAATTAATATACCATTAGTTTGAAAAGTATTTCGAACCTGTTTATTTCCCCCATATTTTTCTTGTAATTTTACAGCTAATTCGAAAAATTCTATTCCTGCTAAAGTCGGTTCACCTCCCTGCCAAGAAAATTCAATACATTCTGAATCCTGAGAGTCAATATATTGCTTAATATATTTTTCTAATATATTAACATTCATATAAACATTATTTTTTTTGCTTTTGTAGTATTTTTTCTTTTCAAGATAAAAACAGTAATCACAATTTAAATTACATTGATATGAAGTTGGCTTAGCCATTAAATGAAAGTCTTTCATCTCATTATTCCAATTAAAGAACAACAGTCTTCATGTCAACTAGCATAAAGACTGTTTTATCGTTAAATTTCCTTAGGTAAAAGTAATGGCTCATCCTTATCGGTCAAACGGTTTACAGGCCATTGAACATCCATTTTTTCAAGTTCATCTTTCAATCTTTTAGCCATAGATGCTAACTTTTCTGGTTCAGAATTAGCTAAATTAAAGTTTTCTCCTATATCACTTTTTAAATTATACATTTCCCAAGTTTTGCTGTTATAAAAGTAAATAACTTTATAATCACCTAAACGCATTGTACTATTGGGTTCATAACCAGGTCCAAATGGTCCCCATATATGGGGATAGTGCATGATAATAGGGCGCTCTATAATTTTATCTGGAGATGACCATAAGCTTGAAACATCAATACCATCAACTTTATAATCTGTAGGAATTTCACCGCCAGCAATATTAATGAATGATGGGAATAAATCATCAATTAATACTTGAGCATCGGACACTGAATTAGACTTAATTGGTATTTTTTTCTGTAAAGGGTTTGCTGAATTCGGCGTTCCCCAACTTACAATATAAGGAACACGAATCCCCCCTTCATAGGCTGAACCTTTCCCAGATTTTAATGGATAATTATGAGTGTTTAACTCGGTTCCTCGTGGAGTTGTTTGACGTGTGTGACCAGATAAACCACCATTATCCGATGTGAATACAATAAGTGTATTCTCTGCAATTCCGCGATCTTTAAGATGTTGTATGATTTCACCTACGCTAGTATCCATACCTTCAACTAATGAAGCATATCGAGCTTCAATCTCAGGAACAGCTATCTGTGTATCTTTATAAATTTTACCCCGGTAGTTATCTATGAATCGAGGGTGGGCTTCAATGGGAGTATGAACAGCATAATAAGCCATATTTAAGAAAAATGGTTTTCCTTCAGCTACTGCATTATCTATCTCGTTCTCGGCCTTTTCAGTTAATACATCCGTCAAATGAACAGGTTTTCCATGGTACTCTTCTAAACCTGGTACACCTTGAGGATATCCATCTGTTACAGGAATATCATTGCCAAAATTTTTCTCACCTAAATAAGAGGCAGGGGCTCCTGCTGAATGACCAGCAATATTAACATCAAAACCTAGTGTTTTAGGATCTGCACCTTCTGTGCCAACAGCACTAAAATGCGCTTTACCAACATGTATCGTATGATACCCAGCCTTTTTAAGTTGCTTAGGAAGAGTGATATCGCCTGCTTGCAACCCTTCCTGCCTCCAATTACGAGGAGATTTATTTGGACCCCATGCTCCGTTTTGTGCATCACCATTAGGAAGCATGATCCAATTTGAACTGTGGTGACGAACAGGGTTTTGACCTGTCATTAAAGAAATACGACTAGGACTACATACTGCATGAGCGTATGCTTGTGTAAATTTTACGCCCGTTTTTGCTAACTTTTCCATTGATGGTGTTCTAAAAAAGTCATTAGCAGGTACTCTTTCTGGCGCAAATTGTACTGATGTGTCAGTCCAACCCATGTCATCTACGAGAAACAAAACTATATTAGGTTGGGTCTGATTTGCGTAGGCAGATAGGCTCATCGTAGCACTAAGAGCTACTGCTATTGCTACCTTTGTTTTTTTTGTAATCATTATAACTTTCCTTTGGTTTCACGATTCTGTTGCTTTTAGGTAATGGACCAATACGATGTAGAAATTTGTCCAAATAAATAATTTTTTTATTTTTCCGACAAGAAAGACTTTTTTAATGTCCTAGAAATCATCATAACTTTCCTTCACTTCCACACATGTAAATCTTGTCTGTCACGACCTGTTTCATTGCTGCTTTACCCGGCGTAATATACTTACGTGGGTCGTTAGCATCTGGGTTCTCAGCAAAATATTGTTTGACGGCATTCGAAAACGCGATTTTCAGCTCTGTCGCCACATTCACTTTGCATACACCTAGCTCAATACAACGACGCACCATCTCATCCGGTACGCCTGACGCTCCGTGCAGTACTAATGGAATATCGACCACTGCGCGGATCTGCTCTAGGCGAGCAAAATCCAGTCTAGGTTCTGCTTTGTAGAGGCCGTGCGCGGTACCAATTGCGACTGCTAGCGAATCGATACCAGTGCGGCGAACGAACTCCGCTGCAGAGGCTGGGTCTGTCATCAACGCATCTGCGCTATCGACGATCAGATCATCTTCCTGACCACCAAGGCGACCAAGCTCGGCTTCAACGCTGGCGTCGTATCGGCTGCAGTATTCGACCACAGAGCGAACAATCTCGATGTTCTGCTCAAACGCATGGTGAGAACCATCAATCATCACCGAGCGGATACCGTGTTCGACTTTATTGCGAATGTCTTGCAAGTCTTCATGGTGGTCAAGGTGCAGTACTAATGGAATTGAGTGTTTGTGCGCCGCTTCTTTACAAATGCTGACTAGGTAGTCGATACCTGCGTAGTCGTACGTTCCCGGTGTGCCAGCCAAGATAACGGGTGAACCCAGTTCAGAGGCGGTTTCGACGATGACTTGCACTGTCTCAAGGTTATGAACATTAAATGCCGGTACAGCGTAGCCGCCTTGTTGAGCACGTTTAAGCATTTCACGAGAAGAAATTAGATACATAAAGCCTCCTGACTGGATACTGCGTCGTGGTCGAATACTAGACGTCCGTTAACCCAAGTCTTTGCAATTGAGAAATCTGAGTGAATCGCCACCATAGAAGCATGTTTGCCCACTTCCAGAGTGCCGAGTTGATGTTGTAAATTGAGTGATTGCGCGGGAGTCAAAGAAGCCATCAACCACGCTTGCTCTAGCGGTAAATTGAGCCAGTTCTGAATATTGGCGACGGCGTTGAGCAAAGTCAGAGTGCTGCCCGCAAGGCTACCGGTATCGGTAGTGACCACGCCGCCTTTCATTTCTACGGTGTACTCACCAAGGGTATATTGACCGTCAGGCATACCTGCGGCGCACATCGCATCAGTAATCAAGGTCAAGCGTGAGCCACAGCAGCGATGGGCAATATCAATCGCGCAAGGATGCACATGATGGCCGTCGGCAATCATTTCGACGTAGCTGTTGGGATGGCACAAGCCAGCGCCCACGACGCCTGGATCTCGGTGGTGGATTCCTCGCATGCCGTTATAGCAATGCACGATGCCGCTCGCGCCCGCGTCGAGCGCCTGCTGAACTTGGTCATAGCTGGCATCGGTATGCCCTAACATGACTTTAATACCTTGTTTTTTTAAGTAGCGAATCGCGTCTAGAGCGCCCTGTTTTTCTGGTGCAAGTGCGAATGTGATCAGTTGGTTATCGCTGTAAGAAATCCACTGTTCCAGCTCTTCAACAGATAGTTCTCTAAACCATTCGGTTGGATGAGCACCGCGATTTTTCTCGGTGAAATAAGGACCTTCCAAATACGCACCAAGAATTTCAGCGCCTTGCACGCCGCGTTGTTTGCTTTTGGCGACTTGCTGTAACGCTGCGCGAATTTTACTGACCGGAGCCGTCACGGTTGTCGCAACAAAAGCGGTAACGCCTTGACTGGCAAAAAAGCGAGACATGGTGTCTAAGCTGCTGTGCTCTGCATCCATCACGTCACAGCCTTTTGCGCCGTGTACATGGGTGTCAATTAAGCCCGGCATCAGGCTAACTTGGCCTAAATCGGTACAGTTGTCGTGTCGCTGTTGGTCAAAAGGTTCAATGGCGTCAATGATGCCATCAACCACGGTGGCCACGGCGTCGTCTAGCCAATGCTCGCCGTGCAACACTCTTTGAGCTCGGTAGCGGTGAGTATCAGATACCATCATGTTCTTCCGCTGTGGTTGTTTTGTCTTTCAACGCCATTTCAGCCGCGAGTGAGGTAATGCCGCGATGACCACATTCAATCGCTTGGTCACGAAATTCGATAAGCTTGAGCTCGTCGCGCTCTAGCAGCATCTCGGCCGCCATTTGTAGATTGGTGCCTGTCACGACTTGAATATCGTCGCGCTCTTGGCTGAGTAGCGATGCGGTACGAAAAGGCGTGCCGCCGAGCAAGTCAGTCAGAAAAACAATCCCTTCGCCTGAGTCGATCTCTTGGATCGCTTGGCGCATCTGCGCTTCAAGTTGCTGTGTGGAGGACTCTTCAGGAAAGTCCAATGCGATAAATTGTTGCTGTTCACCAATCACCTGGTGAATCGCTTTCTCAATGCCTGATGCAAACCCACCGTGGCCAGAAAGAATAACTGCAATCATGTTTCTATCCTTACAGGGGCTGACTTAGCAGCCCCAATACTGCGTGTGGAAATAAGGCTTATAGGAAGCCCATAAAGCGACCAACGACACCAAGAGCGACCGTGATACCGATAAGCTTGAGAGGGCTCCAACCGCGTTTAACAAGGGCATACATTACTAAGGTGTACACCAGTGGCAAAAACGCTGGCATCAACTTGTCGATAACATCGCCCTGCAGTTTCACCACGGCGTCGCCAGCGGTGATTTCAGCGGTTGTTGATAAACGTACATAAGTCGCAACCAGAGCGCCAATCACCGTCATACCGACCATAGAAGCCGCGTGTCCGACTTTCTTGGTATTGGCTTTGATAACCGGAATCGCTGCAACACCCATACGGTAGGCATAGTGAGCAAGACCAAAGCGCAAACCAAAGTGCACGACGTTAAACAGCACGAAGAAGAACACCGCGCCCATGATGGAACCTTGCAACGCTAAGTCCGCACCGATACCACCACAAATTGGCAATAGCGTGAGCCAGAACATCGCGTCACCGATACCACCCATTGGCGCACCTACGGCAATCTTGGTGCTTTGAATACTGTTGATGTTCTGTTTTGAACGCTCCATCGCCAGTACGATGCCCATAACAAATGTCACCAAAAATGGATGAGTATTGAAGAAACCCATATGACCTTGCATCGCTTTAGATAGATCCGCTTTGTTGGTGTGGATTTTTTTCAATGCTGGGATCAGGCCATATAGCCAACCCGATGCCTGCATACGTTCGTAGTTGAAAGACGCTTGTAATAGGAGTGAGCGCCATGCCATACGATTGATGTCGGCTTTGGTTAACTCAGCACCAATCTCTTTATTCTCGTATTCGTCAGGAGACACCCCAGGTGCAGGTTGCACATCAGCGCTCTGACGATGTAGGTCGAGTTCATTACTTACATTAGATTCCATCTTCAAAGTCCTCTGCTGATGCTGTTGTTGCTGGGGTAGGTTCTGATTTACGCATAAAGTCGATAATCGCCATCGCAGTCGCTGCGGCAGCAATCGCTAGGATTGGTAGTTGTAGCCACGCCGCTGCAACAAAGCCGAGGATAAAGTATGGGATGTAAGCGTTCTTCATCATGATTTTCATAAGTACCGCAAAGCCAATCGCTGGCATGATGCCACCAGCAACGCCTAAGCCATCGATAAGGTCTTTTGGCAGAACTTCAACAATTTTGCCGGCGTGCTCTGCACCAAGGTAGACAGGTAAAAATGCGCATAAGAAGTAGAACGTTCCTAGTACTGCAAGCGCCATGTAGTTGACACGTTCGATACCGTCGGTGTCGGCGGCTTGTGCATATTCATCACATTTAGACATCACTGCTGACATAGCTGAGAAGAGTAGGGTTATCCCCATTTGAACCGCAACAGCGAATGGTACCGCGACACCAACCGCGACATTTGGCTCGACTTTGGTTGTGATAGCGAAGGTTGTACCGACGATCGTACCAATGATTACGTTTGGCGGTTGCGCACCGGCTAGAGGGGCGAGCCCCATCCAGATCAGTTCCAGAGTACCGCCGACTAAAATACCGGTTTGTAAGTCACCTAAAATTAGGCCGACAAGTGGACCGAGTACAACTGGACGGTGGAAGTGGGTGAGACCGTTAAATAAATCTAGGCCGGCAAAGAAGGCTAAAATACCGAGCATCAACGCCTGAAATAGTCCTATTTCCATGATTGGTGTCCTTAATATTTAAATAAGAGTAAAGAGGTCTGTTGCGCTTTCAGTGGGCACACCTTGAATCGTGCAGCTCACTCCTCGCGCTTTTAACTGTGCAAATTCCGCTAGGTCTTCAGAATCAACTGAAACCGTTTTGGAGATTTGTTTTTTCCCTTCCACGTAGTGCATGTTACCTACGTTGATATTGTTAATTGGTACGCCACCTTCCACCAATTGACGGAAGTCTTTGGGTGTGCGGCATACCAATAGAATGCGTTGGCGATCAGCGGCTTTATGAATGGTGTCGATGGTTTTCTGCACCGTCCAAAAGCGGATTGCGATACCGTCGGCAAGCACCATTTCCATCAGGTTTTGCTGAATGGAATCTTCAGCCACCTCGTCGTTAACGACGACGATAATGTTAGCGTTGGCAAAACCTACCCATTGCACACCGACTTGTCCGTGAACAAGGCGCTCATCAATGCGACTTAAAACAATATTTGGCATGGTTTATTCCTTTTAAAAAGAGTTATTGAATGGGTAGATGGTGACGCCTTGCACCACACGGTTAACTTCACCTGTCGGGCAAGGGTTATCCGGCCCTAATCCCAATTGAAGCGACTTTTCAAATGCCAACATTTGGCAGAACAGGATGAATGGGAAGCAAAGCCATTGGTCGCCTAAACCAAGTTGACCGAGTTCAAACACATTGTCTTCACTCATGGCTAATTCACTGATCGCCACGTGTGCAAGCGTTTGGTTGTCACGACGAATCTCATAAAACAGATCTAAATCGTACTGACGGGTGTAGTTGTTACTGGAAAGCAGTTGAATCACTAATGCCTGTTCATTAATAGAAAACTTAGGTCCATGACGAAAACCCAAAGAAGAGTCGAAGGTCGTCATCACCTTGCCTGCGCTCAACTCCAAAGATTTCAGAGAAGCTTCACGGGCGAGTCCGGCAAACCCGCCGCAACCCAAAACAACCAAACGTTGGTAAGGCAGAGCCGCAAGGTATTTGATACTCGCTTGCCACTGTTCCATTTTGGTTCCACATAATGTGGCGATAGCGTTGACCTGACGTTGCCACTGCTGTGGAGTTCCACCACCAAGCAGCATCAACGTCGACATCAACATGCAACTGAAGCTTGAGGTCATGGCAAAGCTTTTGTCGTTTGAACCTTCCGGCATCAGCAGACAGTACGCATTCTTGGCGTTTTCTGCGTAGCGGGAGAGCTCACCGTCGCCGTTACATGTCAAAAAGAGGTGGTAGCAATCTTCGACCAATTGATCAGCTAGTGCGACCGCGGCAACACTCTCTGGGCTATTACCCGAACGAGCGTAGGAAACTAAAAGCGTCGGGCGACTCGGGTCTAAGTATTGCTCTGGGTTTGACACCAAATCGGTGGTAGGGATTGACTCTACTTGGAAACGTAATCCCGCTTGGATAAAGGGTGCTGCAGCATCTCCGACAAAAGCGGATGTACCTGCGCCAGTTAGGATAATACGCAAATCTTCACGAGCAAGTAATGGGTCAATGAATGCGCTCAGCGGGTCGTGATTTTGTTCAATGATCGTCGTGAGTTCACGCCATAAGCGAGGCTGATGGCTGATTTCTTGCGCGGTGTGAATACCTTTGTACTGCTCTAACCAAGAGCGTTCGTAGCCTAAAAAAGCAGTCATTAAATTGTCTCCTTTTGCGCCACTGCATTGGAATAACAAGCTTTGGAGTACACCTCGGTGACTTCCATGATCTTGTGCATCACAATTTCAGCGGGCAGATTTTGAATTTTATGCTGAGAGATAGCCTTAGCTTGATTTGGCAAATATTGGCTAAGGAGCGTCACAGGCAGCGGTTTTGCTAGCAGATTGTCAAACAGAGCCTGTTGCGCCGCTTTCACTTCTGGATGTGTCCAGTAGTAGCGAATACGATCGCTCAAGCTGTAACTACAATCTAAAAATTGTTGGTGTCCTTTGCTCAAGTAGTGTGAACGCCAGTAGTTAGGCTGCTCATGCATTACCTGTTCGATGGTTTCGCGCAGATGAGAAGCGTGATGCATACCGAGCCACTCTTTTTCCGCTCGGTCTAAACCGTAAAGGGCTTCGCGCAAGGCAAAAGTTAAAGCCGGACCGACTTTTAGAATCGCAAAGTGGTCACGTACTAGTTGGTGATAAGCTGGTGGGTTTTGGTAATCGGTAGAGTGCGCTTCAAACACAATGTTTGGCTGGTGTTCAATAAGTTGGCTTAATGCCTGAGCTTTGGCACTGTCGTAATGGTGAACGTTATAGTGGTCAAACTCGACACCGGGTTGAACGACCAAGCCGATCACGCGTGACCAGACATTAGCGATACCGATATCGCTGAATGCTTGGTGATGGGAGTTTAACGTCGCGAGCGCTTCTTCTGATTTAGTGACTTCAATACCTTCGTCTTCTAACGATTCCAGCGCTCCGCCAGGCGTTGGTACTTCGGTCCCAATGACATAAACAGGTGCTTCTCCGCCAGTGTTTTGCCAAGCGTTCTCTGCCACTAGGCAAAGCTGCGCGGCACGTTCCGCCATGATGGTTTCACTTAACGGCAGTTGATCATCGGCGCAAGGCATAGAGCAATCAAGGTGGATTTTCTTGAAACCAGCAGAGACATAGTCATGAATCATCTGGGCGGAATATTCCATCGCTTGCTTCACGTTAAGGTGTTGCCAGCAGTTTGGGCCTAAGTGGTCACCACCTAACACGATGCTGTCGACTGGAAAGTTGAGGTTGTTTGCGAGCTGGAAAACATAGCTAGCAAAGTCTTGCGGTGTCATGCCGGTGTAGCCGCCAAATTGGTTGACCTGATTAGACGTCGCCTCAATCAACACCAACTGATTGTCATTTGCTGCTTGTTGGATCGCCGCTTCAAGCACGAGTGGGTGAGCAGAGCAAACGGAGTAAATTCCCTTAATATCTCCTTGTTTATGTTGTTCGATAAGCGAAAGTAACGAGTTCATGAGAATTCCTAGTTAATGGTTTGGTCAGCAAGAATGACTTCGACACCCATATCAAGCAGAGCCCGATGGGTGGCATGGGGAATATTGCTATCAGTCACCAAAACGTCGATTTGGCTCGCTGGGCGGATCATGCAAAAGCTTTTGCGGCCGAACTTGCTGGAATCGGTAACCGCAATAATTTGTCGCGCAACATCACACATTGCACGGTTGACCTGCGCTTCATAGTTGCCTGGTGTGGTGATGCCCGATTGCAGGTCAAAACCATCGACACCAAGAAACAGCTTGTCGAACAAATAGGAGCGGATTTGTTGCTCGCCGTGGTGACCAATCAAAGAACAAGACGCACGACGTAAACTGCCGCCGACGACGTGCAAGTCGATGTTCTCCATGTTGTTGAGTTGATAAGCTGTATTGAGCGCGTTGGTCATTACCACCAATTGCTGTTTTGAGGCGAGGTATTGAGGCATGAGGCCGATAGTAGTCCCAGAGTCTAGGATGATCGCCTCACCATCTTTCACCAGTGCAGCAGCCGCTTGAGCAATGCTCTGCTTCGCGCTTCGATTAAGTTGGTCTTTGCGATACAAAGGCTGGTCGAAAGCAAAATTTGGGTTAAGTGTTGCCCCACCATAACAGCGGAATACGCAACCTTCTTTCTCAAGTAAGTTGAGGTCATGGCGAATAGTGACGGCGGACACCTTGTATTGGCTTGCAAACTCATCGACCTTGCCTAATCCATGAGTACAAATATGCACCATTATGTGTTGTCTTCGTTCTGCACTTGTCATTACCGAATCCTCTTTCGCTACATTTCGATTGAAGGATGAAATGTTTCGATTTCTTTTGATTGGTATTAAAACAGGTGTCAGAAAGCGAAATTAAACGCGAGATCACATTCACTTCCCTTTCGCTTAATAGTCAAATATCCTTTCAATTGAACAAAAGTGAAAGGTTATCCTTTCATTATAAAGCTGAAATGCGGTGCCAGAAACGACGTGAATAAAAGGCTGACTAGCTTTCACAGTGAAAGTTGTAAACAAATAGTAGAAAAAGTAAGGGTTTCGAACTGCAAACTGCGTGACTTCACAGTTTTCACATTTGGATGGATTATTGGTGGTTTACATAGGTCGCTAGAAAAATGGATTTCGAGTTGATAAATATCAAATAGGTTATCCCTCTAACCTATTTCAACGATATGCACTTCTATACCGAGTGCAGAAAGTTCTTCCACGTAATGTTGAGGAATTCCACTATCGGTAATCAGGATATTAATTTGCTCCGGACGAGCGATTAAGCAAAAGCTTTGGCGGTCAAACTTGGACGAATCGGTAATCGCAATAATGTTTTGCGCAGCTTCAACCATTTTACGGTTAATATTCGCTTCACCTTGGTGTGGCGTAGTTACTCCAGCCAATTTATCAAAGCCATCAACACCTAAAAACAGTTTATTGAAACGAAAACCAGAAAGAAACACTTCGCCGCCAGCACCGTACAACGAATAGGAGTTTTTCCTCATCATTCCGCCTGTAACCATGACTTCCACATTGGCCTGATTCGCAAGGTGGTAGGCAATGTTGATTCCGTTGGTCATCACGGTGATGTTACCTTTTCCTTTCAGATGGTAGGCAATTTGCTCTGTCGTCGAGCCAGAATCAAGGATAATCTTATCACCATCTTGAATCAGAGATGCCGCATATTGACCTAACTTAGCTTTGATATCGCTGTTAAGCTGCTTTTTATCGTTGAGTGGTTTTTCGAACGCAAACTGAGAGTTTAGCAATGCACCACCATAGCAGCGAGTAACACATCCCTGGCGTTCTAATTGATTAAGATCACTACGAATAGTGACTTCTGACACGCCATATTGCTCAGCAAAATAGGACACCTCACCTTTCTGGTGGATTTGAATGTATTGCAGAATTTCGTTTCTGCGTTGAGCGGTCGAGAGCATGGCATTTACTATTCAAGGATTCGTAGTAGCAACTTTAACCAAACGCAATTCGAAGTTGAATCTATTTATTTAATAGTTAGTGTAATTATAATAGGTTGCATCAATAATGAATGATTATCGAGGTCATTCAAAACGACCATCTGATAAAAGAAATTGGACGTGGTAAGGCAATTAGACCTCGGCGTTCACCCATTTCAATAAGCGCTTTTCCCGATGTAACCAATTGTGACAGATTGTGTCCTAACAGCTCCCAATAAAAATCACTGGCAGGTTTTATTCACTATTTTCAGCCCTTCACGCTTTTACAACATCCGGTTTTGCCGGACAAACAATCAGCCATACTGCTATTGCCACTATCAGTGAGCCTAAAATAAACCCTTGGCTAATTTCTTCATCAAGAACCACGAATCCCCATAAGATGGCGAATGGCGGAATTAAAAACGTTACTGTCATTGCTCGGAGCGAGCCCGATATCATTGATTAAGCGGAAAAACACTATGGAAGCACAAGCCGTACATATCACGCAAAGAGCGATAATGCAGGCCCATACTTCGCCCTGTGCCCAGTTAATCGAGGTATCATTAATGCTGGTAAAAAGAAGCAATGGCAACAGAAATGTGGTCGCTCCTATCTGGATACCAAACGCGACGATTTTAGAATCCAAACCGCCTTGATTGTTGATCCATTGACGAGTTAGAAAACCAGATACCGCATAACAACTAGTTGCAACCAGACAAGCAAGACCGCCAAATATAAACGCCTGTGCCGATTCCGCCTCACCAAAGGTCGTAATAATGGTAATTCCCACTGCGCCAAGAATTACTGCCGCCCACTTACTTAAAGTCAGTTTCTCGACAAAAAGACAAAAGGCGCATTAAGCGCCTTTAAAAATGGGTGAGGTTCCTCTAACTAGCGAACCAAGAAACGATTGAGCAAATACAGAATCGATTTACGATGGCTCAATATCCATGAACTGCGTGGTAACTTACTCCATGAACGCACTACCGTTTTAGCATGGGTAAAGGTCTTGAAACCTTCAATGCCGTGATAATGCCCGATACCTGAATCACCAATACCACCAAATGGCGCAGAATCGGCGGCAACATGCATCAAGGTATCGTTAATGCACACGCCGCCACTATGCGTATGCTTGAGAACATAGTCAGCGATATCGTTGTCATCCGTCATGAGATAAAGCGCTAACGGACGAGCGTGGGAGTTCACTCTCTCAATTGCCTCTTCAATGGTTTTATAACCAATCACAGGCAAAATTGGACCGAAGATTTCATTTTGCATTAGCCACATGTCATCAGTGACATTGGTGACTAGACTTAGCGCCATCTGTGTGGCCTTCAGTTCAACTGACTGTTTTACAGTGTAAATCTGCGCGCCTTTCTGTTTGGCATCGTCAAGATAGCTTTGCAGCCGTTCTAACTGCGCTTGATTGATGATACCCGCACAATCCAATACACCGTGTTTGTTGATAAAACGTTTAGCAAAACGCTTCAAATACAGCTCAATAAACGGCTCAACCTTGTCTTCCGGTAGCATCACATAGTCTGGAGCAATGCAAATCTGCCCGGAGTTAATCGCTTTGCCTTGCATGATATTGTCTATGCTACGCACTAAGTCTGCATCCGGCGCGATAATTGTCGGCGATTTTCCACCCAGTTCCAAAGTGACAGGGGTTAAATTTTTTGCCGCCGATTGGGCGACGATTTTGCCCACCGGAGTTGAGCCAGTGAAAAGCAGATGATCGAAAGGCAAAGAGCTGAATGCTGTTGCTATAGTTAAATCCCCTTCCACACACACCGCAATATCACCTAAAGAACTGATGATTCTCGTCAGCACCTTGTTGGTTGCAGGCGTGTATTCACTGAATTTAATCATCGCTTGGTTACCTGCCGCAATAGCAGTAACAAGGGGAGACAAGCTCAGCATTGCTGGGAAGTTCCAAGGAACCACGATTCCGACTACACCTAAGGGTTGATAGTGCACTTGCACTTTCGATGGCAAAACCAATAAACCCGCATGACGGCGCGATGGCTTCATCCACTTTTTAAGATGCTTTTGAGTGTACTTAATCTGGTTGATAACAGGCAGTACATCACAGAAGGTGCTGTCAAAGTGCGGACGGAAACCGAAGTCTTCACTGAGTGCTTCCACTAATGCCTTTTTCTCATTGAGCAACGCTTCTTTCAAAGCCGAGAGACGTTGCAGTCTCTGATCCAAACTGGGTGACGGATCATTAGCGTATTGAAGGCGAAGACGGCTGTATTGCGCATGCAGTACTTCTAGCTCAGTCACTTGTAATTTTTGCCACTGAGCTTCTACAGCGGATACTCGATTCATATTATCTCCTACCAGACAAGGTTATAACGTGGAAAGAAGTTCTGGGTTAGTGCCAAAGCTGGTTGTGTGTTCTTCAATGACAAATTCATTTCTTGATTCATATTTCAATACTTTTCAGAAGTCATTGCGCCATACAATACTGGTTAATAGCGGCAGGACGAATCTCATCATTATGTGTTGTGAGCATAGTCACAATCAAAATTGATAAAGGGCATCAACCGATGCCCTTTATTTGGGAGAAAAATCTTAATTTTATTTTTAATCCGTAAGAGAAGCTTAGACCTTAATGGTATTCGCTCTCGGGAACTCATTACTCGACACCACTAGCTTATGGTTACATTCACGACAAAACATCTGTTGTTCCATTGGGTAGTAATGTTCACCATTTAAGATCTTGGCAAAAAAAGCGTGAACCGCTTGCCAACTCGATTCCGATTCCGCAGTACAACGTCTCATAACTACTTTATGCTGTGTTGTTTTACGGCAACAGTTACAAAACGCTTCTGGCATAACGGGATCCTCTGATTGACAAAAATGAAAAATTCGATGCTTATTTAATCACTTTCGAGCCAATACTCAAATATTTCATACTGATATGTGATCTTAATCCAGAATATTTTGCATACGTTATTAGGTTTTTCTGCTATCAGATCACCTTAAACAGACAATAACCCCAATAAATATTAAAAATTGGGGTTATTAACCATTTTATTTACAATTTAAGCACATAAAACTATTCACGCAATTTATCAATTTTAACTCTTTAATTTATAAAACAGAGTAGAAAGCGGAGGCAAACGCACCTGAATAGATTGTTCTAGACCTTCACTGCTCACGTTTTCGGCCTCAGCAACAGAAATAACGCTAAAATCACTCCCCGCATAGTAACCGCTGTCGGTGTTCAATATCAGCTCATAGCGGCCTTTATTTGGCACACCTAAACGGAACTGTTGGTGTGGCACTGGAGTGAAGTTAGTGATGGCTAAGATCCGCTCACCTTTATCACTGATACGCTCATGCGCAATCACACTGGCATCGGCCGAGTCCTGCAGACGCCACTCAAAACCAGACGGTTCACAGTCACGCTCATGCAGTGCCGCTTCCTCTTGATACAAATGGTTAAGGTCACGAATAAGACTTTGAATACCACGGTGACGGTCAAAATCGGTTAAGAACCACTGCAGTTGATCATCGTGATTCCATTCCGCTGTCTGTCCAAATTCAGCCCCCATAAAGTTGAGCTTCTTACCCGGCTGCGCATACATATAGCCAAAATAAGCACGCATATTCGCCGTCTGTTGCCACTCATCACCCGGCATTTTGTAGATCAAAGACTGCTTACCGTAGACCACTTCATCGTGCGACAAAGACAATACATAGTTTTCACTGAATGCGTAAATCAGCGGGAAGGTTAAGGTGTTGTGGTGATATTTACGGTGTACGGGATCTTGCTTGATGTAGGAAAGACTATCGTGCATCCACCCCATGTTCCACTTGAAGCCAAATCCTAAGCCGCCCATAAAGGTCGGTGCAGAGACGCCCGGGAATGCCGTTGATTCTTCCGCAATCGTCATCGCATTCGGGAAGTACTTATAAACTTCTTCGTTCATCCACTTGAAGGTCGCGATGGCATCGTAGTTTTCACGTCCGCCGTCAACGTTCGGGATCCACTGATCATGGCTACGCGAGTAATCCAAGTAGAGCATAGAAGCCACCGCATCAACGCGAATACCGTCAATATGGAACATGTCGAACCAATACAGAGCATTGGATACCAAGAAACGGCGCACATGCTCACGACCTACATCGTAGATGTATGAGTTCCAGTCCTGATGCCAGCCACGACGTGGATCTGGATCATGGAACAGCGGCGTACCATCAAAATTAGCTAAACCGTGGTCATCGGACGGGAAATGTGCCGGAACCCAGTCAAGCACCACACCAAGTCCAGCTTGGTGGCACATGTCGACAAAATATTTGAAATCATCTGGCGAGCCATAACGGCTGGTTGGGGCAAACAAACCCACAGGTTGATAGCCCCAAGAACCATAAAACGGGTGTTCGGAAACCGGCATAAGCTCAACATGGGTGTAGTCCATATCCACCAGATATGGCACAAGCTGATCGGCTAATTCACCATAGTTAAGAAAACGACCATTCTCGCCACGCTTCCAAGAACCAGCATGTAACTCATAAAACGACAGCGCTTGTTTACGCTTTTGAGTGACAGGGCGATTTTGCCACTCATCGTCATGCCACTGGTAACGATTGTGATCATAAGTGACAGAGGCGAAAGAAGGATGTTGTTCAGCGTAGCATCCCCAAGGATCGGCTTTGTGAGGTAAACCTTCACCGTGCGGCCCCTTCAGTTCAAACTTATATTGAACGCCCTCTTCCAGACCAGGGATAAATAGTCCCCAAATCCCATAATCCAAACGTTGCATCGGATGACGACGACCATCCCACTGGTTGAACGACCCCACCAGACTGCAAGCCGAAGCGTGCGGAGCATAAACAAGGAATCGAATACCAGAGATTTGTTTGCCACCACGCTGTAGCGTGACGAACTGAGAACCCATATGACAATACATCTCTTTTGGGGTGTGCAAATCATCATATTCAGCGTAGATATCGTGGTATTGATACGGGTCATCAACGATTTGCTCGCTGCCAGCCCAGTTCACTGCCAGTTGATAGTGGGTAAAACGGAGGTCTTGGTCTGATTTTAAAATAAAGCCAGAATCTTGCTCTCTTTCAAGCGCAACTCTTGGTTTTCCATCGACCAGCAATTCCACACTATCAACACCCGGCATCCAAACTCGTAATGCCTCAAACTTAGATGAAATAAATGGACCTAAAAATGAGAATGGATCGGCAAAACCGGCATGAGAAAGCAGGTTATAGGCGACATGTAATTTCGAAGGCTTCTTTGCATTTTTCAATACTCTTCTCCTAACGCAGCAGAGAAATAAAAATGCCCGCTACATCGGCGGGCATACTAGCGTGAATTCATCTTACCGAACTCAGAAGTACCAGAGAGTGACCCAACTTAAAATTCTTAGTGTAACTATAAGAAATCACTAAATACCCCTCTGAGATCTGAATTCACGGAGGAATTTAATTACTGGCTCGTTTTAGCACGAGTTTCCGTTAAACGAGCAGAAATTCGGTTCACATCTCCACGAGCAAAAATTTCATCCAAATTCATCGACAATTTACGACGCCAGTTTGGATATTCGTCCACTGTTCCCGGAATGTTGACCGGATTATCCATTTCTAACCAGTCTTCAAGCTGAATACTCAATAACGAAGAGGCACCCGCAGCAACGTGAAGTTGCAGCGCTTCGCTAAGATATGAGTCCATAGGAACCAGACTGGCATCACGACCAACACCCTCTGGCAGATAGCCGTGCCAGGCAACCGAGTCCAAAATTCCCTGTTTGCATTTCAAACGGTCATCAAATAAACCTGCCAACTGCTCTTTATCTGGATACAAACCAATTTCGCTGCCCATTTTCAGGTCGCTACAATGCCAGAAACCGCGTAGTGTAGGCATATCATGAGTACACAGTGCTGCCATTGACTGAGGTGCATAGTGTGCTGGCGAAATAAAACCGCCATCTTCTTTGGAGGTTTCGAAGAAGAACACCTTGTATGAGTGAACACCGGCATCACGTAATAGATCAACGATTTCATCCGGCACAGTACCTAAATCTTCACCGATAACACTGCATTGGTGACGGTGAGATTCCAGTGCAAGAATCGCTAGCATGTCTTTTACCGGGTAGTAAATGTAGGCACCTTTGGTCGCGTTTTCACCTTTTGGAATCCACCACAAACGCAGCAAACCCAGTACGTGGTCAATACGCAGAGAACCGCAATGTTTCATGTTGGCACGTAGCAATTTGATGTAAGCATCATAGCCCGTTGCTTGTAGCGTTTGCGGGTTCAGCGGCGGTAATCCCCAGTTTTGTCCCAGAGGACCAAGAATATCTGGTGGAGCGCCTATGCTAGCATCCATAACTAGATTGCCTTCATCAGCCCAAGTTTCAGAACCTGAATCGGCGACACCAACCGCTAAGTCGCGGTATAAACCAACGGCCATGCCTTTTTCTTCAGCCAACGCCTGAGCTTCGTTGATTTGCGTGTCAGCAACCCACTGCAAATACATGTAGAGATGCACTGCATCTTGGTTTTCTTCAATAAAGCTTTGTACCGCTTGGTTTTCAAAACGACGATACTTTTCAGGAAATACTAGCCATCCCCAAACATTGCTGTCTTCAGCATGAAGCTGGGCGTGTAGCGCATCAAAGGTCGCTTGGTGCAACAAGCTATTCCCGCCCTCTTCCACAAAGTCCAAGAATGCGCGAGCACGGTCGGTGTTTTTGTCAAGATGGCGAACTTTAAATTCGCTGAACAATAAAGGCAGTACGTTCATTTTCATTTGAGCAACTTCACTGTAGTTCACCCAATGAGATTCACGCGCTTTTTGTAGACGCTGTTGGAACTCTGCACCGCCCACTTGTTGTTGTGCTTCACCACTTAATGCGAATTCAGGAACTGAACTCACATCAATATAAAGAATGTTCAACCAACGACGGGAAGATGGGCTGTACGGGCTCGCAGCTTCTGGATTTGCCGGGAACAGAGAGTGAATAGGGTTCAAACCAACAAAATCACCTCCACGAGAGGCGATGTCTGCCACCAACTGTTTCAGATCGCCAAAGTCACCGATACCCCAATTGTGCGGCGTGCGCAAAGTGTAAAGTTGGATACTTGGTCCCCAAAGCTTTTTGCCTTTTTCTAGCACTGGTTGCTTGTAACATGCGGTAGGTGTGACAATAACTGTCATCTCATACGGTGACTTACGACGCTTACGAGAAACAAATAACTTATGGTACCCCAGCGCCAAATCGTCAGGCAGAGAAAAGACTAACGGGCCACCTTGTGTGCGCTCATCACGCACGATTTGAGATTGCAGGTAGCCTTCCAGAAGGTCGCCCTGTTCGGTCTCTAGACGCCAGTCAAATTCACTTTCACGCGCGCTGGCACCAAGATTTAAAGAGACCTCAACAGGCTCTCCCTGACGAATCACCAGTACAGGATCCAACACATTAGCTTTGTGTTTTTTCTCCGCCGATTTTAACAAGGTTTGATCATTGGTGGTGTCATAGCCTAAAGAAGTCAAAAGACGACGGATCGTATCTTCTGCAACTTTTGCTTCATCGCCCCAAGCACTCACATAGCTGTCGGCTATTTTCGCCATTTCAGCGACTTGTTGTAATGCGTTTTGTTGTTTCATCGCTCTCTCCGAAGGGACTACATAATCCTTCAAATGTGTAGGGTGTAATTTTAATCTTTGCCGATTTAGCTTCCATTCACTCTGAACAGATAGCTCTGAACAAATCGCTCTGAACAAGTAAAGTTAACCGTTAGTTTTCGCTGACTGCTCAAGTTTGCTGTTAACTTTATTCACTCATAGTGAAAGCCATTCAGCCAAGGCTTTTGCCTTGGCTGTTTGGTTTCATCTTTAACGTTTAACGGCTTCAAGCTGCCAAATGTTATTCACGTAATCGCGAATACTACGGTCGGAGCTGAATTTGCCCACCAACGCGGTGTTCAATATTGCCTTCTTCGCCCAACCCGCCTGATCACAGTACTGCTTATCCATCTCTTCATGCGCCTTCACATAGGATGCGAAGTCAGCCAGTACAAGATATGGGTCACCACCATTTAATAAGCTGTCGTAAGTCGCTCGCAATCTTGCTGGTTCACCTGGAGTAAATTCATCGGACATCAGCAGTTCCATCGACGCTTTCAGTAACGAGTCAGCATTGTAGTAGTCATAAGGGTTGTAACCTCTTGCTTTCAGTGACTCTACGCCATCCACATCCAGACCGAATATGTAGATGTTGTCATCACCCACTTCTTCACGAATCTCAACGTTTGCACCGTCCATCGTACCGATCGTTAACGCACCGTTTAGCGCCATCTTCATGTTACCAGTACCTGATGCTTCTTTACCTGCGGTAGAGATTTGCTCAGACACGTCAGCCGCAGGGATGATGATCTCCGCCATGCTGACACGGTAGTCAGGAATGAAGACCACTTTCAGTTTGTTACCAATACGTGGATCATTATTCACTTTCTCTGCAATCTTGTTGATTGCGTAGATGATCTCTTTCGCTAGGTGGTAACCCGGTGCTGCTTTCGCGGCAAAGAACACCACACGAGGATGCACATCAAAAGATGGATCGTTGATGATACGGTGGTACAGAGAAAGAATGTGCAGCATGTTTAGGTGCTGACGTTTGTACTCATGCAGACGTTTAATTTGAACGTCAAAGATCGCATTAGTATCGAGATCGATCCCCATGTTCTCTTTCACCCAGTTAGCCAAACGCGCTTTGTTCTCTTTCTTCACAGTCATGAACTGCTTCTGGAACTTCGCATCATCCGCGTATTGAGAAATCGCTTCGAGTTTGTCGAGATCGGCCGGCCAATCATCACCGATTTTTTCCGAAATCAACGCTGACAGCGCTGGGTTACAGAATTTCAACCAACGACGTGGCGTAATACCGTTAGTCACGTTCTGTAGACGACTTGGATACAGCTCGTTGAACTCAGGGAACAGGTCACGTTTTACTAGCTCTGAATGTAGAGCCGCAACACCGTTTACAGCGTAAGAACCCACTACACAAAGGTTTGCCATGCGCACCATGCGATGAAAGCCTTCTTCAATAATGGACAGCTTTTGTTGTTTAGCCACATCACCCGGCCATTTAGCGCGAACTTCCTGCATAAAGCGATGGTTGATTTCGTAAATGATTTCCATATGACGAGGAAGCAGACGCTGAATCAAAGACTCGCTCCATGTTTCCAATGCTTCTGGCAACAAGGTGTGGTTGGTGTATGCGAATGTCTTAGAACAGATGTCCCAAGCCGCTTCCCAAGATAGACCACGCTCATCGACAAAAATACGCATCAATTCAGGAATCGCGATGGTTGGGTGAGTATCGTTAAGTTGGATTGTCTCTTTCTTCGGCAAATCTTCCAGTGCAAAACCAGCACCTTCATGACGACGAAGAATGTCACGTACCGATGCCGCACTGTGGAAGTACTGCTGCATCAAACGCAGTGTTTTACCTTTCTCGTGGTTATCGTTCGGGTAAAGAACTTTAGTAATATTGCCCGCATCAATCAATGCGTGCTGAGCTTCAAAGTAGTTACCGTTGTTAAAGCTTTCTAATGAGAAAGGCGCAATCGCACGACATTCCCAAAGGCGTAACGGGTAAACCGTATCACTTTGGTAACCAACAATGGGCAGATCCCAAGGCATGGCTTGTACCAACATACCCGGAACCCATTTACGCACTTCTTTACCGTTTTCATAAATGACTTCAACGTGACCGTAGAAACCAATTTCTTGTTTCAGTTCAGGGCGTGCAATTTCCCAAGGGTAACCTTCGATACCACGCCAAGCGTCTGGCGCTTCTTTCTGATGACCTTGCTCAAATGACTGTTTGAACAAGCCGTATTCATAATGCAGACCGTAACCCACGGTTGGGTATTCTTGAGCCGCACATGAATCCATGAAACACGCCGCAAGACGCCCCAAACCGCCGTTACCCAATGATGGGTCACGTTCTTCTTCAAGTAGATCCGATAAATTCTGACCTAACTCCGCCATCGCTTCAGAAATCTGTTCATAAAGCCCCATGCTGATGAGGTTGTTGCCTGTCAAGCGGCCAATCAAGAACTCTAGGGATAAGTAGTTTAAGCTTTTTGCATTGACGATTCGTTCGTCTTGCTCGGTTTCAAGCATGTCGAACGTGGTTAATTCTGCTAGTGCATGACCCATAGCCAAATACCAAGAGCGGCTAGAAGCATGTTCAACCGTAGTCGCGTATGTCGCGGTAAGGTTACGCTTAACGTTCGCCTGGAACGCAGCTTTATCAAACGTTTTCTGTTGCGTAGGTTTCATCGAGAAATCTCACTTATCAGTTCTAATCCATCTGTGCCATATCCTGCCCTGACAATGAAATGTAAACATCCTCCCAGTTGAGATGAGTTTAGGAGGAGATGTAAGGGCGTAGAGGGTGTAACACTTAACTCGTCGTGATCAATCTCTCATTCATTGTCGAATATGCGAGGCTCTGAGTGATTAAGATCACAACAACTATCTTAATAACCTTAGACGGGGTTTATGTCGCTAAGAGATTTAAGCGGGGATCCTTTTGCTCATAATGTATACTTCATCACACTAAAGTTTACTTTTTTACGCAATTTTCATTAAATCCCGTATACCAAACACTTCATTTGAATGGAGTAACAAGTAAATAGATTGATAAAGATCACGCATTTAGGGCGTAGTCAGCATCGAAATGTGAATCATGCGAAATTCGCGAAAAGGATCAATAAACGTAGTGAAAAACATCAAGTAACATCATCAGCATAAAAGTGACAGAGATCTCTGTTTCCACCCCCCCAATATTTGATCGAAGGGAAATCAAGCATGTGGATACCTTCTAAACTGACGCGTCCCGGCCGTTTGCATAATGCGATTGTTCGTCCAAGAGTACTGGACATTCTGCACAACGCGACTTGTTATAAGCTCGTGCTTTTTCGTTCGCCCGCAGGCTACGGGAAAACCACTATGGCTGCACAATGGTTAGCAGACAAACCGAATGTGGGTTGGTACAGCATTGATGACAGCGACAACGATCCTTTCCGTTTCTTGAACTATTTCCTACAAGCGATTAATAAAGCGACTGATCAAAGCTGCCCAAATGCACAAAAGCTGGCGGAAAAACGTCAGTTTTCCTCAATTCATTCACTATTTAGTGAAGTGTTTACCGAAATGGCGCACTACCACCGAGAGTGCTATGTAGTTCTGGATGACTACCATCTGCTCTCTGATGATGAAATCCATGAAGCGATGCGCTTTTTTATCAAACATATGCCAGACAACATGACTTTAGTGGTCACTAGTCGCTCAGCACCACCTCTTGGTACGGCAAACCTGCGCGTACGTGATTTGATGATAGAAATTGATAACGAACTGCTGGCTTTCGATACAGAAGAAACCACCCGTTTCTTTAATCAACGCGTCACCGACGGCGTTGACGATACCACGGCAAACAGCTTACGTGATTACGTGGAAGGCTGGCCTTCAGCGTTGCAGTTGATTGCGCTTCAGGCGCAATATCAAAAACGGACACTGGAGCAAAGCGCAGAGTCTGTTTCCCAATTCAATCACGCACACCTATGGGATTACTTGGTTGAAGAGGTGTTTGACCTTCTGGATAACGAAACTCGTCAATTTCTGATGCAATGTTCCGTATTGGAACACTTTAATGACTCATTAGTCACCGCACTGACTAAGCGAGATGATGCACTGAGCATGATTGAATCCCTTAACCGCTTTGGTTTATTCATCTACCCACTGGAAGGTGAGCACAACTGGTATCGCTTCCACAATTTGTTTGGCGAGTTCCTTGCCCACCAGCGTCTGGCGCGTATTCCACAACAAGAACACGATCTCCATAGAGAGGCGGCGCACGCTTGGTTAGAGATGTCTAACCCTCACCAAGCAATGCGTCACGCGAAAATCGCTCAGGACACCGATTTTCTGGCCACCATTTTAAGTAAACACGGTTGGAGAATGTTCAACCAGGGCGAACTGGAGATGTTAGAGTCTTCCATCAATACGCTTTCGCCAACTCAGCTTTATAGCGACCCCAAACTTTGCATGCTGCAAGCATGGCTTGCTCAAAGTCAACACAGATACAACGATGTGGGTGCGCTGCTCTCCAAAGCTGATGAAGAGATGGCAAAACTTAATGTGGAACTGTCGAGCAAAGAACAAGGTGAGTTCAATGCACTACGCGCTCAGGTCGCTATCAACCAAAACGAACCGGAAAAAGCATTGGAACTCGCTGAATTAGCATTAAGCCAGCTCGATAACACCATCTATCGCAGCCGAATTGTAGCAACATCCGTTGTGGGTGAAGTTAACCACGTATTAGGGCAACTGAGCCGCGCTCTGCCAATGATGCAACAAACTGAAAAACTGGCTCGCCAGTATCAGGTTTATCATCAAGCGCTTTGGGCATTATTGCAGCAAAGCGAGATCCTGATAGCTCAGGGCTATGTTCAGGCCGCTTATGAGGTTCAGGACAACGCATTCAAGTTGATTGAAGAACACCAGCTTCACCAGCTTCCTCTGCACGAATTCTTGCTTCGTATTCGCGCACAAATTCTTTGGTGCTGGAACCGTTTGGATGAAGCAGAAGAGTGTGCCTATAAAGGTTTGCACGTTCTCGGCAACCACTCACCAAGTAAGCATCTGCACAGCTATTCAATGCTGGCACGTATCGCTGTTGGCCGAGGCGAACTAGACAAAGCAAGCCGCTTCATCGAGCAAATACAGCATCTGATGAAACAGTCTAGCTACCACGTCGACTGGACCGCCAATGCATCACTCTCTTTGTTGCTTTACTGGCAAGCTCGTGGTGATTTGGATTCAATTCAAGGCTGGTTAAATACCTCAACTCGCCCAGAAAGAGCGTGTAACCACTTTTCGCAACTGCAATGGCGCAATATTGCCCGAGCACAGATCAATATGAGCATGATGGATGAAGCACAACAGACGTTAAACTTCATGCAACAAGAAGCGAAGAAATACCAGTTGATCACCGATATCAACCGCAACCTGATTGTAGAATCGATTCTGGCGACAACGCTTGGCAAAGAGGAAGAGGCTCGAGAGAAGCTGAAACAAGCGTTAGCACTCACTAACCAAACCGGAATGGTTGGCAACTTCCTGATCGATGGAGCCAAAGTGGGTCACGTATTAGAAAAACTGATTCAACGTGGTGAACTGGGCGATTTGGAACGCCACCGTGCGCAACAGTTAATGAAAGAAATTTCAACCACACAACGCAGCCGTTCAGTGCATTTTGATGAAGAGTTTGTCGAAAAACTCATCAATCACCCGAACATTCCGGAGTTAGTACGTACTAGCCCGCTAACCCAACGTGAATGGCAAGTGTTAGGTTTAATCTATTCCGGTTTCAGCAATGAACAAATTGCACAGGAACTGGATGTCGCAGGAACCACCATCAAAACGCACATCCGCAATTTGTATCAGAAGCTCAACATCGCTAACCGTAAAGAAGCGGTTCACACCGCGGAAAATCTGTTACAACTGATGGGTTATTGATTCGAGTAAAACGCAAAGAGCCAGCAATGCTGGCTCTTTTTGTATTCTTTCTTTTATCTTTTTGTGGGAGTGGAATAAGTCTCATACTAATAGGAGGACAACAATAATGATGCGTAAAACAATTGGTTTGTTTCTCTTAAGTTTGTTGGTATCAAACGCTGCCTTTGCAGATAGTTACTGTGTTAAAGGAGTCGATTCAAAAAGGCGACGGACACCATACATGACAGCGACAACAACAGCAGCTTCAAGCGTGAGGGTTTTGATAAAAGTAATCATATTAGCAATCAACTAAAGAAATTCATCCCCATGATTTTCTAGTGTTTTAAGACCACACTCCGTACATATTACATATCGGTCAATTGTAAAAAGTTCCAAATTAAAACGATCTTGCCGTGGAGGTGTACCCAACTCAGACTGACGAGGCATTGCTTAATCATACAATTTGCGCTTGTTATCTGTAGGGTTGAGTGGTTATTAAAGTTGACGTGATTGTATATAGACAAAAATCTATATAGAATATAGTCTATACTAAGAAAGCAAAGATAAACATGTGGAATGTAGTAACTAGACCGCTTTTTGACGAGTGGTTTCTATCACTAGATGAAAGCGATCAAATTAATGTCCGTGCATGCATCCAGGTTCTTCTAGAAAGAGGGCCTCAGTTGAGCAGACCATACGCTGACACTGTGGAAGATTCAAAACACAGCAACATGAAAGAGTTGCGAGTGCAAAGCAATGGGAAACCTATACGAGCTTTCTTTGCTTTTGACCCAGAAAGAACAGGAATTATCTTATGTGGCGGTGACAAAACTGGCGATAAGAGATTCTACAAAAAGATGATTCCGATTACTGATGCAGAACTTGATGAGCATTTAGAGGAACTTAAAAATGAAAAGTAACCCATTAAGCGTACTTGACGCAAAAATGTCACCAGAAGCACTTGCTGCCGCTAAAGAAAAAGCAGCGGATATGCTTCTTGATATTCGACTTGCTGAGCTTCGAGAGATCACCCATCTATCTCAAGTAGAAATCGCTAAAGCTATGGGCATTAGTCAGCCATCAGTTGCCAATTTAGAAAAATCTGGCAAAGATTTACGTCTTAGCTCTCTAAAGAAATACATCGAAGCGACCGGTGGTAAGCTTCGCATTGATGTAGAACTGCCAGACGGAAAACATTTTGGCTTCCCAGTGTAATGCCAATTTCTCAGATTTAATTCTTTTACTGTTAAATAAAGAGTCTCATGAAGTAGCCGTAGATGTTGAGAGCTTTTTATTCAATTTAGCATGCCGTTACTGCTCCCCAAAAAGTGAATATGAAGACGAAAGTGAGTTGGTCTGCAAGCTAAGAAATCGCCTTGCCTTTTGCAAGACATAACTTGTGCACCATCTCTTGAGGATGTTTCAAGAGAGTTTGGAAGATCAAAAGAAACATTAATCCGTATTTTTAAAAAGCACCTTGGAATAACGCCAAAGTCATTTTTAAACAATAGTCGTGTTGAAAAAGCGAAAATTTTACTAAAACGTTTTAGATATGGCAGCGAACTAAGGCGATCGCTGCCATTGCAGTATGATTTTATTACTTAGTATGAACTTTATTCTACTCACACACTTTTCACGATTAGAAAGGTTTTGGTGCGAAACCTGTCATCACTTCAATACGCATGGCTTTGCCAATTTTCGTCATTGGGTGAACAACCACTAACCCTTTCACGCGTTTTTTAAGCTTACCTAAATCTGCTTGCTCTTCTTTGGTGATTTCACGAGAGAAAGCCATATCCGATAACTCTTTACGCTCTTTATTGAGATCGTATTCAACTTTGTGTTTCAAGCTTTTTAGCTGCTTAGTCAGTCTATCGATGTCATCGGTAAATTTAGTGATCATCGCACTATCGCCGCGAGTCTTGGCTGCATCCAACTTGTGACGGCAAGTATCGATGCGATTGTTCAGTTGTTGAATGTCGTTCTTCAGACTCATGGTTTAGTCCTTACATAAAATTTGGAGGCGGAGTATAGCATAGCTGCTTCAGTAGGACATGGGGAAATTGTATTGCTCCTAACTTAATGCCGAGCATCATACCTGTATCCAAACATCATTTTTAAGCTAAAGATGCTTGATAACCATTGAATTAGGTTTTATCAAATCGAATACATAGACATGCAGAATATTTAATTAGACCGAATGATTACAATAAACAAACTTATCGTTACGTTAAAAACTGTAATAGTGCCGTATGTCTCTGCATTCATGGTACAAAAGCATTACACTTCCGTGACTATTTACAGTTACATAGATCTGCCCCATTAAACAACGGTAGACAACGTTATGATTGAAATTGCCTTAATTGATGACCATACCATAGTACGATCTGGTTTTGCTCAACTTCTTAATTTGGAAGATGACATTACTGTCACCAGCGAGTTTGACAATGCTAAGCAAGCGTTTCGTCAATTGAGTGAATCATCTGTCGATGTTGCGGTGATTGATATTTCAATGCCCGACGAAAACGGTCTGAGTTTACTCGAACGATTACGCCAACATAATCCTGAATTCAAAGCAATTATCCTCAGCATTTATGATTCCGCATCTTTTGTACAAAAAGCCATAGATGCTGGCGCTCAGGGCTATCTATCTAAACGCTGTGGTCCTACTGAACTTGCAACCGCCATTCGCACCGTTGCTGCAGGCAAACGCTATTTATGTGCTGATGCCTTAGTTAACCTCAGTAACATCAGCACTAATAACGTGTTAGCTGCTCTAACCAAGCGTGAACTAGAAGTGTTTGATCTACTTATACAAGGTAAGGAAGTAAAAGACGTTGCCCAATCACTGTTTCTGAGCCATAAAACCGTTCATGTGCATCGGGCCAATATTCTTAATAAACTCAGCTTGACCAATAATGTCGACCTTATCCGTTTTGCTTTACAGCACCATTTATTAGCGGAAAGCTAATGATGTTAAGAACCCCTTTTCATCTTACTTTTCTTTTTATTCTCTATACCGTTAGTCAGTTTAGTCTGTGGAATATCAGTCAGTATTTGAGTGAAACTCCCTTACAGGCTTATTTGTTATTTCCAACAGGTCTTAGACTGGCGGCATATCTCTTTATTAAACCAGTCCACTCATGGGTATTTCTTGTTAGTGATATGTTACTGGCAGTAGCTATCACGGAAATATTACCGACCACGCAAACTATCTACTTATTAATGTTAATGCCTTTTGTTGCTTGGTTTGTAGCTTTATGCGGACGCTATCGTTGGCAAACGTTATCTCTGTATTGGCAAAAATTGTTGTTAATTGTTGCTATGGTAATTACTCACAGTGTTTTTATTGGTCTAATGTTTGCTTTAATAGCCAAACCTTTGCAAATTAGCAGTACAACTACAATTGCTATGACTATATCGTCGCTCACTGGTGGAATAGTGTTAACGCCATTTTTCTATTTACTTGCTGATTATTTACAGCATCAAGTATGGCTTCCACTTCGACCTCAGCTTATTCATCACAATGTTAAACTCCAACCTAAGATGTTGTTGTGGAGTCTCTTCTTCTTCGGATCTGGCTTATTAGCTGAACTGACATTACTTGAGCATATGAAGCCATTTGCACTACTAATCATAATGCTACCAACTATCTTTCTCGCTTATCGCTATGGCTGGCAAGGTGGGGTATTAGCCACAAGTTTGAACTGCATACTTTTGGCAACAGCGAGACAGTTCAACGGTTCATTTAATACCGATCAAGAGCTGATGATATTTATGTCTAGCCAAGCATTAATCGGTTTAGGGCTTGGTATAGCCATTAGTCGCCAACACCAACTGGCACAGTTGCTACAAAAAACCAATTCCCGTTTAGAAAAAGAATTATCAGAAAAACAACTACTTGCTAGGCAATTAGTTTCCGTAGAAGAGAGTATCCGTAAATCTATTGCCCGTGAGTTGCACGATGAAATTGGTCAAAATATTACCGCAATTCAAATCCAATCTATGTTGGTTGGGCGTTTAAGTGAAAATGAACAAGCAATAAACTCGGCAAACAACATACAATCGTTGGCGATGCGCATTCATCACTCAACGAGACAATTACTTACACAACTTCGGCCACATATTCTTGATGAACTTGGTTTAGAACACGCAATTCGCCAGTTGGTGCAAGAGATGAAATTCAAAGAGCAAGGTATTGATGTTCGCTTAAACATGGGGCTTCACACTCACAAATTAGATGACACCATCATCGTCACACTCTTTCGCATTACCCAAGAACTGCTAAATAACATCGCTAAACATGCTCAAGCGAGAAATGTGCATATCAGCTTGTTTCCCGGAAGCGATATCGTACTGGATGTGAAAGATGATGGGTTAGGCTTACCCAATAACTGGCAAATTCTTGGTCAAGGTTTGAAAGGGCTTAACGAAAGAGCCTCTGCGCTAGGAGGAAAAGTCACCGTAACCTCACCACCTAAATCTGGCACCCATATAATTGTTAACTTACCCGCAAAAGCACCACAAATGAGTAAAAACTAGGAAATTTTCCTAGATGAATAAAAATCCTTCCCATGTTTTTCCTTCGCTTATTAACTAGGATGATATTGAACAAGGACGGCTGAACATGCAACCAACAGCACAATCGATAGAAATCAATCAACGTTACCGTTACTGGCGCATTCATTTAATGGTTTCTATGTATGTTGGCTATGGCGTTTTTTATCTGACTCGTAAGAGTTTCAATTTTGCTCAACCCGGAATGATCGCCGACTTAAATATGGATTATTCCGATTTAGGGATAATAGGTACGCTTTTCTATTTAACTTATGGCATATCCAAGTTTGCCTCTGGTCTGATTATTGACCACAGTCAATCTCGCTACATGATGGGATTAGGCTTGATTGCCACAGGGATTATCAACATTGTTTTCGGTTTTAGTTCATCCCTAATCACATTCACCCTACTTTGGACAGTAAATGCCTTTTTTCAAGGATGGGGATGGCCAGCTTGTGCCAAGATACTCACCAGTTGGTATTCGCGTAGTGAAAGAGGATTTTGGTGGTCATTATGGAACACATGCCACAACTTAAGTAGTGCTTTGCTTCCCGTTACCATTGGCTTTATCTGTTTAACTTTAGGTTGGCGTTACGGGTTTATTATAGCAGGCAGTATTGCGGTATTGATTGGGGTTGGGCTTTGCTATCGAATCCAAGGTTCTCCCTACCAATTAGGTTTGCCGTCTATTGGTCAATGGCGAGCCGATGATTTAGAACGAGATCACGAACGAGAAGGACAACATTTGTCCTTTAAGGCCGCCGTATCACGCTATGTGCTAACCAATCGCTACATATGGCTGTTATGTGGCTCATATCTACTGGTCTATGTGGTACGAATTGGTATCAATGATTGGGGTGCACTGTATTTAGTTGAGCGCCGCTCATACAACATATTAAGTGCTAATACTGCGGTATCAATGTTTGAAGTAGGTGGTTTTTTTGGCTCACTGTTTGGCGGTTGGGGTTCCGACATCTATTTTCGTGGCAACAGAGCCCCGATGATCTTAATTTTTGCTTTAGGGATAACAGCTTCCGTAGCTGCATTATGGCTAACCCCCATTAGTCAAATTTGGTTTATTGCTGGCTGCTTTTTTTGTATTGGCTTTTTTGTTTTTGGCCCACAAATGATGATAGGTATGGCTGCAGCAGAGTGTTCCAGAAAAGATTTGGCAGGTACTGCGACCGGATTTATTGGGCTGTTTAGCTATCTTGGTGCAGCACTGGCAAGTTACCCGATGTCGCTAGCGCTCACGGCTTGGGGATGGGATGGATATTTTCGACTGATTACTGCGGCAGCAATTCTAGTCAGCTTGCAACTGTTGCCCTTTATAAAAGCTCAGCAATCTTCAATGAACGATGAGCAACAAACACACTAATAACTGAACTACCAACAACGTGACGAAGCTCCGCTAAAAGACCTAGAGAAGCCATCGGGAATTTGCAGGAGTACAAATAAAAGGAATCACCTATGAAAATTAATGCCAAACGTACACTACTCGCTCTTAGTATTATCGGCTCAGTAATGGCCGCTCCAGTAACACAAGCCGCAGGACGCCTAGTCGTTTACTGTAGTGCGACGAATGCGATGTGTGAATCTGAAACAAAAGCGTTTTCAGAGAAATATGATGTCAAAACTTCTTTCGTTCGTAACGGCTCAGGAAGTACTTTGGCAAAAATAGATGCTGAAAAGAATAACCCACGTGCTGATGTTTGGTACGGCGGTACACTTGATCCACAATCTCAAGCAGGTGAAATGGATTTGCTGCAACCTTATAAGTCACCGCAGTTAGCAAACATCATCGAGCAATTCCAAGATCCAGCTAAACGTAAGGGGAACTATTCTTCTGCTGTTTATATGGGCATTCTTGGCTTTGGTGTTAATACAGAACGTCTAGCACAAAAAGGAATTCCTGTACCTCGTTGCTGGAAAGATCTAACTAAACCTGAGTATCAAGGCGAGATTCAAATTGCAGACCCTCAAAGTTCGGGTACGGCATATACAGCTCTTGCTACGTTTATCCAATTATGGGACGAACCAACCGCTTTTGACTACTTTAAACAGTTAGATAAAAACGTTTCTCAATACACTAAGTCTGGCGTAACTCCATCACGTAACGCAGCTCGTGGTGAAATCGCCATCGGCATTGGTTTTTTGCACGATTACTCTCTTGAAAAATCAAAAGGTGCACCACTTGAGCTGATTTCACCATGTGAAGGCACAGGTTATGAAATTGGCGGCGCAAGTATCATTAAAGGTGCTCGCAACCTAGACAACGCGAAATTGTTTATGGACTGGGTGCTATCTAAAGAAGGTCAAGAATTGGCGTGGAAAGAAGGTGAATCATTCCAAATTCTAACCAACTCTAAAGCAGAGCAATCACCAAATGCCCTAAATCCAAACGAGTTGACTCTGATCAACTACGACATGGAAACCTATGGATCATCTGACGAACGTAAACGCTTAATCACTAAGTGGGTTAACGATGTCAAAATGAGCAAATAGTAACAAGGCTTAATCTCTCCGCTACCAACTCAGTCGCGGTTTTACATTCCGAATACTCTCCTTGCTAGCGTACTTGCTTCGCAGGCAGGGAGAGCTCGACTTTAAATTAAGGTCTTACCATGAACGAGCAACTTCAAGCTCTAAACCTGACCTCAAGCCATGAGCGTCATATTGATGCGGTGTTTTACTGGCTCGGGGCAATGGTATTCAGCTTTATTCTTCTGCCTTCTTTTGCATTGGATTATGGTGTTTTTGAATCAACATCCGATGAATTCTATGCTGCGATGGGATGGAGCGAACCAAATATTTCTTGGTTATGGTTTAGCATGCCACTTTTACTGGTATTTCGTCCATTATCACCATTAGGTCGCCAACATAAAACACGCCACTATTTTGATATTAGTTACTCTGCTGTTTGTATGTTGGTCGTTCTTTTAAGCTCATGGTTAAGTAATCAAGGACTCGGCTACTCGACAATCGTACTTTTCACTTCCCTTGGCGCAGTGATGACACTAGCCTTTGCCCGATTAGAGTATTTGGGTGGTGACCATTTTGTTATAGGTTCCTTGATCTCGATTATCCTGTTAATTGCTATCTTTATTATTTTTCCAAGTGTGGCAATTTTCTTACCCATGTTTAAAGATGACGCAGGTAGCTGGGTCGCATGGCAGTTTTTAGACATCCTTTCGCAATCACATACTGTTGCTGTTATTCGTAACTCATTAGTTCTGGGTTGTGCTGTGGGTATTGGTGCTACTTTCTTTGGTTTGATTTTTGCGATTTATACCACTCGTATTGCTAAACGTTCTGCGTTTATCGCTCGTATATTCTCGATTTTACCGATTGTTACTCCTCCTTTTATTGTAGGCCTTGGTGTCACCCTAATGTTAGGTCGCTCCGGCTATATTACTGAATTAATGGTGGAATACTTTGGGCTACAGAAAACCAACTGGTTATACGGCTTTACTGGTATCTGGCTTGCTCAAGTTTTAGCTTTTGCTCCTATGTCATTTATGATTTTGGATGGCGCGCTTAAATCGCTTCATCCTTCTTTAGAAGAGGCGTCTTACACACTCAAAGCAAACCGTTATCAAACCTTCTTCCGCATCATAATGCCGTTACTTAAACCGGCATTAGCTAACTCATTTTTAATCATTTTCGTTCAGTCGCTAGCAGACTTTAGTAACCCGCTAGTCCTTGGTGGTAGCTTTGACGTCTTAGCAACACAAATTTACTTTTATATCGCTGGTGCGCAGTTAGATTATGCTTCGGCCAGTACATTAGGTTCAGTATTACTACTGTTCTCATTGGCGATTTTCGTCGTTCAATATCTATGGATCGGTCAGCGCTCTTACGTCACCATTTCAGGCAAAGCTTATCGCGGTGATGTACAAGAGATGCCACCTTCGCTCAAACTTGGCGTGACTTTCACACTATATGGTTGGATGCTGTTTAACGTTCTACTGTACGGCAGCATATTCTTCGGTAGCTTTACCGTTAACTGGGGTGTTGATTACTCATTAACTCTACAAAACTACATCAATCTATTTGGTAATGGCATGTCCGATGGTGCTTGGCCCTCATTGATCACGACCATGATCTATGCTGGTGTTGCCGCTCCAATTACCGCTCTGTTTGGTTTGCTGATCGCCTATATCGTCGTTAGACAGCAATTCTATGGCAAGAAAGTAATCGAATTTTCAACCATGCTTTGTTTTGCCGTGCCGGGTACTGTTGCTGGTGTTTCTTACATCCTTGCGTTTAACAATGCTCCAATTTACTTAACTGGCACCGCGGCAATTGTGGTGATCTCAATGGTAATGCGTAACGTCCCTGTGGGCATTCGTTCTGGTATAGCCGGGCTTGGCCAGCTAGACAAATCTCTCGATGAAGCGTCGTTAAGCTTACGAGCTAGCTCATTGCAAACCATTCGACACGTCATCTTGCCATTACTACGTCCAGCTATTTTATCAACCTTGGTTTATAGCTTTGTGCGAGCAATGACCACGGTAAGCGCTATCATTTTCTTAGTTACGCCAGAAACCCGTGTTGCAACTTCATACATATTGAACCGTGTTGAAGACGGCGAATATGGTATCGCCATTGCTTATGGTTCCGTATTAATAGTGGTGATGTTAGCCATCATTCTGTTGTTTGATTTACTGGTGGGCGAAGCTCGAATCTCTCGCTCAAAAGCCACCAATCAAGATTCCTAGGAGACTTCACCATGGAAAAACAAAACTTTGTTGTACTAAAAAATATTTGTAAACGATTTGGCAACAATACCGTCATCGGCGACCTAGATCTGGAAATTAAAAAAGGTAGCTTAGTAACCTTACTTGGTCCATCTGGTTGTGGGAAAACCACGGTATTAAGACTGGTTGCAGGGCTAGAAAAGCCAACTAGTGGTCAAATTTTTATTGATGACGAAGATGTTACCGAACGGTCAATTCAACAACGGGATATTTGCATGGTTTTCCAATCTTACGCTCTGTTTCCGCACATGTCGCTGTATGAGAACGTCGCTTACGGATTGAAAATGCTCAAATTGCCTGAAGCTGAAATCAGTCAGCGCGTTGACGAAGCATTAAAGATTGTTGATCTTGAGGGTATGGGCGAACGCTTTGTTGACCAAATATCCGGCGGTCAACAACAACGTGTAGCTCTGGCTCGCGCTTTAGTACTCAAACCCAAAGTACTGTTGTTTGATGAGCCATTAAGTAACCTTGATGCTAACTTACGTCGTAGCATGCGCGAAACGATCCGTGAACTACAGCAAAGATTTGATATTACTTCGCTATACGTTACCCATGACCAGGCTGAAGCCTTCGCAGTATCAGATACCGTTATAGTGATGAAGGATGGCGATATCATGCAAATTGGTTCGCCACAGGAGTTATACAAAGCACCGAAATCAATGTTCATGGCGAACTTTATGGGCGAAGCCAACCTGTTCAATGGTCACTTCGATGGGCAGAATATCCATATTCACGGCTACTCCATTAAAGCAGATCCTATTGTTACTAAAAACAAAGAGGTAGGTGAATATCAAATAGGGGTTCGTCCTGAAGCTATTACTTTGGCTTCCAATGGTGAAGAGAATCAAGCTTGTGAAATATTGAAATCGGCATACATGGGCTCTATGTATGAAGTTACGGTTAAATGGCATGATCAAGAGTTGTTGCTGCAACTCAACTCCGCACAATTTAGCCAAGAGCTAAGTAGGCACGCCTTCCTTATTTTTAACCCTCACGGACTATTCTTACTACCAACACACGAGTAAAACTAAATTCTACAGACAAATCCCTAAGCTATGAAAATAGCTTAGGGATTGGAACAAGATGAAACCATCATCGACAGAGGTATTAGCCTGCTGATTTAAATTGATAGTGGAATTAAATTGATAGCGAAATAAGCTCTACGCCCAAAACCGTACTGATGCTCATAACAACCAGTAGCGATACTTTGAATACCGCTTTTGACCATTCAACATAGTTTTCCTCAGTAACCTTTTTAAAGGTCACTTGTGTCCACATGAAACATACACCTGCAGCGACAACCAAGTATTCATAACCACCATTTCCAAGCAGGAACAAAGCTAACGCCACAAGGTTGAACGCAACCACGTACGCGATCATGTGTTTACGAGCCTTTTCGATGCCAGATACTACAGGCAACACAGGGATGCCCGCGTTTTTGTAGTCTTGCATGCGAAACATGGCAATCGCATAAGAGTGTGGCATCTGCCATAAACAGAACAAGGCAAACAGCAACACGGCTTCCAAGCTGATGTAGTTGGTTACAGCAAGGTAACCAACCAATGGCGGCACAGCACCAGATACGCTGCCGACCAGAGTTCCATACACTGAGTTGCGTTTGTACCACATGGTGTAAAAGAATACGTAGAACACGTAACCCAATAACACCACCACTGCCGATAACGGATTCGCCATGCTATAGAGCAAGGCGGTTCCCGCTAGCAGTAGTACGATGGCAAACACGAACGCATGATCGATATTGATGTCACCCTGGGCCAGCAAACGGCCACGAGTTCTATCCATTTTCAAATCAATATCGCGATCGAAAATATTGTTTACCACGCAGCCAGACGCAATCACCATCGCCACACCCGCTAAGGTAAACAACAGTAACAGTCCATCCGCAGCTTCTGATTTCGCTGCGAGGAAATACCCCGCAGCCACAGAGATCAAATTGCCGATAATAATGCCCGGCTTAGTGATTGATAGGTAACCTCTGATCATTTCAACCTACATCATCATGTTGATGTTAAGGTTCCACATGATCCAGATTGAACCCGCAATCAAGATCAGCACCACAATAGCCGTGAACATCAAGGAAACAAAGTTCCACTGGCCTTCATCCGTCTTAATTTCCATGTGTAGGAAGTAGATGAAGTGCACAATCACTTGAATCACAGCACAACCGAATAGGATTGCATATGTGATGTCTTTTGGCAGACTTTGAGTCGCCACAAAGTAGAACGGAATAATGGTCAGGATGAGTGACGCAATAAAACCTTTTACATAGTCGCTCTTCGCGCTATCTAAATGTTGGTTGCTCATTACATAACCCCCACTAGGTAAACGATGGTGAATACACAGATCCAAACGATGTCCAAGAAGTGCCAGAACAAGCTCAAGCAGTTAAAGCGTGTTTCCATCATTTCGTTCAAGCCTTTAGTTGATAGCTGCCAGTAACAGACTGCCAACCAGATCAAACCAAAGCTCACGTGTAGACCGTGTGTACCAACTAGCGTGAAGAACGCAGATAGGAACGCGCTGCGTTGAGGACTTGCGCCTTCAGCGATCAAGTGATGGAACTCATACAATTCCATCGCAATAAAGCCAGCACCGAGAACGAAAGTAATCGCTAACCAACGTTTAAGAGCGGCAATGTCTTTGCGCTTCATCGCAATCATGCCGAAACCGAAAGTAATACTACTAAATAGCAGCATCATGGTTTCTACAAATACGAATGGCAGTTCAAACAGCTCTTTTGCGTCTGGTCCACCTGCGGTCGCGTTTGCTAGTACTGCGTAAGTTGCGAATAAGCTCGCGAACAGCACGCAGTCGCTCATCAGGTAAATCCAGAAACCAAACAGTTTCAGACTACCGCTATCGTGGTGATCATGTGCATCATGAGTGTTAGCGTGCATAGTCCACCTCCATACCGTTGTCTTTGTTTGTTTCTGCTTGCTCTTTCGCAGCGAGAACACGCTTACGGTGAGCTTCTTCAATTGCTCGGATCTCTTCTGGTTGTACGTAGTAGTCGATGTCTTCATTAAAGCTGTGCTTAATCGCCGTCACTACCACGCCGATGAAACCAACAGCGGCCAGCCACCAGATGTACCAAATCATCGCGAAACCGAAAATCAATGCGAATGCTGAAATGTACATACCTGTTGGTGTGTTCTTCGGCATATGGATCGGTTGATAGTCCACTTCTTTGTTGATGTCGTGCTCACCACGTTCTTTCTGGTACCAGAATGCATCTAGCTCATCGCCTTTTGGAATCACAGCGAAGTTATAGAACGGAGGTGGAGAAGATGTCGCCCACTCAAGCGTACGACCATCCCAAGGGTCACCAGTCACATCTAGGTTAAGATGACGGTCGCGGATACTGACGTAGAACTGGATAAACTGACACAGTACGCCAACAGCAATAATTGCTGTTCCGAAAGCAGCCACAGCAAGCAGCGGGAAGAATTCCGGATCGAGGTTTTGGCTGATACGACGAGTCATTCCCATAAAGCCCAATGCGTATAGTGGTAGGAATGCTAGGATGAAACCTGTGATCCAACACCAGTAAGCACGTTTGCCCCAAGTTTCATTTAAAGTGAAACCTGTCGCTTTCGGGAACCAGTAAGTAATTGCAGCGAAACAGCCGAAAACGACACCACCAATGATTACATTATGGAAGTGCGCAATAAGGAATACTGAGTTGTGCAGCACGAAGTCTGCGCCCGGTACCGCCATAAGCACACCTGTCATGCCACCAATCGAGAATGAGATTAGGAAGCCGATCGTCCACATCATAGGAGTCGTGAAACGAATACGGCCTTTGTACATGGTGAATAACCAGTTGAAAATCTTAACTCCAGTTGGAATTGAGATGATCATGGTTGCGATACCAAAGAAGGCGTTGACGTTCGCGCCACCACCCATAGTGAAGAAGTGGTGTAGCCATACAACGAATGCAAGGATGGTAATGACGATCGTTGCCCATACTAGTGACGTATAACCGAACAATTTCTTACGAGAAAAAGTCGCAGTCACTTCTGAGAATACACCAAATACAGGTAACACTAGGATGTAAACCTCAGGGTGACCCCATGCCCAAATCAGGTTGACATACATCATCATGTTGCCGCCCATGTCATTGGTAAAGAAGTGCATTCCTAGGTAACGATCCAGCGTTAGCAGTGCAATGGTAACCGTTAAAATTGGGAACGAAATAATGATTAGGATATTCGAACATAGTGATGCCCATGTGAAGACTGGCATTTTCATCAATGGCATGCTTGGTGTACGCATACGCAGAATGGTCGCGAAGAAGTTCACGCCTGATAACGTCGTACCAACACCCGAGATTTGCAGTGCCCATATCCAATAATCCACCCCTACTCCCGGACTGGCATCAATACCAGACAGCGGCGGATAAGCTAGCCAGCCAGTGCGACCAAACTCACCGACCGCAAGAGAGAGGTTGGTCAATATCACACCCACAATAAACAACCAGAAGCTTAGGTTGTTCAAAAATGGATACGCAACGTCACGAGCACCAATTTGCAATGGAACAATGATGTTCATCAAACCAATGATGAGCGGCATTGCCACAAAGAAAATCATGATCACGCCATGCGCAGTAAAGATTTGGTCATAGTGGTGCTGAGGCAGATAACCTGCTTCACCCGCTGATGATAGTAGCTGTTGGCTACGCATCATCACCGCATCAGCGAAACCACGAAGTAACATGATCATCGCTACGGCAATGTACATAAAGCCAAGCTTTTTATGGTCTACCGATGTAAACCACTCATTCCAAAGGTATTGCCATTTGCCCATGCGAGTGATGGTCGCAACAACAGCAAGGCCAACGAGCGCGATCACCGCCATAGTGATCATGATAATTGGCTCATGATATGGAATGGAGTCTAATGTAAGTCTTCCAAACATCTCTGTTACCCTTTATGTTCTGCCATGTCCATGTGACTGTGTTGAGCCTCTTCTTCACCCATATTGAGTGAACCCATGTGTTGCATAACAACCGACTCAAATAAGTCTTGTGGGATATGAGAGTAGTAAGTCACCGGAACGTTTTCACTTGGCTCTGCAAGCGCTTGGTAATCACTGAAAGCGTGTAGCATGGATGGTTGTTTCTTCACTTCACCAACCCACTCATCGAAGCTTTGCTCGTCAGGTAGCGCATTCGCGACAAATTTCATGTGTGAGAAACCTTCGCCGCTATAGCTCGACGATATGCCCTTATACTCTCCCTCATGGTTTGCAATTAGGTGTAGACGAGTCACCATGCCGGGCATAGCGTAAATTTGACTACCTAAGCGAGGAATAAAGAAAGAGTTCATGATGTTGTCAGAGGTAATTTTGAACGTAACAGGAACATCTTTAGGAAAAGCAACGTAGTTAACCGTAGCGATTTTTTGTTCCGGATAGATGAACAACCATTTCCAATCCAATGAAACGACTTCAATTGTGATTGGTTCGATGTCACTTTTCAGAGGTACAGACGGTTCTAGTTCGTGAGTTGAACGCCAAGTAATCACGGCCAAAATCGCAATGATGATGATTGGAATTGTCCAAACCACCAATTCGATCTTAGTTGAGTGAGACCACTCAGGAGCGTATTCAACTTCGGTATTGCTAGCACGGTACTTATAGGCGAAGTAAATTGTCATTAAAATCACAGGGATAACAACAATCAACATCAAGAGAAGAGAGGTAATGATCAACTCTTTCTCACGCACTCCTACTAGGCCCTTGGGATCCAGCAAAGCAGACTGACATCCAGACAGGAGCAAAATTGCACAAAACAATCCCGCTCGCGACAAGATGCTTTTATATCTTGAGGCTTCCATTGACTTTCTCGATTATGTTTACGGAGTTCCATAACAAAAGTTGGCACTTTAAGAATCCGTATGAATTTATATGCGTTTTTCTTTTGTTGAGCTTGTAACAAATGAAACTGCTGTTATTTTACTTATGACACGTCATTGATAAGCCATTCATGCCCATCAATAACCACATTAACGTAAAGATTACATTTAGAAACTTTTAGTTACATCCGACGCATTATGCTTACATTGGTCGCACTTTCAAAGTGCAATAAAATGGAATCTAACATTTCACAAATAAAAATAACCTTTAAAATTAGCCATTTAAAAATGGTGGTTAATAGGGTTAACTCATTGTAATCACAAAACAAACTATTTATTGATTTAAATCAATAAATCTTTTTAATTGACCGAAAAATGGGAGATTATTTTTTCGAATTTTTTAACTGAGCTTTCTGAAAAATTTACTAACGTCGTGATCCAGCCATATTGGCAGTGAAACCGGCTTATCCTGTGATATTGGAAGGATAAGCAACATAACACACATCCATTATTAACAAGATTGAAACCAAAAATACATTTTAAATCAATGAGTTTAATGAATAATCCTGCAACTTAAGTTTCATATCACCTCTCTATTCCTAAACTAATGATGTAGGAATATACTGACAAAATGTTACCGGTTTCTTTTCACTCGATAATGGCTCCGGAAACAAGAACTATCATCAGTTTGGTTAAAACTACCTATATTCATAAAGGTTTACTATTCGAACAATAATGAGTGTGCAGAGTTATCTATGTTTAAAAATTTATCTTTAAAAAACAAACTTGCCATCTCCGCAAGTATTGCTATCGTTCTAGGGAGTGTTTTAGTGGAACTCCTCTCCTACAACGCCTCTCTCAATCGTTTAGATATCGAAATAGAGCAGCGACTACAAAGTTCTACAACCTCGTACAACCAGTATGTCAATGACTGGTTGCTTTCAAAACAACGAGCCCTGACCGCCCTTTCCGATGCAGTAAAATCCGATGCTATCATTACTCACTTGAAACAGGTTCGTGATTCTGCCGATTTTGACAACGTCTTCATTGCTTACCCTGATGGCTCTCAGCAGAATGCTAACAATGTTACACTCGCAGCGAATAACAATGATCCTAGGGTCTGGGGTTGGTATAAAAACGCCAAAGCAAACCCGGCTAGCGTCTATATGGACAACCCAACGGTTGCATCAGCAACCGGCGCTAATGTGGTTTCACTGGGTAAAGCATTAAATCTGCGCGGTCAACAAGTCATTCTCGGTGCAGATGTTGAAATCACCGATATCATCAAAAATATTCAACAGGTGATCCTGCCAGGTGATGGCTATATGTTCATCGCCAATGAATCGGGCAATATCTTCACTCACAGCGATACTAAATTACTCAATAAAAGTGTGGCTGAATTAGGACTCCATTACGCAGATATTCAGCGCGCAGTCTCTAGCCAAACCGATCTGATAGTCGACATCCATGGTGAAAAGTATGTGCTTTATGCACGGAAAATTGGCAATACCCGACTAACCACGGTCACCATACTCAATTACGATTCTTTGATCGCGCCACTTTATAACGCGATACTGGAACAACTATTGGTCACGGGTATTGTGGTTGTATTGTGTACCGTATTATTCAATCTGCTTTGTAACGTTCTGTTCCGTCCGCTCAATAACGTATCTAATGCTCTGGAACAAATAGCCGGTGGTAGTGGTGATCTGACGCAGCGTATCGTGGTTGAGAACAGTGATGAGGTCGGTAGGCTGGCCAATAATTTCAATACCTTTGTCGATAGTCTGCATGCGCTCATCGGGCATATTCGTCATCAGTCGCTGCAGCTTTCTGAGCAATCGGATCAGGGGGCACATCGAGCAAATCTGTCAGCAACGGAACTAAACCAACAGCAACAAGAAGTTGTCATGGTAGCAACAGCGGTGACTGAAATGGCCTCAGCCACCAAGGAGATCGCCTCTCATGCAGAGCATACAGCACAAGCGGCGCAAGATTCGGCGAATAGTACGAATCATGGGCACACACTCGTCATTCATACCAAAAGTTCGATCAATAAACTGGCGGAATCGGTCGAAGAAGCCGGTGCGGTTATCTCGGCACTGAATCAACATGCACTGGAAATTTCAACCGTTCTCGCAACAATTCAAGGGATCGCCGAACAAACCAATCTATTAGCGCTCAATGCCGCCATTGAAGCAGCACGAGCCGGAGAACAGGGACGGGGATTCGCTGTGGTGGCCGATGAAGTTCGCATTCTTTCACAACGTACGCACACGTCCACCGAGGAAATTAAAGCCACGATTGATACACTGCAAGAAACGACCAAAAAAGCGGTAACGTTAATGGCGAGTAGTTCAACTTTGGCGGCAAACTCCGTTGAGGATGTAGATAAAGCCTCTCTCGCTTTAGAAGAAATTAATGCTGCCGTCGCACTCATTAGCGATATGGCGACACAAATTGCTACTGCGGCAGAAGAGCAAACCCATGTCACCAGTGAAATTACGCAGAACGTGACGGCCATTAAAGATGTCACAGATCAGTTGGTGATGGGTTCAGAAGAAAGTTTAAACCAATCAAACGAACTTAAATATCAGGCGGAAGACCTGAGAGAGAAAGTGGCGACCTTTAAACTGAGTTAACCCACAGTTTTTATCTACAATACAAATTATTGTCCACAATGCAAAAGCCGACTTTCAATTGAGTCGGCTTTATTCATTTAGTCTAAGGTTAATCTGCAGCGCCTTGCTTAATCGCGTTGATCAAAATCGACGTATCCTTACGCCCTTGCCCTTGCTGTGATAATGTCTGATACGACTGCATCGTTTTCTCTGTCATCGGCAGTTTCACGCCTTGCCGCTTCGCTTCATCCAGACAAAACCCCAGATCTTTAATCATCCAATCGATAGCAAAGCCAAAGTCAAATTTACTTTGCGACATAGTCACGGCGCGGTTTTCCATTTGCCATGAACCCGCAGCACCATTCTTCAGACAAGCAACCAAGGTTTCAATCTCTAAGCCGGCTTTTTCAGCCAAAATTAAACCTTCAGAAATTCCCGTTAGAGCGCCTGCAATACAAATCTGGTTAACCATTTTTGCACGTTGCCCTTGCCCTACTCGCCCCATCAACACCGAAGAGCGACCATAGGCATCAAATATCGGTTGAAGTGCATCGAAATCTGCTTGCTCACCGCCACACATAATTGTCAGTACGCCATTTTCAGCGCCGGCTTGACCACCAGAAACGGGTGCGTCCATGAAACGAACACCAACCGCTTGAGCGGCTTCTGAGAGCTCTTCAGCAAGATGAGCAGAGGTCGTCGTGTGGTCAACAAGCAAAGCGCCAGATTTCATGTACGCTAGTGCGCCGGTTTCGCTGGTGGTCATACTACGAACATCATCATCGTTGCCGACACATAGCAAAACCACATCGGCATCTTTGACACACTCAGCGACAGTTGATCGATAAGCGCTACCATATTGTTCCGCCCAAGCCTTTGCTTTTGCTTCTGTGCGATTAAATACCGTGACATCAAATCCGGCTTTGACCAAATGCCCCGCCATGGGATAGCCCATAACACCTAAACCAATAAAACTGACTTTCATTTTATCTCCCTATAATGTTTTTTCTTTATGCTCTTTTTGACTTTGGCACTTCATACCCAGCAGTTGCTTTTATGGTTAGAGCACGACAAATTATCGTTGCCATAAAAGCAAAAAACCGAGCCTAAGCCCGGTATTTGTTATTGAATATCAGCGTTGTGGTAAACCTGCTGAACATCATCACAGTCATCTAGTAAATCTAGGAACTTTTGAAATTTTTCTGCGTCTTCACCAGAGATTGGACTTTGGTTCTGAGGAACGAAAGTGATTTCTTCAACATCTAGAGTAAGATCAGGATAAGCGGTATTCAGTGCTGTTTTCACTTTAAAGAACTCAGTGTTTGGTGCAAATACAGTAATGATACCATCTTCAAGTTCGATATCCGTGACGTCCGCATCTTCCATCATCAGCGCTTCTAATACCGCTTCTTCGTCTTCGCCTTTGAATTGAAATACGGCTTGGTGGTCAAACATATGTGCCACAACACCTGGAGTACCAATTTTAGCGCCAGTCTTAACGAAGCATTGACGCACATCTTGGAAAGTACGGTTGCCGTTGTCTGTTAGACAGTCAACGATAACACTAACGCCACCAGGACCAAAACCTTCATAACGAGCTGGTTGGTAATCTTCACCGCCACCGCCACTCGCTTTGTCTAATGCCTTATCAATAACGTGAGCTGGTACTTGATCTTTTTTCGCTTTGCTGATCAGGTGACGAAGAGACAAGTTCATGTCTGGGTCGATACCACCGTTCTTTGCACAAACGTAAATCTCTTTACCATATTTTGAGTAAACTTTAATTTTTGCGCCTTGAGTTTTCGCCATAGAGGCTTTGCGCACTTCGAAACTTCTTCCCATCGGGATGTTCTCTCTAGTTCAATTTAATGCGACAGATTCATGCAGAAAATAAAATTTCTGCTTGGGTGAGCATCACATGACGCCCATAACCCTTTTGTATTTGTCCACCGACTGTTGAAACCATTCTTTATCTTGTACAGAACTAAGAGTGGTTAGATGCTTAGTAATCTCTTCCGGTCCGCCTTTTGCCTGCTTCATTTTCCAAATCAAAAAAGAAGCCTGTTTATCCAGTTCTATTTTGTTTTTTTCATTCACATCAAGCAGCGCAAGGTTGAAAGACATTAGTAAACCCACAGTCGATAAAAACATGGGGCGAAATATAGCATAGGAATAGCAAAAATTAAGAGTCAAAAATGTCGGATTCTATGACTTTCGTTACTAAGCGTACAAAAAATCGATTTATATACCCTTCCTACTTGAAGCTGCAGCGGTGTTGGCTACGTTCGTTCACCCCAATCACGCATGGTAATCTGTGGTCATGGGGATTCACTCACTTGCCGCCTACCTACAACTTAAAGTAGTTTGGGTATAGCAAAAATTGCTGTTAAGTAATGTTCTCAAAATAGAAAAGGTGGCTACAGCCACCTTTGTAAACCGAATAAGTGAGTATCTTAATGAAGAAGTCCTAGTTCCTTCGCCTCTTCAATAGACAAACCACTTTCACGGATCTCTCTTAATGCTTCAATGCGACGACGAGCTTCCGCTGATTTTTGTTTGTTAACTGGAATCTGAGTTTCAACTTCTTCTTTGAAGTCCCACTTCTCTGTGATACCAGTGATTTCATCATGGTTAATAGAATTGATGGACATTGTAACCTCCGAACAAACCATGCAAGGACATGTAATCTGTAGCAAAGGTCCAAATCGCTGTTAAGTACATTTAAGCAATAATGTGACGTAAACTATAATTCACAAATCTAATTTACAAATCACTCAATTATCTTTTGTACAAGCTTAAAACTGGCAGTACATTGAGCAGATTCACAGCTAAAAAATAAACCTGATCTAGCTCAATTTTTGTCGGCTAAACCGAGCCCTTTCTAAAGTTCAGCAAAACAAATGCCCTTCCCCACAGATCCATTTTGCCGCTTCTTATTTAGCCAGTAAAAATGATTGAATAACCCGAATTAAACTTATTGCACTCTTGTCAGCAAATTTCACAACGACGGAAGAATGATCATGGGACAATAAAAAATCACGAAAGCATGATCATGGAATGCGTAGCGTAAATTTAAATCTTGGACAAAAAAAAATCGAGTCCTTGGGGAGAACTCGATAAAAAATATTCAGAATGAATGTAACAATATGAGCCAATCCTTAAATTCATCAGATAGGGCAAAAGGTTGTCTATTCGCTAGTAACTTTAGCCAACAAGAGGCTTTATTATGTCAGGCATATGTCAGCATTGTGTTCAGTATCTGTTCATTTGTTGATTTAAATACCAATAGCAACTTCATCCAGCGCCCGGAATACTGATTCGTCCAAATGACCATCATAAACTTGTTTGCACACTTTCCTTCTTACCGCCAACCCAGAGATCAGGCGTTCAATCGACAAGTGCTTATTCTCATTTTGAGAATTATAAAGCTCGATCAATTTACTCAACGTCTCATATGGAATAGTTTGATCATCCACACGCAGCCAATCAAGCTTATCAATCAGCTCTAAACACTCTTCTCTGATAGACGAAGGGGCATGTCCAGTCATAGCCGCCAAAGCGCTTATACTGCGTTCTAGCGCTTCTGGTGAGGTGTATTTAGATAGAGTAATAGTGATCTCGTCGGCATTGATCTCAACTAAGTGCTTACGCTGCTTCACGCGACGTCCCAATTTGCCTCTTGGTGACGGCGATTTGCGTTGAATGGGTTCGAATTCACCATCAATGATTTCAGACAGTTCTGCCAATTTCTGCTTTGATACCATTTCATGGCGAAGTGGGTTTGGCAACGTTGGCGCCATATTGCGTTTGCCTGCGTTGGTCATCTTCGCACGTGAATAACGCAATACCTCTTCAACGTCGCACTTAATATCAACTTGATAATCAATCACTTTGCCTTTATCGATCGAAGTAGTGATCGTTAAATGGTAACCCCATAGATTGACCACAAAAAGATCATCCGTCCCTTTTCCATCAGAAAGTCGTTTAAGTTCTCTAAGTAGATCCATAGAGAATCTACGCCATTCGATATTACGAGCAAGTTTTTGATTTAATTCGCTTAACATCATCACATCGGTATGCCTGCGTGACATACGGCTTCTAAAGTACGAGTACAGTTGGAACACAAGTGTATGTTGTTTTAGAATTTCTGGAGGAAACAGGAAGAAGTAATCACGCGTCATCAACTCTTCGAAAAATGACGGTTCCCAAACCAGTATGTAAAGATTTGGTTTGATCTTAATTTCACCATCGCTACCTTCCGTTGGTGCCTCTTCCGATGCGGTGATCGTTCTGGCTAAGAAACGGAAACGATCGCTCTTAAACCCTTCCGGCATGTTTTCGCTCAGCCAACGTCCTGTCAATTCGTGCAATTGGAAGTCGGTAAATTCAATACGATCAATACTATCCCGAATGGAATCACGTGCAGGACCACTATCCTTCTTACCTCTTAGAGAAAGAATATCTGTGATATAGAGCGGCGTCTTATTGGGTACTTGGCTGGCGTTAAGCTGGTAGTCTTCATGGTGATGATCATGATACTGAACGGTTAATGTGAACAGAGCGAACAACGTCATGAGATCATCAACTGTCATAATGTTCTTCGATGATCGAGTTTCGATTACCGCTCGAGTTCCAGAAATAGACACCATTGATTTTTGGTAACTTTTTCTCGTTCTTGGTGGAGCTAACGCTTGATCAATGATCCCTGCCCAGTTGGTCGGAGAAACCACAAACTGTTCAGTCTCATCTTTCATTGCTGGTGGCGTATTAAGCCCATGTTCGTTCAACAGACGTTTATTGACTTGTGTTTGTGCCAGTGCTTTAGAACGCTTTTGCTTTTCTGACTGTTTAACCGATTCGGTTACAAGGCTTGTTGAACCCAACACTGAGATAAGTTGATTTGGATTGATAAAACGGTGAAGCATGGTTTTACCTGCTAAACCTTCTTCAAATCGTACCGGAATTTGTTGAAAAAGACCGATGTTCACAGCAGCACGAAGTCTTTGTTGGATAGCAGCTCGTGTTAATTGACCGTCAGTAGCATCGATAAGTTCAGTCGTGGAAACCAATCCATCTTTGCTACTAAAACCACGTAGTGAAATTAAATTAAGCAGCTCAATAATACTTCTTGTTACACCCTTAAAATGTTGATACTGCTCTATCCAGTCGATCGCAGATTCAGAAACCGTAAAAAGATGTCCATCTTTATGGCTTCTAGGTGCTTTGATCAGTATTTTATCTTCTGATGCCATTATTAGATCTATCCCACAATAACCGTAATATCGCTATAGTTCCAAAAGGATAAAGAAAAAAAGATCATAAATAAAGAAAAAGTTATTGCTCTTAAATAACTGATCTTTTTGATGATAATGATTAATAGTGATTAAAGTGATCTTATGATCTGAATGGAAATTTAAACATAACTTACTGTATTTGTTGTCTATTTATTTTCCCCGTGCAGAAGCATGATCATTGCGATTTCGAAACTATGATCATTAACTCATTGAAAGCATGATCAATATTATTTAGAAGCATGATCATGATGAATACGAATAAATGATCAAAACAAATCTCAAAGCATGATCAAGGTCGATGCACAACTTATCCACAAAGCCGTTTATTCGCTCTTCAATAAGCACGGTTATGATTTGATTTTGATATCAGAGTTACGGACGCATGATCAAGTGTTACTGACAAATTGTCATTTGTTGATTGTATTTTATGCGTCAAAAATAGAAATACACATTCAATGCGTATTGTAGCTAGCAATTGAAATTGCAGGCGATGGACGAAAGCATGATCACGGTAACCCGTCTATGCTTTTATTGTTGTTCTAATAATGTTTAACTCCTAGCGCTGATTGTCTAAATGACACAAATCCCCATTACAACTGACATTCACCGTAGTTTGTTTACTTTTTTCCATGCTTCCGTACTTGGTTTTTCTCTTGATCATTGATCCGAAATAGGATCATAAGATCAAACCATTCCATGCTCAATCTTTCCGTACATCAATTCCTTGATCATCGTTCCTAATGGTTAAAAATTGCTTGGAACTATGATCATGTAGCTTACCTTGATCATGCTTCCCTATTTTGTTTTTTGGTAAATGCAATATTCATTTTCATATTGTTCTTGCTTTCTCGACGATTTTTTAATTACTAATAACTTAATTAGAAATCGAACTGACATCTACCGTAATTTGTTCTGCTTACTTAATCGTTCCGAGTCTTTTCCCTAATCAGTTATCGGTTTACATTGTAAATAAGTGACACTGTAATATTTAAAATCTAATTGATTTTTCTGCCCATTATCTAGATTATTTTTCATCTATTTGTCATCTTTTTTTACCATTTTTCTACTTATTCATTTAAACGATATTATTTTGTCAATTTAATGTGATTTTTATCTTAAAGTGACTGTTCACCTTTTTATTGTAAATGACGCTCAATGCTGTACAATCTTTTCTATAAACTAATAACGGAAATTGGCTATGAAAAGAGAACAAACAATCGACAATCTCTATAAACTTGCCGAACAAACACAACAGGTTCAATCTGATCGTATTGAAATTGTTTTAGAAGAGCGTCGAGAAGAACATTTTCCTCCGATGTCTAAAGCATTGATGGAAACCCGTTCTGGTTTGACTCGCCGTAAGTTGGACGAAGCGATTGCAAAAATGGAAGATGCGGGTCACCAGTTCACCAAAAACAATGCTAACCACTACTCTATTTCTTTATCTGAAGCTCACATGTTGATGGATGCAGCCGGAGTGCCTAAATTCCATGAACGTAAGAAAAATTCAGAAAATAAACCTTGGATTATCAACGTACAGAACCAAAAAGGTGGTACGGGGAAATCGATGACCGCGGTTCATTTGGCGGCTTGCTTGGCGCTAAATTTGGATAAGCGTTACCGCATCTGTCTTATTGACTTAGATCCGCAAGGTTCATTGCGTTTGTTCTTAAATCCACAAATTAGTGTGACTGAGCACAGCAATATTTACTCTGCAGTCGATGTGATGCTAGATAACGTTCCCGAAGATGTGGAAGTGGATAAAGCGTTTCTGCATAAAAATGTGTTGCTTCCAACACAGTATCCAAACTTAAAGACCATTTCTGCATTCCCTGAAGATGCTATGTTTAACGCGGAAGCATGGCAGTATTTGTCTCAAAATCAGTCTTTGGATATTGTACGTCTCCTTAAAGATAAACTGATCGACAAAATCGGTGATGATTTTGATGTCATTATGATTGATACCGGTCCTCACGTAGATCCTTTAGTGTGGAATGCAATGTTTGCGTCAAATGCTCTTCTCATTCCATGTGCTGCTAAGCGTCTTGACTGGGCTTCAACCGTGAACTTCTTCCAACACCTACCAACAGTTTATGAGATGTTCCCAGACGATTGGAAAGGGTTGGAGTTTGTACGTTTAATGCCAACTATGTTTGAAGATGACAACAAGAAGCAGGTTTCGGTATTAACAGAAATGAATTATCTGTTAGGTGATCAAGTGATGATGGCAACAATACCACGTAGCCGTGCATTTGAAACGTGTGCAGACACCTATAGCACTGTATTTGATTTGACTGTTAACGATTTTGAAGGTGGTAAGAAGACGCTTGCAACCGCTCAGGATTCTGTTCAGAAAAGCGCATTAGAGCTTGAGCGAGTGCTCCACAGTCACTGGACTTCACTAAATCAGGGGTAAGTAAGTTATGGCAATTAAGACATCTGATCTGAATGCAAAATTATTTGGTAAAGTCGATAAGCGCCGTGCAACGACACCTAAAGAAGCGCAGTCAGCGGCTAAAGAGCAAGCACAAATCATTGAACTAGCTGTTGCTGGAGAACAACTGGTCACGTTTGAGCTGATGAGAATCCCATCGGCTGAAGTAGAAGCAAAAACCAAAGTGTTTTCGGCTAATGCTCGTGAACAGAGCTTTCTAAACCAACATGCACTTTCTGATATTCTAAGCACTCTAAACGAGCGCGGGCAGCAGTATCCGGCTGTCGGTCGTCGTATGGCGGATGGAACGATTGAGGTGCTTGATGGTAGCCGTCGTCGTATGGCATGTATCTTGGCAGAAAAAGAATTTCTTGTTTATGTTGCTGATGATATCAACGCAGAACATGCAAAGTTTTTGTCTGATGTAGCTAATGCTCATAAACCTTTATCTTTATATGAAAAAGGTAAAGAGATGCAAGCAAAATTGGATAGTGGTGAAGCTGAAGATCAGAAAGCGCTAGCTAAAATGTTTCAATGCAGTGAAGCTCTCGTGAGCGGCGCGCTTAAAGCGGCAGCATTACCGTTAGAGTTGTTGCAAGCGTATCCTAATGTGGTTGAACTTGGCCGCCCTACTATTGTTAAGTTGCATAAACAGTTTAATGAACTCAGTGATAGTCAGCGTTCGGCGTTATTAAACAAGTGCCACAAGGAAGATAGTTTTGTATGGCAACGCTGCCAGTCTCAAGGTGTAGCTCGAATTACTAAAGAAGTGACAGAAACGATAGAAGAGTGGATTCACGATTTGGTGCCTCCTAAACGCGCTGTGAGCAATAGTGTTGATCTGATTAAAGGTCGTGTGAGCTATGCGCGTAAAGGTAATAACCTTACCTTGAATCTGAAGAAAATCGACGATAGTTTGATGAAAGATATCCTCGAATTTTTGGAAAATAAAATCGATTAATAAACAAACCCGCGAAATTCGCGGGTTTGTTTTATCATACCGTTCAGGAAAAATTTCTGATTAGTGAATGGGCATCGATAAGCAAACCCTCTGAGCCAAGGATGGCTCAGAGGAGCCCCATGGAGGGGTTTATGCGTGTTTGTGTTCGATGCTCATTCGCTGTTTCACCAATGCCCAATTCGATCATATTTTTACTGATGGTATCACTCTGTATGTCGACAGCCGTTATGCCAATAGCAGCGTTAGTTTCTCAGACGCTGCCAGTATTTTTCGTAAATGGCTAAAGCTTCTAGACCAACATCGTTAATAAATTCGCCGTTTGCGATGTCTTCATCACTTGGGAAAATAGTCGTGTTGTTTCTCAACTCTTCCGGCAACAACGCACGCCCTGTTGTTGTTGCTGATGCGTAACCCAAACTGTTAACGATTTCTGCTTGGCTGTCAGCCTGGTACATGAAGTTTATGAACTTGTGTGCCAGCGCTTTGTGTTCGCTGCCCGACGGAATGGTAAAGTTGTCCATCCACAAAACAGGCCCTTCTTTAGGGAACACGAATTTTAATTCAGGCATGTCCGCCTGACCTTGATATGCGTTGCCGTTCCATTGCATACCAACAGACGCTTCACCAGACACGTAAGGTACGTGTGGGGCATCTGAGTTGTACAGCAGAACGTTGTTTTTAAGTGCAACAAGAGATTGGTAAGCTTTTTCGATCTCTTTCTCATTCTTAGTATTGATGCTGTAACCGTTCAGTTTTAGCGCCATACCGAATACGTCACGGATATCGTCAATCAACATAACTTGTTGCGCATATTTTTTATCCCATAGCTCAGCCCAACGTGTTACGCCTTCAGGAAGAACTTCAGAGTTGTAGCTCATTCCTGTCACACCAAAAATGTATGGTAGAGAAAATTTGTTTTCAGGATCGTGGGCCTGACCAAGCAGTGCTGGTAGCGCATCTTTCATGTTTGGAATTTGGTTATGATCGAGCTCAGTAAGTAAGCCTTCACGGCCCATCTTTTCAATAAAGTAAGCTGAAGCAAAAACAACGTCATACCCTGTGCCTTTGAGAAGTTTGAGTTTGGTATACATAGACTCGTTGTTCTCAAATGTAGAGTAGTTAATGGTCACGTCTTCTTGCTCTTCAAATTGTTTAAGTGAAGTTTCTGGCAAGTAGCCGCCCCACGCATAAACGTTTAAAGTCTGCGTTTCTGCACTGACTTGAGCAGATACAATTGTTGCAGCTAATACCAATCCTTTGATGAAAGTCTTCATTAATCATTTAGTCCTGACAGCCAGTACCTTACTGGGGTTCTAATGAATAATTAGGCAAATTGTTTGCTCAATAAAGCAAATATAATTTATCGTCAGGGAAAAATTTTTTGACCTTACATGGTTAAAGTGGGCTACACATTATGGATAAGATGTATCGCATCTTATTGTCTGTTATTGGGGTGTGTTACCATAGGTTTACTTTCACCGATTATGTAAGTTTATGTCTTCTGAAACCTGTCAATTATTGTCTTATCTATCGTCGCTTAGCTTGCTGGCTGCAAGGCATCAATTTCGTTTTGGCATCTGTATGCAAGGCGAAGAGCAATGGAATTGTTCTTTGCTTGAAGAATGGTTAGCCGCGTCGAACAATCACGTAGTTTTCCAACTAGGCGGCGATGTTCTTTCTGGTGCAAGGCATGTTCCGTTTAATAAGGGACAACGATTGTTAGGGCAAGAGTGTAATACTCTGATTTGTGATATTTCATCCGGGTGGGACGCCAATAGTTTCAGCGCTGCTTTAGGCACTCTTATTGGTGGTGGGTTACTCTTTGTTTTAGGTGCCAACTCTTTATCTAAAAATCCTGCGGACCAATGGTTACGACGTTCTCTGGATAAACTGATTTCAATTTCTCCTGAGAGCAAAGCGGTATATCCCTCCGTTTCAGAAGCTGTGCAGCCTATAGATTATTCGCAACAACAGCTTGCCGTTGACAACATTGTGAAAGTTGTGACAGGACATAGAAAGCGCCCTCTAATTCTTACTGCCGACAGAGGTCGAGGGAAAAGCAGCGCTTTGGGTATGGCTGCCGCCAATCTGATGTTCGAACGTAAGATTGATATTATTGTTACTGCCCCAAGTCTTGCCTCGGTATCTCCTGTATTCCAATTCGCTCAACGCCTATTGGATAGCGCTTATTTTGCGAAAGGTATTGTCGAGTTTGGTCAATCCAGTTTGCGTTTTATCGCCCCTGACGAACTGTTAAAACATCGCCCTGAATGTGATTTACTGTTAGTCGATGAAGCGGCGGCGCTGCCTTTACCTATGCTTCAAACTATGGTGAATAACTATCACCGAGCTATATTTTCTTCAACCATTCATGGTTATGAAGGCTGCGGTCGCGGTTTTTCGCTAAAGTTTCAGTCGTGGCTAAAAGACGTTCGTCCGAATATGAAAGTTCAAAATATGGATCAACCAATTCGTTGGAGCAAAGACGATCCGTTGGAAGCATGGCATAACGATAGTTTTTTACTCAATTATGAATTTCAGCCGATAACCGATGCTATTACTGCTCAGGCATTGCAGTTTCGTTTGTTATCCAAACAAGATTTATTGAATACTCCACAACTACTGCATAATGTTTTTAGCTTACTGGTTAATGCTCATTATCAGACGTCGCCGAATGATTTGTTCCATTTACTCGGTGACGAAAATGTTGGGGTATATATAGCCTTATGTGGTGGTATTCTGCTTGGATGCATTCTTTCAGTGAAAGAAGGTGGCTTAGACGAACTACTGATTAAGGATATTCAGCAAGGGAAGCGTCGGCCCAAAGGGCATCTGGTGCCTGTATCTATTGCTAATCAGTTGGGTATTGCTGACGCTGCAAAACAAGTCAGCTACCGTATCATGCGTATAGCCGTTCATCCAGATGTTCAAAATAGAAATATCGGTGCAGCATTAATCACCCATTTCTCAGCTCAGCTCAAAGCAGATTACCTTTCAACGAGTTTCGGTGCGACCCCTGAACTTGTTAGGTTTTGGCAAAAGAGTGATTTTCAAATCGTCAAAGTTGGTTCAATGCGTGATCAGGCTAGCGGTTGTTATTCGTTGCTGATGATTAAAGGACAACATTTGTCTTGGCTGGATACTGCGAAAGAGATGTACAGGCAACATTTAGATTTTGAATTGAGTGACTCATTGCAGGATATGGAACCTCAGCTTGTTAGGCAACTTGTAAGCAAAAGTTCGCTCAGTGTTGAGGATTTACCGATAAAGCTTATAGAGAATTATGCGTATGGCGGTTCCAATTATGAAAGCGTCGCGCTCTGGATTAGGGTGCTAGCCTGTACTGTTTCTCATCAAGATTTGAAATTGTTATCTGATGTTTTCATTGCAAAAGTTGTACAACGTCAATCCTGGGATGAATGTGCTAAGAAATATCAGCTCAGTGGCAGAAAGCAAATTGAATCGTTGATTAGAAAAGATTTGTCGATGTTACTGCTCAATTTACAGTGTAAAGTGGCAGACTAAGATCGCTCAGCATGGCATTTACACTGTAAATCGATTTACATATTTGACCAATTGTTCTGTTTGCTTTCGGCTAACAAAGCATTTTCGACACATCATGAGTTGGGCTTTCACCAACCGTCATATCCATCTGTTTGATAGAACGCCAGAGTTCAATCGGATTACTTTTTTGCTATAAGCTGCTATAAATGGCTATAAGTTGCTATAACCTTTCCCATATTAATTGTATTAATCTCGTTAATAATATTAAACGTTTGGATACAATTCTGTCTTGCCAACTTTTGCTGTTAGAGATAAGGTGAATTCGTTTTATTAAGGGTAAACAGGCGATATTGCCACAATTTACAGTGTAAAGTGGCGTTACTGGTTAAGGCTGATAGAGTGATACACGCCTTAGTTTGAATAGATGGATGTTTGGTATACGTCTCAGTTTCGATACACTGGAACATAAGGTTTGTGTGCCGTGAAGGTTTAGTTGTATGTGGAAGGATGTCATTACAATCACGAATGATAAAACTCGTGTAATCGCTAAATTGACGGGTGAGCAATTCATCAAGAAAGAATTCACTCAAGAGGGGCTTTTGAGTGCCTTACAGAGTCTTGATGCTTCTAAACTCTATTTGTTGGAAGATGAAGTTACACGTTTCATCAATTGTGCCAGTGAAGGTAAAGATGAAGCGTATGAAGGGATTGTTATTGCGGAAGCTCGCAATGCAAGCATGCTCGTCACTATTAGTGATGATGGTATGCTTGCGAGCATCTCTGTTACTGGAGCATATGGTGGTCGAGGCGTAAAAGGTGTTGAAATTATTCAGGCACTTGCTGATGCAAGCGTGATCAAAGGCATCAACAAATTGGCACTAAAAAAGGTTTTTGTTACCAGTAGTAAGTTGGCTGGCGGAGAAATCTTTATTCAGCCAGTCGCGCAAGGCAAAGAAGCGATTAACGGAAAAGATGCCAAGTTTTTGCCTTTAGTTGAAGATGTTAATAAGCGGGTTCTTGCCCCTCAATCGGTGAGAGGACAAGACAAAAGAGACATGCGTGATTTAGGTGAAACCATCACCGTCAGTGAAAATGATCCAGTGATGCGTCGCCAACCAGCCACCAAAGGTGAACCAGGTTTCACTGTTCAAGGTAAAGTTCTAGATCCTCATCCGGGCACCGACGCTGAACTTGTTGCAGGGAATGGCACACATATCAGCCCAACGAATCCGAATCTGCTGTTGGCGTCCATTAGTGGTATGCCTGTATTTAGAAACAAAACTATCGATGTTGAAAACGCAATTTGTCTGAATAATGTCAGTGTGGCAACTGGACATGTGAAGTTTAAAGGTAATGTGGTCATCAAGGGCGATGTTGAGCCAGGAATGAAAGTTAGAGCGACAGGCTCGGTAATTGTTGGCGGGTTTATCGAATCGGCAGATGTTCAAGCTCAAGGAAACATAGAAGTCGGCAAAGGCATTATTGGTCATACTGAAACGGAAGGTGATGAAAAAAGCTGTACGGTGAAGTCAGGCGGTACGATTAAAGCGAGCTACGCCCAGTATGCCGAGCTGCAAGCCGGTGAAGATATTCAATTAACCGTGCATAGCATGGGTAATGTTATTCGTTGTGCTAGAGATTTAATCGTTCTTGATGACCAAGAAAAGCATGGCACGCTCAGTGGTGGTGTCGCCAAAGTCGGTGGGAAAGTCGTCTGCCTCAATTTGGGTGTAGAAGGTGATACCGCGACACTTGTTGAAGCATTTGCTGTATTCGCACGTTACAAGGAACGTATCGTGAGCCATAAAGAGCAATACAAACAAGCTCAAGAAGGGACAATGGATGCGATACGTAAAGAATTGGAATTTAAAAAGCGGCCGAAAGCAGAGCGTAGCGAAGAAGAAGAGTTAGAAATTAACGAAAAAAAAGAATCGGCCAATGAACGTTTAGAGAAAGTGAAGAACTCACTCGATTTGCTAAATGAAGAGTTCGAGCTTGCTTTGGCTTCCAATATGGTAGAAGCGAAAGGCAAAGTGTTTACTCATGTTACCGTCCAGTTTGGTGATGAGAAAGTGGTAACTAAACGTGTTCGCGGTCCAACAATATTCACCTTCAATCAATATGAAATCCAAGTTTCATCAAAGCTAGAAGATGAAGATGTCGGAGTTTAAATCGAACTGTTGAAGTTCAAAAGGGGAGGGGAGCATTTGCTCCCCTTGTTATGTGTTGATGCCTGGCATCAATGCACAGCACGTATCTTTCCATGTTTGAGATCACGGAGAACCATAGATTTAGGGCCATCTGCGATAATTGTGCCTTTTTCCATTACGATGACGCGATCGACAACATCCAGCATCGATGTTTTATGGGTAATTAATATCAGAGTTTCACTTGGTGTGAGCTGCTGCATTTGATGTTTAATGTGCATTTCTGAACGATTGTCCATCGCGCTAGTTGGCTCATCCATCAATAACACGGGAGGGCGACCCAACAGAGCTCTCGCGATAGAAACTGCTTGGCGTTGACCACCAGAAAGTAACATACCGCCTTCTCCCACCTGACGTTCTAAACCTGCTGGATCTTGTTGTGTGAATACGGTGACTCCGGCTCGATTTGCTGCATCCATCACTTCTCTATCATCCACCAGCGGACGCCCAAGCGTAATGTTGTCTCTGATTGTGCCATAGAACAAGATGCTCTCCTGAGGAACACAACCGATGTTACGGCGAATATCAATATGATGGAGCTGCTCAATATCGGTATCGTCGATTCGCACATGACCTTCAGTTGGTTTGTACAAGCCCATAATCAGGCGCTCTAACGTCGTTTTGCCTGAGCCGATACGGCCAATAATTGCCACTTTTTCTCCGGGATTAATGGTTAAGCTCAAATCGCGAATCGAGGCAATTGGTGAGTCGGGGTAGTGGAACGTTACTTTATCGAGTTCGATTTTACCTTGGATTATCGGACGGTGTATGTAACGTTTGCCTTGTTCTTGCTCGTCCGGCATCGCCATCACTTGATCAATGATTTTTAAAGATGCTTTTGCTTGGTTATAGCGAGTGGAAAGCAGCGATAACTGAACCATAGGGCCTATCGCGCGCCCGCTAAGCATGGTTGCAGCAATCAGTCCACCCATCGTCAGGTCCCCTCGAGCAATCAGATAGACCCCGAGAATAATCATGCCTACGTTGCAAGCCTGCTGCACTAAGCCTGCAGTGCTTTGAATGCCATCAGTAATGCGGCGGCTCCTAATGTTCCAGTTCGCCATATGAGAAATGGCTTCTTCCCAACGATATTGGAACTGGCTTTGCGCGCCAAATAGTTTCACCGTTTCAAGGCCAGCTAAGCTCTCAATCAAGTTGGCGTATTTTTGCGAAGCAAGGCGTGAGCCTTCTTCAATTGCCCGGCGCAAAGGGGCTTGAATTAACAATGAATAGACAATCAGAATGACCACACCAGCAATTGGCACGTAAACCAGTTCCCCGGCCATTAACCAGATAATGACTAAGAACAAAATGGAAAACGGCAGGTCTATCAGCGATGAAATTGTCGCTGAAGTAAAGAATTCACGTATCGATTCGAACTCTTGTAAGTGACGAGCAAATGCACCGACCGAAGGCGGACGAGACTCCATTCTAATTCCCATCACTTTACTAAACAGCTTTGAGGAGATGAGTATGTCGGATTTTTTACCTGCAATATCAATAAAGTAGTTTCTCAGCATCTTCAGCGTGAAGTCGAATAGGAAGATGACAAAGACACCACTAGCTAACACCCACAAAGTTTCAAATGCGAGGTTGGGGAGAACTTTGTCGTACACCAAGCGGGTAAACATCGGCGCAGCAATCGCGAACAGATTGATCAGCAGCGATGCAAACATTACGTCCCGATAGATGCGTTTTGACTGCCAAATCGTGCCCCAGAACCAGTGCCCTTCACGGGTTTTCAAAATCTCAGGTGAACGTTCATCATAACGAAATTGCTTTTTCACCATGAAATATCGGCCGATAAAGCGGGCATTGAGTTCTTCAAGTGGATAAGCCACCGGCACCATGCCTGACTCTGCAGTGACGATTTCGGCTTCCTGCTTTTCTTCATTAATACTGTTTAGAACGCAAGCTTCATTGCCTCGTAGCAGCAGGATGACAGGAAAAACTAAGTGGGGAATTTCGTTGAGGTTGGAGCGATTTTCTTTTGCGATAAGCCCTGCGCGCTCTGCAGATCGAGGGAAAAGAAACGGTGTCAATTTGCCATCTGTTAGCGGCAATCCATTGATTAACGCTTCAGGTGAATTCGCTAATCCATAATAACGACTCACATAGACCAGTGAATTTAGTAGCGTATCTTGCATTAATCTGACCTTTTCCTTATTTATCAACGATGAAACCTTGGAATACTTCAATGAAGTGCTCCGATAACAAATCCAACTGAGCTTGAGTTTCAACGCGAGAAGCGATGGTCTTTATTCCTAAGTTATGCGCAGTTCTAGAAATAGAGGTTAGCGTGAATTTTTGTTTCTCGTCGTCTAAGTGGTGAGTAAACAGGTAATCCAGCTTCACGTATTTTGGTCTAAATTCATTGATGTAATCTAATGACTGAAAATTGCGACCATAGTTATCAACACCGAATTCAGCACCTGCTGCGCGCACCGCATTACAAAATAGCGCGGTATGGTGAGGAGCGTTGATAAAGCAGTTTTCCGGAATTTCAAAGTGGAGTCGGGCACACACTTCTTTGTGCTTGGCTAGTGTTTGTGTGACCCAACGGATAAAGCTCGGTTGTTCAATACTGCTTTGCGCAATGTTAATGGCCAGTGGTGCGTTAAACTCGTTGGCCTCAAGTTTTTCGATCATTTTTTCGATGACGTATTCATCAAACTGGTGGCTCGCATTGAGCTGCTCAAGTGCAAACAGATATTGGTTCGCGGTGTAGCGCTGTTTGCCATTATTAATGGCTGAGAAGACTTCGTGGTGGAAGGTTTCCCCCCAACCATCGTTCGCAGCCTGAAAGCGATATTGAAACCAGTCGTGATGCATAGCTTCTTCAACCAGCGCTTTCCACTGTTGTTTCCCCATGATGACTTGGTCTGCTTCCGCTTTGATAAAGCCGTATTTCACTTCAGCATTGGCTTTAGATGCAGCGACAGCATTATCCAGTAGTGAAAGTATTTGAGTTGATGTTTTCTTACTTTGGTTATGGACAAAACCCAGATAGACTTTTTCCTGTGTCATACCTGTTGGATCAGAGCTGATATCCTGCACACATGCGAAAATGCTTTCTGCAACCATTTTCAACTCAGTTTCATCCATATTTGGCAGAATGAAAGCAAATTCATCGGTAGAGATACGAGCAATCGTCGTGTTTGGTGCCGAAAGCGTTACTTTCAGACGTTCTGCCAGGCTACCAATCATACCGTCACCCGCTTCATAGCCTTTCTCTTCATAGAGCTCTTTAATAAACTGTGCCTGAAGAATTGCTACACCACCTATCGCGCTTTCAGCCAACCAGTTATTGAGTTGGTTCATGTAATAGGCTCGGTTACCTAGGTGCGATACTGGGTCAATATAAGCGCGCTCGCGCAGTTGTTGAGCTTCCTGAGCCTGTGCTTTGAAAGATTTTTCTACTTGTGCAGACATGCTGTTGATGCCTTCAACTACGGATATAAGGTCTTTGGTTTGTGGCAAAGGTAGTGGGTCGCCAAAGTAGTTACGCGCCACTTGTTCCATTTTATTAACGATCATTTGTAGAGGGCGAAGTGCACGCTTAACAATGACGGAAATCGCCACTAAACCAGCAAACAAAATTGCACCGAATGCGATAGATAAGCGGATCAAAGCGTTCCAAAACTGAGCATACGCTTCACCGGGGTGGCTGATGATTTCCACTTCTGCCAGTTGCATCCAACCGCTAGTCACCACTCGCTGGTCGTGGATTGGTTGGAATAATTCTAAAGCGGTGAACCAAGTGGGTACTGAGCTTGGTTTGATTGGGTAAGTACGTTCAATTTGTTGGTCATCATCGAGAAATTTTAGTCTGACTAAAGAGTAGGTACTACCATCGAACAATGCATTGATAACCGACTCGACCGCAACGGTATCCTTTTTTTCAAGGTAAGGAGCAAGCGCTAAACCAACGGTATTGATGGTATTACTTACCTCGGAGCGCTGTTGCTGCTCTAAGTTGTCCCGAGTGGTGTTAAATTCGATAACGAATACCGCAGCTAACAACAGAACAAATACCGTTATCATACCTGCGACCAGTTGTTTATATAGTGTCATAGTACCTACTCATCGTAACTGATTAGTGGTTTATTCAGTTTATGAGTGCGCTCACGAGCGCGTAAATCGTTCCAAAGGCTAAGGCGTGAAGAGTCGCCAGCGAGCTGACCGTTCTTGGATTTCATTAGCCACAAGTTTTTACCGTTAAAGCTGTATATCGGTAATAAGTCTCTACGGGTTGAAGCGGGCTTTATTTCGCCGTTGATATTATCCAAAATCAGCGGCTCTGCATTCGGTGTTGAGTAGTAGGCGAGAACCATATGGAACTGGTTTAGTTCTATCGCTTTAACGTACACCAGACGCAGTTTGATATCAGATACACCCAGCTCCAGTAGTGAGAAGTACTTCGCAATGGTAAAGTCTTCACAGTCGCCAGCATTGCTGCCTAAAAACTCCAACGGCGTTGCCCAGTAATCGTTCTTACCCCAAAGTTGTATGTCATTGACGAAATACAACTGGTTAAAGAAACGGTTAACTTGGGTTAATTGTTCTTTTTCAGAAAGTCTCTTATAGCGAGTCATTTCTGAACGCCAGGTCGCCACACGTTTACCCGCTCTTGGACCATAGGTCACAGAAACGGCATCTATCCACTGTTGCTCTTGTGTGCTGAGCGCCAGAGAGAAGGACGAGACGATGAGGAGCAGCGTTGCAGCTAGCCAGCGCTTCATTAGCGAATCCAGAAACTGATGTGGCAATTCATTAATCTGTGTCTGAGCATTGTGCTTTATTCCCGCAAGGCATTTTTCTTTGCTCTAAGAATCGGTTCAAGTAAGTACTCCATCACAGTACGTTTGCCCGTAATAATGTCGATGGAAGCTGTCATACCCGGAATAATCGGTAGATTTTCGTCGTGTCCTAACGAAGTTTCATTGGTGCGAACGCGAACCAAATAGAAACTATTACCTTCGTCATCTTGAGTGGTATCCGCACTGATGTGCTCGAGAGTGCCTTCCAAGCCACCATATTTGGTAAAGTCATAGGCGCTGAACTTCACAATTGCATGCAAGTCTGGACGAAGGAAAGCGATATCTTGAGGTGCTATTTGCGCTTCAACTAACAGAGTGTCTTCGGTTGGCACTATTTCAACAATATCCATCCCTGGCTGAATCACGCCACCCACGGTATTCACATTCAGTGTTTTAACCGTACCTGTCACCGGTGAAATTACTACCGTACGGTTTACTCTGTCTTCCAACCCTACAGCCGACTCCGTCATAGACGAGAGTTTATCTTGTACTTGATTGAGTTCTTGTTGTTGTTGAGAACGGAATTTCTGTGCGGTATCAATGCGGCTCAGCATCGCCTCGCGAATGTTGGACTTCAACACTGGCACTTTTAACTCGCTTGATGTCAGTTCTCGACGTGTGTCATTCACCTGACGTTGCAGTTTTAGAAGCTCAATTCGTGGTACAACACCTTCATCAGCCAAAGGCTTAGTGATCTCCAGTTCTTTGTTGGCGAAATCATAGCTTTGGCGAAGGTTTTTTATCCGCGCCTGAATCTCAATTAACTCCTGCTGCTTCTGTTTAACTTGTTGTGAAACAACAGAAATTTGGTTGCGTAGATTAGCTAGATCTTGTTGATATTCCGCACGTTGGCGAGCCACCAGCTCCGGCTGTGTCTCTTTTAAAATCGGTGGAAATGCCAGTTTGTTGTAATCAATGCGAACGCTGTTTTCCCAATTATTCTCTGTGAAATCTTCATCTATCATGACACTGGAAAGAGAAGCAGAAAGCTGAAGTACGTTGGCAGTTAAGTTCGCCACTTGTTGCTCGCGTTCACGAAAGTCTGAACGAAAGCGAGTGTCATCAATGAGTATTAGTTGCTGACCTTTGGTAACTTGTTCACCTTCGCGAACGAGAATTTGTTTCACAAGGCCGCCTTCCAAGTTTTGGATCACTTGAATTTGTGAGGAGGGAACCACTTTACCTTGACCGCGCGTCACTTGGTCTATTTCAGCCCAAGAAGCCCATGCCGAAGCTGCGATAAAAAAAACGATCATCAACCAAAGCATGACGCGGGCACTATTCGGTGTGTTTAGCAGAAGTGCCGCTGTTTGGTCGTCGACATATTCGAGTTCTGTCGCGGAGAGCTTAGTGTAACTACTCATGGTCCATGATGTTCCTTGCTATGGCATTGGTAATGGATTGTTTATCGATTCACCTATAAGAATAAATGTTAATTATGGAATGCGTATAACTATTTCAATTTAATTTTTGAATTCATTCGATTTTTTGATTGATTTTCTGTATCAATTTTCTGTTTGTTTTGCCTGGCTGCTGCTTTCTAAACTTTCGTTAATATCATAAATGTCTGAGTTATCTTTCATTTGACCGTGAATGGCTTGAGTTCTTTATCTGTTCAGAGGACAATCGGCAAAAAATGATGAGGAGTAGAAATGGATCTTTCAGATATTCGCCGCGAGTACATTCAAGGTGGTTTGAGACGTAAGGACTTGCTTGCTGATCCTATTGATCAGTTCAACTTATGGTTACAGCAGGCGATCGACGCAAAATTGACTGACCCGACAGCGATGACGATTGCAACCGTTGATAAAAATGGCCAACCTTTTCAACGTATTGTGTTGCTCAAGAACTTAGATAAAAATGGTTTTGTTTTCTATACCAATTTGGGTAGCAGAAAAGCACAGCATATTGAACACAATAATAAAGTCAGTATCCATTTCCCTTGGCATCCTCTCGAAAGACAAGTACATATTACCGGCACGGCAGAAAAGCTCACCACTTTGGAAAACATGAAGTACTTTGCTTCTCGTCCAAAAGATAGCCAAATAGCCGCTATTGCCAGTCACCAAAGTAGCCGCATTTCAGCGCGTGGCATTTTGGAGGGGAAGTATTTAGAGCTGAAACAGAAGTTTGCTAACGGTGAAATTCCTGTTCCGAGTTTCTGGGGGGGCTATCGTATCAAGCCTGAGAGTATTGAGTTTTGGCAGGGCGGGGAGCATCGTTTACACGACCGTTTCTTGTTCAGCAAAACGAACGATGCATGGTCGGTCGATCGTTTAGCGCCATAAACTATTTTGTTACTTGAGCGGAATTAACTCAGCAAAATGAAAAGGGGGAAATAAATTTCCCCCTCAGACTGATGACAAACCCTATATCGTATCTGGAATCTGTTCTCAACTGGCGCTGTAACTAGACCCTGCCTTAGCAGGAATGACAGGTATAAATCAAACACAGACTTTGTCAACAAACTTCATTATTGGATTTCACGCAGAATACGGAAACCGACATAATTTGCTGCACTAGAAGGGCCTATAAATAGCTGTTTGTCTGCTTTTGCCATCTCAGGTGAGAAGATCCAAGCTCCACCTTTCGCCATGCCTCTTTCATCGTTGGTCCATTCCCAAACGTTACCAACCATATCATAGAAACCTAAGCGGTTTGGCTCGAATGTACGCACTGGTGATGTGCTCTTATTTGACCACTGAGTACCACCCCAACCAGTGTTTGCTTTACCTGAACCGAAGTTATCCCCCCACCAGTAACCACTTTGGCTTCCGGAACGAGCAGCAATTTCCCACTCATCCTCTGAAGGTAAACGGTATTTGAAACCCGTTTGTTGTGATAACCAGCGAGTATAAGCAACCGCATCATTCCTGCTAATACATACCGCTGGAGATTGTGGTGATTGCTTGAAACCGGGGTTACGCCAATAGCTGTCTGCGACAGGCGTGACTTCTGAATTGTCTACGGCAATACAGATGTTTTTCAGCTCAGCATCCGTTTGGTAGCTAGTTTGGTTGATGAATGTTTCAAATTGAGCAACGGTAATGGGGGTCGCGCTCAAGGCGAAAGCATGATCAAGGCGAATTTGTCTTGATGCTTGTTCTCCCAGAAGATATTCACCTTTAATCATGGTGATCATCTCAGGAGCTTTGACGTTACCCTTCAAGGAGTCGGCAAACTTATGACCCGGTTTAAGAATATTTTCATATTCATGTAGAACCGCACGTAGTGTTTGATCTGAAGCGACTTCAATTTCACTATTGAAAGCGCGGTAACCTTCTTTCTCAATAATCACATGATGTTTCCCTACCGGGATTAGCACTTCTACTGGAGTGCTGCCATAGGTTACATCATCAACAATTACTCGGTCTGCGTATTGATTAGAGCGCACCGAAAGGCTAACCCAAGCGACTTCTTTCTGCTTGTCTCCACTTTGCGTGCCTTCACCTGGCGCAAAGCAATATTGCGATTCTAGATTGAGAAGTTTACAAGGCGCATTTTCCGCAGGGCGGGCGTTAAGTTGAGCAGAGATGACGGTGCGATATTGACTGCCGTCTACGAATCCAGATTCGACTACAGCATGTTTTAGAACGTGAATGTTTAGCGATACGTCAGAAGCGTGCCGGGCTACGAGTGCTGACTCTGTAGTTTCATCTACAATCCAACGTTGGAACTGCTTAACCGCTTTTTGCAAACCGAGTTCATTTGTCTGGCTGCTACATTGAGCTAACGTCATGTCTGCGCTACAGGTATTAGTAAAGCTGACTTTCTGTTCGCCAGTGCGCTTTAGCTCCTCACGCAAACGCTCTACGCGAGCACGCAGCTTATCTTGTTCTAAACTTGCGATGTTTTGTTCAATGACGCCTTGCGCAGATTTTTTCTGAGCTAAGGTTACTTGCAATTCTTGCAGCTTTTGTTCAGCTTCTAGGCGAGATTTCTGGTTTTGTTTTACTTTTGACCATGCATCTTGGTACGCCTGTTGCGAAGGCATTATGTCAAGATCCGGTTCATCAATCATCTTCTGATAGTCACGCTCTAGATTTGCTTTCGCCGTTTTTAGCTCAGCATCGAGAGTTGCTGTCTGTTGATTTAGACGTTCCAATTCTTGCTGTTGATTATCGACGGCAGCCTGATCTGACTGGGTCGTTTTTTTTGCATTCTGCAACTCTGAATGTTTACTGAACAGAGCGTCATCAATGGCCATTACAGAGGAAGGCGTGCCTGCTGCCAACGTCGATGTCGCCATTAAGCAAGGTGAGAGTGCTATTAGAAGAGCGGATAAACCTTGTCGCATTGTTGTCTACTTCAGTTAAGTTTTAAAAGTGTTTTGCTTATTCTAAACGAAAACGCCATTTTGTCAGAAGTTATCTTTCAATAACTTGGTAACAAAATGGCGTTTTAACATAACGTTATTTTTCAGCTTTGTGAATCACTACGTAAAAATCAGTGAGTTTTGTCACTTAGCCGTTTTTATTTGGTCTTAGTTTAACCCAAATTGAATCGTTACCATTCACAGTAATCACTCGGTTATAGGTCTCAAAACCGTCTTTTGCGACCGTTACTTGATGACGACCAGCAGGGAGTACAATTTCTACTGGAGTGCTACCGTAGTTAATTCCATTAATGGTGACTGAGTCGTTATATTGGTCAGAACGAACAGTGACATTCGCCCACTGTTTATCGTTCTTTTTATTTGCGTTCTCGTCTGCTGCACCTTGCAGGCAGTAACGGGTAGGTACATTAAGTAACTTACAAGATGCTACGGCTTCTGGCTTAGCTTGCAATTGCGCTTGCATCTGCGTCACATAGTCACTGTTACCTTCAAAGCCGCTCTTGATGATTTGGCTTTCTTGAACGTGAATGTTCAGTTCAACACCATTGGTATTTTGTTTAACAAGCGTTGATTCAGTGACACCATCAAGCAACTTCGCTCGAAAGGTTTTCACGGCTTTTTGCTTGGTTAGATATTTCCCCTGGTTGGCGCACTCTCCGAGTGTCATAGTGGTAGAACAAGCCGTTTTATAACTTGTTTCTAAAACGCTGCTCTCGCGCAGTTCAGACTCAAGACGTTTCACTCGCGCTTCAATACGGCTTTCTTCCAAATTAGCGAATTCAGTTTTTAAGCGAGCCTGTTTTTGCTTAATTTGAGACAGACGCATTTCAATTTCTGTCGCTGACTGTTCATTGGCTAATTTAGCCGACTGGTTTTGTTTCACCGCTGCCCAAGTTTCTTGGTATTTCTTTTGAAAGCTCACCAGATCCGTTTCTGGGTCATCCAAGAGGCGTGAATATTGTTTGTCTAGATCTGATTTTGCACGGTTACGTTTCGCATCTAACTCATCTGCTTCACGTTGTAGGCGCTCTTCTTCATTTTTCAATTGTTGAAGTTTTGCACCTTCCGTTTCATATTCTGAAGAAATTGTGTCAATTTCCGTTTGTTTGATGCTTATCTTCTCATCGATGCTCGCCACAGGATCAGCCTGTGTTACTTGTTCTGCGTTCACCGATGCAGTTAGCCAAAGAGGGCTTAGCGCAAGCAATAGCGCTGGGATGCGATATTTGATCATAGGTCCCTGCAACAATTTAATATTTAACCACCGATAACAGTGGGAAAGACAATCTTTTGACGGTTTCATAAAATCCGACTCATTATGCAAACTTTGTCGCTGTTTTAGCTTCAAAGCACTAAAACTTACCAAAACCTGCTATTAGGTCTCTGATTTTGTAAATCTTACAAATGTGCGATTCCCATTTTGAGCAGATTAATAAAATATGCAAGTACCGATTTCCGTTTCGCAGTGTAGTTTTTCGATTGAATACACATTGACCGTAATTTATGTGCACTTGATCATTGTTCCGATTCGATTAATCTCCTCCATTTCGTCACCACAAATTATCTCATATGCATTCAGTTGTCTAGTGTTGGTGAGTGTTTGTACAGCAATATCACTGCGGTAAAATTTGGTATAAAATGCGAGTCTGTTTCAAAAAATGATGTGGTCTTGAGTGAGCAAAATATGACAACTTCTGCCTTTATAGAGCAAAGAGCCAAAGTTTTGTCGCCTCGTCCGGCGCAGTTGATCACCTTGCCTGCGTATATGGAGTCTCATGATCATAACTACACTCAAATTGTGATTGGTCTTAAAGGTCAGGCTGAATTTGAAGTGTGCGGCAGTGGAAATATTGTTGGCCCGGGGCAGGGGTGTGTTGTGACTTCGGGTTCCGATCATGCTTTTGGCGGTATTGTCGGACAGTCTGACATCTTGGTGCTTAATCTACCTCTTCCTGCCGATGACGATCCTCTCGCGTTGCAGAAAATTAATGATCTTTCACGCAGCGATATCTATTTCCAGCTTGATGGACAAATTCAGAAACTGATCCAGCTTTTGGTTTTGGAAATGCAGACTTATCCTGATGACCTTCTGTTAAGCCGGGCTTGTAACGATACGGTGACCGCTTTGTTGCAGAGACATATATCCAGTTTTTCTACGCATAGAAAAGACTCTCGTTTTGATCTGGAAGCGGTGGATAACTATATCGAACAACATTTAAGTCATAGAATTTCTGTTGCTCAGCTTGCTGGCAGTGTGTTTCTGGGGGAAAGCCAATTTCATAGTTTGTTTAAAGAGCAACAAGGAATCACACCACACCAATATGTATTGGGCAAACGTGTGGACATGGCGAAGTCTCTGATTGAACAAGGTCGCTTAAATCTGGGGCAAATTGCAGAACTGACAGGGTTTTCTAACCAAAGCACTTTCACACATACCTTCTCTCGCTTGCAGGGCATTTCACCCTCGCAATTCAAAAAAAACTGCCGTAACTAGCTATTCTGCTGACAGGCTTTGCAAAATGGTCATTTCATAGCACTCATCAATGACTAACCTGGTATCAGATTTGTCTTTTTTTCTGTTAGTCGTTGCAACAAGCTGCGCTGTTCGCTATTCATCGTGTTATTTAATGAGAATTATTCTTATATATAATGTGTGAATATTGATTTTAAGTTATTTATTTTTATCTGTTAGTAAACAAATGGCATTTTATTTTGCGTTAATTGATGTGATTCTGTTTTTACTTTGTTAATAAACCAAGTTTTTAGCAAAAAGCTCGGAGTTTTTGACAAGTAATCCTCACGCGCTCAAAATACACTGCAGCCATTGTAGGAAGCCCGGATTGGATATACGGGTATGAGATTGAGGAAAGCGCGTGTTTATAGCAACTGATGTGTTGAAAGCCGAATTTGTCGAGCAACCGCTAAACAAATTATGGTCGCAGATCTCGCCACTCTATATGGTGGACGAATCCCAATGGCTAAAGGAACTTTTACCCCTAGCAACCCCGAGCAAAGATGAAAAGTCAGCGATAGCGGCTAAGACAACTGAACTTATCGAGACGATTCGCAAAGACAAGCAATCGATTCAAATGATTGATGCTCTTCTGCTTGAGTACAGCCTAGATACTCAGGAAGGTATTTTATTGATGTGCCTTGCTGAAGCTCTGATGCGTATTCCAGATGCGCAAACTGCGGATGCGTTTATTAAGGACCGTTTAGGCGTTGCTGATTGGAAATCACACCTAAAGAATTCCGATTCTGTATTTGTTAATGCTTCCACATGGGGCTTAATGTTTACAGGCAAAGTGATTGGCCTTTCTGATGTCGAAAGTACCAGTCCAATCCAAGCCGTTAACCGTTTAGTCAACAAGTTGACTGAGCCTGTTATTCGTAAAGCGATGCATCAAGCGATGAAGATCATGGGGCACCAGTTTGTTCTTGGTCGTAACATTGCTGAAGCGCAAAAAAATGGTCGCAAGATGTGTGACAAAGGTTTTACCTACTCATTTGATATGTTGGGTGAAGCCGCACTAACAACTGCTGATGCGAAAAAATATAGCCAAGACTACCTAATGGCAATTGAAGCTGTTGGTGGTGACAAATATGCTTTAGATAACAGTCCTGCACCGTCTATTTCTATCAAACTTTCTGCGCTGCACCCTCGTTACGAAGTGGCAAACCGCGCACGAGTAATGAGTGAGTTGTATCAAACGTTAATGCAATTGCTTGAAAAAGCGATTGAGCTCGATGTGGCTATCACGATTGATGCGGAAGAAGCAGACCGTTTAGAGCTTTCTCTTGAACTGTTTGAAAAAGTTTATCGCAGTGAACTTGTCAAAGGTTGGGGCAAGTTCGGTTTGGTCATCCAAGCTTATTCAAAACGGGCTTTACCTGCGCTCGTTTGGTTAACTGCGCTTGCAAAAGATCAGGGCGATTTGATACCAGTTCGTCTTGTTAAAGGTGCCTATTGGGACAGTGAAGTTAAGTGGTCTCAACAAGCGGGCTATACAGGCTACCCTGTTTATACTCGCAAAGAATCGACCGATGTTTCCTATCTTGCCTGTGCACGTTATCTGTTAAGTGATGCTGTGCGTGGCAATTTGTTCCCACAATTTGCCAGCCATAACGCACAAACAGTGACTTCTATTGCTGTGATGGCGAAGCATAAAGATTTCGAATTCCAACGTCTGCATGGTATGGGTGATGCGCTTTATAATCACGTGATGGCAACCTATAAGCAATCGGTTCGTATTTATGCTCCGGTAGGCAGCCATAAAGATTTGTTGCCTTACCTTGTTCGTCGTCTTCTAGAGAATGGCGCAAACAGCTCGTTTGTTCATCGTCTGGTTGATGCGCGTTGTCCGATCTCTTCGTTGACTCAGCACCCAGTGGACATGCTATTAGAGTGCGAAACCTTAAACAACACGCAAATCCCATTGCCACCAGCCATCTTCTCTGAACGCCGCAATTCTTATGGTGTGAACATTGATATCGAAAGCGAAGCTAAACCATTTGAAAAGCAAGTTGAGTCATTTACTGGTCATCAGTGGAAGGCTGCGCCAATCATCAATGGCATGTCTAAGCTCGAAAGCATGATCAAGGAAGATGTAAAACCTGAGCTTGTGACGGCACCGTATGATCGTCGTATTGACGTGGGTCAAGTCTACTTCGCATCCCATGATCATGTTTCCGAAGCCATTGAATCTGCGCAGGTCGCCTTTGCAAGCTGGAATCAAGAGCCGGCATCTGTTCGCAGCGAAAAATTAGAGAAACTTGCTGATCTATTAGAAGCGAATCTGGCTGAGCTAGTTGCAATTTGTCACCACGAAGCGGGTAAAACCGTTCACGACAGCATTGATGAAGTTCGCGAAGCGGTTGATTTTTGTCGTTACTACGCCAAACAAGTCGATTGCTTAGGTGAGTTCACGGTTGATGGTTTTGATGGTGAAGAGCGTAAAGTACGTCGTGAAGGTCGTGGTGTGTTTGTTTGCATCAGTCCTTGGAACTTCCCACTGGCTATTTTCCTAGGTCAAATTTCTGCGGCATTGGTGGCTGGAAACACGATTGTCGCAAAACCTGCAGAGCAAACCAGTTTAATCGCTGTTCGTGCGGTTGAATTGATGCTGGAAGCGGGTTTCCCAGCGGGCGTTATTCAGCTTCTTCCTGGTAAAGGTGCAGAAATTGGTAGTGCGTTAACGTCGCATCCAAGTATTGCTGGCGTTGCGTTTACAGGGTCAACTGCAACGGCGCAACGTATCAACCAAACACTGGCCGAACGCGATGCAGATCCCGTTCCGTTTATTGCCGAAACGGGTGGTCAGAACGCGATGATCGTAGACAGTACAGCGCTACCTGAGCAAGTGGTTCGCGACGTTTTACGTTCTGCATTTGCTTCAGCGGGTCAACGCTGTTCAGCACTGCGTGTTCTTTTCGTTCAGCAAGATATCGCCGATCGTATTACCACCTTGATTCAAGGTGCGATGCAAGAGCTGTCGGTTGGCCTGCCTTATTTGCACACCACCGATGTGGGACCTGTGATTGATGCCAAAGCGAAGCAAACTTTGCTTGAGCATATCGAACACATGACCAAAACACAGAAGAAAGTGGCGCAACTAAGCCTAGGTGAAGCTTGCCAGCACGGTGACTTTGTATCTCCAACCGCGTTTGAGATTGCAGACATATCATGTCTGACCGAAGAAAAATTTGGTCCGCTGCTGCACATTGTTCGCTTCAAAGCGAATGAGTTGGCGGAGGTGGTGAATCAAATTAACCAAACTGGATTTGGTCTGACTATGGGTATCCATAGCCGTAACGAAACAACGTATCGCTGGATTGAAAAACACGCTCGAGTAGGTAACTGTTACATCAACCGCGACCAAGTAGGTGCTGTGGTTGGCGTTCAGCCATTCGGTGGTCAAGGTTTGTCGGGCACAGGTCCGAAAGCGGGTGGTCCGCACTACTTATACCGTTTTTCTCAAGTTCAGTACTGTTAATCGATTAGGCGAAGGAGACCAAACATGGTTCATCAAGTTACTCGTTTTTCTGACGCTTTTTCGGCTTGGGAAAACTGGAATCTGACAAGTTTTGATTCCAAATGTGAGTGTTTACTTTCATTGAAAGCAAATGTAGAAAACATTTCGCCTCAACTAGCGAAAGTGATTTCTTACCATCTTCAACAGGCTTCTACATTGTTGGCGCATACGCACCAACTTGTTGGCCCAACAGGAGAAACTAACGAGCTGTATACGGCGGGTCGAGGTGTGGCACTGATCATTCAAGATGACAGTAGCTATGCTGCGAAACAAGCTGTAATGGCTCAGTTAACAGCTGCATTGGTTGCGGGCAACAGCGCAGTTTTTTGTAGCGACGATGCTGAATTGTTTTCAGCATTAAAGACCGCTTTCGAGCAGTCAACATTACCAGCAAACGTGGTGCAATTCGCGACATTTGATGCTCATCACCAGTTGATCGAGTCGGATGTTCGCGCTGTAGGTTATGTCGGTAAAACATCGGTTGAGCGTCGTCTTAATCGTGATCTGGCAAAACGTACAGGCGCTATTGTCAGCTTGGTATCAGAAACGGATTTGGATGCCTTACCTGTAGCATACGATCCACACCTATCACTGCGCTTTATTACCGAACGTACTCGTACAATCAATATTACAGCAGTGGGTGGTAACGCAACCTTGCTAGAGCTTGGGAGCGAATCTCATTAGGTCTGATAGGCCATAAAAGATTTTTCAGACCTTAGATCTTTTATCTATCCCCCTTTTTGTGAGGGGGCATGGAAGATAATTTATATTTAGAGGACTCAATATAATGGAAAATAGCTTTGCTATTACGACCACCTTTATCGTCTACCTCATTTTGATGCTGGCGATTGGTGTTTACGCATATCAGCGAACGAAAAGTTCATCGGATTATTTCCTCGGTGGTCGCTCTTTAGGCCCTTGGCCAGCAGCGCTATCTGCGGGTGCATCGGACATGAGCGGATGGTTGTTACTTGGTCTGCCTGGTTATGCCTACGCAGCGGGTTTTGAAGCTTTCTGGTTAGCCGGAGGCCTATTAGTCGGTACTTGGGCAAACTGGCTATTAGTTGCAAAACGTCTACGTACCTATAGTGTAACGACGGATGCACTTACATTGCCTGAATTTTTATCGCGTCGCTTTAATGACAAATCTAAGTTAATTCAAACGATTTCAGCCTTCTTTATCCTGTTATTTTTCCTTTTCTACACCAGTTCTGGTCTTGTCGCTGGTGGCAAGTTGTTTGAAACCGTATTTGGTCTTGATTACACCATCGCGGTCGTTATCGGAACAATCTGTGTGGTTTCATACACACTGTTCGGTGGCTTCCTTGCAGTCTCTTGGACTGACTTAGTGCAAGGTCTTTTAATGGCTGCAGCGCTTCTTATCGTACCTTTTGCCGCACTTGACGGTGGTTTCGGTAAACTGGATGCAGAGCTTACGGCGATCAACCCAGAGCTTCTGACTCTTTGGAATGGGATTGACGGTAAGCCACTGTCTGCAATCGCAATCATTTCTCTTGCAGCATGGGGGTTAGGCTACTTTGGTCAGCCACATATTCTGGCTCGTTTCAAAGCATCACGTTCGAATAAAGATTTAACTGCGGCTCGTCGTATTGCCGTTGTGTGGACCGGTTTGTCAATGTTTGGCGCATTGTTAGTCGGTTTTGTTGGTTTGGTCTATGTAACGAATCACGGCACGCTTCAGCTTGAAGATGGTGAGAAGATCTTCATGCTGCTGGTTAATGCGCTGTTCCACCCAGTTATCGCTGGTATTCTTCTGGCGGCAATTCTTGCGGCGATCATGAGTACCGCCGACTCTCAGCTACTGGTTTCTTCTTCTGCATTGGCTGAAGACTTCTACAAACAGGTATTTAAAACTGACGCAAGCTCAGAAGAGATTGTGCGAGTCGGCCGCCTAGCGGTCATCATCCTATCTGTTATTGCGCTTATCCTAGCGATGACGCCAGACAGTTCAGTATTAGGTTTAGTTTCTTACGCTTGGGCTGGTTTCGGCGCGGCATTTGGTCCTGCGTTAGTGCTAAGCCTGTACTGGTCTCGCATGAACCGTAATGGTGCTCTGGCAGGTATCATTGTCGGTGGTGTGACTATCGTCGTGTGGAAACAGCTGTCTGGTGGTTGGTATGACGTGTATGAAATCGTACCGGGAATCATCCTGTCTACCATCGCTATCGTGGTTGTAAGTTTACTGACTGGTGAACCAGAACAAGCTGTGAAATCACAGCACCAAACGTATAAGAAGCAGTTGGTCGAGTTAGACTAAACCGATACTGCTTTAAACGACTTAAGCCCCGCATTAATTATATAGTAACTAATGCGGGGCTTAATTTTTGCTGCCTTCATACCATTCCTAGATAAAAATATGATCAAATTGGGCATTGATGGAACAGCGAATGAGCATCGAACACAAACACGCATAAACCCTTCCATGGGGCTCCGCTGAGCCATCCTTGGCTCAGAGGGTTTGCTTATCGATACCCATTCACTGATCAGAAACTTTTTAGAACGGTATCCCAAATCGTTTACATCAAATCAAATGCGGATAGTAGGAATATACCTAGGGTGCATGAGAACAGTGAAAAGATGGTTGTTAGCGCAATGATATTGGCAGCTAATGTCGCATTGCCACCCATGGCTCTTGCCATCACATAGCTAGCTGCCGCGGTGGGGGCGGAACTCATCAGGAAGACCATCCCCAGCTCCATACCTCGGAAACCAAATATCAGTGCGCCTAATGTGGTTAACAGCGGCGCGAGAATAAGCTTAAAGCCAGTAGCATACCATGCGGGTGCGTTGTCTTCTCTTAGTGCTTTTAAATCCAAAGAACCACCAGTGCACAGCAGTGCCAGAGGAAGGGTCATATTGCCCAAATAGCGCCCGGCATCCGTGACCATTTTCGGAATTGGAATAGAGAATCCGTAGCAGAAGATGCCGAGCAGTATTGCTATGATCAGTGGGTTCTTGGTCAGAGTTCGAAAGATGATTTTGGATGTCGGAGTACCTTTGGCGTCACTTTTGCTGGTTAAAGCAATAACCGCTTGGATATTGTAGAGCAAAGTCATACTGGCAACGTAAATGGCGGCCAGAGCAACCCCTGTATTTCCATAAGCATTAGCAACATAGGCGATAGCTATGATGGCGGTATTTGCACGGAAAGCACCTTGGATGATAACGCCTTGATCCTGTGGTCGAGCGAATGTTTTTTTAGTGATAAAAGTGGTGAATAAAAAGAACAGAAAGTTGGCGACCACACCGTAAAGGATCAATGATGTACTGGAAGAAAAATCGTGGTTTGAACTAACAATGCTTAAAAACAGCATAGTGGGTAGCGTTACTTCAAAGACGATTTTTGAAGCAACTTCGATAAAGTTATCGTTAATCAGGTTGATGCGTTTAAGAAATACTCCCAAAACCAGCATTAAACAAATAGGACCTGTGATTGAGGCCGAAAACATCAGTAATTGAAAAATGCTGTCCACGTTCATTCCTTGAACTTCAGATGAAGAGATATTTAAAACGATAAGCACTGACGTGTAGTTTAACGACAGTGCTTATTGGCAGATTTTTATACTCTACAGTGTGTTGGCGTTGATTGGAATACGCTGGCGAGCGGTTAACATGATGAGCAGCAGCTTGCCTTTTGTTTAGGGATAAAGCGTTTCCACAGGTCTGCCGCGATAATGACAGCGAGTGCGATACCACTGGTCCAAGCGACCACTGGCGGTAATAATTCGTTGCTTGCAGCAAGTTGAGCATTGATATTGATGGCGTAAGTATCGACTAAGAAGTTAGTGAGATAACCAAACAATATTGCAACACCCACCACACCAACGAGATAGCTCACCAACGCCTTCGCTCCCAACTCTTTTTTTACGATGCCAAGCGTGGCCATGTTCGTTGCAGGGCCAGCAAGTAAGAACACAAGCACTGCACCCGGTGAAACGCCAGCGAGCATCAATCCTGCGGCAATGGGTGTTGAAGCGGATGCACAGATATACATAGGGACTCCAACCAATGCCATCAGGATCATCGCCCAAGGGCTGCGACTGATTTCAACCAAAGCTTCAGACGGAACAAATGTGACCACTAAAGCAGAGACAACCAAGCCCACAATCAACCACAACGATAAATCCTCAATCAAATCTGTGAAAGCATATTTTTGACCTTCCCACAGCTTTTTCAGCCAGGATTGTGATTTTTCCTCAGCTGTATGTGCAGTTGATTGATGGCTACTGCAACTATGAGAGTTTGAACAGCATGAGCTGTTTACCGCAGCAGATGGTGGTGGCGGTGTATGGTTGTCTTGATCGGTTAGCAATACCAAAAATGCAGCACTGATTGCTGAAGCAGTGGCGGCTATCGGACGAATGACAGCCATGAATGGGCCCAATAGCGCGTATGAAATGGCAATCGAGTCTACGCCCGTTTCCGGTGTAGAGATTAAAAACGCCGTTGTGGCACTTTTTGAAGCGCCTCCGCGACGAAGCCCCACTGCCGCGGGTATCACGCCACAGGAACATAGCGGTAGCGGCATCCCTAATATTGCCGCTTTGACACTTGGCCACATGCCGTGTCCGGTTAAATGTTTACTCAGTTTTTCATTGCTCAGTGTGACTTTAAGTACACCAGCAACGAATAACCCTATGATTAGCCAGAAAGAAGCATCAAGCCACAAATCGAGCAGGGTATCTAAAAACGTTGTGATAGTTTGCATATTAAGCCTCTTCTGGCTGAGTGTGAGTTAAAGCAGTGAGGATGGTGCAGTGTTCGGCAGAATGTGCTCCTCCGCAACAGCGCTCATTAATGACTCTCAATGCATCGTGCATATGTTGCAGTTGAGCAATGCGCAGTTCAATGTCTCTCAATTTGGCTTGAGTGATCTCTTTTACTTCTTGGCAAGTGTGCTGATCAGGTTCAATTTGGATTGAAAGCAGTTCCTGAATATCACTTAAAGATAAGCCCACTTCTTTGGCATGAAGGATGAATTTCAACTTATCAATACAGTGTTGGTCATATTGACGATAACCGTTATCTGCACGCAGTGGCTCTATTAAGCCTTGCTGCTCATAAAATCGAATTGCCTCTGTGGTTATGTTGAGCTGTTTCGCCAGTTGACCGCGAGTTAAAGACACCATGCACAAACCTCACTTCTCTTGTCATTTTGCAACAGTATAAACTTTGTAGTTAAGTACAAGGTCAAGTAGTTTGAGTATATCAAGGTGAGTTATTTTCCGTATTCGTGTTTGTAAAACTAGCCCCGCCATACTAAAATTTTTTATTTATTAAATTGAAAAATAAAGAATTATGAGTGAGAAAATCTACTTCAATACCGCGCAACGTTTTAATTGGCGTCGCAGTTTAGTGAATGTCACCACGCGTTTGCACCATACATTGGCACCAAGGCATGCGAAGAAAACCGCAAGAAAGCTGCTTCTCACTCCTGATCGAATGAAAGCGAAGAATCATGAGCCAACAGGTTTAATCAAATCTCAGGTTCCATCACCGGAAGGGTTGTTAACGACATTTCGTTTAGGCACTGGACCTGTTTGGGTATTAACTCATGGTTGGTCAGGCTCTTCGAATCAGTTTTATCCGTTAATGGAGCATATCGCTTCACTGGGATTTACGGCTCTGGCTTACGATCATCCTGGGCATGGTGAAAGTGAAGGGGCTCTAGGGCACATACCCGCATTTGTGCGTGGGCTAGAAGCGATTCTCGATAGTGAAGATGATGTGGTTGGCTTAGTCGGACACAGTATGGGTAACGCAACTGCGCTGGAATGTCGACACGCAAAAATCGCCAACTGTCCGATGCTACTGATTGCCCCTGTTTTGGATTACTTAGATAACCTGTTTAGCACCGTGGCTCGTTCGGGGTACTCGATGCGTTTATTTGAAGAAGTGGTGAACGAAGTTCAGGACGAATATCACTACCCCATTCACTCGATTGACCCATACAAAAAGCTCAAACAGCGTGAGTCACAGACTATCATTGTTCATGATGAAGGCGATAAATTTGCTAAGTATGCGATATCGCAAAAAGCGTCCCAAGAGATTGAAAAAGTGACGCTCATAACCACGCAAAATCAAGGTCATGGTAGAGTGATGACAAGCCCTGAGGTAATGAATGCATTCGATCAAATTGCTAGATTGGTTGCTTAAAAACAAGATTTTAACTGGGTGGCTGTTTAATTGAGCGACAGTTTAAAACTGATGTTTTAGTGAAACTCAGCCTAACGGAAAAGGGATTTTTCTATTTCTATTCATTTCAAAATGTTAAGTTGTTGGATTTTATGTTGATTAGTTTAACAACTTGACAAAAAATTATTATCTCCTTGTTTGATTACGTGTGATCATGATGTTGCCGTAAGGCTTTTGTAAGGAAAATAATAATGAATAGAAATGATAGTGTCCCTTTACCCCACAATACCCGAGAATGGTTTTTAAACCGAAACAGTCTGATAGTGATTGCTGATATCGTACTGTTTTTAACTTTATTCTATACCCTACCTTTTGAGCCTAATGTGGTATTAGGTATCAGTATGCTAACGTTTATCGCCATTCTTTGGCTAACAGAAGCATTACATGTCACCGTCACGGCAATACTTGTCCCTGTCATGGCGGTATTTCTTGGTGTATTTGATACCCAAGCGGCTCTGAATAACTTTGCCAACTCCATTATCTTCCTATTTTTGGGTGGTTTTGCCCTAGCGGCGGCTATGCATCGCCAAGGTTTAGATAAAGTGATTGCCGATAAAGTGCTTGTATTAGCTCAAGGACGCATGAGCGCTGCTGTCTTCATGTTGTTTGGTGTTTCTGCGGCACTCTCTATGTGGATCAGCAACACGGCAACCACAGCCATGATGTTACCTCTCGTGCTCGGCATTTTGAGTAAGGTGGATGATAAACGAGGTCATTCAACTTATGTCTTTGTTCTGTTAGGTATTGCTTACAGTGCAAGCATTGGTGGTATTGCCACGGTTGTAGGTAGTCCACCAAACGCGATTGCCGCCGCTGAAGTCGGTTTAACTTTCTTTGATTGGATGAAATTCGGCTTGCCAACAACATTGGTGCTGCTACCAATCTGTTTGGCGATTCTTTATTTCATGTTAAAGCCCGACCTCAGTGGTCAGTTTGATACCCATTCTGAACCTGTAAATTGGGACAAGGGCAAAATAGTTACCCTAGGAATTTTTTCGCTGGTGGTATTTCTATGGATATTCAGTGCTCCTGTGAATGCTATGTTAGGCGGCTTTATGAGCTTCGATTCGCTCATCGCCCTTTGTGCGATTATCATGATCAGCTTTGCCCGCGTGGTGCATTGGAAAGATATAGAAAAGACAGCCGACTGGGGTGTGTTACTTCTGTTTGGTGGTGGTATCTGTTTGAGTAATGTGTTGAAACAAACGGGTACGAGTGTGTTTATTGCTCAGGAATTAAGCCAGTTAATCTCTGAATTCGGAATGTTTTTTATTGTCTTTGTGATTGCTGTGTTTGTGGTGTTCCTGACGGAATTTGCCAGTAACACTGCCAGTGCTGCACTTCTGGTCCCTGTGTTTGCTAGTGTTGCCGAAGTGTTTGGCGTATCACCCGTTATATTGTCAGTGTTGATCGCCATCTCTGCTTCTTGCGCATTCATGTTACCTGTTGCTACACCACCAAATGCTATCGTGTTTGGTACAGGACACATAGAACAACGCGAAATGATGAAGGTTGGATTTGTTCTCAATCTAGCCTGTATCGCAATTTTGACCACCATTGCGATGACGTTCTGGTAAGGTAAATAAAAATACAAAATTAGCTGTTCAAAACTGAGCAGCTAATTTGTTTGTTAAGTTTTTTCTGTGTTGCTTTTATCTGGGGCAATAACGGTATTAATGATCCAGATATAAATAGTTTTGCCAACTCTTCATACGGATAAGTATTTTACGCATGATAGATACGTGCTCAAAGCTATCTGAATACACGGCTATTTCTGCACTAGACCCTAGCGGTAGGTTGTATTCGCTCATATCGTCCGTGAGTTTCAGTTTTACCATCACACGCCTTTGAGTGTTGATCGATTGTGTGCCAATCAACGAGCCTCTAGCCTGAACCTGACCTTCTGCAATCGCAGGGATGACATCAACAACTTCACCTTTGAATACTTTGCCCGGAATAGAGCGGAAGACAAATTCTGCTTCAAATCCTGTCTTTAAGCGCTGCATAGAGTTTTGGCGGAAAGCACCGTAGAAATAGACATCTTCAGTGTGAACAAATGTCATCACTGGTGATAATGGCAGTGGAACCGCCATCATACCCGGACGCAGTGCAAGCTGTGTTACAAAGCCGTCTGTTGGCGCTGTTACAACGGTTTGCTCTAAGTTGAACTCCGCCTGAGCGAGCTCAGCCTCAACACGGGCAACGGTTGTGTTTTCACCGTCAATCTCAGACTCATAAGCAAGACGAGCGGACTCCTGCTGGGCTTGTGCGGCTTCTAAAGAAGCCTGCGCGCTGATTGGTGGTATCCACTTGTTGGGCAGTAAATGCCCCGCGTTTGAAGCCTTTTTCGTAGCGTTCATACTCGCGTTTTGCTTTATCACGAGCGGCTTCTGCCTTGGTCGTATTTGAAACTGCTTCTTTATAAACCGATTCTAGTTGTAGTACTTGTTGCTCAGCTTCTGCTACCGCGGCCTCTTTACGCACGACTTCAGCCTCAAATGGTGTAGGATCGATTTTGAATAACACATCACCTTTGTTCAGGTGTTGGTTGGGTACGACATCTACCTCGAACACTTTACCACGCACACCAGACACGATAGGTGTGGTGCTATAAGCTTGACCACCGATCGCTGTGAATGGGTGATTGTAATTCATTAGCAGAATAAGCGTACCAATGATAATCACGCCACCGAGTACAGCCGTCGGTACCGACCATTTATTGAGAGGGATTTTAAAAACTTTGAAAACGGCAATACAAATCGCGGTGTAAGTCAGAATAAGTAATAAATCCATTATTTTTGCTCCTCTTCTTGCATGGTTTCTTTAGCCGCTGGAGCTTGCTTTTGACTTAATTGTGCGATTTCATTTTTTAGCATGGCAACCTGTTGTGTTAACTGGTCAACACGGACATGAATATCGTGCGTTTCTTCTTGAAGTTTGTTGAACCCCCAACCTCGGTCTTCACGCCACAATGTTGCCCAAATCCATAGAAATGGCCATAAAACATGTAAGGTAAACAGGCTAACCCAGCCTGCCACATGAATGGCATCCTGATGAGGGTGATTACGTTCTTTAGCCATTTCATACGGAATGTCATGAATGACAATGATGCCGTAGAAAATCACTAAGCACACAAACACCAACATACCTAGGGCAAAATAATCTAAAAACATAGAATGATCCTATATAAATTGAAGACTTATCGTGGTGATAAACAAAATCTCTTTACATATAAAATGATGGCCAATTGGGTATATACTCTTCCTACTTAAAGCTGCAGCGGTGTTGGCTACGCTCGCTCACTCCAATCGCATAGTTTATCTATGCTCATGGGGATTCACTCACTTGCCGCCTACCTGCAACTTCAAGTAGTTTGGGTATAGTCGTGGCAATTATTTCATATCAGTCCGCTGCGATATGGAAAATAGCAGGTCGCTACCTTCTGTTTCTTAAAGCGTAGTACTTTTTTCTGTTAAATCGCGGTTTATTCTACTTGTGAATGTATTTAGTTGTAACAGTATCGTCTGATAAATCAAAGGATTATTCTGAACACACTTGGTTTCGCCCGTTTGCCTTGGCTCGATACAAAGCTTTGTCTGCTCGATAGAAGGTTCTTTGAGTATTTTCACCGTCTTTATTTAAGGTTATCCCAATACTCACGGTTAAACCGCGCTCGCCTAAAATCTCTTGCCACTGGAACTTAAAGATTCTTTGACGAAATGCTTCTGCTGATGCCTGTGCTTGTTCTATGGTCATATCCTCGAGAATGACCAAAAACTCTTCGCCACCATAGCGTATACAAGATGCTTTGGGGTCTTTGAAGTGATCAGCCAGTTCACTTGAGACATTGACAATCGCTTTATCACCAACCAGATGGCTAAGTTCGTCGTTGATGGATTTAAAGTGGTCAATATCAACTACTAAGAAAGCAAATGGAGTTTCGGTATGCAGTAGAGCTTTGAGTTTTCCATCCAGCCAACGGCGGTTATGCAGTTTGGTGAGCGGGTCGGTCAATACGTCTTGCTGTAGGCGAGCAACTGCGTTTTTATGGTGCTCTGTGGTCTCTTTCAGCTCTTGGTTCTCGAGTTCTGATACGATAAGTTTCAATTGCAGCTCAAAGCGAGATAAACGGCGCAACTGTGCCGCTCCCAGTTCCGCAATCGGGATGCTTTGAATAAGTTCGGACTCAATTTTAAAGGCTTCTCGTTGGTAGCGCAGTGCTTCTTTATACAATCCTTGACGTTCAAAAATTCGGCTGAAAGTCTGATATAAGCCTTTTCCCAATATTGGGGATGGAAAACGTTTGAGGCGCTTTTCGGTACCAAACAGCAGCATATTTGAAATGTCAGATTTACCAAGTTCCAGGAAACATTTTGCGCGTTCTACACGCACCATGTTAGCAAGCCAGTAAGAATGAATGTTGCCTGGGGCAAACTGAACGGTTGATAAAGTACGTAATGCCTGCGGTATATTGCCTTGATAACGATATATTTTGGCTTCGTATAAGATGGTTTGGCCGGCAAGAATTTTGTCACTCACCAAAATACTCAATTCTTCACACTCTTTTACTAGCTCGTTGGCTTCATCGAAGCGTCCGAGGTTTACGTAGCAGGCAAGCATGTAAAGTTTGTAGCGTAACCTCAACGATCGACTACTTATTGCGTGGTCAAGGCTGTCGATTTTCAGGTAGTAACTCATTGCTCTGCGATGATCACCATAAGCGTCGCACAAGTTGCCCATGCCTAATATAGCAAGTACGTAACCATCGATATAACGATACTCTACCGCTAATCCGGAAGATGAAATATGCTCTTGCAGCGCTTCTACATAATCGCCGTTTTCAATCAGCAGCTCAGCAAGACTATTTTTTACTGAAAGAATAAGTTCCGCTTGGTTGGAATCTAACAAATTTAGCGCCGACCTAAGTTTGCTAATGCTGCTTGGTATCTGGCGCATTTTTGCATGAAATTCTGCACTAACAATAAAGCACATCGCTTTTTCTTCATTAGTTATGGCGATGTTTTTGCGAACATGGTTCCAGAAGATCACGGCTTCTTCGCCATTGACAGATGTGGCATCTAACCCTGCTTCTTGAACTTTATTCAGTAGTACTTCCATTGATTAATTCTCCAAAGTCAGCTCTTCAAGCAGTTCAAGAGTGAAAGGAAAACTGACTATTGTATGAAGTGTTGTCTGTGGAAGCGTGCCATGAAGCTTCTTGCGCTCCCATGGATAAATTTCAATCATTTTCTCAATAATATCAAATAGATGTTCTGCTGCATCACCACGCTCGCTCATTAATAATCCTAAGTAATTGACACTTAAACGTGAGAGCAGATCTTTGGATCCACACAATGAATGAATCAGTTCTGTACAGGCATCTAAAAACAACGGGTTAGCATGATATATTGAAATGACGGAATGAGACGAGTTCATCAGGTCAACTTTATGCAAGACCATTTGCTCCCACCAGAAGTTTTCTGGTACCACATGAGATAAATGTTTCTCTGGATGATACTCGTGTTGATTTCGGATTCGATTTAGAAGTTTCTTCGCTCGCTGATCCAGTTGTCGCTTGGAAGTTCGAGCCTTATCGGAACCTAAGCGGAGGCTTTGCTCATGGAGCATTTGCAGTGAGTATTCGCGATACTTTTTGAACGCTTCCAATGCGGTGTAGTCATCGCCGATCTCTTCGGAGACGAGCGCTTGTTGATAGCAAATTTGCGACAGTAGCTCACCATTATTAAAACTGCGGGCGGTCTTTTCTGCTGAAATAAGCAACTCTACGGCTTGCGAATGATTTTTCCTCAATAACTCAATTTTTGCCCGGCTAATGTATGAGTGGGCTTTCATTCTAGAGAGGTTATGGGCGACCGCGAGCTTATGAGCTTTTTGCGTAGCTTGCTGAGCATCTTCAATTCGTTCCAAACCTAGCAGTGCTAAGCCACGAAAATCCCAGACTTCGGTCTGCCATGTTTTGTCAGGATAGTCAGCAAGTGCTTCATCTGCACCATCAAGGACAGTCAGCATATCTAAGTACTGTCCTTGCAAATAGAGATCCCAAGCCCATAGAATTCGGGCTTTACCCTCAAGCCATGAAATCTCTAAATTATGTGCGACTTTAGCCGCGAGCTGGTGGGTTGAACTGGCTTGTTGGTACTGTTTGGTTATGCGCCAGATATTGCCAAAACCGATGAGGCTTTCAATCAGCACTTCATCTTCGTCCACTAACGCAGACTGCTCTAGGGCGTTAATCCAAAATTGTTGGGCGGTATAGTATTTGGCTTGTCCCCAGAACTGCAACGCATGAACATGGAGAATTTCTGGCAGAAATTCGTCAGTGTCGAGACTATTCTGATACCGACGCGCTTCTTTGATATATTTCAATCCCTTACGGTAATTCGTTTCACACCATGCGCAACGGGACATAATGATCAGTGCTTGAATCATGCCATCGTGAAAAAGGGACTGTTTCGCTTGGGTGAGAGCTTTCTCTGCGATAGCCAATACATCGGCGGGCTCAGACTCTATACGGGGCCTAAGCTTTTTGAGCTCTGATAATAATAGGTACTGGCTTTGATCCAAATCCATTACTTCCTGGCTGTACGACACACGCATACAATGTCATTGAGTTTGTTGACCGCGTGTCGTTTGAATATCGATGCCATTTAGCACTAATTACATAGCAAACCGGAAATGTTTATGATTTTGCTCATGTATAAATTTGTGCTTCCTCACACTCTACTGCTCACTGTTCAGGATAAAAGCTCTTTTAACGTCAAAGGCTTTTGTGTTAATCCTAAATTCTGTGCCGCCGTATTTCCATGCTTATCTTGATAGCATAGATTGTGCCATGCACGATAAATGTCGAGTAATGGCAGCAAGCCACCGGGACGTAATTTGCGTCTTGGTTCATTAATGAAGGATTCAAACAACAGTTGAAAACGCTGTTGATAAAACGCGGTTTGCTTTACCGAAGCCTTTTTTAACCAAGCTTGAGGATCTGGATGTGCTCCCGCCAGATAACAGATACCTTTTGAGCCATTTTGTTGGTGAGCTATCGCCCATCTGTCTCGCCACCACCCCATGAGAACAATATCAACTTTGTCAAAAGATAGCGTATCTTGCCAGTCTGCATCTTCTTCAACATACATTAAGTCAATGTTTTGACGTCTGATCCTCGATAGACACACACTTAAAGCGGCTGAGCGAAGAAGCGGATCCTGAGGCATGAAGATAGAGACATGCTTATCAATGTCGCACATATCCAACACATGTAGGTAGTGTGCGTAGGAGGTGTATGGGGGACGAATCAATGCTCCTTTCGAAGGGTAGTTAAAGATGGATAAGTTCCCCATAGGATCTTCAACGTTGCCGCGCGCCAGAATGGTCTGATATTGTTGATCAATTCTTTCCCTCAATATGGGTGAAGGTGCCGGCTGTGGTAGGTTCGCTTCTGAAGAATGCTCTCGTGAGACGAATCGCGCTGGGAGTTCATAAGGGTTGTGATCTACGGAACCAATAGGCTCTTCTTTAGCGGAATAATTAACGTGCTGGCAGAGAATATAACCGGTATTTGCCTCACCAGTGGCAATCCATAATACGCCATTGCTACTTTTAGGCTGCAGCGCCATGTAATGCGAAGAGAACTGGAAGCTTTTAGCGTGGTTAACCCAACGCGCGTCAATCATAGCCAGTTTTCTACGACAGCGACTCGCAATGTGATCGATGTGGTCATAAAAAGTTTTTGGATTGATATCGAGTTTGCGGCAGATTTCTCGCACTGAGTAACCCATGAAAAGCAACCCGAATAAGGTTTCTTGGAACAGTAATTTGTTGTTAGATCCAGACCATTTATCGACAAATGTAGAGTGGCAAGATTTGCAGCGATAACGTTGACGATCGCCGCTATAGCCAAAAGCATGGTAAAGATGTTTGTGAGTATGGACAGAAAGTCCCGCGTTTTCACATTCAAGATTACGACAAGCGGGTAGGCCGTCGCTGTGAAGTTGGCGTAAACGAACCAGTTCGTTTAACACTTCTTTATTGTTAAGTAAGGGGGGGAAGGCACCGCACTCACGACAAACCATCGTTGGACGCTTAGGATTTGCGCGTTGCAAAACATACCGTTCTGCTTCACTCAAACCAAAGTTGTCACACGCCAATGTTTTACAAAAGTTGAGCTGCAAGCCATCAGCATCCGCAGGTAATTGGTCGGTCGACACGATCTCCCCCTCGGGAATAGTGGGGTTGCCAAACGCGCTACTTGGCAACCTATTAATAAATATCGAATTACATCTTGATAGCAGTTTCAAGTGCCACTTGCATCATTTCATGGAAAGATTTTTGACGATCTTCAGCACTGAGTTTCTCACCGCGTAGAATGTGGTCAGAAACTGTTAAAATGGTCAGCGCTCGAGCGCCTAAATCTGCTGCAACACCATAGATACCCGCCGCTTCCATGTCGACCCCCAGAATGCCAAGTTTCTTCATTTTTTCGAAGATTTCTGGTTCTGGTGTGTAGAACAGATCAGCAGAGAAAATGTTACCTACTTTGACATCTACTTTTTGCGCGCGAGCTTGAGCTACTGCGGTTTCAAGTAGTTCGAAGTCAGCGATTGCCGCGAAATCATGGCTGCTAAAACGAATGCGGTTAACTTTAGAATCCGTTGATGCACCCATACCGATAACCACGTCCATCAGTTTTACATCGTCACGTACGGCACCACAACTACCTACACGAATAATGTTCTTCACGCCGTATTCAGCGATCAGCTCGTGAACGTAGATACAGCATGACGGAATACCCATACCGTGACCCATGACAGAAACTTTTTTGCCTTTATAAGTACCTGTGTAACCGAACATATTACGTACGTCACATACCTGCTTCACGTCTTCAAGGTAAGTCTCTGCGATGAATTTTGCACGAAGCGGATCTCCAGGCATCAATACTGTTTCAGCGAAGTCACCTAGTTGTGCGTTAATGTGTGGGGTTGCCATCATTGTTCTCCAAAAATGTTCAGTCAATTAAACAGTGTCTCATATTAAATTACTATTTCTGTTGACTGATGATTTGTCTGTTGCAGCAATATTAGTGAGTAACGTTAAGGTTTCTTGCGATTTTGCTCACAAAAAAGGCGGCATCGTTCCTTTAGATATTACTTAATAACTAATTATGTTGAATTTGATAAAGCAATCGTATCTGCAAAGCCGTTCGTGGTGAGCTTGTTCGCAGAGTCTGAGAAGTAAACTCGCTGTTATATTCTACACCGATAGTTGATCATTAAGCGGAAAGAGAAGTAACCTTAGATGTGTATAAGCAAGCAAGGGATAAAGAAATACATGTTGCGTAAGTTATTGGTAGTGGGCTGCATAGTGGCGTCCAGTTTTATGACAAAAGTGTTAGCAGCCACTTATGACTTTCCGATGGAAGGAAGCAGCATGGTGGGAAATGCCCAATACCATGTGATTGAAAAAGGTGAGACCTTAGCGCAAATCGCCAAACAGTACGACATCGGCTTTCTAGGCTTGATGGCTGCCAATAAAGGCGTTGACCCTTTCCTGCCACAAGAAGGCTATGTACTTACTATTCCTTCACAAATCATTCTACCTATGGTGCCTTATGAAGGTATTGTGGTGAATCTTGCAGAATTGCGTCTTTACTACTTCAAGCCAGAAGAGCGAAAGGTACATATTTTCCCTGTCGGTATTGGTCGAATTGGACGCGATACGCCTGAAATGGAAACCAAAATAAGCCAGAAACGGCCAAATCCAACTTGGACGCCACCGGACTCTATTCGAAAAGAATATCTGCAAAAAGGCATTGAGTTGCCAAAAGTCGTCCCTTCAGGCCCGGAAAACCCATTAGGTGAATACGCACTTCGTTTAGCGTTTGGCAATGGTGACTACCTGATCCATGGTACCAACAAAGATTTTGGTATCGGTTTACGTGTCAGTTCTGGTTGCATCCGTATGGAGCCCAAAGATATCGAATGGCTGTTTAGCCAGGTTGAGCGAGGCGAAAAGGTACGCATCATCGATGAGCCTGTGAAAGTTGCATTAGAACCAGACCGAAGTGTCTTTGTTGAAGCACACGAACCGTTAACGCGTAGTGACGGCAGCAAAAAAGATCTGGTTCTGCCTGTTGAGCTAAAATGGTGGCTAGACGAGTTTGATAAGTCTGAAGTGAAAGCGAAAGCGGTAATATTGGCGCAAAACGGTGTGCCAGTGGAAGTGGTCGCACCACAATTTGATTAAGTTCAGTCCACTGAAATAGCGAAAGTTACCTATAAACAAAGTTATATACGAAAAAGCCGCTTTACAAGGCGGCTTTTCATCAGCAGAACAGTATTAAGACACCTGCCATTGAATCGTTTCACCAGCACGAATCGGAACTACGGTTTCACCGCCGAAAGGCATGCTCGCCGGAACATCCCATGACGTTTTGCTCAACGTTACTGTATCTGTGTTACGAGGCACTCCGTAGAAATCTGGTCCATTGTGGCTCGCGAAAGCCTGCAAATTTTCCAGTTTACCTTCTTGTTCGAATACTTCCGCATAAAGTTCTAACGCTGCGTGAGCGGTATATGAACCTGCACAGCCACAAGCGGCTTCTTTCTTACCTTTGGCGTGAGGTGCAGAGTCTGTACCTAGGAAGAATTTCTTACTGCCTGAAGTAGCGGCTGCCACCAGAGCATGTTGGTGAGTGGCGCGTTTTAGAATCGGCAGACAGAACAAGTGAGGGCGAATACCGCCCACCAACATGTGGTTACGGTTAAACAACAGGTGGTGCGCAGTAATGGTGGCGGCCACATTGTCTGAAGCGCTTTTCACAAAGCTAACCGCTTCTGCTGTTGTAATGTGTTCCAACACGATTTTAAGGTTCGGAAAATCGTTGACGATTGGAGCAAGCACGGTTTCTAAGAAGGTTTTTTCACGGTCAAAGATGTCAACTTCGTGAGTGGTCACTTCGCCGTGAACAAGCAGTAACATGCCTTCTTCTTGCATGGCTTGCAAAACAGGGTAGATATTTTTTGCATTGGTCACGCCCGAATCCGAATTGGTGGTTGCCCCCGCTGGGTAAAGTTTTGCAGCAACAACTGCACCAGAAGCTTTAGCTTGACGAATGTCTTCTGCAGAGGTGTTATCGGTTAAATACAGCGACATTAGCGGTTGGAAAGCCACACTTGGATTTTGCGCCATGATGCGTTCACGGTAAGCAAGCGCCATCTCTGTATTGGTTACTGGTGGGACTGTGTTTGGCATAATAAGCGCACGCCCGTTATAGCGGCTGATATCACGCACGGTATCCGCAAGGACTTCGCCGTCGCGAAGATGAACATGCCAGTCGTCAGGACGAGTGATCGTAAGTGTTGTCATGAATTGCTCCCACCATGAAGTCATATGAATGATTGGAGCCTAAAGCGGAGTTTTGCTTCACGCAAACGCTTCCGTTTAGGCGACAGGATGATAGAGTAAATGGGTTGTCATTTCATCTTTTAATTTGTGTCTTCTGATTGTTTAGAGCATTTTTTCTCGGCTAATTGATTGAAATGATGGCTCATTTGTGTCATTCATAGCGCCTCTATGTTCGCTAAGCGTAGCGTGGATGAGGGAATCATTTTCCCAACCACTATTTTTCTAACTGATTATTTTTTAAATTGATGGTTTTTCTAACTGATAGGTAAGGATGTGTGCCATGTCGTCAGCCGTACTTTCTCAAATCAATGTTTATCCAGTGAAATCTGTGGGTGGACTTTCGTTGTCTACTGCCTGGGTTGAAAAACAAGGTTTGATGTTTGACCGACGATTTATGCTAGCGTTAGCGGACGGCAGTATGGTGACCGCTCGTAAATATCCACAAATGGTTAAGATTCGATCGACGTTGACGCCTGATGGTCTGATATTTACCGCGCAAGGCAAATCCCCCCTTTCTATCCGATATGCTGAGTTCAAAATGCAGGAGTCACCTGCAACGGTTTGGAATGACAACTTTATTGCTTATACCACAACGGATGACGCCGATGATTGGTTTAGTGAGGTTATGGGGCAACGTGTTGAACTGTTGTTTACCGGTCAGCAATCAAACCGTGTACGTGAAAAATTTGGTCACAATGTCAGCTTTGCCGACGGCTACCCACTACTCATCATTAGCCAAGGCTCGTTAGACGAACTGAATCGTCGCAGCACTGAACGTCATAGCATGGATCAATTTCGAACCAATCTAGTGATATCTGGTAGCGAACCTTTTGCGGAAGATGGCTGGAAACGCATCCGAATTGGAGAGGTGGAATTTGAAGCTCTCAAACCTTGTGAGCGCTGCATTATGACCACGGTCGATCTTGAAAAAGGCCAGTATCGTCCAAGCAAGGAACCTTTACGCACCCTGTCTCAATTCAGAGCGAATGAGAGAGGTGGTGTGTTTTTCGGACAGAACCTTGTCGCGAGAAATGAAGGTATGATTTATGCCGGAGACAAAGTTGAAGTTCTCGAATACAAAGAAAAAGAGCTCTACCCAGATTTAGGTCAGCGTCACTATCTAATGACCTGCGTAGAGCGTGAAGAGATTGCTCGTGATTTCGTGACCTTTTGGCTTGAACCGCAACATGGCGTGACGCCAAATTATCAACCGGGGCAATATTTACCTATCGACATTGTGGTGGATGGAGAAAATGTAGGCCGTTTCTACACTTTGTCCTCCAGTCCTTCACGTCCGGGCCGCTTGGCCGTCTCAGTAAAACGAATTGATGGTGGGCGTGTATCTAACTGGTTGCTGGATAACCTACACGTTGGTGACACACTGACAACCCAAACGCCAGATGGTAGCTTCCATTTATCGACAGAGCACCATAACCAGCCTTTATTGCTGCTTTCTGCCGGAAGTGGCGTGACCCCAATGCTGTCGATGTTACGTTACTTAGCTGATAACAAACCGATTCGTGATGTGGTCTTCTACCATCAGTGCCGTACCATTGAAGATATTCCATGCCGTGAAGAGTTAGAAAAAATGGAATTGGAACATCCTGAGCTGAAAGTGTTTATTTCGCTGACTCAGCCACCCGTTGACTGGTTTGGTCTGAAAGGGCGTTTATCCTTGTCACACCTCAAACAGGTGAAAGATGTCGCTGCACGCCAGGTGTTTGTGTGTGGGCCGGATGGATTTATGCAAAAAGCGAAGAACTTACTGCTTAAGCAGGGTGTCGCTGAGCACGCTTATCATCAAGAGGCATTTGGTGTTCAACAAACCGTAAAAGAATTCAAAACATTGCAACTGAGTGTCAACGGCAATCTGTTTGAAGGTAACAATCAAACGACTTTGTTGGAGCAAGCAGAAGCGGCAGGCGTTCCGATTGCCAACAGCTGCCGTGCTGGTTTCTGTGGTGCGTGTAAAGTGAAGGTTGAATCAGGTAAGGTTCATCAGCCAGATGTCCCTGCATTGCAAGACCATGAGCGTAATATAGGGATGGTTCTGGCTTGCTGTTGTGTACCCGAAACGGATATCGAAGTGGTGAACTAAGGCGTGATTCCCCGCTTTATAAAGACAGCCAACGATTATTCGCTGGCTGTTTTTCTCTCTCATATTAAAGGGTATTGCCAAGCACAAGTTGGCATAGCTGTTCAAATTGCGCTGTATTGCCAGAGAAAAGCTCATCAATAATCAGCTGTAATTTTGTGCCAGAGAGCTTGCGTTTCATCGCTTCTCTCACTAGCAAAGAGACATGATGTTCTTTGTTGATCACTCCCTGCTGATCAGGCTGCCAGCGAGCAAACTGTTGGCTTAAACTATTTTCAACCAGCTTTGGTTCAAGTTTTTTAACTTCAGCTTTTAGCACTTGTAGTAAATGCGGGTACACTTCGTCATTCGTTTTCGCCGACTGAATGCTATTCAGCACAGCAGAGCTCAGTTCGGTCAGTTTTATAAAACCAGATTGATGTGGAAATTCATCTCTCAGGCGAACTGAAAAATCGATGCGAGTGATGTGAGTATTTGGCAGAAACGTTAGCGAGCATAAACATTCAATGGGTATCCAAATTGTCTGACCGCTTTCAATGGCATACTCTTGTTTACCCAGTTTAAATAAAGCAAGACCACGGTTAACTTTGACTAAACTATGCTTAGTCGCTCGCTTACGTGGCGTGACTTCCAAATATGGAAATAAGCAGATTTCAGATTGAATAGCGTAGTTCATACATAGCCTCACTCATTTAAGGGCGCTAAGATTAACGTTTATCTACTGAAAAGCCAAATATCGTCTAGAAGAGAGGGTAATCTGGCAGAAACTATTTTGTTGTTTTCTGGTCTGACCTTGTAATTTATGTGCTTATGTTAGCTGCGAGCCAATGCGAGTACGCGTAGAATAGCCCCGTTTTTTATTTGATGTACGAGAATATGACTTCAACCACTGACCCGTATCAAGAGATTCGTCCTTACAATGATGACGAAATTCCTGCCGCCATCGAACGTCTAATCAATGATGAAGAATTTATCACCGCGATCATTGATCATCGTTTTGAGCGTCAACCGTCATGGCTAAAAGCGATGATGGGTCCATTCGTAAAAGCTTATCTTAAGTTTAAGTGGGCAAAACTTACTTCCGTTGACGCAATTCAAATTGAAGTGAAAAAATATTTAGAGAAGACACTAGAACATACCACTAAAGGTGTGACATATAGTGGCTTAAGCAAGTTGGATAAGAACACGGCTTATCTATTTGTGTCTAACCATCGTGATATCGCGATGGATCCTGCTTTAGTTAACTACGGTTTGCATGAGTCGGGTCACCGCACAGTTCGCATCGCAATTGGTGATAACTTACTGAAAAAGCCATGTGCGACTGAACTGATGCGCTTAAACAAAAGCTTCATTGTTAAACGTTCGGCGAAAGCGCCACGTGAAATGATGAAAGCACTCGGCACACTGTCGGCGTACATTAAGCACTCGTTGGATACTGGCCATTCGATTTGGATTGCTCAAAAAGAAGGTCGCGCTAAAGACGGTAACGATTTTACTGACCCTGCTATTCTCAAAATGTTTAACGTCGAAGGTCGTAAACAGAAAATTGAATTTCCGGAATACATCAAATCGCTCAAAATTGTTCCAGTGTCAATTTGTTACGAGAACGACCCGTGCGATATTGCCAAAGCTCGAGAGTTGTATGAAAAAGCCACTTATGGCAAGTATGAAAAAGGCGAATTTGAAGATATTGAAAGTATTATTCAAGGTATCATTGGCGACAAAGGTCGTGTGCATGTCGCGTTTGGTGATGTGATCACTAACACTTATGAAACACCAGATGAACTCGCGCAAGAAATAGACCGCCAAATTCACGCCAACTACAGGTTGTTTCCTATCAACTTATTAGCGGCGGGAGAGGAAAATGCAGATATCACGCCTGCAGTCAAAGCGAAGTTAGAGCAAAAACTTGCGCAGTTGCCACTCAACGCACATCAATATCTTATTGATAGTTACGCAAACCCTGTACGTAATCGTTAGCAATTAATACCGTTCTGGAAAACTTTCTGATCAGTGAATGGGTGTCGATAAGCAAACCCTCCGAGCCATGGATGGCTCGGCGGAGCCCCATGGAAGGACGCTCTTATAAAAAATAAGGGCGTGTTTGTGTTCGATGCCCATTCGCTGCTCCACTAATGCCTAATTTGATCATATTTTTACTTAGAACGGTATAAATTAGGTGGTATATCAAAAGGAGAAGCGAATAAGCTTCTCTTTTTGATATTCTGATGCGTGACTAGCGAGCGACGGCACCACCTAAAGTTAAGTTGCTTGGCCATTTTGTAATGACATTCCCACCCAGATAAATATTACCTTTTACGGTCATCGTTTCAGGGAAAGTGGTAATTTTGGAACCACCTATATAGAGACTCCCTTCAATCACAATACCTTCTGGCAGTTCTGCTAATGGTGTTCTCGAAACGCATAAGTCGCCTTTCACTGTCATGTTCGGTGGCAGTTTCTCTAGTGGTGTATCCGTAAAATTTAGGTAGCCGCCCACTTGAACTCGTGCTGGCCAATTTTTAATTTTGGAACCGAGAAAGTTGGCGTAACCACGAATTTTTGTGCCTCGTTGTAGGCGCTCAAGTTCGCTGTTTGATGCATCTAAACTGCCCATAACGGTCAAGCCTTTTGGCAGTGCCTTAATGGATGTTTTGGCGATATTGAGATTCCCCTTGATCTCTAACCCGTCAGGCAAACTGGTGTAAGGCTTGTTTCTCAAGTCGAGGTTACCGTAATTATCCAAATGATTCAGTATTTGGTACTGGTCGAGAGGTGCTGCATTCAGTGGATATGTGCAAAAAGCCATACACAATGCCCAAGCAGATAAACGCCAGGTTGAGAAAAACATGTTGTTACTAAATCTCTTAACGATATGGTATTAATGATAGTATCGGCAGGAGTGAGAATGTCTTCAATTAGCACAAAATCACATGGGTAAGATCACAAAAGCGAGCTAGGCACTCGCTTTCGAAGGAATATTATCGCATCAGTGAACGGGACTTAAGTTCAAAGATCAGCTTTTCTGCACTTACTTCAAATTTGAAGCGTGCATTCAATTCAGTTGTGTTGTCATCAATAGGTGTAGATTCGAATTCCACTGCGGCACAAACATCTTTTGCTAGAGCCACATACTTATCTAATTCGCTTTTTAGCTGGTCTTTATGGGGCGCGAAAATAGTCACTTCAGCAACTTCATCACCTTCTTTGATAAAAAAGCCCATTTCAGCAGAACAACCACAAGCCTCACAAACTTGGTTCACTTCACAGCTTTCATCACTCATTTCAACATCCTCTTGCAAAATTTAAGAACATTCTAACTCTGTATCAGCAGGTGTTCCAGATAAATGATAATGCAACAATGTATGAGTGCGGATTACTATTGTTGACTTAGCTAACAGAAATAGGAGTGTGATAACAGTCGTAAATTAGACGTTCTGGTGACATTTTTTGGTTATTAAATGAGTTGATGCATTGTCATACCCACTGGTTTGTAAGATTATTCTGTAGCGGAAATGAATATGTTTTATGGATTATTTCCTTATCTGGATGAAATTTTAAAGGATATTTTATTCATTCAAAGTGAATGAAAGAATATTTTCTTACAAAGTGGATTGATTGCTGAAGCGATTCGGCAATTTTGGATTCATTTTAATTTTGATGAATTTGTACACAAAAAGAGCTATTAAGATGCCGAAGCGTAGTAAAGAAGATACAGAAGTGACCATTCAAACGATTATGGATGCTGTTGTCGACCAATTGTTAAGATTAGGCTATGACAAGATGTCATATACCACACTAAGTCAGCAAACGGGTGTCTCTCGTACAGGCATTAGTCACCACTTTCCGAAAAAGACAGATTTTGTTCTCGCACTTGATGGTCGAATATTTAACTTATTTGCTGCACATCTGGATTTTGACCATGGTGTGGAATCATTCGCAAATTCATGGCTTAAGGCACTAAACAATGCAGAATTCTTAGCTGTTTTACGTCTGTTTTTTCACCATATCGTCTCAGCAGATAAAGCGGAAGAATTTTCCTATAAAGGGGTAGGGCGCATGTACAAGCTTGCCCATGAAAAATTAGGCGAAGGAAGTGATAAGCAAGTCGAGTGGCTAATTGGTAAATCATTGATCGAAATGAGTAAATAATAGCTTATCTGTTTTTAAGGGCTTGCATTTGCAAGCCCTTTTCATTTTTACAGCAAATTTATTCATCATAATGGTGCAGTGTGGGGTGGTGAGCTCCCTTGTTTAGTGAATGCTGTTATAGTCGGTAGTGATATTAACTGCCTGATTTTTATTAAGATAGTTAACCTGTTTGTTATATGAAGTAAATACAGAACAACGTACTTTTGCCTTATTTTTGGAACGCAGATTGCACATTGATGCACATAACAATAGAAAAATAAGGAAATTTTATGCACTTAATGCCTGAGGAAAAAGGGTGGCTGCCTTGGTTTGGCAATACTGGAAAACTAGCTATGCGCAAGGCATGTTGGTTTAACCGTAAACGCAAAACATCTCTGGAACAAACTTTTGAAAATATTGCCAATACTCGTGTAAAAATTTTAACGACCTGGGCTGGAAACCAATGGTCATTCCTATACGACGCTGCTATTTCTCTGTCGACAAAATCTCCCCAAGAGTATAAAGAAACCTTAAACCGACTATTAAAACGTAGTGCGGATCTCTCTGAATTATTTATCGTGTCAGCTCAAGGTGAGATTCTAGAATCCACCTTCCAATCACAGAAAGCCAAAAAGGTATTCTCGATTCAAGCACTAAACGAGGGATTAATTAAACCATTTTTACATGGACCCTATCGTGATGATGTGACTTTAGCTGTTGGTCCTTCTAGTTCTCACTTCCATGACGAAGTGACACTGATGTTTTATCAGCCTTTAGATCTTAGTGACGGCTCTAAAGGCTGCCTTTGTGGGCGAATTCCTAATGATGTTATTGGTGATTTGATCCAACGCGAGGCAGGGCACATTTACAGTGAATCAGGTGATAACTATCTGTTTATGGTCAACTCCCATTTTGACCCTTCCATCAAACAAGGTGTCGCACTGTCACGCTCGCGATTCGAAGACAATCACTTTTCCCATGGCGAGAACTTAAAAGACGGGGTGAATACCAAATGGGGGGGGGGGTTCGAGTAAGCCGTCATACGGAATTTGAGATTATGTTCAATGATCCTGCGACCAATAAACTGCACCCAGGGGTAAGGGAAACCATTAAAAATGGGCACAATTTGTATATCGATTATCCTGGTTACTCTGACTACCGCCATATCCCGGTGATAGGGAAAGGGGTGACGTTTACTATGCCTGGTTCTAAAGATCGCTGGGGAATGATGTGTGAATCCGATCTCGAAGAAGTATATCGTCATCGTTCAATTTCGCAAAAACTCGACCAGCAATTTACATTAAGTGTCTTTGGACCATTGCTTCTCCCTTTTATTGTTCAGATGTTTTATCCGCTAACATCTGAGCAGTTTCTGTCGCTGTCGGTTGTACTTGGTTTGATCGCGATTGGTTTATTCCATAAATCAACAGCCAAACCTATGGCGACCAACCTTGAAAGTATGACTCAAGTGATGCAGGTTCTTGCTGAAGGTGATGGCAATTTAACTCGTCGCTTGGACGCGAGCCAATTTAAATCTGATGAGACTGGAGATCTGGGACGATGGACCAACAGTTTTATTGATAGCCTCGAGGGCATCATTCAGGAACTGGTTTTTGCCAGCAAAGAAGTAAAAAATGTTTCTGAATCAATGTTCCGTCGCAGTCAGTTACTTCTTACCAGTAGTGATATGACGGCGACATCTATAACCGACATGCTCTCGCTCGCAGGTGTACAGAGTCGGGAAATCAACAGTGCGAATGATACGGCTACTGAGATGCATGAGCTGATGAAGCAAACTGTTCATGCGGCGCAACTGGAGTATCAAAAGGCGGCTGAAAGTGCTCAGGACATTAAAAATATCGTTCAATCGTCCGCACAGAGTGTGAATGAAGTGAACGAGGAAATGCAGAAAATTGGTAACATTGTCTCTGTTATTACAGAGATCACAGCGCAAATCAATTTACTTGCACTTAATGCGGCTATTGAGGCTGCACGAGCGGGCGAGCATGGCAGAGGATTCTCCGTCGTTGCGGATGAAGTCAGGGTATTGGCGAACAAGACATCGCAAGCGGCTAATAGCATTGGTGAGTTGATGACGGCGCTGCATACCCAGTCTGAGCGAGCGGTGAGCTACATGCAAGAAGGTATCACCAATGTGGAGAACAGTACTCAAGTTGTTGATGAGTCGTCGCGCAGTGAACGTCTGCAAATATCGGTAACTGGATTGTTTACCCTAATTCAGGGTATCGCTCGTAACAGTGAGGAGCACAGACAAACTGCAGATGAAGCTCAATCGACAGTTCTCAAGCTTCAGGAGGCGTCATCACAGTTATCGCGCAGAACCACGCTCATGCAAAACTCGCTTCAGCGGCTAGATCAATTGGTCGGTCGTTTCGAAGTGCGTAAAGCGTCATAGCAATAGGGCGGGGGTATCCCGCCTTCATTTTGGTCTTTGTGGATTTTTAAGCTAGGTGGCTGGTTTTATAAGTTAGGTGAATGGTTTCATAAACTGGGTGAATGGCTTTTAAGCTGGATGACGGGTTTTCACTTCCCGGCGCCAAGGGAATGCAAACGCAGTAAAGATAACAACAGCATACAGCATTGACCAACCCAAGCAGATAAACACACCAGTGCAAAGAATTAAGGCAAGAGCAGCAAGAAGCTTCTGCAAGCCTGACAACAACTTATAGGCTGCTAACATGGCAAGCAGATACACCAAAACAAACACACCATTGGCAAGCTTGAGGAAAAACTCCAAATCTAGGTTGGAATATTCACCAACCAGACATGATACTAACAACACACCAAAGACCAGTCCTGTCGCTTTTGATGGTACGCCTCGTTTGGACAATTGAGCAAAGGAACTTTCTGGGCGGTATTCACGAGCTTGAGCCCAAACCATTCTTGAGAGACTTTGGGTATATAAATTAATGCTGGCAAAACATGCGAAGAAACCGATGATACTTATGATTGATGCCAAACGAGGACCAAACAGTTTATCACTCAACCAAGGAATAGAAGTACTGTCGAACTCTGAGGTACCAAAAGCACCAAACTTCAAAATAACGACTGAGCAAGCCCAATAAGTTGCACCAGCAACGAAACATCCCACTAAGATGGCAATTGGAAAATCGCGTTGTGGATTTTTGAATTCTTCCCCCATGTGAGCAAAGGCTTCAATACCGACGAAACACCAGAACATCACTCCTAATGCCGCACCGATGGACCAAATAGCGTTAGTATCCAGTGCTGGCATAGCTAAATCTGCCGCTGTTACGTCGCCAATCCAAAGAAATGAGGCAACGAGAACGAAGATGCTTAGTGCAATGACCGTTTGTAGTCGGCCGGAGGATTTTGTACCTGCTAGGTTTACGCCAATAAGCAGTGTCAAAGTGAGCACTTGAGCTAAGATGGCATTATTGAACTGAGCAGGTAACAATTGCTGTAAAAAGCCCGCAGCTAAGGCGACAGCCGCGGGTACGCCTACAGGAATGACGCTTACAAATAGCCAGGCCACGGCACGTTCTAATCGGGTGTTATACGCTTTTCGAACGAAATATGCAGTGCCTCCAGCGTTAGGGTACTTTTTACCTAACGCTGCGAAAGTTAAAGCAACAGGGCAGACTGCCACAAACAAGATTAACCAAGCCCAAAGTGAAAAGTGGCCGGCAATACCAGCCGCAATGGCTGGGATCATAAACAATCCGGTTCCCATTAGAGTGGTCGACAGTTGACCAATACCGGAGAGTAAAGTGATCTCTTGCTTGAGTTGATTCATGAGTTCATTCCCTGATTGTTATTATGTTGCCAAGCTTACTCAAATCTGGCTTGTGATGCATCTTGCAAAACGGTTTGCATGAACGCCAAAGTGACATTTTTTTCCCTAAATACCGCCATTTTGACGTTGAAACTCTTTTCATAGCGAAACTTGCTGTTAATTGCCAGTAGTCTAGAAATGCAAATTGTGTCAAATTAACCATTAATCAACGGGATAAGTTGGTTATTTTTCGAGGTTTCTTGAGGAGGAAGGCTTGAAAAACAATAAGAATGGGAATGTGCAATGGATAAATTTGACAGACAAATCATAGAGATACTGAAAGGGAATGCAAGAGCTTCAGTGAGTGACATTGCCCGTGAAGTAAATCTTTCTCGATCAGCCGTAACGGCACGAATTAAGAAGCTAGAACAAGATAAAGTCATTTTGGGTTATCACGCCCAAATTGCGACATCTGATCACACCAATAATGTGTGTGCCTATTTCGCCTTAAAGTTCGATACTTCTGCGAGTTTGCATTCCTGTGAAATGTACGCGCAGAAAATTTATCTGATCTCGGGTGTCAAACGGTGTCACGCCATCAGTGGTGAAACCGACATGATGCTGTATGTCGAAGTGGAAAGTATGGCAAAGTTAAATGCGATTCGAGATGAGCTGCAAAGCTACCCACAACTGCGCCATTTAATGACGCATACGGTTTTAAAAGAGTTATTTGATACATCTTCTTCAACAAACATAGCATCGAAGAAATAAGGAATATATTTAAATGACAATGACAGTTTGGCTATCACTTTTCACTATTTGCCTATTAGGGGCGATGTCACCTGGACCTAGTTTAGCGATGGTGGCAAAACATAGCCTAGCAGGTGGACGCCATAATGGTTTAGCAACGGCTTGGGCGCACGCTTTTGGCATTGGTATCTATGCTTTTATTACCTTGATTGGTTTGGCAGTATTACTTCATCAGTCACCATTACTGTTCAAAACTATTAGTTATGCAGGTGCTGCTTACTTAGCTTATTTAGGCTTTAATGCTTTACGTTCGAAAGGTGGTGTGGCAGCAAAACTGGAATCAGGAGAAACAGTAAGTGCTTGGCAATCTGCTCGTGAAGGCTTTCTCATTTCACTGTTGAGCCCCAAAATTGCGTTATTCTTTATTGCACTGTTCAGTCAGTTTGTTGCAGTAGGACATGAACTCAGCAGCAAAGCTATTATCGTCGTGACGCCGTTTGTTGTGGACGGTTTATGGTATACCTTTATTACGTTTCTTTTATCCAGCCCACTGATTCTCAATAAACTGCGTTCAAGAGCTGTTTTGATTGACCGCTTGTCTGGCGTTGTGCTGTTGCTGTTAGCTGCGCGAGTATTATTTACCGTTTAGGCTTATCAGTCGTTGCTTCATGAACGATGAAATAGCGCCTTGTTTCGAGGCGCTATTTTAATATTTGGGTCTGCTATTCACTTCTTCAAACTCACCATCGATAGTATTTCCGTAGTTGTTATTGTTCTGAGCTTGATAGAACGGCCGGCGTTTCATTTGATTTTGCAACCTTTTGCCCGTGATGAGCGCTGCAATTGTCAGCGGAATGGCGAGTAACAAACTAAATGCAATGGCAAAAAATCCAGTAATGAGCGTCAGTGCGGTAATAATAAATCTGTTCATTGTCTGCTCCTGTTTAATTGTCTTTATCCTAATCGAGCGTAGATGAATTAAACATGAACAGATCGATGAAAGACCAACGGCTTGATTCCCAAATGGTTAACATTAACTAAAAAAAAGCCGCTCTTATCAGGGATGGAGCGGCGAATCGGGGGGGTATGTCTTCAGAAGCGACGACTGGACAGTACAGCAGTGACTTCGTCAGTATCGGTTATTATTATGTTGTGGAGGTTAATTCTCTATTTTTGTGGATACGTTTTGTAACGAACGCCCATCATCTGTTCCATACAATGAACTACTTGGCAACTGTATCCAAACTCATTGTCGTACCAAACGTACAGCACGCAGCGGTTGTCTTGAGCAATCGTTGCTGCACCATCGACTACACCGGCGTAACGCGATCCAACAAGATCTGAGGAGACAATTTCTGTTGATTCTGTGTAATCAATTTGCGCAGAAAGTGCTGAATTTAGAGCCATTTCTCGGAGATATGCATTGAGTGTTTCTTTATCAGTACCTTGTTCTAAGTTCAGGTTAGCAATTGCCATTGAAACATTGGGGGTTGGCACTCGGATTGAATTACCGGTCAGTTTACCCGCCAGTTCAGGTAGAGCTTTCGCAACCGCTTTTGCTGCGCCAGTTTCTGTGAGCACCATGTTCAGTGATGCTGAACGACCACGTCGTGCGCCGCTATGGAAGTTATCAATCAGGTTCTGGTCGTTGGTGAATGAGTGTACCGTTTCAATGTGCCCAGATACGATGCCGAATTTATTATTCATCGCTTTTAAAATCGGCGTGATAGCGTTTGTAGTACAGCTTGCGGCAGAAATAATGGTGTCTTCAGGTTGAATAACCGACTCGTTAACACCGAATACGATGTTCTTAATATCCCCTTTTCCTGGCGCAGTAAGTAGCACTTTGCCTACGCCTTTTGAGCATAAGTGTCTACTTAGACCTTCGCTGTCTCGCCATATACCCGTATTATCTACCACGAGTGCGTTATTGATATCATAACTGTTGTAATCAACCTCTTCAGGAGCGTTGGCATAAATCACTTGGACGAAATTGCCATTCACTATGAGGGCTTTATGTTCGTTGTCTACGATGATGCTGCCGTTGAATTGGCCGTGTACTGAATCACGTCGCAACAAACTTGCTCGTTTTTCTAAATCGCCATGTTTACCACCGCGTACAACAATTGCTCGTAGTCTTAGTGGGTAGCCTGGGCCACTTTTTTCGATCAGTAGGCGAGCCAATAAACGACCGATGCGGCCAAAACCATAGAGAACCACGTCTTTGGGTGGTGTAATTGCGCTTCCGTTAAGGTTGCTATGCAGGGCGGTATGAATAAAGTCATCCAAACCATGTTCATCGGTATGCTGCTGCCAAAATTGATGAGCAAGTTGTCCAATATCAATGCGGCATGGTGAAAGGTCTAGTTTTGCCAAACGTTGCAAAATGGGCATGGTTTGTTGTAGAGAAAGCGCTGTTCCAGTGTAACGGCGGGCAATTCGATGAGTTTTTATGACGTCAATAGTTGCGGCATTAATCAGCGTTTTACCAAACAAAGTGATTTCAACACCTTTCAGACGATAGAGTTGACCGATAATCGGTAACATCGATTCTGCTAAAGTTTGGCTGACTTGCCAATCAAGTAAATGTTTTTCTGGGCTCATTGCTATAAACCTTTCACGTTATGTTGAGCGAATACCCACAGTTTTTACTGCGTTTGGTATTGGGGATAAATATTGTTATTTTTATGTGTCAGGATTGTAATGGCTAATATGTTATTCTGCTAGAAAAAATAATATCAAAATATTTGTCTGATAAATTAATTCTATTCAGTGTCTTCATGGATTATTTTAAGTGTTTATACGTATTGACAGAATGGTGGTGAGGTAACTTATTTTGCGACTATCTGGCGAAATGTCTTATTTTGGCTTTAACTCATTCTAATATTTCACTCATTTATTAGGTGTAAATCATTCTATCTACGGAAAAAGTAAACATTAAAGGGCGCTAGAACCCCTTTAATGTATGAGCGTGAGAAATATGGCGTTGATGAAACTCTGAATAACAATTTATACCAATCATATTAATTACCTGATCAAGTGGACATTGAGTATCGATAAGCAAACCCTCCGAGCCATGGATGGCTCGGCGGAGCTTCATGGACGAATTGATGCGTGTTTGCGTTCGGTGCTCATTGTCTAAGACTGAACAGTTTAATAGTGAAATTGGTATTATTGGTTCGCTGCCACTGGAGGTCTAGGGATAGCGATGTTTTTTCTGCTGGAGAGTAATGCCATAAATTCATAAGGTGGCACGGGTTGAGAGTACAAATAACCTTGGTGCTCATCACACTGTTCTGTGGCAAGTAGATAAAGTTGTTCATCATTCACAACACCTTCAGCGGTGACGATTTTACCCATGTTGTGACCAAGCTGAATAATGGTACGTACCAGCATGTGGTCATTGTGGTTTAAACAGCATTCGTCAATGAATGATTTGTCGATTTTTAACACATCTATCGGCAACTGCTTTAAGTAGTTCAATGAAGAGTAAGCAACACCAAAATCATCAATAGCGACACGAATACCTAAGGTCCGCAAATCGTGGCAAGCATCAACAATGCGTTCTGGTTGCTGCATCAATGTTGTTTCGGTGATCTCAAGCTGCAATAGTTGAGGATTAAGCTGCGAATCTCGCAGAGCTTTTGTCACCACATGGAATATGTCATCGTAGAGAAACTGTACGGTTGAAACGTTAACTGCAACGCAGATGGGATGTCCGAGTTGATCCCATATCTTAGCTTGTTGACATGCGGTTTCAATAACCCAACGTCCGATAGGAATAATTTGCTGGCTGCGCTCTGCCACACCGACAAATTCATCCGGTGCGATGATACCTAAATCTGGATGTTTCCAGCGAATGAGTGCTTCTGCACCATGAACTTTATTGGTTCTGATATCGACCTTGGGTTGGTAATAGAGCGCCAATTGTCCTTTTTCGATTGCGTCGCTAAGTTCGCGTTCTATTTGATAGCTACGTATTGTTTCTCCGACTAGGTTTTCGTCAAACCATTGGATACTGTTCTTGCCAGATTGTTTCGCCCTTTTTAGTGCAATATCGACGTTGCGACACCAGATATCAGTGTTGAACGCTGCAATGTCCAAAGAAGCAATACCAATACTGATAGTCATAGTATAACTACGTTTATCAAGGTGATACTCGGCACGACATGCTTCCAATATGTAATTTGCCACTTGCTGAGAATAGAAATTTATGTCGTATTTATCCTGTAGCAATACTGCGAACTCATCGCCACTGAGGCGATAAATATTAATACGATTGAAATCTAAACTGCTTAAACGTTTAGCAAATTGGATTAATAGCAGGTCACCTTGTTGGTGACCTAATGAGTCGTTAATTTGTTTAAAATCGTCAAGATCTAACAATAACAGAGCGAATTTAAACCGGCTGTTTTCACCGGATATTTTGGCTATGGATTCAAGCTCTTGTTTGAATGCTTTCCGGTTTGACATTTGAGTCAGAAAATCCGTAAGGCTGTCTTTGCGGTAGCGTTCGACTTCTCTGCTTAATTTTTGCTTATAAAAAGTTCCGCCGGTAGCGAAAATAGCAATAGCAGAAAGTTCAATCGCTGCTTGTATAAACTCAAATGTCTGGACGCTAGTAATATGGGGGATATAAACACCGATAATACTTAAGGCAACCACTATCGGCCACAGTGAACCGGGGAAAATAGCAATGTAACAGAGTGGAATCAAAATAAAGGACTGAGAAAGCACGCTAATATTGAGTGGTTCAAAATAGCTTCCGGTGAGCAGTAGCAGTAGCGTTATAATGGATAACACACCTTTAAACCATATACTGCCCATGAAATAAGCTGCGAGCATACACAGTGGATAAACAAAGTAATAACGAGCGAGTGCCTGATGTTCTGTTAATAAGGTATAGCTTACGGCGCTCACTGCGAGCAGAAATAGAATCGTGACAAGAAAGTGTTTTTGGTCTGGTTTGTTGCTCGTAATTGTAGTGGAATCCATGGATCATCCTTTTCCTATCTGTAACCACTAGATAAACGAATCTCGGCAATTAAATCGAATACCTGAATTCCAGTGTAGACTTTGTTATTGCCAAATATTGAGCAGTATGCAGAAAAATGTAGCAAAAAGTTCGAAGTTGCATCGTCGTTTCACTTTTGATACACAATTGGGGCAAAAAATAACCCTCACACGAGAGGGCTATTTTTATCATTCTTTATGGATCTTGCTAATTGGCTTCAACTCATTGATTGGCAACCAGTTAATGGTCACTCCAGCTTGCAGGAACATATCTTGACTCACCTTAATTTTATCTCCCCAACGAGAGAGGAAATCTTCAGTTTGCTCTGGACAATGTACAGCTGATATCCCGGTTTGGATGATTTTCGCTGCACAGTTTGGGCAAGGGAAATGAGTTACGTAAATCTCACAACCGTCTAAGTCCCGTTTAGCAAACAGAATGGCGTTTTCTTCAGCGTGTAGCGTTTTGAGATATTTCATATCTCTATCGTCAGTGTTTGCGCTGTCCGAAATACCATGTGGGTAACCATTAAAGCCCACGGACACAATTCGATTTTGTTTTGTAATAACAGCCCCTACTTGAGTTGAAGGGTCTTTACTCCAAGAGCCAACAAGTTCTGCCATTTGGTAAAAACGTTGCGCCCATTTCGAAATCATAGTCAGGTTTCCTCTGCTGAGTCTTATGTTAGGTTTTAGACCATTTCTTTGTTACTTAAAGCCATTACTTCGACTTCAAATCATTGGTGGTTAATAATATCCTGATTTCCAGTCATTTAACAATTTCGCCGTAAGCTCTCGCCCGATAGGGTGGTGAGAAGCCACTCTAGGAAAACATATCAAATCAAAAGCAGCTGAGCCAAGTTTGTGCCTGTTGAGTGATACCATTCTAGCCGCTACCTCGGTTAACGTTTTAGTTGTTTGTGTGTTTTTTGAATATTTTTCTTTTGGGGCGTCAGGGTCTATTGCGTCTTATAACGACAAAACTGATAATGTTTGTTCACTTCGTTAAGTGCTAGATATTGAATATACTCTTCCTACTTGAAGCTGCAGCGCTTTATGTGCTGGTATGGGGACTGCGCTCACTCACCCCAATCACGCATGGTAATCTGTGGTCATGGGGATTCGCTCACTTGCCGCCTACCTGCAACTTCAAGTAGTTTGAGTATAACTAGCATTTGTCTCGGCTAAAAATTTTGGTGACCCCTTGGAAAAAACCTCGCAGTTTCTCATCAATACGCTTAAGACTCATCCTGAGCAATATATGACTATTGGTGAACTTTTGGAGCTACTTAGACGTCGCTCATATGGTGCTTTACTTATTATGTTAAGTTTGGCTGGGATTATCCCTGGCATTTCCTTCTTTGCTGCTGTAGCTGACTTTCTATTAGGGTTGCAGATCGCTTTGGGGTTTCATGCGCCAAGGTTACCGAATATTATTCAAAAACAACGGATTCATCGTGAAAAAACACTTAAGTTCGCTCAAGAAGTGATGCCCTGGTTGGAACGTGTTGAAGAATTCGTAAAACCAAGATGGGAGCCTTTATCCAGAGCAAACCCGCGACGAATAATTGGTGCAATTATCTGCGTTTTAGCCTTTATCGCAATTCTGCCATTACCATTTATTAACTTTCTGCCAAACTTCGCGATTATTTGTCTGGCTTTGGGTATTATTGAGCGAGATGGTTTATGCCTTATCATAGGTTGCGGGATCGCGTTGGTGGCCATGTGGATCAGCCATATTATGGTTAGAATGGCATGGAATTCTCTGATGTTAGCGCTATAAAATCGGTTTCTGAAACAATTAACAATGAGTAAGAAAATGGAAGCAAAAGTAAAGTGGGTCGAAGAGTTTAAGTTTTTAGGTCAATCTAACTCAGGTCATTCTATTGTAATGGATGGTAACGGTGGAGCCACTGCACCTAGCCCAATGGAAATGGTGCTACTTGGCGCGGGTGGTTGCAGTTCGGTCGACGTTGTGGATGGGCTTAAAAAAGCGGATCAAAAAGTAACGGCTTGTGTGGCGAAATTGTCTGCTGAGCGACGTGAAACTGCACCTCGTCTTTTTACTAAGATAAACATCCATTTTGTTGTTACTGGTGAAAATATTGATGCCCAAATTGTTGAACGTGTGACGACAGATTCGTTGGAAAAATACTGCTCTGTATGCTTGATGTTGGGTGAGGCTGTGGATATGACCCATAGCTGGGAAATCGCTTCTGCTTAATTGAAACGCAACAGTGGTTATTAAGAACAGTGGTTATTAAGAACAATTGTTATCTTCTCTCTTTCCATGATTTAAATTACAGTGCGACCTTCCGTTGTATTGGGAGAAAGGTTTTGTCTGGTCATAAACATACTTTGTTTGGTGTTGCTGCTATTTTGCTGTGGGCGTGCTCAATGGGGTTAACTCGCACTGTCACCGAACAATTCGGCCCAATTGCCGGTGCGGCCCTTATCTATACAGCCGCTTCACTGTTTTTGATACTGGTGATGGGGTTTCCTAAACTCAAGCGTTTCTCGCTAAAGTATCTGGTGATTGGTGGCGGATTATTTGTTAGCTACGAGATTTGTTTAGCGCTTGCACTCGGTATGGCAAATGACAGGCATCAGGCTATGCAAATGGCGGTTGTCAATTATCTTTGGCCAGCGTTAACTGTTTTGCTTGCCGTGCTGACTAGCAAGAAAGCCACCAATATTCTTGTTTACCCTAGTGTTGCATTAGCATTCGTAGGTGTTGCTTGGACTATCACTGGCGAGCAAGGTTTGTCTGTATCGGCAATTAGCGAAAACGTTGCCACGAACCCTGTGACTTATTTCATGGCATTTATCGGCGCGATTATTTGGGCGGTTTACTGTAATGTGACCAAAACTCTAGCCAACGGGCAAAATGCGATTACGCTGTTCTTTATCATGACGGCAATGTCACTTTGGATTAAGTATGCAGTCAGTGTGGAAGGAGCGGTGCAGTTTACATTGTCTTCTACATTAAACTTAGCACTCGCGGGCATTGTTATGGGCAGCGGTTACGCTCTTTGGAATGTGGCCATTTTGCGTGGCAACATGATGCTACTGGCTACGTTGTCTTATTTTACTCCGGTATTTTCTACTCTGTTTTCTTCCGCCATATTAGGTGTCACTTTGGGGGTATCTTTCTGGCAAGGTGTAGTGATGGTAACCATCGGTTCTTTGATTTGTTGGTGGGTTACACGCAACAAAGTAGATTCGGATCTAAACAATAGTGCTGTTGGTAATGAAAAACTGAGCAGTGAATAAGAAAACAAACCCTCGCCTTTAGCGAGGGTTTTATATATTCAATGTTAGCTTGCATTACTTTGCCTGCTTCAAAAATTACACAACTTCCTATCAACAGCTGAGTCGATTTGTTTACATGATAGATTTATCATTTTCTACATTATTGTGACAAAAATGGATATGCGGAATAAGAATTGCGGAAGAATCTCTATTTCTTCAATAAGATTGCATTCTAACGCTAGGAACAATACTGCGTTTTGGTTTAATCTTGACGTAATTGCCGAATACACGAAGTAACACGGAGGCCATGATGGCGCACGATTGGGACGAATACGCACTCACTTGGGAAAAAGATGAAACGACAACCACTTTTGCACAAAACGTATTCCAACAACTTCAAAAAATGACAAGCGTAGCAGGGAAACATGTGCTTGATTTTGGTTGTGGTACAGGTTTACTGACTCAACTGATTTCTCCATTGGCAAAAGATATCGTCGCATTAGATTGCTCTGAAGCCATGATTGAAGAGCTAGACAAAAAAGAACTGAAAAATGTCGAACCTGTCGTTGATCATTTAACTCGTGGTTTGGTCGCTCAGCATCCAGCGTTTCGTAAACAGTTTGATTTGATAATCGCTTCTTCAGTATGCGGATTCGTTGCTGATTTTCAGGAAGTAGCTGTCATTATTCATTCTCTACTAGATGAAGACGGACTGTTTGTTCATTGGGATTGGTTAGTGGATGATGCGGATCCCGAATATGGTTTAAGCCAAACCGATATTGAAAGAACATTGATCAAAGCAGGGTTTTCAGACGTTGAAACTCGTATCGCGTTCGAATTGAACACCGCCCAAGGGCTGAAATCGGTCATTATGGGTGTAGGGCGTAAGTAATTTCAGATATAGCCCTGATATAGCTAAAGAACCATAGTGTCTTTTTGGGGTGTATAGAATCCAATAGGATAATTAAAACAGAGAATATATGAATATTATTGGTATGGTCATCGGCGCATTGGGCCTGTCTTTCATCCTGATTTTTGTCTGGATGATCTCGCTTTCGGTACGAAAAAAAAGGCTGGAAGAAGAGAAAAGAGAACGTGAAGAAGCCTATCGTAAGGCGTTGGAACGTACGCGAGAAGAAGAGCGTAAGGAACGTTTATTTCAAGCTGAATCTGGTCATATTCCAACAATATTGTATTTAGCGAAAGAAGCGGAAAGAAAGAATTCGCGTGAAGCGCTGTTTTGGTACGAAAAAGCCGCGCAGTTTGACAATGTTAATGGCATGCACGGAGTGGTGCGTATTTGCAACAAAATGCGTGATGACATGATCTTGCGTGAAAAAGGACGTTTTTGGCAGTCGTACATCGATGGTCTAGAAGGCGATTTACAAGCCAAATATGAGACAGGCTGTGCGTTTATTTCGGGACTTGGCACTGAGGTTAATGTCGTAAAAGGCTTGGCTATGATCCAAGATGCGGCAGAAAGAAAGCATATTGAAGCTATCATCTACATGGGGGATTGGTGTATCTCCAAAGATAATGTTTCTCCATTGCCGGGTGATTCTACCTATTGGTACTCAAAAGCAGCAAAAAGGAACAGCCTTGAAGGCATGATGAAATTAGGCATCAATTATCTTCGAGGCGTTGGTGTTACTGCTAACCATGACAGAGGTTGTTATTGGTTGGAGCGCGCTTCTGAGAAAGGTCACGCAGAATCTATGTACCATGCAGCCGAGGCATGGATAGATAGAGGGTCAAATGGAAATTCTATTGCCTATATCTGGTTATATTTGTCTGCCCACTTTGGTTATGAGCCAGCGCGAACTATGCGTGACAAAGTTGGCAGTAACATGGGGGTGAACTCTGTTGTCGGATTACAAGCATTGGCAAGGCCATTGCAAAAGAAAATCGCAACCGGGAAAGTGAACAAACATGCGATTATTCGCGCCTTGAACAAATTATATAAACGCCAAATTCCTGTACCAGATAAAGGTGCGGTATTAGATGACAGTGAAATTGTCGAGAATGCGAGTGAAACATTGCGTGAAGAACTTGCCTCAATGGATGATTTTGACGAGTTGGAATTTGAGCTGCCAGAGCAGATGGAAGAAAACACTTTTCTTGAGGTTCAGGAGTCACCACAAAAGCCAGATTACGCCAATACCACTATGGATAAACATTCTTAATCAAATAAGAAAAGCCCCAGAAAAATAACTTTTGGGGCTTTTTGTTATCTCTAAATATGATTTCCTATATCTTCTAGATTCTCGTATCACCCAGTTTTGAATGTTGCACATGCCAGACAGAAATCGACTAGCTGATGGGATACGGTGATCTTCCACTGGTTGTGTTTCTAACTTAGGGACCACCACAACCAACACGCCATCCTCAAATTCAGCGTAAATGTCTTTTGGATTTACGTTGTCGCTTAAAGAAAAACTGCGTACCATTTTTCCTTCATAGCGTTCTTTGTGAATGACTTTGTCTTGATCTTTCTTTTCTTCGGTTTTGCTGGTGGAGGCTTCTATTGTGAGCGCTCCATTTTTATAGGTGATGACAACATCATCTTTGGCAACTCCCGGCAAATCAGCAATGATTTCGAATGCGGTTTCTTTTTCAATCACATCAACGCGGGGTGAAAAAGCTTCCGCATCAAATCGGGTCCGAATTGATGGGAATGCATGATCAAATACGCGATAGAAATCAGACCATGAATCACGAGGAATTAAGCTCATCATAACCTCCTATTTCCTATCTTTTACTACCTCATTAATTGTAGTCGTTATCTGGTTATGTGACGGGAAAATTGAATTCTAATTGATCAAAATCAAGCGTATTTCAAGTAGCAAAAAACTGAACTCAAATCCCCTTTTTTCTGTAACCCTCATTTTAATGCTCGCTGCGTACTCGCTTACCCACAAATACAACTATGATTTTGTCTTCACCCAGCGTGCGAGAAAATACGTATGGTGTATTCCCCGTTGATGATTGCTGCTTAATCACTTGGTGTTTCCCTGCTCCCACCGCAGGATGACGCTGTCTGAACTGCCCAACGGTTTGCCAGTGTTTTAGTAACGTTTCGCGTTCTGCATCCAACCTCCACACCATATCTGAACGTGTGCCTTGGTGGAAATCGTCGGCATATGGACCTAAGTCGCGAGCCACTTCATCACCGTAATACACTTGCACCGCACCCGGATTTAGCAACAGGGCGTTGGCCGCGTTACGTTGCATCTCAAAGGATTTGAAACGGCTGAAAAACAGCTCGGTATCGTGAGATGACATATAACTCACGGGGTTGAAATCCGCCTGTTGTTGCAAAGTTTTCGCATTCTCCTGATAAACACTTTCCATCTGACTTAAACAGGTAGCCCCTTTGTCCATTTTTTTCTGCACATCAAAGTTAATCAGCGCATCGAACCCATCATCAAAATACGGGCTGCGGTACGCGCCATGTCCCCATACTTCGCCCATCATCCAAAACGGTTCACCTTGTTTGTTATGTTCTTTGCGCCACTGATTGAGATTATCGCTGGCTGTCTGTTTTAGACGTTGCCACACTTCACCTTCAACATGCTTTACTGTATCTACACGGTAGCCATCAATACCAAAACGTTTCACCCAATCGCTTTGCCATTCGATGAGATAGTCTGAAACGGTAAAATTATCCCTCACCTTCACACGGGTTCCTTCATTTTTTAGCAACCATTCTGGCGGCTTCACAAAGTCTGCTGATTCGGTGCGAAAATCGGGAAGACCTGCCAGTGTCATCGTAATATCGCCAGATCCCGGTTTGGTATAGCCGGGTAATCCTGCACGAACCCAGTCTCCTCCCCACCAGTCTTTCCAGTTGTTGCTGTTGTAATCAATGAACTGGTGGAAACTGTGCCAGTTCTCACTACTGGTTGGTGACCAATCGGCCCATTTTTGTGGCAAATTAGCGTTGTTTACCACATCAATGTGATCGATTTGTAAGTCGGCTAGTGTGGCATATCCTGAGTGGTTGAGAACGGCATCTAACAGAATTTTTATGTCACGTTTGTGGGCTTCTTCAACCAGTATTTTTAAGTCTTCATCAACGCCGAAGTTTGCATCAATTTTGGTGAAATCACGAGTCCAGTAGCCGTGGTAGCCGTAAAACGGGAAAGAGCCACTGTCCCCACCACCAACGAAACCGTGGATTTGCTCAACGATTGGCGACAACCAGATAGCGTCTGTGCCTAATTTTTTGATGTAGTCTAGTTTTTCAATTACGCCTTTGAGATCACCACCGTGAAAGGTGCCGACTTCATTTTTAGCATCTTTTTTTCGCCCATAACTGTTGTCGTTACTGGTATCGCCGTTGTTAAAACGATCAACCATGACGAAATAGATATTGGCATTACGGTAGTTGAATGGCTGAGGCTTGGCTGCAACAGGTTCAAGTAAGATCAAGCCACCGCTGTTCGCTTGTGGGGTTAATGATACGGCACCTTGTTTTACTGTCACCATTTTGCCACTGAAAGCATCTCTTAATTGCGTTCCGTTTGTGAAAGTATCACCGACTTTGACAGTAACTTCGCCGCCAGAGTATTTCTCACAGGTGACATCTGGAATCGGTCGTTTGAATTCACTGTTCGCTGTTTTCTTCGCCTGACGAACAAACGTCAGCGTTTGTGCTTTGTCGTCATAGCTAAACGCGTAATCGCCAGTAAAGCGAATTTTCAGTGGCAAGGTGGTCGCTTTTGAACAGTTAAGTGCAACAGGTGTATTGAATTTGATGCTCAATATTTGTTCAGACTGGCAGTCACCTTCCACACCTGTAACAGTCAGTGTGTAGTCATCCTTGGTCAGTGGAATCACTAAAGGGTTCTGGCTGTCGAGCGGAAAGTCACGACTGTTGGTTGTCGTGGCTATTGTCAAATTAGGTGCTGCAAAAGCACTTGGAATAATGGCACATAAGGCAAAGGTTAACGTTTTTAGTTTCATCGTCACGTCCATATGGGATCTTATAGTCCCTCTAGGTAAACAGACTTTAGGATAAATCGATTAAAGATTAGGCACATCATTCCTCGCTCTACGCCTTAAGAGCTTGAAGTGCTTCACAAAAAATAATTTGGGGGCGTAGTTTATCGGCTGCTTGTAGAAAGCGGACAAAGGGCGAACACTAAGGATATTTCACTTATCTTTACACGTTTATACATTTGTCTAATCTTTATTTCTAACCTGTAGAAAGTCTCACAACTTCGGGCTTCAATTATGAGTTGCAGGTTTTATTGATTGAGGTCACCTATAAACAGGCATAGGATGTTCTGTCGGATTAAGGAGTAATATTATGGTTGCAAAAGTGACAATCGCCCCGCAAGGACCAGACTTTTCAGAACTGGTTCAAGGGTATTGGCGTTTAGCTGATTGGGGAATGACACCTCAACAACGTTTAACGTTTATCAAACAGCACCTAGAGTTAGGTATCACGACAGTCGATCACGCAGACATCTACGGTAACTATGAGTGTGAAGCATTATTTGGTGAAGCATTAGCGTTAGAACCTTCTCTTCGTGAGCAAATGCAGATCGTCACTAAGTGTGATATCAAGCTTTGCAGTGATAAGCACCCAGAACGCAAAATTAATCACTATGACACCAGTTCTGCACACATTTACCAATCGGTGAACAACTCACTGGAACGTTTGGGTGTGAATGAAATTGACGTTTTGTTGATCCACCGTTTAGATGTGTTGCTTGACGCGGATGAAGTGGCTGAAGCGTTTACTGAGCTGCACAAAGTCGGTAAGGTGAAACACTTCGGCGTTTCAAACTTCACACCGTCTCAGTTTTCACTGCTTCAATCTCGTTTGGGTAAACCACTGGTGACCAATCAGGTAGAGATTAACCCGCTTAACTTTAATGTTGCCGATGATGGTACTTTAGATCAGCTACAAATGCTGCGTACCCGCCCTATGGCATGGTCATGTCTAGGTGGTGGTGAAATCTTTAAAGGTCAGTCAGAGCAAGCGGTTCGTGTTCGTAACGTGTTAGAAGAACTGCGTGAAGAGATTGGTGCAGAGAGCATCGACCAAGTGATCTACGCTTGGGTTCGTCGTCTACCTTCTAAGCCACTTGCAATTATTGGCTCAGGTAAGATTGAACGTGTACGTGCCGCTGTTGCAGCACTTGAGTTAGAACTGACTCGTGAACAATGGTATCGAGTTAGGGTGGCTTCTAAAGGTCACGGTGTGCCATAGAAAGTATTTAAAGATTAGAAAAAGCTCCAGGTCTGAAATAGGTTGGGAGCTTTTTTATTTCCTGCTTCTAACTCAAAGAATCTGACGAATATCAGAAGAGATATCACTGATCATCTGTCGTGCACTTTCATCTCGAAGCTGAACCAGATAGATGAACAGAAGATCGGTAATTACGTTCTGCGCACTTCTTGATGCAATAGCCGAGCTGCGGTTTTCCATTTCATCTGCAATGGTGTCAAAGGTGATATCTGCTATCTGACGTAAGCGGCTTTTGTTCGGTGAGCCGATGTTGGGTGAACTAAGTGCAATTACTTTGGCGCCTTGTTCCTTGGCCGCTTCTGCTGCAACCAGAATTTCTTTGCGCTCTCCAGAAAAGGAGATGGCTATCTGCACATCTTTTTCTGTCAGGGTTCGAGCAACTGCAATCTGCACATGACTGTCTTGTTCGGTTAAGGCTGTGATGCCCAATTTTAAGAGTTTATAGCCGAGATCTTTCGCCGTCAGGGCAGAACCACCAATCCCCACAATTTGCACGGTACGAGCATCACTCAGCCATTGCGCAGCTTGATTACAGGCATCAAAAGAGAGTGCATTGGTGGTCTGAATCATTGCTTCGGTTTTTGCTTTAATCAGTTTCTGGGCAATCACCGCCAGTGGATCGTCGGCAAATATCCCGCTGTGCAATGGTGTTGCTGATATCGCCTGTTTGCGACCGATTTCTTCCGACAACGCGAGCTTAAATTCGCTATAGCCTTTAAAGCCTATTTTCTGAGTGAATTTGACGATAGTCGATTGGCTCACTTGCGCTTCTTGTGCCAGCTCCTGACTGGTCATGTATGCCGCTTTTGCTGCATTTTCGATGACCCAATCGGCGACAAGACGACCACTTTGTGAAAGTTGACTGCGTCTAGCGATGATTTTATTGGTTACAGACATAACGAAAACTCAATTATTTTGAATAAATTATTCCAAATTGGAAATAATGACTAATGATTATATCTTAATGTTTTTATGTGATTATTTTCTTGGTTTTCCACTGTGCATGACTATTCTGCCATAAATTATTCCACAGTTTTTCTGGTTAAAGAATAACCTTAACTGTGATTTTCGTCACCTTAAAGGAATATTTTATTCCATAGAATCCCCCTCAGATAATTCCATCGAGTAATGCCTAATGAAAATTGATTTAAGTCGATTGACTACTGAAAGCCGTAATCCAGCAAGTGCTGAGATTGATACCCTCTCAACCACTGACATGCTGAAAGTGATCAACCAAGAAGACCAAAAAGTTGCGTTGGCAGTAGAAGCGGTACTTCCGCAGATTGCTCAAGCTGTGGATGCGATTACCGCGGCATTTGCACAAGGTGGCAGACTGATTTACATGGGTGCGGGTACTTCAGGTCGCTTGGGCATTCTAGATGCTAGCGAATGTCCTCCAACTTATGGCACTTCTTCGGATATGGTTGTCGGTCTGATTGCTGGCGGTCATCAAGCGATTCTCAAAGCAGTAGAAAACGCAGAGGACAACCGAGAATTGGCACAAAGCGATTTAAAAGCGCTGAACTTAACTAATAAAGATGTGGTGGTGGGTATCGCAGCAAGTGGTCGCACCCCTTATGTATTGGGTGGTTTAGAGTACGCGATACAAGTAGGGGCAACCACAGTATCTGTGGCGTGTAATCCTGTGTGCGCAATGGCTGACGCGGCGCAAATTGCGATTCTGCCGATTGTTGGTGCGGAAGTGGTGACAGGCTCGTCGCGCATGAAAGCGGGTACGGCACAAAAGCTGGTGCTGAACATGCTGACAACCGGCGCGATGATTCGCAGCGGTAAAGTGTTTGGCAACCTGATGGTGGATGTTGAAGCAACCAACGCCAAACTGATTCAACGCCAAACCAACATTGTGGTGGAAGCGACAGGCGCATCGAGTGAAGAAGCGGAACAAGCACTCAACGAATGTGGCCGCCACTGTAAAACCGCCATTCTAATGATTCTTGCAGGGCTGGATGCCGAAAAGGCAGCCGCCAAACTTCAGCAGCACAAGGGTTTTATTCGCTCTGCACTTAACGATAAATAATCTTCTCTGCTAATTAAGGACTCTTTTATGGCAAAGATTACCGAAACAATGATATCGCAGATCCTCTCTGCGGTGGGTGGTAGCAGTAATGTCAGCAAATGCGGCAACTGTATGACTCGTCTTCGTTTGACTCTGGCAAACAATGCGGTTGCTGAGCAAGCTGCGATAAAACAAATTCCGGGCGTGCTTGGCGTAGTAGAAAGTGATGAGCAGTTCCAAATCATCCTTGGCCTTGGGAAAGCACAGCAAGCGGCGGATTTGATGAATCAGCTGATTGACAGTTTAACCGCTGGCGGTGAAGCGCCAGCACATCAAGACTTATCTTCGATTGCGGCAGAGCAGAAGAAGCAGGTTAAAAGTAAACAAACCAGTTCAGTGCAACGTTTTCTAAGCAAATTTGCGACTATTTTTACTCCACTGATCCCTGGTTTTATCGCTGCGGGTTTACTGCTTGGCTTTGCGACTTTACTAGAGCAAATCTTCGTTATCGGTCAAGAGCCTAGCCAGTTTATGGTCGACTTGATTGCCTACATGAAGGTGTTTGGTAAAGGTCTGTTTGCTTTCCTCAGTATTCTGATTGGTTATAACGCTCAGCAGGCATTTGGTGGTTCAGGCGTCAACGGTGCAATCCTCGCTTCACTGTTTGTGCTTGGTTATAACCCAGAAGCGACTTCTGGCATTTATTCGGGAATGAGTGAGTTCTTCGGTTATGCTATTGATCCGCGTGGGAACATCATCGGTGTTCTACTTGCTGCGATTATTGGTGCTCAGGTTGAGAAGAGAGTGCGCCGCTTTATGCCGGATTCTTTAGATATGATCCTTACCTCGGTGTTCACACTGCTGATCATGGGTGTAGTGACTTATGTAGTGATCATGCCAATTGGTGGCGAGCTGTTTAAGGGCATGTCTTGGTTATTCCTGAATCTGAATGACAACCCTATTGGCGCGGCAATCTTAGCGGGTCTGTTCCTGATATCAGTTGTGTTTGGTATTCACCAAGGCTTTGTACCTGTCTATTTCGCATTGATGGAAGCACAGGGCTTTAACTCTCTGTTCCCGATTCTAGCAATGGCGGGTGGCGGTCAGGTTGGTGCGGCATTGGCTCTTTATGTGAAAGCGAAGAAAGAAGCGGTACTACGTACTCAGATTAAAGGTGCGATTATTCCAGGTATCTTGGGTATCGGTGAGCCGTTGATTTACGGTGTGACACTGCCTCGCGTGAAACCATTCGTGACAGCGTGCATTGGTGGTGCAGCAGGCGGCTTCTTCATTGGTTTGGTCTCTTACCTAGGATTACCAGTGGGCTTGAACACGGTATTTGGTCCATCAGGTATTGTCGCGATTCCTCTGATGACCTCTCACCACGGCATTTTTACCGGCATGATGGTGTTCGTCACTGGTTTGGTAATCTCTTACATCGTCGGCTTCCTAAGTACATATTTCTTCGGTAGCAAAGACATCGATTTAAGCTGATTTATTCGCCTCTATAGGAATGAAATAGCGGTGCCTTTGAGAAATCAAAGGCGCGTTTTTTGGCATAAAAGAAGCGGCTTATGCCGCTTCTTTCTATTAAACCCGAAGAAGGTTGAAGGTATTACAGAGCGAGCTTAAGGATCTCTACCACGTCATCGGGAGTAATGTCGCTGTGTTCACCAATAGCGAGCATGCCGTGTTCGATGAGTTTTTGTTTTACAGCAGGAATAGCCGATTCATCCAATCCGTAAGCAGACAGTGTGGTTGGGTTGCCCATTAAGGTGAAGAACTGTTCTGTTTTTTGAATCGCAAGTTCGATTTGCTCGTCTTCACTACCGGAAGTGATATTGAATACTCGGTTTGCATATTGAAGCAGTTTGCCTTTCTTCTGCTCTTTTTTATAACGCCACAATGAAGGCATCACAATCGCCAATGTTTGTGCATGGTCTAAACCGAATAATGCAGTGAGTTCATGGCCAATTGCGTGTGTCGACCAGTCAGTAGGTACGCCATTTCTTAACGTGCCGTTCAGAGCCATGGTTGCTGTCCACATCAGGTTTGCGCGCACTTGGTAATCATTTGGCTTTTCCAGTGCTACCGGACCATCTTCGAGAATATTCAGTAGTAAACTTTCCGCAAAACGGTCAGAGACTTTCGCATTTACAGGGTAAGTCATGTACTGTTCCATGATGTGCACAAAACTGTCTACCGCACCATTAGCGATTTGCCGGGCTGGAAGAGAATAGGTAGTTTCTGGGTCAAGAATAGAGAACGCAGGGCGAACCAGATCCGAGCCGAAAGAGAGCTTGTCTTGCGTCGCTGCACGCGTTATCACGCTGTTGCGGTTCATCTCTGAGCCTGTTGCAGGAAGCGTTAGAACGCAGCCCAATGGCAGAGCTTTGCTCACACAATTACCACCGGTTGTGATAATGTCCCAGCAATCACCGTCATAACAAGCGCCTGCAGCAATGAACTTACTGCCATCAATCACTGAGCCGCCGCCCACCGCAAGGATTAGATCAACCTTCTCTTGCTTGGCAAGTTCAACCGCTTTCATCAACGTTTCATAATGCGGGTTTGGTTCGATACCACTGAATTCGAATACGCTGCAATCTTTTAGTGTATCGATGACTTGGTCGTAAACACCGTTTTTCTTAATGCTGCCGCCACCGTAAGTAATAAGAACACGGCTGTTCGGTGCTATTTCCTGTTTTAGAGTTGCGATTTGGCCTTTGCCAAAATGCACTCTGGTCGGGTTGAAATAAGTAAAATTGTTCATAGTTTTCTCGGGATTCAAAACAAATAATGCGGTTATTGTACCAATTAAACCGCCCTCTGCGGGATCGAATTATAATAGTTAAGAAGTTTTTAATTTTGACGCTGAACATTCTGATTTTTTTCATTAATTTGTATTTGTTGTGAAGATGTGGGTCTATGATGAATGTGAAATCGGTCGAATAAAGAGGTGACAGCATGGCGAAAACACAACAGTTAATCGATGGCCCCATCAACAAAGCCTTATTGTCTCTCGCTATTCCTATCGTTTTTGGGCAGCTTTTGCAGTCTGCCTATCAGCTTACCGATGCTTTCTGGGTTGGACGCTTAGGGGCAAATGAAGTGGCGGCGGTTTCTGTCAGTATGCCGGTGACATTTTTAGTCATAGCGTTAGGTGCGGGGCTTGCCATGGCGGGAGCCACTCTGACTGCGCAATACATGGGCGCAAGGCAGTATGACAAGGTAAATCATGTCGCAGGTCAAACTATGTTGATGGTGTTTATTACCTCGGCGGTGTTGGGGTTTCTTGGCTATCTGCTCTCACCTTATTTCTTAAAGCTACTAGGTGTTGAAGAAGCGGTGTATACCAACGCTCTCTCCTTTATGCGGATCTCCTTTGTGAGTGTGATTTTTGTTTTTGTCTACAATATGTTCCAGGCTTTGATGAGAGGTATTGGTCAGGTAAAAGTGCCACTTTATATCGTGTTCGGTACGGTACTACTTAACTTTGTGTTAGATCCGTTATTCATCTTTGGTATGGGTATGTTTGACGGTCTTGGTGTTTCCGGCGCTGCGCTGGCAACCTTGGTCACTCAAGCATTAGCTGCGTTAACCGGTTTCTATATTCTTTCTAAAGGCAAACACGGCATTCATCTGAAGTGGAGCGACTTGTCGCCTGACTGGATATACATCAAACGCGCTTTCTTTTTAGGAGCACCAGGCTCGGTAGAGCTTTCGGCTCGTGCTCTGGGTTTGATCACCATGTCGTTTCTGGTGGCGAGTTTCGGCACGGTCACCATTGCTTCCTACGGTGTGGGTTCAAACATATTGCAGCTAATTACCATTCCTGCAATGGGCTTGGCGATGGCAGTATCGACGCTGGTTGGGCAGAATTTGGGTGCGAATCGCATTGATCGTGCAGCAAAAATTACTGTCATTGGCTCTGTGTGGAGTTTTGTGATGTTGACCATTCTCGGAGTATTTGCTTATCTACTGGCACCAAGCGTAGTGAAATTTTTCATTCCAGATAACCCACAAGTTGTCGAACAAGGCGCTGAATTTTTAAAAGTGATGTGCCTGTCTTGGGGTTTTATTGGCGTGCAGCTCTCTATCATGTCGGCGTTTCGTGCGTCAGGCAATATGACCAACAGTATGATTCTCTCATTGCTTACTCAATGGGTGTTCCAGTTCCCGTTGGCTTACATTCTCTCTAAACATACTGTGCTAGCAGAAAAAGGTATTTGGTGGTCGTTCACTGTTACCAACATTTTGGTAGCGTTGGTGGCTGTGGCTTGGTATGCCCGTGGTAGCTGGAAGAAAACCCGAATTATCGAACAAGATGATATTGAAACATTGGCAACTTCAGAAGAAGCGCTTATCGAAGTGGGTGAAAGAAGGGCTTAATTGTTTGTCAGTATTGGATTAAGAGATAAGTGTATATTAGAGGTTGCTGTTCTATAAATGGTAATCTGGATCTGTTTCCCATATTTATAATTCACAGTTCTAGCATGTATAAAATTATTTCAGCTATTGCCATATCTATGATTCTTTCCGCTTGCGGTAGTGGAGATTCAGGTTCACCTGAGCCAGTCATAACAACGTCGCCATTTGCTTCAAAGGTGGTTGACAGCATGACACAACCTAATGATGCGACTTTATTAAACGCTTCAGAAAATTCCAGTTGGTCAAAATCGGGACATGTGATTCAAGGGATACCGAGAGGTGATGCTGCACCGATCTGGTGGAGCGATTCGATTTTAGATAAGACACTGACAAGTTCTGAATCATGGAACGCACTAACCGGCTGGTTCACTGTTTTTGAGTCGGATACCAATATCGACCATAACGTAAAGGTCTACTATAGCAATTTTGAAATTTGGCTGCTAAAGGGCAGTGATGTCAACCACGCAGAGTGGGAGCAATTGGTTGTCACGCCTACCACTTGGGCGTCGTACTATGACGCCGATATCGTTACTTGGCAAGGCAGTGCGCGACCCGATGACAGCTCTGGCTATTACGAATTTCAACATCCCGATATTTTGCATGGCGGAACCAGTAAAGTCGCTTTCGATGGAGACGATGTGTTAGGGGTTTTTGTTCGTACCAAAGCTTGGTTCGATAGCGATGATTCCGATGCAGAGCTTCTGATCAGTGTCGGTGTGGATTACTATCCGACTATCGACAGCTCTGTGTCCAAAGGCGACTTTGCGAATGCAAATTATCTTCCGGGCGCAGGTACCAGCCGTTTTGTTTATTTAACCACTGAGCCAACGTGGTACACGATGGCAAATATTGTTGACGATGCACTGGTCAATATAGATACATCGAGCCCATATGCACAAAACGGCGGCAAAACCTATCTGACTATCGAAGAATGGATGAACAATCACCCTCCACTTGAAGATTAAAGTGGGTCATTTATACTCTTCCTACTTGAATCTGCAGCGGTGTTGGCTGCGCTCGCTCACCCCAATCACATAGCTTATCTATGCTCATGGGGATTCGCTCACTTGTCGCCTACCTGCAACTTCAAGTAGTTTGAGTATAATCGTTTTAATTTGTGCTCTAGTTTCATGAATGCTTTTCCGCAAAGTAGGATAATCGCTTTACAACGAGTAGATTACACTTAGGAGATAATTTATAGCGAGTTGCGTTTAGTAAAACGCGCATCCGTTTATCGCTATTGGCGGTTATTTTACAGTGTAAATAGCCCGTTTATTTATGCTCCAGAAAACGAAGAAGGAAAATGCAATGTCGACTGCTTTTTACCAGCAAATTCGTGACCAGCTTGAAGATGTAAAAGCTGAAGGTCTTTATAAATCAGAACGAATTATTACCTCTCAGCAACAAGCGTCTGTACACATTTCGACTGGCAAAGATGTTTTGAATTTCTGTGCTAATAACTATCTTGGTCTAGCGAACCACTCAGCATTGATTGAAGCGGCGAAAGAAGGTATGGACTCTCATGGGTTTGGTATGGCTTCAGTTCGCTTTATCTGTGGTACGCAAGATTCGCATAAAGCGTTGGAAGAGAAGCTATCCACATTCCTCGGCAAAGAAGACACGATTCTTTATACCTCCTGTTTTGATGCCAATGGCGGGTTGTTTGAAACACTACTCGACAAAGAAGATGCAGTCATTTCTGATGCTCTAAACCATGCTTCGATCATTGATGGAGTTCGTCTTTGTAAAGCGATGCGTTTCCGTTACTCAAACAACAACATGCAAGAGTTGGAAGAACAATTAATCGAAGCTGATAAAGCAGGTGCTCGTCACAAGCTGATTGTTACCGATGGTGTGTTCTCAATGGACGGCGTGGTGGCAAACCTGCCCGCGATTTGTGACCTTGCAGATAAATACAATGCATTAGTGATGGTTGATGATTCTCATGCGGTTGGTTTTATGGGGGAAAATGGCCGTGGTACACATGAATACCACAACGTTATCGATCGTATTGACATCATCACAGGTACGCTAGGCAAAGCAATGGGCGGCGCTTCAGGCGGTTACACGTCGGGTAAGAAAGAAGTGATCGATTGGCTACGTCAGCGTTCTCGTCCATACCTATTCTCTAACTCTGTTGCTCCTGCAATTGTTTCTGCATCACTACGTGTTCTGGATCTGCTTGCAGAAAGTGGTGAATTGCGTGACCGTCTATGGGAAAACGCAGCGCACTTCCGCACTCGTATGACTGAAGCGGGCTTTACTATGGCTGGCGCTGACCACGCAATCATCCCAATTATGTTGGGTGATGCGAAAGTTGCGGCTGAGTTTGCAGAGCGTTCTCTGGCAAAAGGCATTTACGTTGTTGGTTTCTCATTCCCTGTTGTACCAAAAGGTCAAGCGCGTATTCGTACACAGATGTCTGCGGCACATACTCGTGAACAATTAGACCAAGCTATCGACGCGTTTATCGAAGTCGGTAAAGAGATGAACATCATCTAAGGATTATTGTTTCCTCCAATCTCGGAGGATGCATTTGGTGAGCATTATGAAAATTAAAGCACTAGCTAAGCTTAAGCCTGAAGAAGGCATTTGGATGACGGAAGTCGAAAAGCCTGAATTGGGTTATAACGACATTTTGATCAGAATTAAGAAAACAGCTATTTGTGGTACTGACGTTCACATTTACAACTGGGACGAATGGTCACAAAAGACCATTCCAGTACCTATGGTGGTTGGTCACGAATATGTGGGTGAAGTCGTTGGTATCGGTGAAGGCGTACGTGGTTTCGAACTGGGTGATCGAGTTTCTGGTGAAGGTCATATTACTTGTGGCCATTGCCGTAACTGCCGTGGTGGCCGCACTCACCTATGCCGTAACACCATCGGTGTAGGTGTAAACCGCACAGGTTCTTTCTCTGAATATCTTGTGATCCCCGCGTTTAACGCATTTAAAATCCCAGATGGTATTTCCGATGATTTAGCATCAATCTTCGACCCGTTCGGTAACGCAGTACACACTGCACTGTCTTTTGATCTTGTTGGTGAAGATGTACTGATCACTGGTGCTGGTCCCATCGGTATTATGGCTGCGGCAGTAGCAAAACACGTAGGCGCACGCCACGTGGTGATTACTGACGTGAACGAATACCGCCTAGAGCTTGCTCGTAAGATGGGTGTGACTCGTGCAGTCAATGTTGCTGAGCAGAAGTTAGCAGACGTGATGGCTGAACTGGGCATGACCGAGGGCTTCGATGTTGGTCTTGAAATGTCTGGTGTACCAAGCGCATTTAGCTCTATGCTAAACACCATGAACCACGGTGGTCGTATTGCACTGTTAGGTATTCCGCCATCAGATATGGCAATTGACTGGACCAAGGTGATCTTCAAAGGTCTGGTTATCAAAGGTATCTACGGCCGTGAAATGTTCGAAACTTGGTATAAGATGGCAAGCCTAATCCAATCTGGTCTAGATTTGTCACCAATCATCACTCACCACTACAAGGTTGATGACTTCCAAAAAGGCTTCGATGCTATGCGTAGCGGGGCTTCCGGGAAGGTTATCCTTGATTGGGAATAACCGAATATTGATTCTGAAGCGCTCCGGTTGGGGCGCTTTTTGTTTGTGGCTAGAATATATGAAATGGAAGAAATAGCCCCATTTAGCCTTAAAAAAAGCCCCAATTTAGCCCCAAAATGGGAAATTACTCATAGTTAACACCCTCAAAAAGCCCCAACGGTTTCTTTTTAATTTTCATTGGATTATCAGCTTTCATAAAAAGATGAGTTTTGTCTCTTCATTAATGTACATTAAAGTTCGCGAATAGCAGTTTCAATTAAACGTTCTAGCTAGTACATCAAAGTTATTTCTAAAGCTATTCAAGATATTTGGGGTTGCATACAATTTATTCAGTTGTATCGATGGTATGATTTGCTATTACTGTAGTTGAAGATTTTTGAACTAGAGTTACTTTGGTTTATGGGAATCAAAAGGTTTATAAAGTTTACAAATATAGCCCATATTGATAACGTAATTGAGTGCACCTTGTATTATTTGGGGAGGATTTTTTGTAAAATCCTCAATGTTTCATTATATTAATGCTGTATATTTATACAGTGTCATCAGTAGGTAGATTGTATCCATATGGAAAATTTAGAAGTTCTGGAATACTCGTTGCACAAGGTGAATGTCAAAGCTTCCCAACCTGAACAGATGGCATTAGATGGTACTGCCGAAGGACTAAAGACGTACACTGAACTAGTGTTAAAAGACGTATTAGAGAGTCCTCGTAGCCGCTTCTTTAAGTTTAAGGATATGGATGAGCTTGTTGCTTCGTCTCTTGTGGCTTTATCAAAGGGTGAAGACTGGAAGGTAAAATCTAATCAAATAGCAAATAAGTTATATGATGTAGAACTTATTGTTCAAGACAAGATCAAGCAAATGACCAACGTTAAGGTTGGTGGTTTATTACAGCTTAAAATTACGCATGAAGGCTGTTTGAAATTTGTACTGATAAAGATAGATAACAGTGACTATCTTGATGAAGTTAATTTATCTTTGAAATCTGGTTTACCTACATCTAAGGATAGATTACAAAAAGCTGCAGTAATCACTTTTACCCCTGAACATACTGTAGATGAGGTTATTGTTTCTGATAGTAAAGCTACAATTACAGAATACTGGTATCAGTCATTTCTTGTTGCGGAGCAATTGCAAGATTCAGAGACAAATACAAAAAATGCATTTGCTGCCATTGATAACTTACTTACCAAAGAAGTAAAGACTGTATCCCCAGTAGATTATTGGTTTTTAAGAAACGATATCATTAATCATTTCAGAAATGAAAATTCACTAGCGTATGATGATCTGGTTGATAAAGTTAAAGCACACAAACCAGAAACTGAAGAATTTAAAGAAAAATTTGTTTCATTCGTTGAAAAATTTGAAGCACTCCCAACATCGTCACCAAAACCTTTTGATACTCAGTTTGACTTAGAGCCTAGTGTAATAAAAGCGCGTATTGTTCGAAAAGTCATGTTAGATAATAATTTTGAACTTAGAATTAATGGTGAAATCGATGATTTGAAATCGAGAATTTCTGCGAGTAAAGATGATAAAGGGAAGTTTATAAAGATTTATACAGATAAAGGATACGAAGAATTTAAAACTTCTAAGGAAAAATAATGTCGATTGTAAGAGATATTCTAGAACTATTTGGTGAAACGAAAGAGCTTAGTATCGTAGAGAATTTTAGTCTATACGAAGCTAAGTGTACTTTCAATTCTTCATATTCTCTAGACAACTTACGGGACAAATTAGAAATATTATTAACAAATCTCCATAATTTAGGTGTAGATTTAACGTTAACTGTTAATACTCCTAATCCTGTTAGAATTCTCTCTAATAATATAGAATCTTTAAGTGAAAAAATTGATTCTATCATCGAAGAAATATCATTTTTACATAGTGATGATGTGGATTTAGAGCTGAGGATTGATAAAGAAGAAGCTCAGAACTTCGATGTTTTTGATGTTTCGGTATTTATTAAGTATATCCAATCTTTAAACTTACAAGAAAGTTTAGAGGCTTGGAGTAAATTTGATCTTTCTAATTCTTTAACGGTGAATGTGTGGGAGAATTCGGATTATTTTTGCACAGGTTCGATTGAGTTTAAATCAGTATATCCGAAATATGCAGGACCTAATAATTCAATATATGTAATGAGCCATGAAGAAAGATCGAATCGAATAGAAAAAAGAGATAAGTGTGGCCATTTCGCTAATGCGGCTCAATTTAATTTTATTCCTAATGACTTTAAGTCTGTTACTAATAATAAGTTTGGCCTTGAGTCTTATTTCAATGGTTTGTTCAATGCATTTCTAATTGTATATATTTCTGATTTCTCTTCAATTAGTGATAACACATTAAAATATCGTCTTAAGGGCTATAAACTACTTTCGGAAAGTATTAGCTTTGAAAACTTAGTTAACCATAACTCGAAAGAATTAAGTGATATTTATGATTGGACTTATCTTGAAGGTAACTATGCAGATAAAATCGGCCTAGCCAGAAATATTATATCTATCCATCTAGAAAACGAAACTTTATTGTCGATTGAGTCTGGTTCTTCAGATTCAGTTCAGTCTGGTTATGATTTATATCTTAAAGATAATGTTAAACAATATATAGAAATAAAAAATAAGATCTCTGAATTTATACTAAGTCAATCTGATAAGGCTTTGGAAATGACTAAAAACATGTTTGCTATGTTTAAAACAGGTTTGTGGACATTTACAACATTTTTTATAACCGTATTTTTATTGAGAGTTGTTAATAAAGGAACTGTTTCCGGTGCTTTTAGTTTTGAAGTGTTATTAGTGAGTATGCTTCTCATTTCTATATCTTTTATCTATTTATTAATTTCTGTGTTAGAAATAAATTCAGATAGAGATAGATTACTTGGCAAATATTCTGAAATTAGAAATAGATATAAAGATCTTTTAAATGAAAAGGATCTTGATAAAATACTTAATGTAACTAAAGTTAGTAATAAAGAAAAAAATATATTAATGAAAAAAGAAATCGATATATAATTGTTTGGGTTATTACAAATATAATTATTGCAACTACAGTTTGCGTTCTTTATTTGTCGTCTAAAAATGTTTTTACAAATGAAGAGCAGGAAAACAAGAAAGAAATTGTTTCTGAGGGGGCGGATGCTCCTCAGCATATTGATAATACTACTGAATTGAGACCAGAAAGTAGCCAACAAGTAGAGAACAATGGAAAAATTGTTGACGTAAAAAAAACACTACTTGATGATCAAATTAATGTGGGTCTTTCAGAAGCAAAGTGAATATATTGATATTTTGGGGGACTATAAACAGTCCCTCACTTTTTGCAACGCTCTCCAAATCTTATCAGACTCCTTCTTGTTAGACTCTTTCAACCACTTCCCATAAACCTTGGCTACCATCGTGATATCAGAGTGACCCATTTGTTGTGCTAAGTAGCTAACATTTACGTTCGCGTGGGTGATTGCCCAACTTGCATAGGTATGGCGTAGTTGATATTGATTGCGGTGAGTGATGCCTGCTTTCTTACACAAATCAGCCCAAATACGAACCAATGCTTGTTTACCGTAGTAATCGAAATCACTGCTTTTTTGTTGGCGTACGGCTTTCGGGTTGAACACAAAGCGTAGCTTCTCTGTGCGGAATGCATTACCCGGTAACTCAACTTCATGATCAGTTGCTGGATATAAATAGGTTAAGTGACGCTGCGCTTTCAATGCTTCGATAGCTGGTGGCATTAAATCAACAAAGCGTTCTTTGTCTGTCTTTGTTGTCTTAAGTCCGCGCTTGTCGTAGGTGGAGCGGCGAACATGGAGTGTCCGGTTCTCGAAATCGACATCTTCCCAGGCTAAAGCGCACAGTTCACCACTACGAATTCCTGAATAAACCAACAGAGTAATCATATTGCGGTGCTGCAACTGGTGGCAGTGTGCTAAGGCTTTGTTTATCTCATCTAAAGAGAAAGGCTGAATATCTGGTTCACTCTCTTTCACACGGTTCATAACTTGAGAAAGATCCCGCTCTATGTATTCCATTTTATGGAGCCAAGAAAGGAAGGCATTAATGGTGACTAAGTTTCGGTTTATGGTTCTACCGCTTTTTCCGCTCACTAAATCTTGTTTGAACTGAGTTAGAGAACGAGGGGATAGAGTTTCGCAGCTACGGTTCTCGCCATAAAGCTGCGCGAAGTCTCTGAGTACCCATTCATAACGTTCTAATGTTGAACGACGAACATCATAGGCTTTGGATTGCAGGAAAAGCTTTGTGAGTGTGCCGATTTCTCTAGCTGCGGGTTTACCAAAACAGTGCTTTGAGTTTGGGAAATGAGCAGAGTAGCTGAAGGTGCCTATTTTTGTTTCATATAGAATGGCTTCACGCTTTTTCTTGGCAAAATTAATATTTTGCTTAGTTGGAGCGAGGCCTAAAGATTCTCTGAAACGTTTACCATTAATGTAAAAAACAATACGGAGCGTATTTCCATGTACTTCCACTCCAGATGGTAAATTATCTACGCTTGCATTCGATGCCATCGGTTCCATTCCTCAATATCTACCATCCAAGTGCCTTGAACCTTTCTCATAACGGTGGATGGATAAAGCCCGTCACGAGCTTTTTCTCGCAGTGTTTTAGTGCTCAGACCGATAACTTCGGATGCTTTCTTGAGCGTAACAATTGCAATTTGAGTATTACTCATACCAATGACCTGTATAGCGTATTAAGTGAATAGATTTAACTACCAAAGACGATGGTCGATGGTAGTTGACAGATTAGAGTTCAGATAAAAACATCAATGCGAGTCGGTGTAGTTGCTCTGGGATAACCCATTTGCCCAGATGATCGATTTCAATGATGTGAGAGAGTTCAGGTGTGTTTTGGTGATTGAGATAGAAGGGCTGTTGAGGATTACAACTCACAACGGCTTCATAGCCTTGTTGTTTCATGTATTTTAGAAAAGCCCCAGTTAAATGGGGCTCCACTTTCAGTTGAGAAAACTTCATAAATTACTTTCTCAAAACTACTTGCTGAGGTTGGGTTTCATACCATGCGAAATCCAGTTCTTCACCCGCATCGAGAGCAGCTTTAATGGCATCTTCATCTGGGACAAAACGAACTTCACGCTGCAGAAAGCGTTTGGGTAATTCGGCTTCTTTGTAGCGGAGCTTTTCTGGATTGTTTTTGATGTAAAACGTGCCGTATGCGCCTTTCATTTTCTCAACTTCTAGCATTTGGAATAAGTTGAGTAGGGGATAGGTCAGTCGGCTGCGTTCGTCTTTTAGGCTTTTGGCTCGGTCGCCGTAAGGTTTGGCTTGTTCTGTATAAACCTTCTTTTCTGCATCCGCGATTTTCGCTTCGGTTTCCAGTTTATCCATATAACGACGATACGCCATCAGCTTGTCATCGATGCTGCACTCTAAACCCGCTAGGTTATCGGCAATGGTTTGCTCGTCCCATTCTTCTTGTTTGGCAAGCTCCAACAGGTCAAAGACCTGCTGGTTAATGTCATTCATACTTTCAGTTTTATTAGCCATTAGCTTGCTCCTGTTGAGTGGTGTTTAGGTCTTTATTGAAATCATCGATAGCGCTCTGAGCTTGGATGGCTATTGCACCAATCGCTTTGCTCTTTTTACGTTTGCTATCTTCATCTGGTGTGGGGTAAGCCGCTAACGCGGTAATTGCTAGTTTCTCAAGGCGTTTGATTTCAGCCATCGATGGCGCAGTTGAGAACTTGTCGGTGTAAGACTTCGCTTTGTTGATGGCGAGTTCTGCGGTTTGAGCATCAAACTCAAGCTGCTTGAGTTGGCGATTTGCCAGTTGAATTTGCTCGGTTTTGTTGATTAGGGTGTCACCGTCATAAGTACCAAGATAAACATCAGCACAGATACCCGTCATTGACATGGCTTTACCTAAAGCATCAGACAGCGATTTCTTTTCTACTTCATCGTCGTGAACAAAGTAGCCACCACGAGCGAGATACAGTTTGCGAGTATCACCGTATTGAGTGAACGATACCTTTTCACCTTCGTGTCGGTACCAAAACTCAATTTCGACTTTATGGATTTGCTCGAAAAATTGGCTTATCTCACCGTTCATGATGATTGGTGCGCCGGTATCAATCCATTCTCTGATTACTCTGTAACCCCAACCGACTCCGATAGGTCCCCAAATTTCAGTCGCTTTCATTAAGCGGTATTGAGTTTTTATTGAAAGACGACCGTTCTGGTCTGGTTTAACGTGTTGCAGGTTGGTTTTGAATCCTTTCATCCATAATGCTAGGTTGGGATTGTTTTGGTAACCGTCCGGCAAGTCTGCAATAGTGACCACATTGATTGGTTCATTTGCAGCGTCTTGTTTTATAACTTCTTGAGGAACATCAGAATTGCTATTGTCATCAGTAGCAGTGGTAATATGCTCAACATTATTGCGTTCAACATTTGGTTCACTTTTGGAGTGATTTTGGTCATCTTTGGTCTGATTTGGTAAATCTTTAGCGTCTTCTGGTAAACTTTTCTCCGGTTCTGGTTCATTATTTACCGCCTGTTTTTTCATGACACCCAAGATATTCCCTTCATGATCTGCTGTTTCAGTTAGCGCGCCTTTTACATACATATCTAAAATGGGTAGATAAAAATCAGTAAGTGACTTTTCTCTATTTTTGATACTTAAATCGATACTTTCACCGAGATCGCCAGATTCAGTAATTCCGTATGCTAGCAATGAGCCGATGACGTCGGGAGTCAATGTGTTGCCGCTCAACTTTTTAATTTCGCCACTCATAATGCCGTTTATGAACTGATCAATTGCAGCTAGAAGGCTTAGCTTACATCCTGTTTCCTTGACAAGCTTATGTGCGATTTTTTTCTCATCTTCATACATGCCAACATTTGGTGTTTTTTGCCCTTCTTTTATTTTTCTATGTGAGTGAAAACGCCCTGACAAATCTTTAAATATCGCATTCTTACTTTTCAATGTGATATCTAGTCCCATCCGTTCACATAAACAGTCAATCGCTAGCTGGTACGTAGCATTGGGAATGTCACCGTCATGTTGTGAAAACTCAAACCACAATGCGCCTTGCCAGCCGTCATCTTGAAAGCCGTTAACTCGCAATACACGTTCATTATCTGTCATTGTAAATGAGGCTATTGCGCCCTTAGCAAGTTCCACGTTGCTAATTGTCACATCGTTAGAGCAATCTTGGTTCAGTTGTCGATCGATTGTGTCTGAGTGATACACGAATGCAGTAGTTTTTTCCGTTTCATTCTGCTGAGTAGTTTCCAAATTTTCACGGAATAGAGCTCTTAAACGACGAATATTGAGAAAATCAAGAGCGCATTCGCTACCGGACACCCATTCGTTATTTTCTATATTTTTTAGCGTGGCTTTTTCATCAAATCGCACATTATTTTGAGCACTGTGGGTATAACTTTCTTCAATGACAGTTTTTAACTTATCGCTCATTTCTTCATATTGTTCAGGCGAAAAGTCTAGATGCGCATCGTTTGTAACGAGACAGTTTGAGATAAATACCTGGAATTCATCACCACCATCCCAAGGGATTGGTGACTTATCCTGTTTTTCAGTTTCACTCTGCATTGCCAACAAGCAAGCATTAGCCGGTACTAGCAAGTTGTGGGGATTCTTCAATTTGGCAATGGTATCGCACAGTTTGTCGATATCCGTTTTGTCTGTAATGTTTGGTGCTATGTAATCGTGAGCGGTCATTACCTTCTCTTCATCAGCAATGCCAGCTTTCTTTAATCGTTGCTGTACTGCTTTGTAGATAGTTGTATTGAGCTTTGAAGGTGTTGGCGTACATCGAGCAACAAGTTGGTCAACTTGTGGTGACATGTACATTTCATTGCACTTCTGCGTAGTTTCAATCGCTTTGATAAGTGCTTCGATATCGGTGTGTTCAGTAATAAGGTGAGAGATGATTTCGAAGGCGTGAGAGACTTCAGATTCGTTGGTTTGGGCTGTTGGTCTAGCCTCAAATCGTTTGCGAATAGCTGTTTTTATAGGATCTTCTTGTTCACCCATAACCATTGAATTTTCTTCGAAATAGTCAATGTACTTACTTTGGGCGAAAGCTTTATAGAGAGTGAGTGAAGTGTCGTAGGTAGCTAAACAATCGGAGATTGCCTGACCAGCATGTTTTACAGCTTCCCGTTCAGTGGCAAAGCGTTCTTCGCTAATACTATCTACGTTACCGGCTAAACGTTCGGTTTTTGAATTAACTTCAAAGCCGTAGGCATAGCCTTCATCATTGAGGTTTATTGTTGATATAACAGCATGGATATCATCGGTAATATTCATTACTGCTTTTTTGACGATAGGCTTAAACACGGAATCATTAGCTGCGGATTTATTGAAAACTTCTTCTATGCGTTTTTTGCTGGCTTTCGTTTCTTCGCTAAGCGTTATTTCTAGTTGTTCTTCAGTCTTTTCTTCAATTGAGAACCCTGCGTAGAAATCGTGATCGAGTAGTGCTGAGATAAAACGTTTATCTTCTTCCGGTCCATATTCATCATGGTAATCAAGAAATCGTTCTAAACGACCAATGCCTTTGTCTATCGCTTCATCTCGCGAATCCTCAAGTTTGTCTTGAGTCATCGGTTCGTATTTTTCAGTATGAGAGCTTACGAACTTGAAACCGTATGACCACTGGTTATCGGCTACTTTCAAGACGAAGACTTTTGCTCCTTCAAATTCTTGACCGTTATTGGTAAAAATGAATTGAGATAATTCCGCATCTTCGTGGTGATCATCATAGTATCCAGCATCATTCAGTACCGGATAATCAGTAGTTGATTCGCCTTCAAAAGCCAGTAGTTCAGCGTTGTATTCTTCTTCGGTAATCGGTTCAAGTTGGGGCGTTTTATACCAGTCGTTATAGGTAAACTCAGAACTGGCTAATTCTAAATCCCGTTTTTCTACGATAACTCGTACTTGGGTTTTTGCATCAGCTTGCGTTGTGGCCAATGTAGGCACGGTGAGCGTTTTACCATCTTTTACGGGATGTTTAGAGACTTTCTTTTCGCATGTCGCCAAAAAGTGTTTAATTGCCATGGTAGGGTTCCTCATACGGCTAGTGAGCCTTGGATTTTGATTGAAGATGAAATTTCGAAATGCGTTAGTAGTGCTGGAGAGACGTTATGAAAGCCGTGTTTTCGACAGTAATTGGAAATGACTTTTCTATCGTGTGGTAGGGACTTTAAGCGTTTGATGAATTGCTTATAGTTTTCTTCAGTTAGTTTTTCCATAACGAAGCTCCGGCAGAATGGATATTGTGGTGATACCCGTGTTGGGTTAGTTAGAAAGTGATGATTGTGTAAGGATTAGTCGGGGAGTATTTAGCCACGCCCCGCCGTGGTTTAAGGTTGGATTTCCACAAACAACCTAAGAAACTTACGGCGCTATCAGATAGCGCTTAAATGAGCTTGCGGATGTTCTTTCTTTTCTGTTGATGATCTATTGTTCAATTTTGAGATAAATATAAAAGTAGGCTCAACTATGTCCGTATATTCAATTAGTTATGGAATACAACCGACAGCAGAAGCGAAAGCGACTATTGAAAAGGTATTTAAAGGTTCTAAAGCGATTAGGCTCAGCGAAGGATGCTGGTTTTTAGAGACCTCGCTTTCTAAAAGTGAGGTAATCGATACTTTGGCTTATATCGCCGAACTCGATAAACCTTTCTGTTTTGTTACTCGCTTATATGATGGTGATTGGCTAGGTAAAGCATATTCGCCAGAAATCATTACGTGGCTGACTAACCCTCGAAGAAATTGGCTTTAAGGATGCAGAATGACCAATCTGTTTGAAAGTTTTTCAGGGTTAGTGAAATTTGGTCATTCTGCAAATTGATGGTCGTTGCGTTCTACAGCAAACGAACTCAGTTTCCATTTTGAAATGCCTCTACGTTAGAAGTATTTCAGAATAGGTAACGCTGTCAGATATTGCTTAAAGGTTGGTCGGGGAGATTTAGCCACGCCCCGCCGTGGTTTAAGGTTAAGTTCCCACAACCAACCTTAAAAGGTAAAAATCAAATGGCTGTTTATTCAATAAGCTACGACTTAAATTCACCCGGACAAAAGCACAGAGGTTTAGCCGATTATTTATCTAGCCAAGGAGGTGTCCGAGTAATGGAAACACATTGGTTATTACCATCACTAAAGTCTGCAAATGTAATCAAAACCGAATTGCAAGTACTAGGATTGGTCGATTCTAATGATGTGTTGTTAGTATCAGAAATCACTATTACTAACTTTGATGGTGTTAATGTGTATGAAAATGCCATTATTAAACAGTTTTTAACTAACAGGTTTTAGATTGTGACTGAGAACGCTCTACATATTCGCAGAGTGTTCTCATACTTTGGATAGCTTCTGATTTTAGCTGACCCATTAAAGAAGCATCGAATGTTGGTAATATTTCATGACGACCCGATTGAACAACCATCGCAATTTTCCTGCCCGCGTCTCTCCATTTCTCAAGTTCTACTGCTTGAAGTCCGGGCTGGGCGCGTTGGTTGCCTAACAGTTGTAAAAGCTGAAATATTAAATTATCACCATTAAGGTGGTTTTCTAAGTCTTCAAGCAGCTTGCTTACATAACCTAAAGTAGCTGCATCTGATACTTTGTTATCCGGCACAGCTTCGGTTCGTGCCTTAGCTGCCATTTCAATTGCTTTCCAAATATGAAAAGCTTTGCTTTGATTTTTCACGGGTTTCTCCATTTGTTGAATTGTAAAATTGTGGTGAGGATTGGTTCTGGGATATTTCACCACGGCCAGTCGTGGTTTAAGGTCGGATTTCCACAAACAAATTAAGGGTATTCTTGGTGAAAAATGATATTCGTACGTTAATTGAATTACGTTTGAATTCTAGTTGTATTAACGTTGCTACATTGTTCAATGGGGAAGCATTCGATCATGAGTTGATTAAACGAATTTTTCCTATGTTGTCTTATGAATTGTTACATGAAGCGGATAAAACTATCAGTTCAATGCTTGAAGATGCTGGAGCTGATGCTTGCCAAAAAATCTGCTATTCAGATGTTTATGAGGATTTCATCTCTGATGATTCAAATTCTGAACGATATGAACAAATCGATGATGCTTTGCAAGGCTCTGAAATGACTCGCGAGCAGTGCTATGTAGTTCTCAAAGAGATGTTGCCCAATGAGCTTGAACTTGCAGAACGGATAAACCCTAGAGGAGAACTTTTTTTAAGAAACATTATCATTTCGTACGTATCCCATGCTTTTCTTCACCTGCTGATTAAAAATGATGCCAACATGACTATTACATGGGGACCTTCTTGTACAGATGAAGAGGCTAGAGCCGCTCATGCATTACTTTATGGACAAAGCATGCTTTTGAAAGATGCAGTTTTCAATGGGTTCAATGTTGCTTATGGTTGTAAATGTGGCTCATTTGAATACGAAACAAACCAAGCCAACCACAAGCTACTTAATCAATTAAGAAAGCCTTACAAGAAATCTTTGTTACAAACAATAAAGCAAATCTTCTCTTAATAATCTGAAATGCCTTCAATACTGTTCATCAGGCTTTGTCGGCATTTCTTAACTACCCAGTCCGATCATTAAAAGCATTTCAGATGGCTCTCATATGAAAGCTATCAATTGTTTCTACCTCACCGCCGAAACTAGGCGGGGCTTATTCATCTTGTCGGGTCATTCACTCGGTTAAACCATTCCAGTACATGCTGTTTCTATTATCTGTAAGTCCTAGCACCCGGTCGCCGATTTGATGAGTAAGGTCTATTTCAGTGAATTTCTGTCCTCCGTCACTGGTACTCGGAGTGACCTAGCGCATTTTGATGCGGTTAGTCGTTCATGGTTCGGATTGTTAAAGAGCTAACTAACATTTGTCAGTTGACATATTTAACTTACCCTTAGGTTATATTTATTGTCAATACCTGTAGGTTATATTTTCTTTTGGGTATAAAAAAACCGCCAGAGTGGCGGTTAAATTAAATTGTTATCAGTAACTAATTGGTCATTTCAATTGTTTTTAAAACAGCTTCCAACGAGCATCAACAACGACTCCTGCTATCTCACAAAATTCTTCTTCAATATTGATTCGTTTATATGTTGGATCTGGGTTAAGTGGAACTAAGAACGTTCCTTCTGGTTCGATACTTATTTTTTTAAACGTAGCCAAGCTTTTGGTTGCACAGTAAGCAACGACAAAGTTTTTATTTATATACTCTTTCTCAGGATCTACAAGAATGTACATACCTTCTGGAAATGTAATCCCAGAACCGAAGGGGGCTGTCATTGAGTGACCATCAACAATCAACCAGAATGAATTCAAGCTACATTTGATAGCTGTGGATAGGTATTCGAGGTCGAATGTTTGAATTGCATCTCTAAATTTTCCAGCTGATACTTTGCCAAGAACAGGAAAAACAGCTTGGTATTCAGGTTGAACTGTCACTTTTGCAATATTGCTAAAATCATCATCAGGATCTATTCCGTCAAGCCAACCGTTTGGGAGATTAAAAGCATCGCTGATTTTTTTTACCATAACGTCAGAAATATTTTTCTTCCCATTTTTTCCTGACTCGTAAAGCATCCTCGATACATAAGATTGAGCTGTATCGATTTTATCGGCCAAAGTAACTACTTTGCCGTCGCATTTCTCATCTTTCAGCTTCAAAAGACGCTGACGTCTAACTTCATATATATCCATGTCTAAATTCTAGCAATCGTTAACCTGTAGGTAAATTCCCTTTAGGTATTGTTTTGTGGTTACCTGTGGGTTATATTTTTATCCAAATGGAGGAGACGATGAACAAACTAAGAGAATTTTTAAATAGTTTAAGTTCTACAGAGCAAAGCCAATTTGCAACCAATTGTGGGACGACGATTGCAAGTTTAAGAACAGCCATCAGTAAGAAATCAAAATTAGGTGCCGCACTTTGTATGAAGATAGAAATTCAATCTGCTCAGAAAGTTACTCGGTTAGATTTGTTATCGATGACGGATTGTTTAGCTATTTGGCCGAATGAATTTAATCGTAGCGAATTTGAGATAAATCAGTAACTACCACGGAGAACTACAAATGGTTGAACAATTTGAGACCTTACGAGAAGCCATCTTGAAAAGTGAGAAGTTCTTCGCTGGTGGGCGTGCAGAATTAGCTCGTCGTATGGGAATGACCTATGACCAATTCCGCAACCGGCTAGAGGAAAAAAATGGTAACAAGCCGTTTGATGCTCAACAGCTAGAAGATATTCAGTTTATAACCGGCACTTCTCACATCGCACAGTACTACGCCAACAAAGCTCATTGCATCTTAATCAAATCTGTTCCAACAGAGCTCGATTCTGCAGAACTTTCTGAAATCCAAATTGCTGAAATGGCGGCAATTGGCGAGATGAATATTGCTATAGCCGAAGCTCTTAAAGACGGTGAGATTGATGAAAAGGAAGCAAAGGCAATTAAGGATGTCACGATGAAAGCGGTATCTAAGATTCTTAATGGCAAGCTATCAACGATCAGCGTTTACCGCTCCATCTGTTAAGCGTTTTCATTCACTATTAACAAAGATGCCAGAATTATGTCGGTAAAAATAATGAGCTTTGTGTGGGACAACATGGAGCTGAAAGGCAATAACAAGTTAGTGATGCTTTGCTTGGCTGACTTTGCTAACGATGAAGGGTATTGCTACCCATCCATTGAGACGATCGCTAGAAAATCAGGGATTGCCGAAAGCACGACTAAAGGCGTGATAAAGCGGCTAGTCGAAGATGGCTTTCTGCAAAAAAAGCAGCGATCCAAACTAGGTGACAGTGGTCGGAGAGTCGCAACGTCCAATGCGTATTACTTAAATATTGGAAAGATAGTTTCGGGTGCTTATGAGGGGCTAGATTCTGGATGTTCAAAACCTAGCTCCTCAACTAACTCATTGAAAGATAAAGAGGGTCTAAATTATGAACGTCCAGATTATGAACGTTCAAAACAGCGAGTTTTGAGGAGCCAGATCACTGATTTTGAACAGCCAGAATCTGGCTACGATCCATCAGTTAAAGATCCATTAGTAAGAGATCCATTAAGAGATCTTGTTCCGAGCAATGATGATTTGCTCGAAACCGACAAACCGAAACCAGATTTTGAACTACCAACAAATCGAATTGGTGAAGTGTACTCGATATACACCAATGATATTTTTGATTTGAGAGCGTTGTATCCAGCTGTAGACGTGATGCAAGAACTTCGAAATATGCTTGGATGGCTTAGAGCAAATCCGACTCGACGCAAAACGAAAAACGGAATGGCGAGGTTTATAAACTCTTGGCTCGCGAAAGAGCAAGATCGGGGGCGTTGTGATGCCAGTCTCGTTCCTGTTGCTTCCAAAGTCAGTGATGTTGAAGCGATAAACAACAGTATTCGCCTTGCTGAATCCAAGATTTCCGGCTTGAAAAGCGATATTCAAAAACGGGCGGGTTACCAGAGTCCAGTAGCAGTAAGTGCTATTCAAAGCTTCCAAGATGAAATAATTGGGTTGCAGAGTTTCATCAAAGAGCAACTCGCGTTACGCCAAGCGCTAGTGGGGTGCTAGATGATCTATTTTAGCCCCAGATTCCTATACTCCGGTTCAAAGAAATGGCGTATCCCATCAGACCGAATATTTGTCGAGCGTAAGTTGCAGCGTTTGAACCCTGAAAACCAAAAAATTGCCACTAGGATGTACGAGGAAATTTATAAATTTCACTTCAATAGAGGCGAATACAGTTTAGCCAGAGATAACGCTAATCGAGCTTTGGTTAGATTTGTGAACGAATACGGGATCACATTGGAGGACTTCCAAAAACTTCAGGCAGCGAACGATGACGCAGATTGGATTGAATCAGAAATCGAGAAACTGAAAATGCTTCAACGCTTGGCTAAGCCGAGAATCAAGTTAGGGGAGTAACGTTATGCGTAGTGTTAAGGCTAGAAAGCCCAAAGAGGAAATCATCGGTGTCATTACTGCTGGTGGATTCTTGCAATACGCCACTCCTTTGATGCGAGAGAAAGCCTCTGCAATGAAAGGACGGGTGGTGGCTATAAAACCGAAGTCGAAAGCAGCGACGCGAATTCTTGAACACCATCGTAAGTTTTTTGCTTTGCTCAACCTCGGTTTCCAGTATTGGTCGCCTGATGTCAGTTTAATTAGTGAACCCGAACACTACATTGCACATGAAACTGCAAAACGTTTCTGTCAGCTAGCAGGGCGCTTAGATATGTATGAGTCACACGGCACTGAAATTGCCGAGTTAGTTCTCGCTGATGTGAAGAAAAAACGAGAAGAACACTGTGATCCAGAAGCCTACAAATGTGAGGAAAACTATCGCTATCAAGTGATGATTGAAGCGGGATTCTTCGATTTAGAGTTTTTACCTAATGGTGGAACGGTTAAGCGACCTTGGTCGATTGCTTTTGACAATATGGATCAAGAGCAATTCGAAAAGATTTACAAAGGTTGTTTTAACGTCATTTGGAATAAATCACTTTTCCAAGTTTTTAACGATGAGCAGGAAATGCAGAACGCCGTTTATCAACATATGGAGTTCGCATGAGAAATAAAAAATATGGGTATAGGGCACAGAAAGCCCAAGAGCAGTTCAACCGTTTTATTGTTATCCGAGATTCTGGAAAACCATGTATCAGTTGCGGTCGTTACCTGCCGCTTTCATGCGGTCATTATCGCTCTGTTGGTGCAGCTCCAGAACTTCGATTTAATGAAGATAATGCTCACGGTCAGTGTTATGAGTGCAACGGCAATAAATCAGGGAATGTCAAAGAGTATCGAGAAAGCTTGATTGAAAAAATTGGCTTAACTCGAGTTGAAGTGTTGGAAAATTTCAATGAGCGCCAGAACTGGACCGTATACGACTTGCATGACATTGAACGAGCATATAAAGCAAAAACCGATGTCATGAGTACTAATTGGGAGTACTACTATGAATCAGCATAGCGCACTGGAAAAAATCGGCAGAGCAGGGCTTAAGACTGTGCGCTTTGATACTGGTGTCGGTGGTATTCCTGAATATACGCAAATGGATTTTGCTCATGCGCTGACTGGTTTAAGTAAGGAAGCGACTGCATGGGCTATGTACGCATATTCAAATACCGAAGATGAAAAGTCTTTGTCGTTCGTGACGGCTCGTTTAGCGAAAATAATTGCTCGTAAGTATCCAGAGTTCCCTCCTAAATCGATAGTTGGTTTAGTCAAAGTTACTTTACGAGAGTGCTTGATGTATGCACCTGGAGAGGTAAACCGTAAAGGGTGTTCGGTTACTTTGCGCTGTGCCGCCATGAACATTTCTCGTGATACTTATTATCGTAAATCCAATATGATCCAGTCTGCGGTTGATACAGTGGTGCAAGTTGTTCGATGTTGGGAGAAGCAGATAGGTGATAAGGTGGTAGATAAGTTTGCGAGTTGTGAAGGCTTATAGCATCGTTTTAAATGCTGTTGTCCTGTAGATGCGTTATGTAGATTGTTTCTACATTTGTCACGAAAAATTGATTAAGTGGAATTATTTTCTCATTAATTTTATGTGGTTACGTTAAAGTGAGCTTAGGTTATATGGAATCGTTTGGAGAGTCATGTTCCGTATAAGAACTGTTATGTGCTCATTGAATAATGGAGAGTCTATATGCAGGTAGATCTTGATGACTTGGAAATGGCGATGGAGTTTGTTTCAGGGGATCTAAGTTTTGGCGCTGAGGCATATTTGAACATGCAATCTGGACAAATTTATTACATTGGCGATGATATTGAAGAGGTCGTGCCCGAGGATATCGAGGACTCAGATAATTACCTTTGTATTCCAAGTAAACATGACTTAGGTTTAGGTCGGAAAACTGTTCTTGAATTTGTTTCCCGAGAGCTCCCAAATGAATACAGCCTAGTATCTGATTACTTTAGCCGAAAAGGTGCTTTTGCTAAGTTTAAGAATCGGTTAGAGGAAATTGGTGCACTAGACAAATGGCATCAATATCAAAGCTTAGCGATAAAGCAAGCTTTGAAAGATTGGTGTGACGAAAATTCAGTTCAGTATGTGGCTTAGCACATAACAAGGCGCTTAAGCTGGACTGCAAACGCATGGCGGTTTTAGTTCAAATCGGTTTTGTGTGTTTACGGCGGTTATTTTAGTTTTGGTGGTGTTTGCAGCCACTTAGCTTGGCGTTATGTACTTTGGAGGTCAATTGGATATTGCAGAGCTTTTTAATTTCTTGTCACAAGAGGGTAGAACAGTTATCTACTTTGTTGCGTCAGCATATGCTCTTTATTTTTATCATACGAAAATAGGGTTTAGACTCAGTATTACCTACGAAGTTAGCAGCGATGCATATACGGATAGTCAAATAACCAAACTGGTGGTTAGTAATCACAAAGATAAAACGGTCCCAATTTGGTCTATATATGCGGTTTTGGAAAATGATGTGAAAGTAGAGGTTTACAAACCAGCAGAGCCGGTGGTTTTGAAGTCTGGAGAGTCTATTTCAATTGCACCAGAAAAGTATACATCTCTCTCTATTGGTGGTGATCATTTTGAACCGCATTTTTTCACTCGAAATGTAGATTTCTACATCAATGTAGGTAATAAATTCGTTAAGTGTAAGGACAGGAAGTTCAAAGATAGCTTTCTTGAAAAAATACCTCAGGCGCATAAAACGAGAATGCTCTTTGATGGGCATTTATACAACGAGAACGTTAATTATATTTTGGTGTATTTTCTCGATGGTAAAAAACATACGGCGTATATCGACAGTAGGGGCTTTATTGGGCATGAGTGGGGACTTGCGCCGAACAGCTTTGGTCAAGCTACAGTTACCCCCGAACTAATTGAAAAAATGCTTGAGCATTACGGATATACTTCAATATTTTCTAATTATGTTTGCTTTAAACGCAATGGGCATGATTTTGATGTGGCATTTAAAAAACGTACATAACAAGCATTTAAGAGGGATTCACAACGCTTGGCATTTTTGCTTCTACTTCAAATTTAGTGTTTATGGCACAATGCGTTAGGTGTGGGTGGTAGCGTTGTTCACCCCTTAATTGGGCGTTAGGTTTCTATTAAGTATGCTGGACCTTTAAAGCATTATAAAAGATAATCATATGCTACTCAGTAACTATAATATTCCAAAACTATGCCTGAAGAATTTGACTCATCCACAAAAACAACAGCCAATAAAGAAAACTCAAGCGACACGCTTGCAGGTTTCCTCGGTATTCTTATTTTTATCGCTATTAGGTATGCGATATGGAACTGGATAGCTGGCGATGATTCTCTTTACAAGAAGAAAAGTGAACTACAATCGGAAATTATCACATTAGCTGCGAATGGAGCAGACCTTACTGATGTTAAGCATCATTTCAGTACCGCATTTCATCAAGAATGGAGTCTATTTTATAGATGGAATAACGACAAAAGTGAGCATTATAGAAACGACGACACATTGCTTTTGGTTCTTAAAGATATAAAAAATCAAATCTACCTAGGAAAAGCAGAGGTTGAATCTAATTTAGGTAGTGTAGGGGGGTTAATCAATGAATATTGTAGTGGTCAATAAAAATTGGCCACAGTTTTAGAGTTCTCCCAATATAATCGTTCTGATTCATTGGGTGTTAACCCGCCATTATATTGATGGGGCCTAAGTTGGCTGTAATAACCAACTATATATCTCGTGATTTGTTGCTGAGCTTCTGAAAAGCTCCGATATCCTGCCGTTGATACCCACTCGGTCTTTAAGCTGCGGAAAAGCGTTCCATCGGTGCGTTGTCCCAGCAATTTCCGCGTCTCGATAAGCTTTGCTTAATTTGGTAACGCCACAGCATCTGACGATAATATCTGCTTGTGTAATGACTACCTTGATCACTGTGGAACATAACATTTTTTGGAGACCTTCTGGATTCAAAAGCCATCGTTAATGCTTTGCCCGTTAACTTACTGTCTGGTGATAAAGACATCGCCCAACCAATTGGCTTACGTGCAAACAGGTCTATCACA
>NZ_JBKEBW010000074.1:0-69171 GCF_047973365.1 Vibrio sp. | reverse complement strand
GTATGTCCGAGTTGACTAAAAACTCGGCACCAATAATGACATGCACCACAAGCTTCGATGGCGATGGTACAAGCCTCTTTATTGGAAAAGTAGTTAACTAATTGATTTCTAGTTAGCTTGGCTTTTTTTAGTATGCGACCAGACGAATTTTTCTCTACAACATGAAAAATACATTAGTCTGTATCTAAACAGACTGTTACGCTTGTCATAGGATCCTCACTTAATGTTATTGGTTGTCTTATCATCAATAAATATGGCTCATTTGAAGCCGATTAGGTAGAGAGGGTCCATTCCATTATTCTAGCTAAAAATATGATCAGATTGAGCATCAGTGGCACAGCGAATGAGAGTCGAACACAAACACGGCCTTATTTTTTATAAGAGCGACCTTCCATGGGGCTCCGCCGAGCCATCCATTGCTCGGAGGGTTTGCTTATCGACACCCATTCACTGATCAGAAATTTTTCTAGAACGGTATTAAGCAAGTTCCTTTTCCATCAAAGGCTCAAGGTTAATGTATTTTCCGAGTTCGCTACGTTTCGCGCTTGGCACATAAGGGATCTCACCCAATTTAGGCGCACTAATCCGAGACTCCAATACCTTTATGATTTCAGCGTAATGTTCAGTACCAGGGTTAATGCGGTTCGCCACCCAACCGACAATGTTTAAACCATCAGCTTCAATGCTCTCTGCGGTCAGAATGGCATGGCTGAGACAACCAAGTTTTACACCGACAACCAGAACTACTGGTAATTTCTCTTTCTTAACCCATGACGATAAACAATCTGTATCGGATACTGGCACTCGCCAACCTCCCGAACCTTCAACCAAAACGGTATCAGCCTTGGTTTTCAGATATTCCAGTTTGTCACTCAACACCTTGTAGTCGATAGTCAAATTTTCATATTTTGCTGCAATGTGTGGAGATGCAGGCAGTTCTAGCGCGTATGGATTGACATCTTCATACGGCATTTCTTGTGTTGCCACTTGCATAAGATGTAGCGCATCTGAGTTGCGAAAGCCTTGTTCTGTTCTCTCACATCCCGCTGCTACTGGCTTATAACCAATGGTTGTAAAGCCTTTACTGGCGATCGCTTGTAATATCGCCTTTGAAGCCACTGTTTTACCAACATCGGTGTCCGTACCCGCAATAAATAATGCATTTATCATCGATAAATTACCCCTAAACAAACCTGATATGTTGCAGGTAAAGAACCTTGCTGACTTCGAAATTGCTCATAGGCCTGTTCAACTCGAACTAACGCCTGTTTCCCCGTCAACCCCCGAGTTCTTGAATGAATATGGTTCGCTCCAATGCCCTTTAAATCGCGCATTAATGCTAAAGCGGTGTCATACCATACAATCACTTCAGTCGAGTTTAAGTGATGCATTGAAGGATCGGCTTGCGCTAACGCAATTTTTACCTGATTGATTGAAATGAAGTCATTAACATGTTGATGAGAATCAATTTTCCTCCATGATCGCTTAAGTTCAATCAACGAGCCATCGAGTAAAGTAGAAAAATAGCCACGCCCTAACGGTGCAAGCACCCGGCGTATTTCCCTGAGCGGAACGGATAGATCATCACACCACTGCAAAGCCAGGCTAGAAAAAACGATATCGAAGTCTCCATCGTTAAATGGCAGAGACTCTGCATCGGCAAGTACATAAGTCGTAGCATCATCGCCGCAACGCAGTTGAGCTTGTTCCAACATCGCCGGTGAGAGATCTGCGCAAACCACGGTTGCGCCTAACCGCTTTAATTGGTACGAGAAATACCCTGTCCCACAACCTAAATCGAGAACGCGGAGCCCAGTTAAGTCCTGTGGTAACTTCTGCAATAAACGATGACCGACATCACGCTGAAATGCAGCATGTTTGTCATAGCTGATCGCCGCCTTGCTAAACGTTTGTGATATAGCGTTTTTATCTTTGCTTGCAAAATCAGTTTTATAAGCTAGCTCGCTCATTTCGCCGACTCCATGGTTTTTCGCAACACACTAGATAACTTAGCAACAGCTTGAATACTATGATTAGCCGTTAGCGTAATACGTAACCTTGCTTTGCCCTCTGCAACGGTAGGTGGACGAATAGCTGTCATCCAAAAACCTTCGTTTTTTAATTGACGAGCAACAGTCAGCACTTTCTGAGCAGTACCTAACATAAAAGGCTTAATTGGCGTGGTGGTTTTCACATAGCCCTCTACAGACTGAAGCTGTTGGTCATACACCATGGAAAGCTCACTCAGTTTTTCTCGTCGCCACTGTTGCGTTTGTATCATGCCAATCGCATAAGTGATCGCATATGCCTGAGAAGGAGGAATCGCAGTTGAATAGACGTGATGACGCGCAAACTGCGTGAGGTAATTGCCCAATTCAGCACTACATAAAATAGCCGCGCCAGACAGCCCGAAAGCCTTACCAAAGGTCACTAGCAGAATTTCTGGTTTGATACCCGCTGAATCACAACTGCCGGCACCGTATTCACCAACAACACCCACGCCGTGAGCATCATCAACCATCAACCATGCATTTTTGCGAGTGATCTGATGGATATCGGAAAGCGGAGACAAATCGCCATCCATACTAAATATGCCTTCGGTCACCACAAGTGTATTTTCATCACCCGACAGTCGCTTAGAGAGATGTTGCACATCATTATGTCTGAAGCGCTTCATTGTTGCCTCAGACAACACTCCAGCTTCCATTAAAGATGCGTGATTGAGTTTATCTTGCAGTAACAGATCGCCTTTGCGCATCAATGTAAAAAGCACCGCTTGGTTGGCACTAAAACCTGAGCCGAACAGCACAGCCCTTTCAAATCCTAACCATTCACAAAGCGCACTCTGCAAACTGGCGTGTGCCGATGAAAATCCAGTCACCAACGGGGATGCACCACTACCTGCACCGTAAATATCCAAGCCTTTTTGCCATGCTGCCACCAACTCTTTATCCGAGGCTAACCCCAGATAATCGTTGCTGGAAAAGTTAACAAACTGGGCGTCACCACAGCGAGTCGCAACCTGATTGCCCGCATCCAACACTTGAAGTGAACGAGTTAATCCCAACGTTTCTCTTTCCAACAATGCCCTTTGAACGCGGGATTTAAATTGTAGCTTCATAGAATAAATCGTCTGCCGTTGGGCGTGACGCTACACGTTCGACTACACGATCCAACAGTTCATTTTCTGCGATCTCATCAGGCTTCTGAACCACTTGCTGGCTATTAATGCCTAGCTTTTTAAATAGCAGCATATCGCTGTCTTCGGCGGGATTGGGCGTCGTTAATAACTTGCAGCCATAGAAAATCGAGTTTGCACCCGCCATAAAACACAGCGCCTGCATCTGTTCATTCATTTTTTCCCGACCAGCAGACAGACGTACCGCCGATTTCGGCATCATAATGCGAGCCACGGCAATGAGGCGGACAAAATCGAAAGGTTCTACATCTTGCACATTTTCAAGCGGTGTGCCTTTTACTTTCACTAACATGTTAATTGGCACACTTTCTGGCTGAACCGATAAATTAGCCAGTTCAACCAACAAACCAGCCCTGTCGTTAGTGCTCTCCCCCATACCTATGATGCCGCCAGAGCAGATCTTCATTCCCGCATCACGAACATGTGAAAGGGTATCTAAGCGGTCTTGATAGGTTCGGGTAGTAATGATGTTTGCGTAGTATTCTGGCGAGGTATCAAGGTTATGGTTGTAGTAATCAAGCCCGGCTTTAGCCAGTTCATTAGCCTGCTCCGCATTCAGCATGCCGAGTGTCATACAGGTTTCCAATCCCATACTTTTAACGCCAGAAATCATCTCTTTTAGATACGGCATATCTCTGCTGTTTGGATTTTTCCAAGCCGCACCCATACAAAATCGCGTCGAGCCTGAACTTTTCGCCTTACGTGCAGCATCAAGCACACGCTCAACTTCCATTAAGCGCTCTTTCTCTACGTCGGTACGATAATGCGCACTTTGAGGACAATATTTGCAATCTTCCGGACATGCCCCTGTTTTGATGGAAAGCAGAGTACTGACTTGAACATGGTTATGAGAGTGATAATGACGATGAACCAACTGAGCTTCAAACAACAGATCCATGAATGGTTTTTCAAGCAGTGCCTTTACTTCAGAGACAGTCCAGTTATGACGAACTTCCACATGTAATCCTTATCAAAATTATTGTTGTTTGCCTGACTGCGCGTGGCACCTGTTGACTTAGCGGGTATCCACTTAACTGTTCGAACAAAAAACGAACGTATCTAGGCATTTATGCTTGGTTAGTCTAACGACACACGATAAACTGTCAACAATATAAATATTATTATGTTTACATTAGAATAATTTTTAACCATTTCAATTTCGGGTTTATAACATGGATTTAGCCTTTGATCGCCAGCACATATGGCATCCCTATACGTCAACTCTCACACCTCTGACCTGCTATCCCGTAAATCATGCAGAAGGCGTTTACCTGTATTTGGAAGATGAAACAGTACTGGTAGATGGTATGTCTTCGTGGTGGTCGGCAATTCATGGCTACAATCATCCAAAGCTTAATCAAGCAGCCCATGACCAAATCAGTAAGATGTCACACGTGATGTTCGGCGGCCTGACTCATCAACCGGCAATTGAGTTATGTAAAAAGCTGCTTGCCATAGCGCCCAACAATTTGCGGCAAGTTTTTCTGGCTGATTCTGGTTCTGTCGCGGTCGAAATAAGCCTGAAAATGGCGTTGCAGTATTGGCACGCCAAAGGCGAAAGCCGCGCAAAATTTCTTACGCTGCGCCATGGTTACCATGGTGATACCTTTGCCGCGATGTCGGTAACGGATCCTGATAATTCGATGCACAACCTCTACAAAGGTTTTCTGCCACAACACATCTTTGCTCAGTCACCTCAAGGGGGGTTCTGGCAGCCTTGGGATGAGTCCGATATAGACTATTTTCAGCAGAAAATAGTCCAGCATCACTCACAGCTAGCCGCTGTGATATTAGAGCCCATCGTGCAAGGTGCAGGGGGTATGCGTATCTATCACCCCGAATTTCTACGCCGTGTTAGGCAGCTTTGTGACGAGTACGATTTGCTATTAATACTGGATGAAATCGCGACCGGCTTTGGTCGTACCGGGAAACTGTTTGCATGTGAGCATGCACAAATCCAACCGGACATTTTATGCGTCGGTAAAGCACTAACCGGTGGTTATATGACACTGTCTGCAACCCTAACAACCAAGAAAGTCGCCGATACAGTTTGTGGTGGTGAAGCGGGTTGCTTTATGCACGGACCAACCTTTATGGGCAACCCCTTAGCCTGCGCGGTAGCCTCTACCAACCTAGACATCATCGCTAACGGGAAATGGCAACAACAGGTGAAACAGATCGAAACTTTCTTTGCTGAAGAACTTATGCAGTTCAAAAACTATAAGGAAGTGAAACAGGTGCGATATTTAGGTGCTATTGGCGTAATAGAGACTCATCACCCAGTCAATATGGAAATTATTCAAGCACTGTTTGTCAAAATGGGCGTATGGATACGACCTTTTGGACGCCTGATTTACATCATGCCGCCTTACATAAGCCAGTCAGAACATCTTCATAAACTACTGGATGCCATCAAGACTGCGTTGCTGAACCCGAGCTGTTTTGAGCATGATCTGTTTTGAGCTCGTACCATTCTGAAAACATGTCCATTCGCTGCGCCACCGAAGCTAAGTCTGAGCATATTTTTATCTGAAATCGGGGGTATCAATCAGATTTAAACTTTCCTAATAGGCAAGTACGGTTTTCCCGACGAATTTGCAGTAGTGAATATCACTGAGCATTTCTGTCTAGACTTTTTCTTTATTATTACCCATAGCGAAATGTAACGTTTTGTTACCGACATAATTCGCAACACAATAAAATTACAATAAAGCATCCGCCTAACGCTCCGTTAGGCGGAAGTTAATCACGTTGTCTATTCAAAAGAGGCTCATCCAATGACAGTACATTGCTGCGTTCAAAGATTAACCATAAAACCTACAGGTTCTAATAATGAGATTCGACAACAAATATGCCCTAATTTCCACAGCGATAGCTTCCCTACTGCTTTCTGGCTGTGAGGATGTCACTCAAAAAAAGCAAGCCGCCACGCCTATCGTCGAAACGGTGACAATGCAGGCTTCAGAAATTACGCCTTACCATACGTTTATTGGTAGAACGGTCGCTGAAAATGACATCGATATAATGCCAAGAGTCAAAGGTGAACTCACTGAAATTCACTTTAAAGATGGTGATATGGTGAAGAAAAATCAGGTATTGTTCCAAATTGACCCTCGTCCCTACAAGGCTGCACTGGCATACGCAAAAGCATCATTACAAAAAGCGCAGGCTGAGCTTTCTCTTGCTAATCGAGACGCAGACAGAGCCAAAACACTGATCAAAGACAAAAGCATCAGCGAACAGCAATACGATGATGCTATCGCTAAACAAGCAACAGCTGTGGCTTCAGTCAAGGGCGCAGAAGCCTCTTTGCTTTCAGCACAGCTCGACCTTGAATTTTCAACTATTCGAGCACCATTTTCAGGACGAGTTGGATTTAGCAACTATCGTGTAGGCGACCGCATCACAACATTGCAGTTAAAACCGTTAGTTTCCCTGACACAAATTGATCCCATCCACTTTCGATTCAATATTGATGAAAAACTTTATCGACGTATACGCAACGTTGTCGACACAGTAAGAGCCGATAACGGCAAACTCGATGTGGACTTAAACCTGAATTTGTCTGACGGCAGTGAATACCCCTCCGGTGGCAAAATTTACGCGGTAGGCAACAAAATCAATCTTGAGACCGGTTCAATTCAAGCGGAAGCTACCTTTGCAAATGCTAAATACTCACTGATGCCAGGCGAGTACGGCAACTTAACCATTAGTTTAAGAGGCAAAACCATCGAAGGGCTACTCGTCCCATCGGCATCAGTACAGCAAGATCAGGCCGGTGACTATGTAATGGTTGTCGACAATCAAAACGTCGTCGCTCGTCGCGAGATCGAACTGGGGCAAACATATGGCACAAATAAAGCCGTCACTTCTGGACTAGCTGAGAACGAAAAAGTGATTGTGAAAGGATTACAAAAAATTCGAGTCGGTATGAAAGTACAAGCCAACGATATTACTCAATCAGCGAATAAGGCAAGCTAGGCATTATTATGTTAAGTAAATTTTTTATCTATCGACCTAAATTTGCACTGGTTATTTCGCTAGCCATGACACTGATGGGGCTTATCGCTCTAAAAGTATTACCCGTTTCAGAATACCCGCAAATCTCACCTACAGTGATTACCGTCAGCACCATGTATCCCGGAGCAAATGCTGATGTGGTGAAAAAAACCGTTGCTCAACCGATCGAAGCAAAAGTCAATGGTGTTGAAGACATGATCTATATGTCTTCAGTCATTGGTAACGATGGTACCTATACCTTACGAGTCTATTTTCGAGTCGGCTCAGATGGCGATATGGCACAAGTTCGTGTTAACAACCTTGTTTCTCAAGCCTCTTCTTCTTTACCACAAGAAGTCAACCAAATCGGCGTGACTGTTCGCAAGAAGTCTTCCGATATGCTAGGCGTGATTACGTTACGCTCACCAAAGCAAACCCACGACAGTATTTACCTTTCTAACTACGCCGATCTCAATATCGTTGAACGCTTAAAACGTATTGAAGGCATGAGTGATATTACCCTGCTAGGTAAAAAAGACTATTCGATGCGTGTTTGGTTACAACCGAATAAACTCGCCTCGCTGAAGCTCTCGGCATCCGATGTTATTGGTGCGATCAAAACGCAGAATGTACAAGTCGCTGCAGGTAAAATTGGTGGTATGCCAGCACCTAATGGGCAGCAGCATCAATATGTTTTACAAGTAAAAGGACGACTACAAACAGCGGAAGAATTTGAAAACATCATAGTTAAAGCCAACTCGAATGGTTCTTTAATCCGTCTAAAAGATGTGGCACGTATTGAAGTCGGCGCTCAAGGCTATGAAGCCGATGGACGAATGAATAACGAGCCAGCGGCGGTTCTTGCGCTCTATCAGTTACCGACAGCAAACGCATTGGCGGTAATGGATCGCATTAAAGAGGCGATGAAACAATATGAACGCTCATTCCCAGACGATCTGGTTTATGACATCGCATACGACTCAACCGAGTACGTTGAAACATCAATTGATGAGGTTTATGAAACGCTAGTTATTGCCGTATTACTGGTAACACTGGTGGTGTACGTGTTCCTGCAAAACTGGCGCGCGACCATTATTCCTACACTTGCGATTCCAGTATCCATTATTGCGACCTTCGCCGTAATGGGTGTGATAGGTATGACAATCAATACCATTTCACTGTTTGGTCTGATCCTCGCCATCGGTATCGTGGTGGATGATGCAATCATAGTGGTAGAAAACGTGGAGCGGGTCATTCATGAACAGCATCTAGACCCGATTCCCGCTACTATCCAAGCGATGAAAGAGGTCACAGGGCCTGTACTGGCTACTACCTTAATTCTTCTTGCTGTATTTGTTCCCGTTGCTTTGCTACCCGGTATCTCAGGCAAAATGTTTAATCAGTTTGCCGTGACCATCTGTGTTTCAGTACTCATCTCAGCAGTGAATGCTCTAACCCTGACACCTGCGCTATGTGCTTTGATGTTGAGATCTGAACATTCAACGCCGATCGCTCCTCTGCGCGCATTTAACCGTGGATTTGAAGCGATTACTTCCAAATACCGGGGGCTTGTGGGCTTTCTTGGTCAACGTCTGCTTCTGAGCATAGCGATTTATGGCGCTTTAATTGCCACACTAGTATTCAGCTTTATGCAAATACCCTCTGCTTTTGTTCCAAATGAAGACAAAGGCGTATTTATGGTGGAAATGCGCTTACCTGATGCAGCCGCATTGCAACGTACAGCACCATTAATGGAAAAATACGTCCATGAATTGCAACAAATTGATGGCGTGGAGAATGTCGTTTCAGTGGCTGGTTTCTCAGTGATTAACATGGCGGCGATTCCCAACTCTGGTATGTTAATCATTAAACTGGATAACTGGAGTAAACGTAAAGACCCAGCTCTGCATCAACGAGCACTGATGCAAAAAGTAAGTCAAATGCTCAATTCCAACCCAGATGCAGCTTCATTTGTCTTCGCCACACCTGCAATTAAAGGCATGGGGGCGGTTGATGGTTTTAGTTTGATTTTGCAGGACAATTTGGGACGTTCTCCGCAAGAACTAGCAAACACCACCGCTGATTTCGTCGCGAAGATAAACCAGCTTCCTGAAGTCGCTAGTGCATTTTCAATCTTCCGCGCTAATATCCCTCAGCGTTTTATTGATATTGACCGAGACAAAGCTATCTCATTAGGCGTACCACTGAATGAAATATTCTCCACCTTACAGTCACAATTGGGTGGTGCTTATATTTCCGATTTCAACAAATTTGGTCGCTCATATCAGGTAAAAGTGCAAGCTGAACAGCAATATCGCGACAATATCGATGATATCAGTCACCTCTACGTTCGCAGCGCAACAGGAAATATGGTGCCGTTGGGTACGCTGATTAAAATCAAACCTATATTTGGTCCAGATACGCTTTCAAACTACAACATGTTCAGTGCAGCCACTGTCAATGGTGCACCTGCCGCAGGCTTCAGTTCCGGCGATGTGGTAAAAGCGATTGAAAAGCTAGCGGCTGAAGAGCTACCAAGCGGTTATTCTTACGAATGGTCAGGTATGACTTATCAAGAGCTGAAGGCCGGTAACATGGCACCGATTGCTTTTGCTCTGTCATTGATATTCACCTACCTGTTCCTGGTTGCTCAATATGAGAGCTGGACCATCCCAACGGCAGTAATGATGGCGGTACCGGTTGCAGTACTCGGCGCCGTTGCTACGCTGATTATGGCAGGTCAAGCTTTCGACCTGTATGTGCAGATAGGTGTGGTCATACTGATAGGCATGTCCGCCAAAGTTGCCATTTTGATCGTTGAATTCGCCAAGGTTCTGCGAGAAAACAAGGGGCTTTCAATCCTTGAAGCAGCAAAAGAAGCGGCTCGAATCCGTTTCCGAGCCGTACAGATGACAGCCTTTGCTTTCATTTGGGGTGTATTCCCGTTGGTTATTGCTTCTGGTGCTGGCGCGGCATCACGTCACTCACTCGGTTTCGCTGTGTTTGGCGGTATGATCTTATCAACCTTTGTTGGCACACTACTGACACCGGTATTCTTCGTGATGATGCAGACATTGCGTGAGAAATTTAAAAGTAAACCGGTTCATATTACCAATGATGAGTAATCACCACTAACACAAGCTTTATGATCAAAAAACGGATTCTTAATGAATCCGTTTTTTTTACTCATTTATCTCATCAGGATGAGTTAGCCGATATGAGTGGCACCTGCCATGTATTTTTGCAACACGGTTGGTACTTCAATACGTCCATCAGCAAGTTGATAGTTTTCTAAAATTGCCACCATGGTACGACCAACAGCCAGACCCGAACCGTTTAATGTATGTACTAGTTCAGGTTTCTTCTCGCCTTTACGACGGAAACGTGCTTGCATACGGCGCGCCTGGAAATCCCACATATTTGAACATGAAGAGATCTCGCGGTAAGTCTGTTGTGCTGGAACCCAAACTTCTAAATCGTAAGTTTTACGAGAACCGAAGCCCATATCGCCGGCACATAGCACCACTTTACGGTATGGAAGTTCCAGAAGTTGAAGTACTTTTTCCGCGTGGGCTGTTAGCTCTTCTAGTGCCGCCATCGAATCTTCAGGTCGAGTGATTTGCACCAACTCTACTTTGTCGAACTGATGCATACGAATCAGACCACGAGTATCACGACCGTATGAACCTGCTTCTGAACGGAAACAAGGTGTATGAGCCGTCATCTTCAATGGAAGATCGGTTTCATCCGTAATAGTGTCACGAACCAGGTTGGTAACAGGAACCTCAGCGGTTGGAATTAAAGAAAACTTACGCGGTTCTTCGTCATTCACTTTTTCTGTTAGTGGTTCTGTATGGAACAGATCTTTACCAAACTTAGGAAGCTGACCAGTACCGAACAAACTTTCAGCATTGACGAGGTAAGGAACATACATCTCTGTATAGCCGTGCTCTTCAGTGTGAAGATCCAACATAAACTGAGCAATCGCACGATGTAAACGAGCAAATTGACCTTTCATCACTATAAAGCGCGCACCGGTAATTTTTGTTGCACTGGCAAAATCCAGACCACCGCCCATTTCACCAAGATCGACGTGGTCTTTCAGTTCGAAATCATAAGTTTTTGGTTCACCCCAACGTGCAACTTCTACGTTGTCGTTTTCGTCTTTACCATCTGGCACAGAATCATCTGGCACATTCGGTACTGTTTGAGTGATGGTTTCGAGCTGAGCTTGCACAGCATCCAACTCAGCTTTTTTAGCGTCCAAGTCGTCACCCAAAGAACCAATTTGTTTTTTAATCTCTTCGGCGCCGTCTTTGTCGCCTTGAGCCATTAATTGACCGATTTGCTTAGAGATCGAGTTACGCGAGGATTGTAAATTTTCAACTTCGACTTGAATGGACTTACGTTGTTCTTCAAGTGTACGAATAGTATCGACGTCGAGTTTAAAACCGCGACGTGCCAGTTTTGCAGCTGTTTCATCCAGCTCTGTACGAAGTAATTTAGAATCCAGCATTGTTAATCCTATGCTTTTGAGTATCGAAAAGACCTATGTGTTTGCTTTTTAAGCAGGACATAGGTATTGAATTTTTAACTTGTCAAAGATAACGAAAAGACACTATTTTTCATAGCGCTTTTGTGGGCTTTTTGCGTCTAAATCCGCCAGATAATCTAACTTTTCGCCAATCTTAGTCTCTAAGCCGCGATTTGTTGGCTGATAATAGCGCGTTCCTGTCATTTCAGGAGGTAGATAACGTTCGCCAGCGGCGTATGCTCCCGGCTCATTGTGCGCGTAACGGTATTCTGCACCGTAGCCTAAATCTTTCATCAAGCTGGTTGGTGCATTTCGCAAATGATACGGCACTTCATATTCAGGAAGATTATGAGCATCTGATAATGCCTGTTTCCACGCTGAATACACCGCATTGCTTTTGGGAGCACAAGCCAGATAGACGATCGCTTGCGCTATCGCTCTCTCGCCTTCCGCCGGTCCCACCCGGGTAAAACAATCCCACGCAGATAAAGCAACTTGCATCGCACGAGGATCAGCATTACCTATGTCTTCAGAAGCAATCGCCAATAAACGTCGAGCGATATATAACGGGTCACAGCCCGCTGAAATCATACGCGCAGCCCAATACAAAGCACCATCAGGGTTTGAGCCACGGATGGATTTGTGAACGGCTGAAATTAGGTCGTACCAAATATCGCCCTTATTATCAAAACGAGAGACCTTCTCTCCTGCCACTTCAGCCAGAAGACTTAAAGTAATGAGCTTATTCCCGTCACTATCTTCTTCCGCCATATCATAAAGCAGTTCAAGGTAGTTGAGCGACATTCGCGCATCGCCATTCACCAGCTCAGATAAACACTCTAAAACGTTATCTTTGAAGACCGCTTTGGTTTTGCCTAAGCCTTTTTCACCATCGTTCACCGCTTGTTCCAGTGCCTGAAGAATCTCCTCTTTACTTAAAGAGGTGAGCTTATAAACACGCGCTCGCGATAGCAGAGCGTTGTTAAGTTCAAACGAAGGGTTCTCGGTAGTCGCACCAATAAAGGTTACTGTGCCGTCTTCAATATGTGGCAAAAATGCATCTTGCTGAGATTTGTTGAATCGGTGCACCTCGTCGACAAACAAGATGGTACGGCGGCCAGTCAGCTTATTCTCGCGAGCTTTTTCAATCGCTAGACGAATCTCTTTAACACCAGAGGTTACCGCCGATACTCGCTCCACTTCTGCATTGGCATAATTTGCGGCAACTTCAGCCAGTGTGGTTTTACCGGTACCCGGAGGTCCCCACAGAATCATAGAATGGATTTGTCCGGCTTCCAAAGCTTTACGCAAAGGCTTACCAACACCCAATATGTGTTGCTGACCGATATATTGCTCAACGGTTTGCGGACGCATACGTGCAGCAAGGGGACGAAAATCTTCGTCCCCTGAAAAATCTAAAGAGTAGTTACTCACTGTGCCAATTACCTAGATCCATCGTTAGTTGCGTTGGTCATCAACTTCTACGCCTTGAGGAACCTCAAATGTGAATCGATTCATTGCCGGCTTTTGCTGTTTTACGTCATTAAAACTAAACAGACTCTTCTGACCATCTTGTTCTAATACATTAAAACCTTTTACCACACCTTTATCATCAATCGTTATTTGAAATTGACCTTGATTCGATTCAACAGCTATTGGCGTCAGGGTGAAAACGTCGTTGTCTTGTTCAACTTTATAGGCATCCCAGTCGCTCGCGCGATTACGTGTCAGCAAAACAAATGGCGTTTGTTCCATCGCCTGCTCTTGGTTGTAGATTGTGACCTGTTCGATAAATGGGCTGTAGTACCAGAGAGACTTACCATCAGAAACCAACAAGTTTTCATCAGGTTCAAGAGTCTCCCAACGGAAAAGACTTGGGCGAGCGATATCAACTAACCCACTGCCGTCCATCACGATTTCACCGTCTGGGCTAATGACTTGCTGTTGAAACTTTGCACTAAAGCCTTCTGTCAGAGCAAGACGCTCGCTTAAATTCTCTTTGGGTGTAGCCAATACAGAAAAACTACACATTAAAAGAACAAACCATTTCTTCATTGCTTTCGGCTCCTAGCCAATGGGTGTAAGGAAGTTATATCTGAAATTATTCCTTGTTTTGTCAACCTTATGTGGAATAAATTATATTTTCTGGGCCTAGTTTCCGCAGCAATGCTTAAACTTTTTACCACTACCGCATGGGCAAATTTCGTTACGACCAATACCTTTATACGGGTTAACGTTTTGCGCTTTGAAGCCAATCATAGCTTCATCTGCGGCTAACGCCACTTCATGAATCATAAGATCGAGTTGTTTCACCATATTTTCAAGCATAGGTAGCTCGGTAAAACCCGCTTCTTTCATTTGCTGATGTGTCTGCTGTTCATCAATCGCCAGCATCAATGTAGTCAGCAGTGCTTGTAGCATTCGAATTGAACCATCAGAGGTTGCTACCTCCTGCCATAGCGGTTCAACCGTTGGCCACAACATCATAAAGCCTTCAGCAAAATCAGCTAACGCTTGATCAAAGCCAGCCTCTTGCTGCTCAAGCTTGGCGTGCAAAGCATACTCATTCCGTTTGAGCTGATGATATTGAGCGTTGATTTGCTCTGTAATCAAAGGCTTTAAGCTCTCAGCTTGATCGCCAAAGACCGAATTCCACCACGATTCAGGATCTAAAGGCTTAGTTGCGACGTTAGCCGCCAGAACGACACCTTCTATAAAAGCAGGGGATTCACTACATTGCACTGAACTCAAATTCACAAATTGATAAGTCATTTAAACTCTTTTAGCTTGGGATAATTTTGATTATTGCCGCATTATAACCTGAACTCGCCAATAAGTTCTTGTATGTCTCAGCCTAAGTTGCGATTCAATACAGTCGATACACGACAAAGCATAATTCTATCGCTTATTCGACATGTCATTTATAAAGGTATAACTCGGATTTCGTGACATTTCACCGCCATACCACTACAATCTCGCCTCCATTTTTGACGGTAGTAATAAGATCTAACGATGCGAGTTGTTTTAGGCCCAATGGAGGGTGTATTAGATAGTCTGATGCGTGAAATGCTCACTGAAATCAATGATTATGATTTTTGTGTGACTGAATTTGTGCGTGTAATAGACCAAGCGCTTCCCGATCATATGTTCTATCGTCTATGCCCTGAACTTAAACAGGGTTCTGCGACAAAATCCGGCATACCTGTAAAAGTTCAATTACTGGGACAAGAACCTGAATGGATGGCAGAAAACGCCGTTCGTGCCGCTAATCTCGGTGCATATGGCGTCGATCTGAATTTCGGTTGCCCTGCAAAAACCGTCAACAAAAGCAAAGGTGGTGCAGCCCTATTGCAACAGCCTGAGCTTATCTACCAAGTTGTAAAAGCCTGTCGAGAAGCGGTTCCTGCGCATATTCCTGTGTCTGCAAAGATTCGCCTTGGTTGGGAAAACCCCGATGACTGCTATGAAATTGTTGATGCGGTATCTCAAGCCAGAGCAGACGAATTAACGGTTCATGCCAGAACCAAAATGGGTGGTTACAAAGCGAGTGAAATCAAATGGGAATATATTGATAAAATCCGTCAGAAAACCTCAGTACCGCTAATTGCCAATGGTGAAGTATGGAGTTATCAAGACGGTCAGGACTGCATCAAGACCACGGGGGTCGATTCTCTAATGGTATGCCGTGGCGCTCTCAACATTCCTAACCTTGGTAACATGGTGAAGCACAACCATGATGCGATGTCTTGGCATGAAGTGGTGGAACTGCTGATAAAATACTCCGAATACGAAGTCAACGGCGATAAAGCAAAATACTATCCGAACCGAGTAAAACAGTGGTTTTCATACCTGCGTCAGGCTTACCCTGACGCAGCCGATTTATTCAGAGAGATTCGCGTAAAAAACGATGTGCAAGCGATGGTTGAACATCTAAAACACTATCGAGATTCTCTTTACGCATAACCGTTTCCCTTATATCCCCGCCCTGAGATCGGGCGAGGGTTTATGGCGTGACGGCTAAAACACTAGCTTATTTTTGCCCGTTGTTTTGGCTTCATAAAGCTTCTCATCTGCGATTTTGAATAACTTGTCGAAATCGCAGCCTGCAACACTTTCAATAATTTCAACCCCGCCAGATACCGTGAATCCACCCTCCACCACAGCAGAAGATTTCTCAGTAATGGCATCTTTAACTCGAAACATGATTTTTTTGAGCACGCTCAGGTCATCGCCCGTTAAATAAATCACAAATTCTTCACCACCAAAGCGCGCCACCGCATCAGTGTCACGAATGCTGTGCTCAATTTGCTCACCTAAATAACAGATCACATCATCCCCGACATCATGACCATAGGTATCGTTAATGGATTTGAAGTTGTCGATATCCAATATGGCAATAGACAAATAGCGTTTGTGAAATTTGTCACGCAAAAACTCTTCCATACCGCGTCGATTTAATACCCCCGTCATGGGGTCATGGTAGGCCAAATCTGCGTAATAGCTTTTTTCGACACGAGTACCGAGCAGAAGTACGCCAATCACGGTCACCAGATAGGAAAGAAACAGCACAATAAGGCTCATGCTCATCTCTCCAATAAACTGGCGGATCTCGCTATTCCATTCCCAATGATAATAGAGATAGTGATCCATCTTGGTATAACTGACATCTATCTTGTGAGGCAGATACGCTGAGCCATCGTCTGGCAGTGATTCCGTGCGCACCAGACGCAGTTTTCCGGCGACTGGAGACTGATCGCCAATCAATTTATCAATACTGACGTCTAAAACGACCACCCCTTTGAACTCTGTCTTCTCAAAGACTGGCATCGCTAGTGTCATATTGTTGCGCTGCATCAAAACTTCGCTAAAGGCGCTCGGGCCAATCACAGAGATCACATCTGGATTCTGCGAAGCCTCCTGCCAGAAGTTTCTTAGCTTAACGGTTGCCAATTGTTCTTTGTCGATGGCTTGAATCGATTCTTTAGGTGAGGAAATAATGAAACCATGATCATCTAAGTAATGCACACCAATCACATACTCATCGAGATCATGTAAAAATGAGATGATCGGTGCAAGTGTCACCTTGCGTAATGCCAACTCGGTGATTTCATTTTTGATATCACAATATTTTTCATCGCCAATCATCATATAACTGATATTGATCGGCGGCGATGAATGAGCGAGGTTTTGCGTCAGTATTAACGATTCTTTAGGGGATAATTGACAGACACCATTAACCACTTCGACATTAAAATCCGTCGCCGCCGTTAGCGTCGACTCATAATAACTACTAAAACCGTAATCCAGTGCCACAAGGATTTTGCCCGCTCTTTGCAGCATGCTGTTAACATTGCGGTATTCACTTCTGATCTGTTGATTTAAAACCATTAAATAGGAGTAAACCATCACCGAGAGAATAGCAAAGCCAAGCACCAATGGACCAAAGATGACGATTTTTTTATAATTTTTTCGCTTGTACATATTTCATCTTCATATCTACGTCTTCATATAAAAAAGTAAGGTAAGTCATTCTCACCATTCAATAGATTAGTACACTTTAAGACACTTTTATATGCACATGTTAGCATGAATAAAAAAATCCTCCGGATAACATGTGAAATCGTCACATAAAATACCAAGAGGACTTAATATTACGTTGATGAGCCGTTTTAATTCAGCAACAAACTATCGTCTGATAACTCTTCACCACGAACTTTAGAAAACATTTCAAGCAAATCGGGAACTTGCATATTGGCACGCTGTTCACCCGCAACATCCAACACAATTTCACCCTGGTGCAGCATCACCGTTCTGTCACCACACGCTAAGGCATCTTTCATTGAGTGCGTCACCATCATTACGGTTAAGTTAAACTCTTTAACGATTTTTTTAGTCAAATCAATAATAAATGCTGCCATTCGAGGATCTAGCGCTGCGGTATGCTCATCGAGTAACAATAGCTTGCTATCAGAAAGCGTTGCCATGACAAGACTGACTGCCTGACGTTGACCACCGGACAACAAACCTATGTTATCGCCGAGACGATCTTCCAAGCCTAAACCAAGAATACTGATCCGTTCCTGAAACAGTTTACGGCGATTGGTTGAAAGTGAATGCTTCCAACCGCGGCGTTTACCACGCATGTACGCAAGCGCCATATTCTCTTCAATCGTTAGCGCGCCACAAGTGCCAGCAAGTGGGTCCTGGAATACACGCGCGCATAAACTCGCGCGTTGGTCTACGCTGCGGCGAGTTACGTCAATATCATCAATGTTGACTTTGCCGCCAACCATAGGTGTTTCACCTGTCACTGCGCCTAGTAGCGTTGATTTACCTGCGCCATTTGAGCCGATAACAGTAAGAAACTGATGCTCAGGCACTTGCAGATTCACGCCCCTTAATGCACGGTTTTCAAGGATAGTTCCAGGATTAAATGTAACTTGTATATCTTCTAAACGGATCATAATGCTTCTCCTGACGCCTTTACCTGCTTAGATACGACCGACTTCTCAGCAGGTGCACTACCCTTTTTTGACTTTCGATTCCTTTTCATTCTCGGCATGATCAACGCCAGAGCCACAAGTACGGCTGTCACCAAGTTCAAATCAGATGCTTGTAAACCAAACATGCCTGAACTTAGCGCAAACGCGACGGCTAAACGATAAAGTACAGAACCAACAATTACCGCCGTTACTGCTACCCAAATTTTACGACCAGGAATCAGTGTTTGCCCCAAAATAACAGCAGCCAAACCAACTACGATGGTACCCACGCCAGAAGTGACGTCGGCGAAACTGTTTGTTTGTGCAAACAAAGCACCAGCGAAACCAACAAAACCGTTTGAAAGTGCTAAACAAAAATAGGTGTAAAAGGCAGTACTTGCGCCTTGCGCTGCGACCATACGAGCGTTAACGCCCGTGGCACGAAGACCTAGACCAAAATCACTGTTCAACAGACGAATAACAAACAGCGCAGAAATAAGCACTAATACCGCAACAACCAAGGGACGAGTCAGCATTGGGTCGCCCATAGCTTCGAAAGGTGTCAGGATTGTATCTTCACCCAACAAAGCTAAGTTAGGGCGTCCCATGATACGAATATTGATCGAGAAAGCGGCGATCATCGTCAGGATAGACGCTAACAGGTGCAGAATGCCACAACGAACCGTTAGAAATGCGGTAACCCAACCTGTTGCTGCGCCAGCAATAATCGCTAAGCCAGTTGCAATCCATGGATTGATGCCTGCAACAATAGCCGTTGCAGCCACAGCTGCGCCCATTGGGAAGCTACCATCAACACTCAAATCCGGGAAATCAAGAACTCGGAAAGTCAGGTAAACACCCAGTGCCACCAGACCATAGATAAGGCCAACCTCTAAGGCGCCAAAAAAGGCAAAAGCAGACATACAAACTCCCTTTTCTGCTTAATGAAGCTGGCGTATCAAACGCCAGATCCAGACTGCTGACAAACCCAAGATCGTCATTCCAGAATTTCGGGACGAAATATCTGGAATCTAATAACAACCCGTGCTGTAAGTAGATTCCAGCCTTCGCTGGAATGACGGAAAGGACTTTGTCAACAAACTCAAGTTGGCATATCACAGCCAACTCTTTTGACAATGGTTCTTATTTAACGCTTGTCGCGCGATCCATAACAGATTTAGGAATTTCCAGACCTAGCTTATCAGCCGCAGTGTTGTTGATGACTAAATCAGAACCTTTAGCGACTTTAACGTCTAAAGTACCAGCAGCAGCACCTTCCAAGATAGCCGCTACATAATCTGCTGTTTGAACACCGATTTGGTAGTAGTCAAAACCAAGACTTGCCACCGCACCACGTTCTACATAGGAAGTCGCGGCACCAAATACTGGGGTTTTAGCTTGGTTTGCAGCTACGATCATGCCTTCAATTGCACTTGCCACAGTGTTGTCGATAAGGGCATAAATGATGTCTGATTTAGCAGAGATGGCCTGTGTTGCTGACTGAACATCAGCACTTTTCAGTGCGGTCGCTTCTACCAGCGTGATACCGTGTTTTTGTGTTGAAGCTTTTAACAGCTCCATCAAGCTCACGGCATTTGCTTCGCCTGGGTTGTAAACCACACCAATGGATTTCACGTTTGGTATGATTTCTTTAATCAATTCTATGTGTTGCTCAACTGGCGAAAGGTCAGAGAGACCAGTCACGTTCTTTCCTGGCTGTTCCATTTTAGCCACCAGTTTCGCGCCGACTGGATCTGTTACCGCCGTAAACACCACTGGAATTGTTTTGGTTGCTGACACTAGAGCTTGGGCAGTCGGTGTTGCAATACCGACCAAAACATCCGGATTTTCACCGACAAATTGACGAGCAATTTGTACCGCGATGGCAGGGTTACCTTGCGCAGTTTTAAAATCAAATTCCAGATTTTTGCCTTCTTCATAGCCTTTGGCTTTCAGGCCATCAAGCAGACCTTGACGTGTGGCATCGAGCGCCGGGTGTTCAACGATTTGCGAAACCGCAACTTTAGCAGTTTTCGCCATAATACTGTGGGAAGAAAGTAATGCAGCTCCGGCTAGAACGGCGGTAGCTATGACCTTGCTTGCTTTCATCTTAACTCCTTGATTTAAAGCATATTGTTATTTGATGTTGTGTGATGTTTTTTAGTTATTGTGCAATTAGCATGCACTTAACAACATTATTACCAGTAACTATGCGGAAAGGGAAGAAACATTTAACCGAGAAATAACAAAAAGAGAGGAAGAAACAGTATCTTGTGTTCGGTGGCTAAATGAGGACGAATAGCAGCTATTTATTATTCATTTGAAAGCCGCTGTTGCAGCAGTGAGCTTGGCTTCATATCGACCATTAAAAAAGGCTCTAACCAATGAATTAGAGCCTTAACAATTTGTTTAGTTAAAACCAGCGTTCTAAAGCGGTTTTATCAAGCTGACGGAATGCACGATTAAGCACCATCGCCAGCTCTTTGTATCTAGGCTTCGATTTTATCGGTTCGAGAGCAGAACCTGTTTCAACAATTTTTGCATGAATTTCGCGATACCAACCGGCAAGCGCAGGCGGCAACTGAGTATTCGCCCTGTTACCTAACCACCACATACCTTGTAACGGTAAGCTGATAGCAAACAAGGCAACGACAACGGCTTGTGGCATAGCTTGAACGTTTTGGAAACTCATTTGAGTTAACACGCTAATCGCAGCAACAGCTGGCATAACTTTGATGCCAAAACGCGTCGCTTTAATGATTCGCGCTTCCGGAAAAAGCAGGTTCAACTCTTTGCGCATCGGCCAAATTTGCATGTACTTTTGGCCATCTTTCAAGCTGTGGATGATTCCGACACGATTACTCATACCACTTCCTCACTCTCAGTGTTGTCGCCTCTTCGGGCGATTTCGCTAAAAAATAGTTGAATACTTCAACGAATAACGTAAAAATTTGATAAAAGCTAATATTATTTCAAATATTTTTTGTTATATTACCCCATTATCGCTATCCTTTGCGGGTTCTCAATCTCATTGTTGCCCTTATTTACAATTTAGGCAACTTTAAGACTACTCTGCAAGGAAGGCAGCAGACGATTTCAATGACGAAGTCTCGTCTAGAGATAAGGAAGTTAAAGCTTTATTGATTAAGATTAGTACTAATTGCTTATGCATCTACTATTCTTGTCATTGATTTTGTCCTAACCGATTATTACAGGTAGTCACACATGTCTAAGCTAGTTTTAGTTTTAAACTGCGGTAGTTCTTCGCTTAAATTCGCTGTTGTCGATGCACAAAACGGCGACGAGCATCTTTCTGGCCTTGCAGAATGTTTACACCTTCCAGAAGCTCGTATCAAGTGGAAACTTGATGGTAAGCACGAAGCACAACTTGGTGAAGGCGCTGCACACGATGAAGCTCTATCATTCATCGTAGAAACTATTCTTGCTTCTAAGCCAGAACTTGCGGCACAACTTAAAGCTATTGGTCACCGTGTTGTACACGGCGGCGAGAAGTTTACTAAATCTGCTCTAATCGATGATGCTGTACTTAAAGGTATTGAAGACTGCTCAACGCTAGCACCACTTCACAACCCAGCTCACATCATTGGTATTAAAGCGGCACAGAAAGCCTTCCCAGCACTGAAAAACGTTGCTGTCTTTGACACGGCTTTCCACCAAACAATGCCTGAAGAAGCGTTCCTATACGCACTTCCATACAAACTATACAAAGAGCACGGTGTACGTCGTTACGGCATGCACGGTACTTCTCACCTATTTATCGCTCGCGAAGCCGCTGAGCGTCTAGGTAAGCCTGCAAACGAGCTAAACATCATCAACTGTCACCTAGGTAACGGCGCATCGGTTTGTGCAATTAAAAACGGTGAATCAGTAGACACTTCAATGGGTATGACTCCTCTTGAAGGTCTTGTGATGGGTACTCGTTGTGGTGATATTGATCCTGCGATCATTTTCCACCTACACGACGCTCTAGGTTATTCCGTTGAGCAAATCAACAACATGCTAACTAAAGAGTCTGGTCTTCTAGGCCTGACTGAAGTGACTTCTGACTGTCGTTTCGTTGAAGACAACTACGGCACTAAAGAAGAAGCAACTCGCGCGATGGATGTATTCTGTCACCGTCTGGCGAAATACGTAGCAGGCTACACTGCAAGCCTAGACGGCCGTCTGGACGCTATCGTGTTCACTGGTGGTATCGGTGAAAACTCTGCTCCTATCCGTGAAATGGTTCTTAACCGTCTAGCTATCTTTGGTATCAAGGTAAGCAGCGAAGGTAACCTAAAAGCTCGTTTCGGTGGCGAAGGGGTGATCACTGCCGCAGACAGCCGTATTCCAGCAATGGTTATCTCGACCAACGAAGAGTTGGTCATCGCTGAAGATACCGCGGCTCTAGCAGGCATTTAATATTCTCTCTGGCTAACCTAAGGTTAGCCAGATTTCTATAGGGGCCTAGCTATTATTCACACCTGAATTAATAACTCGGCTTTATATCAATCCAATCTATATCTTAGATTGTGTCCAATAGTTTGAGGTACCTTACAAATGTCCCGTACTATTATGCTTATCCCTATCAGTGCTGGCGTGGGTTTAACCAGTGTGAGCATGGGTATTTTACGCGCAATGGAGCGTAAAGGCGTAAACGTTTCTTTCTACAAGCCAATTGCTCAACCGCGCAGTGGTGAAGATCAGCCAGATCTAACTTCAACCATCATCGGTCGTAACAGCGATATTAAAATTGCTCAGCCTATGGCGATGTCTGTAGCCGAAAACCTAATCGGCTCAGAAAAAATGGATGAGTTATTAGAATCTATCGTTGAGCGTTACAACCAAGTCAACAAAGATTCAGAAGTGACTCTGATTGAAGGTCTAGTGCCAACTCGTAAACACCCATTCGCTAACCAAGTGAACGCTGAAATTGCAGCAACTCTTGGCGCTGAAATTGTGTTTGTTGCAACACCTGGCACCAACAACCCAACGCAGTTGAAAGAGCGTATTGAGATCGCTTGTTCAAACTTTGGCGGTACTAAGAACAAGAATATTAAAGGTGTTATCATCAACAAGCTTAATGCTCCGGTTGATGAAGCTGGTCGTACTCGTCCAGACCTGTCTGAAATGTTCGATGATGCGGATAGTGCGATTCAAACTAATCTTGAAGTGATGCAAATCTTCAATACTAGCCCTATTCGTGTTCTAGGCTGTGTGCCATGGAACATTGAACTGATTGCGACTCGTGCAATCGATATGGCGAAGCATCTGAATGCTGAAATCATTAACCCTGGTGAAATCAAAACTCGCCGTGTTAAGAGCATCACTTTCTGCGCACGTTCAATCCCTCATATGATTGAGCACTTCAAGCCTGGCTCTCTACTAGTTACTTCAGCAGACCGCCCAGACGTTATCGTTGCCGCTTCTCTAGCTGCAATGAACGGTGTTGAAATTGGTGCTGTACTGTTGACTGGTGGCTACGATATCCCAACAGAAATCGTTGACCTATGTAAACCTGCATTTGATTCTGGCTTGCCAATTTTCAAAGCGCAAGGCAACACTTGGCAGACTTCGCTAAACCTACAAAGCTTTAGTTTAGAAGTACCAGCAGACGATAAAGAACGTATCGAGTTCATCAGCGAACACGTAGCGAGCCACATTGATGGCCCTTGGATTGACTCTCTAACTGAAGGCACCCAGGGCATCCGTCGTCTAAGCCCACCAGCATTCCGTTACCAGTTGACTGAATTTGCTCGTCGTGCCGGTAAGCGTATCGTGCTTCCTGAAGGTGATGAGCCACGCACAGTAAAAGCGGCCGCTATCTGTGCTGATCGCGGTATTGCAACCTGTGTGCTGCTGGGTAACCCAGAGGAAATCCGTCGCGTTGCGGCGCAACAAGGTGTTGAGCTAGGTGCTGGCGTTGAGATCATTGATGCAGACTCAGTTCGTGAAAACTACGTGGCTCGTCTTGTAGAGCTACGTGGCGCAAAAGGCATGACTGAAGTGGTTGCGCGCGAAAAACTGGAAGATTCCGTTTTCCTAGGCACTATGATGCTTGAAGCAAACGAAGTTGACGGTCTGGTTTCTGGGGCTGTGCACACAACAGCAAACACTATCGTTCCTCCGTTCCAAATCATTAAGACTGCACCTAATGCGTCTATCGTTTCTTCAATCTTCTTCATGCTGCTGCCTGATCAAGTATTGGTATACGGTGACTGTGCAATCAACCCAGATCCTACAGCGGAACAACTTGCTGAAATCGCTATCCAATCTGCTGACTCTGCAGCAGCATTCGGTATCGACCCTCGCGTTGCAATGATCTCATACTCTACTGGTGAATCTGGTAAAGGTGCAGACGTTGATAAAGTGCGTGAAGCAACACGTATCGCCCAAGAGAAGCGCCCTGATCTGGTGATCGATGGCCCTCTACAGTACGACGCCGCAATCATGGAAAACGTAGCCGCTTCTAAAGCGCCTAACTCGCCAGTTGCAGGTAAAGCGACCGTATTTGTATTCCCAGACCTGAACACAGGTAACACGACTTACAAAGCAGTACAACGTTCTGCGGACCTAGTCTCTATCGGTCCAATGCTACAGGGTATGCGTAAACCAGTTAACGACCTATCTCGTGGTGCGTTAGTGGATGATATCGTGTACACCATCGCACTGACTGCAATCCAAGCAGCGCAAGAAGCAAAATAACATGGGCAATTAGCTAACAAAAGCTGGCCATAAGCTCACAAAAGCCGCGACTTTAAGTTGCGGCTTTTTTCTTATCTTTGAGAAAATTTAACCAGCCGCAGCTTAAATTGACGAAAAATCCTACATATCAACTCGAACATATCGCATAAGATACTACTCTTACTTCCAACCCAATATAAAACTTAACTGCGTCCAATATCATGAATATATTTAATAAAACTCTTATCGCGAGTAGCGTCATTCTCGCCAGTACATCTGCATTCTCTGCCGGTTTATATCTACATGAAGTGAGTACTAATGATGTTGGTCTTGCTGCTGCCGGCAAAGCCGCGCGGGCTCAAGACGCATCAGTAATGGCAGCAAACCCTGCTGGCTTAGCAAACGTGGATGGCAAATCATTTACCGGTGGATTAACCGCCCTTTACGGGGATGCAGACTATCAAATGGATGATGGTACTAATGCTGGTAATATTGTCGGTTTTGTGCCACTTGGTTCAGCATTTTACAGCCAGCAAATCAATGACCGATTTACACTGGGTATCGGTGTTTATGGCAACTATGGCTTAGGGCTTGATTACGATAACGTTCCCGTAGAAACAGCCGTCACCCAAGCTCTGACTATTCAGCCAACCGCCTCTTACAAAATTAATGACCAATGGGCGGTTGGTGCAGGATTAGGCATTCAATACGGAATGTTTGACTTAAAAGCAGGGACAACAACAGGTGATATAACAGGCGGCAAAATACCTTCAGGAGCAGAAGTTGACGATACGGATATTGCCTACAACGCAAAGTTAGGGCTGTTATTCTCTCCTAATGCCGATACACGTTTTGGCTTAGGCTACTCATCGGAAACCGAACTTAATTTTGAAGTACTTGGAAAATCGATACCACCATCGGTGATGCCTCAAACCTTGACATTCAGCGCATTCCATCAACTGAACGACAAACTAGCCGTTATGGGTAACTTAGACTGGGAAGACTGGAGTGCATACAGCACCACCACCGGTGCTCCTACCCAAGATACCTACCACATCGCTATTGGTTCTCGCTATCAACTGAATGAAAAAACCATCTGGAACCTAGGCATTGCTTATGATTCAAGCCTCTATAAAAGCCAATCTGAGGGTGATTTAACCCTACCGACGGGTAATACCTGGCGTATTGGTACCGGTACGGAATACCAATTGGATAACAACAATTCTATCGGTGTAGCGTTTGAAGTGGCTTTGGTCGATTCATCTGAAGTTCAGCCCGGTAAATTGGGGCTCGGATACGAAGGTCATTTCACTGACCCAACGTTATATTTTCTAACCATGACCTATAGCTGGTCTGGTAAATAGCCTAACGATAAAAAACGCATCTTCGGATGCGTTTTTTATTGCTAGCCTCGACCATGTGGTGATGCTAAATCCAGCTCGGGTCCGACTGGAACCACTTGCGTCGGGTTAATACCGGTGTGACTGAAGTAATAGTGGCGCTTAATATGATAGAAATCTGTGGTTTCTTTCACCCCGGCAACTTGATACAGCTCTTTCATATATCCCTGCAGATTCGGATAATCAGCAATTCGCTGCTTATTACACTTAAAGTGCCCTACATATACTGCATCGAAACGGATCAAGGTAGTGAATAATCGCCAATCGGCTTCAGTTAAGTGGCTGCCAACTAAATAACGATTAACCGCCAAATGCGCTTCAATCCTGTCGAGCGCATCAAACAACGACTCATACGCTTCTTCATAAGCCTCTTGTGTTGTTGCAAAACCACAACGATAGACACCGTTATTAATGTTGGGGTAGATAAAGTCGTTCCACTCATCAATCGCTAAACGCAATGCCTGAGGATAATAGTCATCCTGATTCCCTGTCAGGTGATTAAATGCACTATTAAACATACGGATAATTTCTGATGACTCGTTACTCACAATAGTTTGAGTTTTCTTATCCCATAATACGGGTACGGTTACACGCCCAGAATAGTCAGGTTTGGCTTGAGTATAGATTTGGTGAAGTTTAGTGTGCCCAAACAGAGGCTCAGGTATGCCGAACTTCCACCCTTCATGCAGCATATCAGGACAAACTATGGTCACATCAATAATGTCTTGCAGTTGTTTGATTGCACGGAATATCAATGTACGGTGAGCCCAAGGGCAGGCTAAAGAAACATACAAATGATAACGACCAGCTTCAGGTTCAAATCGGCAGTTAGGTCTATTCTCTATCCAATCGCGAAATCCTGCATCTTCGCGAATGAATTTCCCACCATTGCTTTTGGTGTCATACCAAATATCCTGCCAGACACCTTCCACTAATTTGCCCATCACTTACCCCATCACTTTTTCGCTTACGGGTCATTATAGTTGATGGAGAGCAGCATTCACCCGGTGGGTTTTGGCTTAGTCATTCGAATTTTTTGAAGGTTTCTAGAGCACAAAAAAAGCGCGACTCAAAAAGAAGCCGCGCTTATGCCCGTCACAGGCTGAATTTACATCTCAACGTGTAGACACGAAACAGCATGGGTATCAGACCCTTGTATTTGTGGCTTGGTTTGAGCACAGATTTCCGTTGCTTGTGGACAACGAGTTCTGAAAACACATCCTGATGGCGGATTGATTGGTGAAGGCAGATCACCTTCAAGCATTTGAATCGTTTTTGCACGTTCTAGTTTTGGATCTGGAATCGGCACCGCAGACATCAACGCTTTAGTGTACGGGTGTTTAGGATTAGCAAACAGTGCATCCGATTCACCCAGCTCGACAGCATTACCTAAATACATCACCAATACACGGTCAGAAATATGTTTCACCACAGACAAGTCGTGTGCGATAAAAACTAAGCTCAGGCCTAGCTCACGTTGCAATTCTTGTAGCAGGTTAACCACCTGAGCCTGAATCGATACGTCGAGTGCAGATACTGGTTCATCACAAATGATCATCTTAGGTTTTAGAATCAATGCACGTGCGATACCAATACGCTGACACTGACCGCCTGAAAACTCGTGCGGATAACGGTTAATCACGTTAGGCAACAAACCCACTTTTGCCATCATCTCTTTCACACGGTCTTTCACTTCCTGCTTAGAAAGCTCTGGATAGAAAGTCTGTAGCGGCTCGGCAATGATATCCCCTACTGTCATACGCGGGTTCAATGATGTGAGAGGATCCTGGAAAATCATCTGAATCTCTTTACGAGTTTCACGACGTTTCACTTCCTGCATGCGAGTCAAATCTTGCCCCAGCCAAACCACTTCACCTTCAGTCGCTTGTACCAAACCGATAATTGCACGAGCAAATGTCGATTTACCACAGCCTGATTCACCTACAACGCCTAGAGTTTCACCTTGGTAAAGACGAACATTAACCCCATCAACCGCTTTAAGTTTTACAGGTTTAGCCCAAGGCCATGCTGATTTAGTCGCAATGTCAAAGTGTACTTTTAGCTCTTTAACATCTAACAGTAATTTCTTATCTACACTCATTTCGTCCAAGTCTCCCAGTCAGAAAAACAGGCGCGTTGACGACCTTTGCCAAATGGAGTCAGGATAGGCGCTTCACGTTTACAGCGATCCATTACGCGATGACAGCGTTCTTGATAAGGACAGCCCGGTGGCAGACGAAGTAAGTTTGGCGGATTGCCTGGAATGGTTGGTAACACATCCCCTTCAGTATCCAGACGCGGGATAGCTTTTAACAGACCTTCCGCGTATGGATGGCTTGGTTGATAGAAAATTTCATCAACCGTGCCGTATTCCATGGTGCGACCGGCATACATCACCAACACTTTGTCACAAGAACCGGCAACCACACCTAAGTCGTGGGTAATCATGATAATTGCGGTATTGAACTCTGCTTTCAGCTCATTCAACAACTCCATAATTTGCGCCTGTACCGTTACGTCAAGTGCTGTTGTCGGCTCATCCGCGATCAACAGTTTCGGACGACAAAGCAGAGCCATTGCAATCATGACACGTTGACGCATACCGCCAGAAAACTCATGCGGATACATAGTGATACGCTTACGAGCTTCCGGAATTTTTACCGCTTCGAGCATGCGTACAGACTCTTCGAATGCCTGTGCTTTGCCCATGCCTTTGTGCAGCATCAACACTTCCATTAGCTGATCGCTAACTTTCATGTATGGGTTAAGCGAGGTCATCGGATCCTGGAAAATCATCGCAATTTGTTCGGCGCGAACTTTATTTAGCTCTTTTTCAGGCAGGTTTAATATTTCCTTGCCTTCAAATTTTGCGCTTCCCGAAATGATACCGTTCTTAGCCAGAAGGCCCATGATTGCAAATACAGTCTGAGATTTGCCCGAACCTGATTCGCCAACGATACCTAATGTCTCACCCTGATTGAGTGAGAAGTTCAAATCGTTTACTGCGGTAACAATACCATCTTGGGTAGTGAATTCTACACGCAGGTCTTTGACATCTAATAAAGCCATTACTACTTCCTCAATTCTTATCTGTCTTTTGGATCCAGCGCGTCACGTAGACCGTCACCCACATAGTTAAAGCAGAACAGTGTGACCACCATGAATGCCGCAGGGAAGCCAAGCTGCCATACTGCAATTTCCATCGTGTTTGCACCTTCTTGCAACAGTGCTCCCCAGCTTGTCATCGGCTCTTGAACACCCAGACCAAGGAAAGATAAGAACGATTCCGTCAGAATCATGCTTGGAATCAACAGCGTAGAGTAAACGACTACGATACCCAGTACGTTTGGCACAATATGACGAGTAATGATTTTCCAGTTACTGACACCACACACATGTGCCGCTTCGATAAACTCTTTACTGCGTAAACTTAATGTTTGACCACGAACAATACGCGCCATATCAAGCCACGCGATAGCGCCGATAGCAACGAAGATCAGAATAATGTTACGACCGAAGAAGGTTACCAATACGATAACCAAAAACATGAACGGTACTGCGTACAAGATTTCAAGAATACGCATCATGATACGGTCAACACGGCCACCGATAAAGCCCGATGCTGCACCGTAAAGCGTACCGATCAGCACCGCAACTAGCGCACCCATAACACCGACCATCAAAGAGATTCGGCCACCAATTAGAGTACGAACGTAAATATCACGCCCTAAACTGTCAGTACCAAACCAATGCTCTGCATTTGGTGCAACGTGCATTGCATACCAGTCAGTATCGTCATAAGTAAAAGGAGCGATCATTGGCAGGAAAATAACCGCCAACGTCATAAGCATGAGAATAAATAGGCTCACCATCGCAGCTTTGTTGCGCATAAAGCGGATACGAGCGTCCTGCCACAGGCTGCGACCCTCTATTTCAAGACTTTCGGAAAACTTTTCAATCGCTTGCAGATTTTCTTTTTTCGTCAACATAGTCAAACTTCCTTAGTAACGAATTTTCGGGTCAATCGCTGCCAACAAGATATCTACAATTGCGTTGAACAGGATAAATAAGAAACCAATAAGAATGGTTACACCCATTACCAGAGAGTAGTCACGGTTAAACGCCGCATTTACGAACAGCTTACCAATACCCGGAAGACCAAAGATGGTTTCGATAACAACCGAACCGGTAATAATACCGACGAACGCAGGCCCCATGTAGGAGACGACAGGCAACATTGCAGGTTTCAGCGCGTGTTTAACAACGATGTAAGGATAGCTTAGCCCCTTAGCACGAGCAGTTCGGATGAAGTTGCTGTTTAGCGTTTCAATCATCGAACCACGAGTGATACGCGCAAAAGTCGCTACGTACAGCAATGACATACCAAGCACAGGCAGCGCCATATACTTGAATGAGCCATCTAGCCAGCCCCCGGCAGGGAACCAACCTAAATTAATTGAGAATATGTAAATCAGTACGGGTGCCAGTACAAACGAAGGCATAACTACCCCAATCATAGCCGTCGCCATAATGGAATAATCAAGCCAGGTATTTTGCCTCAACGCGGCTATGGTACCGACGAAGACGCCCATGATTACAGTGAAGATGAAAGCGGCAAAACCGATTTTAGCTGACACTGGTAACGCAGCAAAAATCAGCTCATTGACCGAGTAATCAAGATACTTAAATGAAGGACCAAAATCACCGTGTAAAACATTGGTCAAATAGGTGGTGTATTGCTCAAATACAGGCTTATCCAAGCCATATTTTGCTTCGATATTCGCCAAAACTTCTGGCGGTAAAGCACGTTCGCTTGAGAAAGGATTCCCGGGAGCGAAACGCATGAGAAAGAACGAAACGGTAATCAACACCAACATGGTTGGGATTGCTTCCAGAACTCGTCTGATAATGAATTTAAACATAAACTCACGCTTCCAGTCTGTGACTATTTAAAACAAAAAAATACTGCATGTACCATCCGCGAACCTCAAGTACATGCAGAATATTACTTAATTATAGTTTTATAACTTTGCTGATTTATTCAGCTTTGATATATAAATCTTTTGAGTAGATCTTTTCTTCTGCGTTATTTGCAGGGAAACCACCTATTTTTGGCGACAGTAAACGAGTCTTAACATACTGATAAATTGGTGCAATCGGCATATCTTTCGCCATCAGAGCTTCTGCATCCGCGTAAAGTTTTTGACGTTCTTCTTCAGAAGTAGAAGTCAGTGCTTTATCGATGATTGCATCATACTCTTTGCTGCCCCAGTGTTGACCACCAGTAGTGTTGTTACTTGTCATCAACGTTAGGAATGACGATGCTTCGTTATAGTCACCACACCAACCTGCGCGCGCCATTTCGAAGTTACCAGTGTCTTTAGAAGACAGGTAGGTTTTCCACTCTTGGTTTTCTAGAGTGACATCTAGACCCAAAGTTTTCTTCCACATCGAACCAATCGCCACAGCCACTTTCTTATGGTTCTCTGAAGTGTTGTAGAGAAGCGTAAATTTAAGTGGGTTGTCTTTACCGTAACCCGCTTCAGCAAGTAGACGAGCGGCTTCTTCGTTACGTTCTTTCTGCGTCATTTTACCGTAAGCAGGCATGACTGGGTTGAAACCAGAAGTGATCTCAGGCGTTAGGAAGTATGCAGGTTTTTGACCTTGACCCATGATTGCATCGCTAACGATGTTACGGTCAATCGCGTAAGAGATCGCTTTACGCACACGCACATCATCAAATGGCTTTTTCTTGGTGTTGAAAGAGTAGTAGTAAGAACATAAGTTACCCACAACAGAAACGAATTCTGGGTGCTCTTTCTTAAGACGACGGAAATGCTCTACTGGCACCTCATAACTGATATCGATCTCGCCTGCTAGGAAGCGGTTCATTTCAGCCACTTGGTTTTCGATCGGAAGGAAAGTGACTTTATTGATAACTGTGTGCTCGTTATCCCAGTACTGCTGGTTACGTTTAAGTACTAAACGCTCGTTGACTACCCAGTTTTCAACCACATAAGCACCGTTGCCAACAAAGTTTTCTGGTTTGGTCCATTGATCACCAAACTTCTCAACGGTTGCCTGATTAACTGGTTTCATTGTTGTGTGGCCAGTCATCATAACAAAATATGGAACCGCAGAATCTAGCTCAACAACGAGAGTGTTTGCGTCTTTAGCGTATACGCCTAGTTCACTCTTGTCTTTTTTCCCAGCGACGATGTCTGCTGCATTCTTCATCTGGGTCATTTCCATGTACCAAGAGTATGGAGAAGCAGTGGCTGGATCAACAGCACGTTGCCAGCTGTATACGAAATCTTGCGCAGTTACAGGGTCGCCGTTAGACCATTTAGCGCCTTGACGAATATGGAAAGTGAACGTTTTGTTGTCTGATGTTTCCCAACTATCTGCAACGCCAGGAATAACCTTGCCGTCAGCGTCTTGGTTTACCAAGCCTTCCAGCAGGTCACGAATAACGTGTGATTCGGGAACACCTTGAGATTTGTGCGGGTCGATAGTAGCGACTTCTGTGCCGTTACCACGAACAATCTCTTGCACTGGAGCTAGCTTAGTACCTGCTGGCACGTTTGCAGCAAAAGCTGTAAGAGAAGTTGTAGCCACCATAAGGCCTGCACCTAGTAAAAGTGCTTGTGTGATTTTGTTCTTATACATCGGTATAAACTCCAAGTTTTAATTTTGCATCCATGACTTCTTTGCATTTCGGCTAGAACGGCTAACCTAAAAGATGATGGAACTGGCGAAACTTAACCACTTTCCATACAAAGAATGCGGCAAACAGTATCAAGCATTGAAGCAATTTGCCATAAAATCAGAATAAAAAGAGATTATATTCTTATCAATAGCGAATAATTAGCGACAAAACCCAACACAAATCCGACTTACAGGACAACAAAGGAAAGTAATCCTTTACATCAGATTTAAATATCGATTCATCTAACTAAAACCGCAATCTCAGCATCTTGCACTAGAAAATAGCAATAAATTTAACATTTCGTGCACAATATTAGGGAGGTTGTGTGATTTTTATCTCATCGCACAATAAGAATTTGTGAGCAACTTCACTCACTTGCACCAAGTTAGAAAGCCGCGCCCAATATCGGCGCATATAAAACCTAAAATTACGTGTTAAGTTAAATAGTTATGCAAAAATAGACTCTGCAACCATATGCGCCGAGAAAAGGTTATTTCTATCCAAACGACTTGGGGTTGCAGATAGGTGACAAGTCAGTGAATCCCCAATCGTATAGATAAACTATACGATTGGGGTGAGTGAACATAGCCCCCATACCAAAACATAAAACGCTGTAGCTTCAGGTAGGAAGGGGATATTATTATTTGGCTTTCAGCTCTAATAATGTGTGCCCTAGACCAATATGATCGGTACGCTCCACAACTTCTAAGCCTGCGGCATCAACAATTTCTAAGAAATCGTCACTACGGTAAAAACGACTGTTACCATTAGCTAAGCAGGTAAAATACAGCGATGTTGCATTGAGACTATATGACGCTGCATCGTATTTCTGTGAATCCCAGAATAATTCCAAAATATAGACTTTTGAATCGGGTTTCAGTTGCTGTCTCACCCTTTGCAAAATACTGAGGATTTCCATCGGTGAGAAGCAATCTAAAAACTGACTCATCCACCAAACATCGGCTTGTTCAGGCAAAGTTTGTGCTTTGTCCAGCATGTTTGCAGGATAGCCACTGATACGATTTGCCAAGCCGTTATCCTGCACATTTTTCATTGCCATTTCGAGCTGCTGAGGCAGGTCGACAATCGTTACTTTAACGTCTTGATCATAATTACAGCACTGCAATGCCCATTTGCCCGTGTTACCACCGATATCCACCAGCGTTTTTGGCTTTGATGCGAACACGCGTTCAAGAAGAATGGGGAAAGAACGATCAGAATAAAAGTGATCAAACTGGAACCAGCTCTGTTTTGCTTTTTCCGGTAACTGCGACAGTCCTTGGTAGATAGTATCCCAGTCTCCGAGTTCTTTAAGTCCGGCGGGTTTTCCTTCGGTAATCGACTCGGTTAGATGCATCATGGCGGCATAACAAACATCTGCGGTGAAATCCATGTTGGCACGAGTCATTCCATCATGAAGAATAAAATGCCCCAAGTTAGCCAAGATATAATTGGGTTTGTCCCACAGTACAATATGGGCACTAATTGCCATATCCAGCAGGACTTTTACACCGTATTCAGAAACACCGGTTTGCTCGGCAAGAGCCTCAGCGTTCGCCCCTTGTGAGCCAGCTTTATCTAATGCCGCTAAGATGCCTAGATCACGTAAAGTACGTGCGGTATGAAAAATAATTGGCGCAAAAGATAACTTTTGCGCTTCGGTTTTCGCTTCTAGAGCGTTATAAGGATCTTGATTTTGTTCAAACACGAAAAAACCTAATTGTATTTATTTAGAATTATTTTACTGACGCTCTAGCCAATTGCTTCTGAATATCAACATTCAGATTATTAACCCAGCGATTGTAATTACGGTGAATACTTCCATCACTTGCTTTAAGATTCACGGAACTCACGTAGTTGATTGAATAGTATTTATCACTATAAGGAATACGAACTTCAGCACTATGATCTCGAGCGAGAAGTTTAGCGGTTAGTTCTGTTGCAGTGCTATTTGCAATCACCCAACCACGATTTGTTGCCGCAACAACAATAGCGGCTTTGACTTCGTCTTTGGTAAGATTGTAAGCAACAGGCGTGTTGTCAATATTCATAATGGGTTGAACACGTCCACAGCCGACTAAAAGTACTACTAACAGAATCGAAATCGTGTATTTTATTGCTTTCATTGCATTTCCTTGCTTTGATTGGGGAATATTAATAAACGAGCATAGTATTTAATGTGCTCAACAACAAATCAATACGTTATGTCAAATCAGTTGCAATTAATCTCATTTAATATCGATAAGTGGTCAGCCAATAGTTTAGGACTTAGTGACCTGACAAGTTGGCAAAAGTGGTCTCAATATCAAATTTGGCCTGAAGATGAGGCCATCGAATCGGCTTTAATTCCCGCTATGATGCGCCGTCGTATGAGTACATTAAGTAAGCTCGCGGTACAAACGGCGATTGAGCTTTTAAGCGATCAGCAGATAAGTCATCAACCGATCGATTATCTGGTCTTTTCAAGCCGTCACGGTGAACTGCATCGCAGTACTGAATTAATCCGCAATATATTAGCGGGTGAGGAAGCGTCACCCATGAACTTCTCTCAATCGGTTCACAACACGGCTGCTGGGCTATCGACCATAGCAACCAAACAAGCCATTCCCGTAACATCGATTGCTGGCGGGGAAAATACATTCCACAGTGCACTTATCGAAGCTTGGCTGTATTTAAAACAGTACCCAAACGCCAGAGTATTATTAGTAGACTTTGATGAACCCCTACCCGCAGATTATGCTGAATATGAAGATAAAAAGTTTAAAGGCTATGCTTTAGGTCTCATTTTGTCTTCAGGCGATAAGTGGCAAGTTGCACAATACCCAAAAATAGATACTATCAGTCACCTACCGCAAGCTTTGAACTTTTTGACACACTATTTACGCAAAGATCCTGATTGGATAATTGCGGGTGAAAGGAATTCATGGGAATGGCAGCAAGCATGAATGCTGTAAATAAATATTGGCGTATTTTTGCCACTGGGCTTTGTTTTGCAATTTTTGGTTTAGGCGGTTTGACTCTCAGTTTTATTATTATTCCTTTAATTCGACTGACTACACCAAGTACCATCCAACGAGAGTATCGCGTACAAAATGTCATTCGCATCACCTTTAATTTTTTCTGTCGTCTGATGAAGTTTACTGGTGCTATTGACTACCAAATTGATGGTGCGGACATTCTTGCCAACGATAAAAACTGTCTTATTGTTGCCAACCACCCTAGCCTTATCGACTACGTTTTGGTTGCTTCGCAACTCAAGCAATGTGATTGCTTAGTAAAAGCAGCCATTTGGTCAAACCCGTTTATGAAACACATCGTTAAAGCCGCGGGTTATATTCCTAATCAAACACCCGATGACTTGCTTGATTTATGTGAACAAAGGTTTGAACGCAATAATGTGTTGCTAGTTTTTCCAGAGGGAACGCGTACCACACCGGGCGTTGCCTCTAAGCTACAACGTGGTGCGGCGCAAATTGCGATACGCACACAAAGAGACCTGCGGATAATACATATTTCCGTTTTTCCTAGCTTTCTCACAAAAGAAAAAAAATGGTATCAAGTTCCCGATACTAAGCCTTTTTTCCATGTTGAAGTTAAGGATAAAGTTGAGGTGATGCCTTTTATAGAGCAAACTAATAACCCAACTTCAGCAGCGAGAAGGCTTAACAGCCATCTTGCTGAAGCTATTTTTCCAATTATCAATAATAACTAAGTAGGTTCCCGTGGAAGTACTACATAACGAAATTAAGCAGTTGATCATCGACGCATTAAACCTTGAAGACATCTCTATTGACGAGATTGAAACAGAAGCACCATTATTCGGGGATGGACTGGGGCTTGACTCTATTGACGCGCTTGAGCTTGGCTTAGCCATTAAAAAGAAATATAACATTGTAATCGATGCTGATGATTCAAATACGCGCCAACACTTCGCATCAGTGGCTAACTTAGCCGCGTATATTTCATCTCAAACTAGCAACTAATTTGTAGAACACGATTATGACAGAATTAAACAAGCAACAGGTTTTCGACCAAGTAAAAGATGCTTTAGTCGAACTATTTGAAATCGATGAAGCAGACATTCAACCTGAAGCACACCTATACCAAGACCTTGATTTAGACAGCATTGACGCGGTCGATCTTGTTGTCCATCTACAGAACGTCACAGGCAAGAAAATTAAGCCTGAAGAGTTTAAGATGGTCCGCACGGTCGAAGATGTGGTTGAATCAGTAGTCGAACTGCTTAAGGATGCCTAATGCGTCATTTGCTGACAGGTTTGTCCGCAATTGTCCTGCTCGCATATCCATTCGCCATTTACTACGGCATTGATAAGTTTGGTCTAAGTATTTTAGGCGGTATGCTTACTGTATTCTTTGTATTACGAATTTTCACAGCAAGTAAAACCAAATTAAAAGAGTTCAAACAGTTAGCAATCATAAGTGGTCTCATTGGGATCACTTTAATTGTTTTAGGGATTCTATTTCGTAGTCAAGGTTGGTTACTGTTTTATCCTGTAGTTGTCAATGCGTGCATGCTGATGGTTTTTGCAAGCAGTTTGAAGCAACCTCAGACCATCATCGAGAGACTTGCGCGACTCCAGGAGCCAAATCTGCCACAAAGTGGTATTCAATACACCAGAAAAGTGACTCAAGTATGGTGTATGTTCTTCTTGTTCAACGGGATAACAGCGCTTTACACCTGTTTCTTACCGATTGAAGTTTGGACGTTATATAACGGATTGATTAGTTACCTGCTCATCGGCGCTCTGTTCGCTGTCGAATGGGTAGTGCGTCAATTTGTTCGCAAGGACTAGAATTTAATGACATTAAGCAGTACCAACCTTAGCCCGCTATCACACCTGTTATTAGAAGATCGCCGCAACACTGCTGTGGCGTTTGGTTGTGAAGGCGAAATCAACTGGGCGCAGTTTGTTGCTGATGTCAGTTATTACACCGAATTACTTAACCAACTGAAGTATCAACACATCGCACTATGTGCTCGCGACAGCTACTTGTTCACGGTTGGACTGTTTGCGCTATTCCATGCAGGAAAAACGGTGATTTTGCCGGGCAACTACCAACCGCAGGCGTTGGAAGAATTAAGCAACCAATTTGAGTTTTTACTGTGTGATGAGGCTATTTCACCCTTGCGCACAACGCCTGTGGAACAGCTCACCAGCGGACACTCAGAAAGTAATCTGACCTTGCAGCCATTAGAGCTCTTCCATATTCAGTTGATCTTGTTTACCTCAGGTTCCAGCGGTACACCGAAAGCGATCCACAAAACGTTGCACCAGCTTAGTGTCGAAGTAGAAATTCTGCATTCTCTGTGGGGCGATAAGGCTCATAACAGTCGGGTCGAAAGTACGGTTTCCCACCAGCATATCTATGGACTGTTGTTTAGAGTGCTTTGGCCACTTTGTGCCGGTAACCCATTTGCGCGACACAGTTTAGAATTTCCCGAACAAATTACTCATCACGCCGATAAAGACACGGTATTGATAAGTAGCCCAGCGCTGCTTAAACGTTTGACAGAAGAGCACCAAGCCACCGAGTTGAGAGCACTGTTTTCATCTGGCGGGCCTCTGCCTTTTAGCGCAGCAAACCATGCACAACAACTGTTTAGTTTTAGACCGATAGAGGTGCTTGGCAGTACAGAAACAGGCGGCATCGCCTTTCGTCAACAGACCACAGAACAAATTCCGTGGCAGCTATTTCCAAAAGTCGCTGCGCAACTGAACCAAGAGAACTGCCTGCGTTTGCGCTCAGCACACATTGACCCAGATGGTTGGTATCAAACGGCTGACGAATGTGAATTCGTCTCTGAAAATAAATTTATTTTGAAAGGTCGCACGGATCGGATAATCAAAGTTGAAGAAAAACGAGTATCACTGGTAGAAGTAGAGAAACGCGTTGAGCAACTTGACTACGTCAAAGAATGTGCAGTGATTCCCGTTCAGCAAACAGAACGGTTAATTTTGGCGGCGGCGATAGTGCTGACCGAGACCGGCGAACAACAACTTGCTGAACTTGGCAAAGGTAAATTTTGGCTGTTGCTGCGTAACGAGCTGAGAAACTGGCTAGAACCTATTGCTGTACCACGCAGTTTTAGAGTGGTAAAAGAGATCCCATTAAACAGTCAGGGTAAGCGCCAAGTCGCTGAACTTGAAAAATTATTCCAATAAAAACGAAGAATACGCCGACACTATCACTATGATGGCTAAAAGAAAACCAACTTTACTGGCTTGCGAGCAGTCAAAACATCACGTGCTACTGACTTTTAAGGTAGACGCGGATATCGAAGATTTTAAAGGGCACTTTAACCACTTTCCCTTACTTCCCGGAGTTAGCCAAATTGATTGGGCGATCTTTTATGCTCGTCAATATTTGAACACACCGGCCCATTTCAAAGGCATGGAAGTGATTAAGTTCCAACAACCCATTTTGCCCAACGCAGAAGTGACCTTGAGCTTAACGTGGGATGAAAGCAAACAAAAGCTGGCGTTCAGTTATCAATCTCAAAGAAATGACGAAGCAGTGATCCATTCATCTGGCAAAATGAAACTGGGAGATGCCAGTGAGCAAGCTTGATTACCGCCCATGTTTTTTGATCCCTTGTTATAACCATGGCGGAACGGTGGCAGCGGTTCTTGATTCACTCGCTGACTTCGATCTTGCTGTTTTTCTGGTTGATGACGGCAGCAATCGAGAAACCAAATTAGCTCTTCAAGAGGCGGCACAACGCGACAATGTGTCACTGCTGACTCTGCCTAAAAACCAAGGTAAAGGTGCTGCCGTCATGGCAGGAATACGCCACGCCTATTGGTTAGGCTACAGCCATGTGATTCAAATTGATGCCGACGGTCAACACGACATCACCGCGTTGCCGAATCTGATTGAAGCGTCAAAAAATAATCCAGACTATCTCGTTTCAGGACAACCAATCTATGATGATAGCGTCCCTAAAGCTCGCCTCTACGGCCGCTATGTCACTCATGTTTGGGTATGGATTGAAACTCTTTCCCTAGAAATAAAAGACAGTATGTGCGGTTTTCGTGCTTATCCTGTACAAGCAGCACTTGAAGTGATGAATCACAATGACATCGGTAGCCGCATGGATTTCGATACAGAAATCATGGTTCGGATGTTTTGGAACGGTGTGCGATTCAAGTTCGTCAACACGCGCGTGATTTATCCGCAAGATGGTATTTCTCATTTCGATTCCCTGTGGGATAACGTCAAAATCAGTTGGATGCATAGCCGGCTATTTTTCGGCATGTTGCCGAAAATTCCTAAGCTGTTACTTGATAAACGACCAACTGCCAGTAACGAGCATTGGTCAAAGCGTCAAGAGCGGGGAACAGTACTGGGTATTAAAGTGCTGATGGCAGTTTACAAGCTGTTAGGAAGAAAGGTCTTTCGCGCCATTTTGCAATTGGTGATGACTTATTACCATCTCACAGGAAAACAAGCGAAAACATCGTCTGAGCAGTTTTTACAGCAAGTAACAACTTATGCGCAGCAGGCGCAACTACCGTTAGCTAAAAACCTCACTAGCTACAACCATTTGATGTCGTTCGGTGAAACCTTACTCGACAAACTTGCCGCCTGGCGAGGTGATTTTAACGTCGATAATCTTACTGTGCATGGTCAAGAGCAATTCGAGCCCATCATAGAACAAAAACGCGGTGTACTTCTGTTAGGTTCGCACATAGGCAATATTGAGTTGTGCCGCGCCTTGAGCCGACGCCACACGCATTTAAAAATAAACGCCTTGGTGTTTACCGAACATGCCGAACGTTTTAATGCGGTGATAAAAGCAGTAAACCCGAAGTCAGAGCTCAATCTTATCCAGGTCAGCAAAATCGGTCCTGATACCGCAATTATGCTACAGCAAATGATAGAACAAGGTGAATGGGTCGTTATCGTTGGCGACAGAACCTCCACCAGCGTAGAAAACCGTGTCGTGTGGGCAGATTTCCTCGGCAAACCCGCGCCGTTTCCTCAAGGACCGTTTATGTTGGCTTCTGTATTATCCGCCCCGGTCTATCTGATTTTCGGATTGCGTGATGAGCATAGCAAACAACCGCATTTTGATGTTTACTTCGAACATTTTAGTGATGGTATCAAACTGCCGCGCGCAACTAGGCAAGAGTCTTTGCAACAAGTGGTACAGCAATATGCTGATCGCTTACAACACTACACCATGAAAGCACCACTGCAGTGGTACAACTTCTTCAACTTCTGGGAATTAAGCAAAAACCATGACGAAGACAAAAGACAAGAAGACAAAAGACAATAAGATTTTATTCGGCGCACAGCGCCTGACCATTGAGGACGTTGTTTCAATCGCACAAGGCGCGAGTGCTTCGATTAACTCTTCGACTGAGTTCACAGCGAAGATTGACCGTGGTGTCGCATTTTTAGAACGTCTATTGAAAGAAGAAGGCGTGATCTACGGCGTGACAACCGGTTATGGTGATTCATGCACTGTGGCGATTCCGGCCAACTTAGTTGAAGAGTTACCACTTCACCTGACACGTTTTCATGGTTGTGGTTTAGGCGAAGTGCTTACTCACCAACAATCACGCGCAGTTTTAGCCACTCGCCTATGTTCACTGGCGCAGGGGGTATCTGGTGTCTCTCACGATGTATTGAATCAAATCATCAATCTGATCAACCACGATATTGCGCCGCGTATTCCGCAAGAAGGTTCTGTTGGTGCAAGTGGTGACTTAACACCGCTTTCCTACGTGGCAGCCACATTGATTGGTGAACGTGAAGTGTTTTACAAAGGTGAAGTTCGCCCAACACAAGAAGTGTTCGCACAACTTGGTTTAACACCAATCAAACTCAAGCCAAAAGAAGGCTTAGCCTTGATGAACGGTACTTCGGTTATGACAGCGCTAGCGTGTTTGGCTTATCAACGCGCTGAATATCTGGCTCAATTGTGTACCAAAATCACCGCGTTGGTTTTAACTGGTATGCAAGGCAACGAATTCCATTTTGATGAAGCACTATTTGCGGTGAAACCTCATCCTGGTCAGCAACAAATTGCCGCTTGGTTACGCGCCGATCTACAAGCCGAACGCCCACCACGCAATAGTGACCGCTTACAAGATCGATATTCACTGCGCTGTGCTCCGCATGTCATTGGCACAGTACAAGATGCTCTGCCCTGGTTACGCCAGCTTATCGAGAATGAACTCAACAGCGCCAACGACAACCCAATTATTGATGGCGATAACGAGCGTGTGCTGCACGGTGGTCATTTCTATGGCGGTCATATCGCCATGGCAATGGACACTCTTAAAACCTGTGTGGCGAACCTTGCTGATTTGCTCGACCGACAAATGGCGCAATTGATGGATTACAAATTTAACAACGGTTTGCCATTTAACCTAACTGGCGCTGAAGGTGAACGTAAGCCAATCAACCACGGCTTTAAAGCGGTACAAATTGGCATTTCAGCATGGACAGCCGAAGCACTAAAACACACTATGCCGGCGAGCGTGTTCTCGCGTTCTACTGAGTGTCACAACCAAGACAAAGTGAGCATGGGAACAATCGCGGCACGTGACTGTTTACGCGTATTGCAATTAACCGAACAAGTGGCGGCCGCCTCTCTGCTAGCTTCCGTTCAGTCCATTGAAATACGTAAACGCCACAATGAAATTGATGAACGCCATATGAGTGCCGGCATCAATCAGATTGTGGCGCATGTTCAGCAAGACTTTAAGTTTGTGGTAGAAGACCGTCCGCTAGAAGCCGACCTTCGCTTGTGTATTGATCGTATCCAATCGCAATATTGGAAGCTGTACTAGGAGTTGTAATGGAGAGCATCAATTTCCCATTAGAAACCAAAGTGACCCTCACCACTTCGTTTCAAGACGCCGATCCTATGGGCGTCATCTACCACGGCAACTACTTCCGTTATTTCGAAGAAGCGCGTCGTGTTTTGCTGGATAAAATTGCCTACGGTTATATTGCGATGAGCGAATCAGGGCACATGTGGCCTGTGATTGATACGCGGGTAAAATACGTCAAAGCGATCCCGTTTAACCATGAGATTCGCATCAGCGCTAAACTGACCGAGTGGGAAAATCGCCTGCGTATTGATTACGTTATTGTTGATGCGCAAACGGGGCAAAGAATGTGTAAAGCGCATACCACGCAAGTTGCGGTCAGTATTGCCGATCAAGAAATGTGCTTTGTTTCGCCAAAACGTTTTTTGGACAAAGTGGATCATTGGCATCAAACCGGAGAATGTTTGCAATGATTAAGGCGATTAAAAACATCACCCTATTCTGCTGTTTGAGCTTAGTCAGTGTGTCTGGTGCTTGGGCTCAGATAACGGATTTGACTTCTCTGCAAACCCAGTTGCAGCAACACTCGCTTGTCCGCGGCGATTTTAGCCAAAGTCGCACTTTAGCTATGTTTGAACAACCTTTGCTCTCTGAAGGCTCGTTTCTGCTTGAAAAACAACATGGGTTACTGTGGCAGCAAAACACCCCCTTTCCGGTAAATTTGGTGCTGACACAGGACAAACTGCGTCAAACTTTCGCCAACCAACCCGCTCAAGTCATTACTGCCAAAGAAAACCCAATGGCGTTTTACTTCAGCAAAATCTTTTTGTCCGTTTTCCACGGCGATACAGAGCAACTTAAAAGCCAGTTTGCACTGCAATTTACGCCGCAAAATGAGCAATGGCAGTTGGTGCTGACACCCAAAGAAGCGCCATTGAATGCGGTGTTCAAATCGATCGTTTTACAAGGCAAGCAAGATATTGATTCATTGGTTTTAGAAGAAGTCAGAGGCGACAAAACTGAAATCACTTTTACCAACCAGACTCATCAACCAGAGAAGTTAACGGATGCTGAACAAACTCAGTTCCAGTTTTAACCCTTGCAAGCTAGCCGTTATCTGGCTTGTATTGGTCTCACTCAGTTGCGCCCTTCTGGTCAAACAGTGGGGTTTCAGCTCAGCGCTACCCATAGAAACTGACATCATGAAGCTGCTGCCACAAAGCCGCCAAGATCCATTGGCTCAAGTGGCATTTGATAAAGTGACCAATAGTGTCAGTGACAAGGTCGTGTTCGTTGTCAAAGGCAACAATGACAAACAACTGTTCGCTGCTGCCGAATCATTGCAAGATTCGTTATTGGATCTTGATGAATTTAAGCAAGTTATCGGCAAAATTGACCAACAACAGCAAAACGCATGGAGCCGTTACTACTTCTCACATCGTTTTCAGTTTTTGACTGACCAACAACGTTCACGCTTACAAAACGCGCCTGAGCAGCAAGTACAAAAAGTCATTCAAACCATTTACAACCCCTTTTCAGGCGTCACAGGCTCAGAGTTATCGAATGACCCGTTTTTGCTGTTTCGCGATTATTTAAGTCACTTAAACCAACTGACAACGCAGTTTCAGATCCAACGAGGCTTTCTGACCACACAATTTCAAAACGAGACTTATGTGTTGCTCACGGCGACTCTGGCTGATTCACCCTACAGCATGGCTGCGCAGCAAGTTGCGCCCAAGCTCAATAGCTTAGAGCAGACGCTAAAAACTCAATATCAGGTTGATTCTGCTCACACCGGTGTACTGTTTTATGCGGATTTTGGTACACAAAGTGCGAAATCAGAAATCAGCACCATTGGTCTTTTCTCGCTGCTAGGCATTATCGTTATCGTGCTGTTTGTCTTTCGTAGTACTGCGCCTTTGATGTTGGCTTTGCTCTCTATCGGCATTGGACTGCTGGTTGCACTTGTTGTCACCACCGCAATCTTCGGCAAAGTCCATCTATTCAGTTTGGTATTTGGTGCCAGCTTAATTGGTGTGTCTATCGACTACGCGTTCCATTACCTCACAGACCGCCTTGCTGCACGAGACAAGTGGGACAGCATTAAAGGGCTGCAACATATTTTCACGGCAATCACTCTTGGGCTACTGACCAGTTTAATTGGCTACTTAGGTTTGCTTATTGCCCCGTTTCCCGGCTTACAGCAACTGGCGTTGTTCTCCGCGATTGGATTAATGGCAGCCTATGCCACAGTCGTTGCCTGGTATCCTGTTCTTGCTCGTAAAGCAACACCGAATCGCTCACTGCCGGGCGATACGCTTTGGCAGTGGTGGTTAGCGCAATGGCAAAAACGCAGTATAAGAGTCACACTGCCACTACTGCTTTTGGTCTTTGGCGCCGTGCAATTGACACAAGTGAACTACGACGATGACATTCGTCAGCTTCAGGCAATGCCTTCTGATCTTAAGCAGCAAGAAGAGCTCATTAACCAAGTTTCTGGCGTTAAATCGTCGCAACAAATGCTGGTAGTCAGTGCGGCGAATGATGAAGCTTTGCTGCTCAGGCTTGAACAGCTGCAGTACAAGCTTGATGAGTGGAAAAATCAGCAACTGCTCGATGACTATCAAAGCCTGAGCCAATACCTGCCCTCGCTATCCAGACAAGCAGCCGATCATCAGTTGGTGCAAAATCTCTATGTGAATTATGGGGCTACACTAGCTCAGTCATTAAAATTGTCAGCACCACCATCATTAGATGGCAACATGATCCCCGTCACTCTTAGCGATTACCTTAAGCAAAGCGTTTCACAACCGGTACAGTTCCTTTATCTGGGAAAAATCGCTGACAATGTTGCGTCCGTTATCATGCTTAGAGATGTGCAGAACGCTGGCAAAATAAAAGACTTTGCCAGTCAAAACGCCGATATCAGCTATTTAGATAAAGCCGGTGAAATTTCTGCGCTTTTTGGCGAATATCGAACCAAAGTGATGGAGCTGTTAGCTGCGGCCTTGATAGGGATATCACTCGTATTAGCCAAGCGATACGGGATATCACATACGCTGCGAATTGTATTTCCGTGTGTGGTAGCTTGCTTAGTCGGTATCGCCGTCACAACAATGACTGGCTCAACACTCAACCTGTTTAACCTACTCGCACTGGTACTTGTCGTCGGTATTGGTATCGACTACACATTGTTTTTTGCCGAGCAGTCTATTACCGAGAAGTCTTTTGCAGAACAGCCGCAAAGTCGCAGTACCTTACTGGCAATCACTTTGTCCGCAATGACCACTCTACTTTCATTTGGTCTGCTGTCACTGAGTGAAACCCACGCTATCCACAGTTTTGGCCTCACGACGCTAAGCGGTATTTTTGTCGCTTGGTTACTTTCACCATTAGCAATTAAGAGGCAGACGAATCAATGAAATGGTTAACCACACTCTTTGCCTGTCTATGGCTAATAGGATGCAGTATGCAGCCACAGCCTTCTTCGACCAGCGTAGAAATAGCTCAAGAGGTATGGGTTGGGCTGCCATTACCAAGCCAGCTCGGACAATCTCTTAACGCGACGCAATTGATATCCGCGCAGTGGCAAGATGAGCAAGGCAATACGCAGACTCAACAATTGCCAGTGCAGTTACAGATCGACGATCAGCATATTGTGCTAGCGGGCTTTTCTTCATGGGGAACTCGCTTGCTGTCATTAGATTACGATGGCGAAACGATTTCAACCCAAGTTATGAGTGGCTTAGAAAACACCCTACCGAAACCGGAACAAGTGTTATTTAATCTGATGATCACCCTATGGCCTCGAAGTGCTTGGGAAGCACCATTAAATAAGGTAAGGTGGTCAATTATTGATGACCAACATCAACGCATTATTAGCAACGATGTTGGAGAATCGGTACTGATCATTCGCTATGCTGGTGAGTCACCTCTGGATGGAGATATTCACTTTGCAAACAAACCATTGAATTATTCGATTACTATCCAAACATTAAATCATCAAGCTAAATTAATAACGTCAGAACAGTAGAAAAACCTAGATGAATTCATCAACTTCATTTCCAGTGTTTATTCGTGATTGTGGTTTTCACTCTGCGCTAGGGAGTGAAGCGATTGCTATTCATCAAGCACTACAATCCGGGCAGTCAAAAGGCATGCTGGTAGACAATGAGATCCTCAATACTCACACGTCCACAGTTATTGGCCGGGTTACTGAAACACTCCCAGAAATTCCGCAGCGATTGTCAAAGTACACCACACGCAATAACCAACTTGCTTTGTCTACGCTATTACAGATAAAGCCTAGCGTTGATAAAGCCATTGAGCAGTTTGGCGCTAACCGCGTTGCTGTGATTGTTGGAACAAGTACATCCGGCATTTCCGATGGTGAAGTCGCCTACGCACAAAAAATTAAGCAAGGGGCATTCCCACAAAGCTATCACTACTGCAAACAAGAACTCGGTGATAGTGCGAATTTCGTCGCGGATTTTTTCGGCATCACAGGCCCTTGCTACACCATTTCAACCGCATGCTCCTCCAGTGGTCGGGTATTTATTAGTGCTAAACGAATGCTTCAGGCAGGTCTTGTCGATGCAGTCGTCGTTGGTGGCGTGGATTCCATATGTAAACTGACCCTCAACGGGTTCAACGGATTAGAAGCCTTGTCGAATGAACTATGCCAGCCATTTGGCGCGCAACGTTCGGGAATTAATATCGGTGAATCAGCGGCGTTTATTCTGTTGAGCACTGAGCCTAGCGACATTGCATTATTAGGCGTGGGCGATAGCTCTGACGCGCACCACATTTCCGCGCCTCATCCTGAAGGCAACGGTGCGGAACAAGCCATGCGAACGGCACTGAATGATGCCGGACTAACCCCTAAAGATATCGGTTATATCAATGCTCACGGCACGGCCACGCCCCTCAACGACAGCATGGAAAGCAAAGCCATCTATCGTGTATTTGGCGACAAGGTTCCTGTTAGCTCAACCAAACCTTTAACCGGGCACACTCTTGGCGCAGCGAGCGCGACTGAAGCGGCGATCGCTTGGCACATTTTACGCCACAAGTTACCCTTACCGATGCAGCGTTGTACAAACAAAGCTGAAGATATTGAAATTGCTCTGGTCAAAAGCGAACAATATCTTGGCAATAAAGCCATTCTCAGCAACTCTTTTGCCTTCGGTGGCAATAACATTAGCTTAATTTTTGGATACACTCATGACTGAATTACCTGCAATCGCAACACTGCTGCCTCATGATAATCCAATGATTTTGGTTGATCGTGCTTTGTCTATTGGCGCGACTTCCATTCATAGCCAAGTGGATATCGACAAACACCTGATGTTTTTTAATCCAGAAACCAATACCGTTCCCGCTTATGTCGGCATTGAGTTTATGGCGCAATCCATCGCCGCCTGGTCCGGTTATCAAGCATGGCAAAAAGGTGAAGAACCCCCTATCGGTTTCTTACTCGGCAGCCGCCGTTACACCACGGAGTGCGACCATTTTACACAAAGCCAAACTCTCGATATCTTCGCCGATCAAGTAATGGAAGATAGTGGCATGGCGGTATTTTCAGGTCGTATCGAATTTCAAGGGAATACTATCGCTCAGTGCCAACTGAATGTTTATGTTCCGACACAAGAAAAATTACAAGAAATGAAAATTAGGAGTCATGTATGACCCGACAAGTTCTCGTCACAGGTGCTAGCAAAGGCATAGGTAAAGCAATTGCTATTGCGCTAGGTAAAGATGGCTTTCACGTCATTGTTCACTATATGGGAGACCAACATGGTGCCCAAGCAACACTTGATACCATTGTTGAAAATGGCGGTTCAGGTCGATTGATCAAATTCGATATTAGTAACCGTGCAGAATGCAAAACACAGATTGAAGCCGATATTGAACAAAACGGCGCTTACTACGGTGTTGTCAACAATGCAGGAATTACGCGGGATACTGCGTTCCCAGCAATGACGGAAGAAGAATGGGATGGTGTTATCCATACCAATTTAGACAGCTTTTATAATGTATTGCATCCTTGCGTAATGCCAATGGTACAACTGCGTAAAGGTGGTCGAATTGTTACTTTAGCATCTGTTTCAGGTATTGCAGGCAACCGCGGTCAAACCAACTATAGCGCAGCGAAAGCGGGCGTTATTGGCGCGAGCAAATCTCTGGCATTAGAGCTGGCAAAACGCAAAATCACCGTAAACTGTGTTGCTCCTGGTCTTATTGATACAGGTATGGTTGATGAGCACGTAAAAGAACATGCACTACCGCTGGTTCCACTGCGTCGTATGGGTGAACCGGAAGAAGTGGCAGGTCTGGTTAGCTACCTGATGTCAGACATTGCTGGATATGTCACTCGCCAGGTTATTTCTGTCAATGGAGGTCTTGTATGAGTCGCAGAGTTGTTGTAACCGGTATGTCCGGTGTTACTGCGTTTGGTAACGACTGGGCAAGCATCGAGCCTCGTTTGCGTGCTTGCGAAAACGCAACACAATACATGCCGTCCTATGAGCAATATGAAGGTTTAAATACTAAGCTCGCTGCTCCTGTTACCGATTTTGAATTGCCAAAGCACTACAAACGTAAACAAGTTCGCGGTATGGGTCGTGTTTCTATGCTGGCAACAGTCGCGACAGAGAATGCACTGATCCAAGCAGGTTTAATTGGTAACGAAGTGCTTACTAACGGTCAAACTGGTATTGCTTATGGCTCGTCAACGGGCAGTACCGATGCCGTGGGTGCGTTTGGTGTGATGCTCAATGAGAAAACCACCAAAGCAATTACCGCAACGACTTATGTGCAGATGATGCCGCATACCGCAGCGGTCAACGTCGGGCTGTTTTTCGGTCTTCGTGGTCGTGTCATCCCAACCAGCAGCGCCTGTACTTCAGGAAGCCAGGCGATTGGTTATGCCTATGAAGCAATTAAACACGGATACCAAACTATAATGGTCGCTGGCGGTGGTGAAGAACTCTGCCCGACTGAATCAGCAGTATTTGATACCCTTTTCGCAACCAGTCTGAAGAATGATGATCCGAAAACCACACCTAGCCCATATGATAAAGATCGTGATGGTCTAGTGATTGGTGAAGGCGCGGGTACGCTGGTGTTAGAAGAGTACGAACACGCTAAAGCTCGCGGTGCAAAAATCTTTGCCGAAATCGTTGGCTTTGCCAGCAACTGCGATGCAGCTCACGTGACCCAGCCACAAATGGAAACCATGCAAATATGTATGGAACTGGCTCTTAAAGACGCAAATCTTTCGCCAGATAAAATTGGTTACGTCTCAGCCCATGGCACCGCAACCGACCGCGGTGATATTGCCGAGAGTAACGCCACGGAAAAAGCCGTTGGTAAAGTGCCAATCAGCTCTCTGAAGAGTTATTTTGGGCATACCCTTGGCGCATGTGGCGCTGTAGAGGCATGGCTGAGTTTAGAAATGATGCATACTGGTTGGTTTAGCCCTACTCTCAATCTGAACAACTTAGACCCTGAGTGTGGTGACCTTGATTACATCACAGGCTCTGGTCGTGACATGCAGATTGACTATCTGATGAGCAACAATTTTGCGTTTGGAGGTATCAATACTTCCATCATCTTCAAGCGAGTCACCGACTGAGCAATCAACTATCGGTTTAAGCTTAACCATCGTTGAAGAATTCAACAATGCGTTTTAAAGCCGCCCTTATTTGGTAAGATAAAGGCGGTTTTTTAGTCTCTCTATACTTGGGGTCATACCATCCTTGGTAATACCACCCTAAGTAAAAACATGATCAAATTAGGCATTGGTAGAGCAGCGAATGGGCGTCGAACACCTCGATTAAAACCCGATACCGAAAATCCGGTTTCATGGGTGTGAGGTACGGCAAAATTACGTGATGATCACACACCGGAGACTGCTATCGTAAGTAACTTTTGGACAGAAACGTTTTAGTGACTTTGCTAAATTTGCAAATCATGGATAACTTCAGGTATGGGAAGTCGCTTTGCTTGTGTCCAGCATTGATGGTGCCGATCACAAATAGCTAATCCCAAACGCCAACCTCTGAGATGAAAAAGTAATGTTTATAGCAGCTAATGCATAATATTTTTTTTTCATCATTTAGAGCCTGATCAATATCCTCTTCACTGATGATATCAGGGATTGTGTTCAATTGATGTGGAGAGGTCAGGCACTCTAGCCCATTAGAATTGATATCTAAAGCCCAGTAGCGATATTCTGTGCTATCGCCCGTCAGCGAATTAATACAATCAAAAAAACCAACGCCAATATGAAGCAGGCTGTCGACACCACATTCACACTTTACCCGTATAATCTGCCCCATAAAGCTAACTTTTTCTTAGTGATGAAATAGCTATCCAATGATTATCACTAGGCAACTTGCACTCCCAAAACTTCCACCCATTCACAGAGTTGCCAGTTATCGCTTCAGCAGCTTTTGAAGGCGACTTACAGCGCTGCCCATTGACAATTATATTTCCATTCTCGACAGTTGCTGTATGAATAAGACCTTTGTATGAAGCTCTAAACTGAGTCCCTTCAGGAAAAGTAACTCCTTTAACTGTTAGCGATCCTAAAAGTGGCTCTACTAATTTTTTTATATCTTCAAAATCAGATTGTTGCTCAGTTTTTTTAGTTAAGCCTAGCACTTGTCGAAGTACATCATTTTCCGTCATTGATTCACTTTCTCGTAAAGCGGTAATGGCTTTGTAAACATCAAAATCAACTTTCAGCATTGTCATTATATTCACCCATTCGTTTACCCTTAAAGTAACAATAGCCAAAATAGGAGGAATAGCAAGATTAAATAGTAAAATAGTAGGAGCAATGCAAGCGGTCATTACTCAGCATAACCAAACACCTAACCACAACGATCTAGTCTTTAGCCAAATTCCAAGACATTAGAGCTTCTATTTGCTTAAGTGAAGAGTACCTACTCTAAGTAGGAATGGGGCATTTCTGTGTTACACCTCTCGCCAGCACAAAGCTGGACATTAATTCGTTAGAGTAGCCCGCCTAGAATTTTATTGAAGTGAACAGCTCTCATACAGCCTCAGATCGCACGGAATTATTTATTTAAATACTTGTATTTCCATTTATTCTGAGGAGTTAGCGATCATCTTACGGCTTTAAATGTTCCATTTCATTGAATATATAGTCATTCAATATCACACGTTTGAAAAGTAACTTTCGCGTAATTTCAGGGACATCGACTTCGTTACACACGGATTCAAACTCTTGAATAATCGTATAAATTTGCAACCTAATAATTTCTTCTGCTTTTTCAGCCTTAATATTGAAGCTTGGTGCTGCTTGCATACAAAGTGATAACAGAGACAAATTAAGATTTTCGAAGAGCTTCATTCCATGACTCGCTTCACTACCAGTGATCATCGCTTTCGGACGAGCACCTCCGAGCGATGTACCATGCATAAGAGCTCTATCCAAATCTGGCGAGATTTCCTTTCCTTGACTGACGATTTCAGACGCTTGGTATAATTCTTCAAGAGTGGCCGCATCAAGTAAGACTGACCGTACGTAAAATATTGGCCAGTTTCTTCAATAGTGAGTCTACCGACTACCACTGGCTCTGATTGTCCTCTAAGCCATTTCCAAACAAAGCATTGGTTACTAGAAGTCGTCATCTAAAATTACCTTTTTCCTTCTCACTCGATTAGGCAGCAATGCCTCAACTTTCGCATTTATTTTACGTTTAATAGCAAATTGGTTTTCATCAGGTTCAAATAAGGAAACACCTAACACCCAAGCAGTTTCGAAGTAGAGTCCGATACTTACAGACGGATCACCCTTAAGAATCTTTATCATCGTGGGCTTAGACACCCCAACTCGTGCACACAGATCTTCTACAGTGATTTTCTTTTCCTTACGCTGGATTGTAAGCATAGTGGCGAAATGAGTTAGTGCAGCACTAGCAACAGTGCTAACCTGAATACCACGCCTTCCCATAGTAAATTACTCCTTACCATAAAACAGATAAAGTAAATAATAATTTACCATTCCCTGTATGTCAAAGTAATAGGTCAGAAATAAAGGTAGTGAAATTTATTTCACCATAAACCAGTTAAGGCAAATTATATTTTACCAAACAAATAGTCATTGAAATGGCAGTACATGAACAACAGAGATCCAGTCTGAACTCTCTATTAAGTAATTGCTTCATCGCACCGAATAGAGCATTTCTGAGTTGCGACTACTAGCTTAACTCAACTTTGCAGATAACTTCTTGTATCCCAGAATGCAATCAGGCACCGCTTATGGCAGTGCCTGTTATGAAAGAAAATGGACAAAAACAAGGATCTAAGATAACGCAGCAAGGATTTGCGGACGGAAAATGAAAAACACTGCGCCAAGAAGGCAAAGTCCTGCCCAGACGAAATCCATGCGGAACGGTTCTTTCATATAAATAAGCGCAAAAGGTACAAACACCGTTAATGTGATGACTTCTTGCAGTATTTTGAGCTGACCGAGGTTTAATACCGTGTAACCAATACGGTTTGCGGGTACCTGAAACAGATATTCAAATAAGGCGATGCCCCAGCTTAGCAAAGCCGCAATAATCCACGGCTTATGCCCTAACTCTCGTAAATGGGCATACCAGGCAAAAGTCATAAAAACGTTGCTGATCAGCAATAAACCAATGGTGATGAGCATAGGAGGGATGGCGAACATTGAATGAAACTCCACGCAACAGTAGCGACATTATTTGCGCGGAGTGTGCACCTTACTCATGGTTTTAGCAACCATAATCAATGACGATTGATCAAGAAAAATGGATACGAATATCCCGGCCATCATCAAACTCTTCAATCACACAATCCCAGTCATAATGGCGGATGATTCTGTGCGTGAGTTCTAGCCCCAAACCGAACCCTAATTGGTCTTGTGTGTCGCCACAGCTTTCGTCACGGTTAATGATAGTCACATCTGCACCCACTTGACTGATCAATACCCGTCCCTGCTGTGTATGCTGGTAAGCATTGCGGATCAGGTTACCAAGCACGATTCGGCACAAAGTCGCAGGCAACTCAAATGTTCCCCCCGTGACACTGATGTCGACTTGCACTTGTTTGTCCCGCAGCAGGTAATGCAGTTCCTGACATAGTTGTTTGACCAGTTCAGCAAGATTGACTGGCGTGAGAGGTAAAGCATCATGCTGGCCTCGGTTTAGCCACAATAAAGTCTCGCAGAGATCGGTCATGGTGACACCCGCTCGCAAAATGCGTTCCAATACTTCTTTTTGCTTTTCGAGTGAATTAGGCTTGTCGACTAGCTTGAGCATCAATTCGGTATTACTGCGCACCACCGCAATCGGTGTGCGCAGTTCATGGCTCGCATGGGCAAGAAATTTATGTTCACGTAGTAAACTATCTTCCACTGACGACAAACTGTTTTTAACAATCGTCGCTAAACGATTAAGTTCGTTGTAATGAAAATCAGGCAAAGGATGATGGAGCTGACATGGTGTCAGTGTTTTGGTCCAATTCGCTAAACGCTCTATCGGTTTGGCCACCAACTGCATCACAAAATACATACAGACTGCAAACATGGCTAATGCCATGGTCGCATACCCCAGAATCTGGCATAGATGCGGCAGTTCATCTTTATTCAGCCGCGTGCTTAGATCTTGCGCTTCAAGGTCATTAATAATTCGTGAAATATAGAGCACTTCATTTGCACTGCGGTCATAACGAAGTAAAAATAGCGCCCGGTTAGGCTCAGAATACCAATTGTCTCTATCAACCCGTTTGCTAAATTCCAGATGTTGAGTTGGCTGAGCAAAGGCGGATTTAATTTCTGGAGTAACATCTTGCCAGCGATAAACAATTTGGAAACCGAGCACCGTTGCTGCATCCGCTGTTTGCACATCCGCGAAATGACCAATTTCCTGCATGGTCATCCGCACACCTCCATCCAGACCTTTTTCGAAATAGTTGGCAGTTAATGTGGCGAACCCCAACACCATCACGGTTGCCATTCCCATAATGGCACAAACAATAAAGATCTTTAGGCTACGGCGAAGTTTCATCGGGCATCCTGAGAATAAATGCCAAAGCCAAATCCTGAGATGGTTTGGATCAGCGGCGACCATTCACTCTGGTCAACTTGTTTACGCAGGTTGAAAATGTGGACTTTTAAACTGTTACTGTCTGGTTGTTCATCGCCCCAAACAATTTGCACAATTTTCTCTCTTGAAACCGCCGCAGGATACTCTCTCATCAGCACTTCCAGAATTTTTATAGCAATCGGTGAAAGCTTAAGCTCTCTGCCTGCGCGAGTGGCTTGCCGGTGACTAAGATCCAATTCGAGATCGGCAATAACCAGCTTGGAAATCTGACCGCTGCGACGTTTTGCCAACACCTTCATACGTACCAGTAGTTCTTCCATCGCAAACGGTTTTACTAAATAGTCATCAGCACCGCGACTAAAACCTTCCAATTTGTCGTCGAGCGTATCACGAGCCGTCAGCATAAGAACCGGTGATTCTACCCCATTATTACGAATACGTTCACAGACAGCTAAGCCTTCAATTTTCGGTAAATTTAAGTCGAGAATTATCACGTCATAGCGATGAGACATGATCAGGTTATACCCAACCTGACCATCAGCGGCATAATCACACTCAATGTCTTCCAATGACATATAGTCAATCAGTGCAGTAGCAAGATCTAAATCATCCTCTACTAATAATGCTTTTAACATTTCCCGAACCTGTATCTCACCTGTCTAAGCAACGTCATTTCTCGCTATTGTAACCGAGCATGAAATATCTGTCTGAACTTATTATCAACGCAACAAATAGAGCTAGATTAAAACTGAGATAGTTAAGGAAAGGTTAACTAGAAAAATGTTGCAACAAAAAAGGGGCTTCAGCAAAAAAGAGTTCCATCTCTTCGCCTTAGCCCCGTGGATCAAAGGTCAAATCATTAAAAATTAATGTGCTGCACCCGGGTCAACGGTATGTTGAGGTTTAGGCGCAAACCAAATGATGCATGCCGCAACAGCAAAGATAACGGCGATAACCATAAACAACTGGTTGGTTGCGACCATGACACTTTGCTTTTGTAGTAACCAGTCCATCGACGAACGAACCTGCCCTATCCCCATACCTGAATTTTGCATCGCATGAGTCGCCACGCCAACTCTGTCAGTTAAACCTGCCAGTTCTGCATGGACATACCGGGTTTGATTCTCCCACGAGGTATTGATCATTGATGTCGCAAACGCGCCTGACAAAGTCCGAATAAAGTTCATCAAACCCGCGGCTGACTCCATCTCGCTAGGCTTCACACAGCCTAGTGCAATCGCCGTTAGCGGTACGAAGAACAGTGGCATACCAATACCTTGCAAGAACAGCGGATAACTCACTTGCTCGAAAGTCATATCCAAATTGCCAAAACTGCGCAGGAAGGTCCAAAGCCCTAGCCACATTACTCCAACAAATACGAACGGTCTTGGGTCAAACTTAGCAGACAGATTGGCAATCAGTGGCGCGAGGAATACAGCCAGTATCCCCATGGTTGCTGTCGCATAACCGGATATTGTTGCGGTATACCCCATATAGATTTGCAGCCACAACGGTGTGATAACCGAAATGCTGAAGAAGGCACCAAACGCCAGTGACAAAGTTAGCATACTCATGGTATAGCCACGGTGGCGGAACACTTTCAGGTCAACGACCGGATCTCTTTCTGTCAGCTCCCATATCAGGAATGCAACAAAACCAATTACAGCAATAACAGCCAAGACGACAATTCGGCTTGATTCAAACCAGTCATGATCTTTGCCTTCATCTAGCATGATTTGCAGTGCTGCGACCCAAATAACCAATAGTGCCAAACCCACTTTGTCGATTTTCGAACCTACGGTTTTGGTTTCGAATTGTTGAAGCAGTTTCCAACACAGTATCGCGGCAACAAGAGCAAAAGGCGTTTTGACGAAGAAAATATACGGCCAACTGAATTGGTCACACAAAATACCACCTAAAATCGGCCCCATGATTGGCGCAACTAACGTCGTCATACTCCAAATACCGATCGCAGCATGGCTCTTATCTTTGGGGAAAATTCGCATCATTAACGTTTGCGATAAAGGCATCAGTGGACCGCCCGCCAAACCCAAGAAGACACGGAAAGCCACAAGCATCGTCATGCTGGTTGCCAACCCACATAATATGGAGAAGATACCAAACAAGATGAAACAGGTAACGAATACACGAATTGAACCAAAGCGTCTGGACAACCATCCAGTCAATGGAACTGAGATCGCCTCTGCTACCGCATAGGAGGTAATGACATACGTACCTTGGCTAGTTGATGTTCCCAGACTGCCGGCAATACTTGAAACCGAAACGTTAGCAATGGTGGTATCCAGAATGGCGAGAAAGTTCGCCATTGCCAGACACAGAGCGCCAATGAATAGCGCCCCACCAGTCAAAGGTTTGATGTCATGGTCTGATGAATGACTCATGATCCACCTTAACCTTGTTCAGATTGCTTAAATGCGCGGTATTGAGCGATGGTTTGCTTGTTCACGTCCGCTTTGGTATCAATTTCTACTTGCATAGAAAGACCTACTTGCAGCGGATGAGCTTGCAAATCTTCTGGATCAAGTTCGATACGAACAGGAAGACGTTGAACCACTTTAATCCAGTTACCCGTTGCATTTTGTGCCGGGATCATAGAGAACGCAGAACCTGTACCGCCAGAAACACCTGCAACCACACCGTGATAAATGACTTCATCACCGTAAAGGTCAGCAGTAATTGACACTGGTAAACCAATTTTCACATCACGCAGTTCCACTTCTTTGAAGTTTGCATCCACATAAATGTTTTGTACTGGCACAACCGTCATTAGCGGTGTACCCATTTGAACTTGACGACCAACCTGTACCTGACGTTTCGCAATCACACCTGAGATTGGCGCACGAATAATGGTACGTTCTAGATTGATTTGTGCCTGTTGCAGACGTGCTTTCGCTGCCAATACTTCTGGGTTGTTTTCTACGGTAGTGTTGTCAGTCATTGCGGCATTCGCTTTTTGCGCACCGATAGTTGATAGACGGTTTGCTTGTGCCTGTGCTAATGCTGCTTTTGCTGCGTTTAGGTTTGCTTGCGACTGCTCGAATGCTGTTTTGGCGTTTGTCAGTTCTTCACCCGATACTGAACCAGAACGTACTAAGTCTTCGCGACGAGTCAGGTCAATTTTCGCTCGGTCAAAATCGGCTTTCGCTGCATTGAGCTGAGCCTTCGCGCGAGTTTCATTGGATTTCTGCGCTTCAACTTGAGCAGTGAGACCTTCATCGTTCGCTAAGTAGCTACGTACACGGCGTTCTGCCAGTGCTAAGTTTGCTTGCGCTTGATCTACGGCTATTTGCGCATCGGTATCTTCAATTTGCACCAGAATATCGTCTTTATTGACATACTGGGTATCAACCACATTAACTTTGGCGATGATGCCGTTAATCGCTGGGGTCACCTCTGCAATTTCAGCTGCGGTGTACGCGTTGTCAGTAGAAATGTAACGCGAGCCTACTAAGTACCAGTAACAACCGTAGCTGCCACCAGCAACAATGATCGCCGCCGCTAACGCTAAGAAGCCTTTTTTACGTGATTTGTTTGCAGTAGATGTATCGAATTCTGCCGCGTTGTTTTGGGATGAATGTGAACTCATGGATAGAAACCTTCTAAAAATTAAGACGCCTTAGTTTGTGAGCTTTCGGTTTGTTGCGAGCTTTCGCCTTCAAAACCGCCGCCTAAAGCGTGTATAAGAGCGAGATCAAGACTGAATGCGCGTGACTGTAAGTTCACCAACGCTCGTTGGTTATTGAGCAGCGACTCTTCAGCAACAAGCACATCTAGGTACGTTGCCAAGCCACCCTGATAGCGGTTAGAAGCAATCTTCAATGCTTGTTCTGCGGCATCCACCGCCTCTTGTGTTTTCACAATACGAGCATCAAGTGCTTGAGTACTGGTCACAACGTCCGCCACTTCATGCAATGCCTGAGTGAGTGTTGCGTTGTAGCCACTCACCGCTTCCTCATAACGTGCTTCCGCTGAAGTCAGTTGTCCATCCAGACGACCTCCGGTAAACAACGGTAAATACAAAGCTGGACCTATGCTGCCGGCATCATTACCGCTTTCAAATAAGTCATTCAGACCAAAAGCCTGATAACCGATGAAGGCAGAAATGCTCAGGTCTGGGTAGTACATCGCTTCCGCAATACCAACACGTTGTGCTGCGGCTTCTGCGCGCCAGCGTGCGGCGGTAATATCGGCGCGATGACCAAGCAAACCCACACCTGCGTCTTGCGGCAGGCCATAGCGCATATCCAATTGGATGTGGGGTTCAACGATGGCTAAAGCTCGGTCTGGTCCTTGCCCCACCAAAGCTGCCAGTGCATTTTTCTGTAGTGCAATGGATTCGTTAATGCCTAACATTTCAGCTTCCACATTCGCTGCATAGGCTTTTGCTTGGTTAACAGAACCGAGTGTTTCTAAGCCATTTTCATATCGCTTAGTGAGTAGTTCTACGGTTTTATGACGAATATCCAACGCGGTTTCTACCGTATGCTTATTCGCATACAAACGAGACAATTCTGCATAGGCGTTTGATACCGCGGTTGCCAACATCAGACGAGCTGACACAGCTTCTGCTTCAGCCGCAGCTAATTCAGAGGTTGCCGCAGCCACAGAAGCACGATTTTTACCCCAAAAATCAAAATCATACTGGAAATTGAGCGTCAGAGTTCCATAATCATTCCAACCATGTGGAGGCGTTGCGGCCTGATATTGGTAACTCACCTTGGTTTCAGATGCACTAGCAGCTAATCCCACGTTAACCGCGCGGCTTGCACCAGCTTGCTGTGCGATACCTTGAGCGTTTTTCAACCTAGCTTCAGCTATTTTCAAACTTGGCGCACCAGTAAAAGCGTCATTAATAAGTTGGTTTAACTGAGGATCTTGGTAGCGATACCACCAATCCTGAGTTGGCCACGCCATAGCTTCTGCAGCAGACAGACTTTGCTTAAACGCATAGTCATTGGCTTGCGAAATTTCAGGCAAGTTTTCATTTTTCGAGACAGAGCAGCCAGCCAATAGCGCTGCACTAATCAGAGTTAAAGCGAAGTAAGGAACATTTTTGTTTCCGTTTTTTGAAAACTTTGAATTAGCAAACCGTAAGTTTGAAAATCCAAGTTCGTTCCTTTGGAGAAATCTTTTCACATTAGACAACCTTATAACTAAACCGTACAGTACAGTTATACTCTTGACAGAAAGATTTCGTCAAGCGAAACTTACCCAAAATTTCCCTAAGGACTACAAAATATTCATGCGAGTTAAAAGCGACGAAAAACGACAAGCGATCTTAGATATCGCTAAAGAGTGCTTTTCCCAACAGGGTGTGAGTGCTACATCTATGTCTCAATTGGCGAAGCAATTGGGCGGCTCTAAAGCAACGCTTTATAACTATTTCAGCTCAAAAGAAGAAATTTTCGCCGCCGTAATGCAATCTTCGGCGACAGAACAAATTTCGAACTCTTTTTTGTCATTAGATATTGAACGTGATGTCCGAACATCACTGACCGAGTTCGGCTATAATTTTCTTGATTCAATTCTCACCCCTGATGCGATTTCAATTTACCGGATGGCCATCACCGAAGCCGATCGTTCGGATATAGGTCGCCATTTTTATAATAATGGCCCGAAAAAAGGCTGGAAGCATCTAAGTGAATACATCGCCCGGCAAATCGATAAAGGTCAGCTTCGCTCCTGTGACGCCTGGATCGCGGCAATGCAATTTAAGGCACTATTATCTTCAGAATACGTGGAACAATACGCTTTTGCCGCGATTGAAAAACCAAATCAACAGCAGATAAAGATCACCACAGAACAAGCCGTCAGCGCATTCATGGCTCTCTACGGCATGCCAGAATAGGCTAATGGCTCCCTCTGGCAATGATAATCACTTTGTAACCGGTTTCATTTTATTTTTATCTAGCTTATAATCGCTGAAACTCACCTATGGTTAATTACATTGGTTCATTTAGCTGAAGAAGGTATCAAAATGTCACAACAAGGTTTTCCAACAGATTTTCTCTGGGGCGGAGCAGTCGCCGCGCACCAAGTTGAAGGTGGTTGGAACAAAGAAGGGAAAGGCGCTAGCGTGGTTGATGTACTGACCAAAGGTGCTCATGGTGTGCCTCGCGTCATCACCGAGACCGTTGAAGCTGATAAATTTTACCCAAACCACGAAGCGGTTGATTTTTACGGTCACTTCAAAGGCGACGTCGCCCTGTTCGCAGAAATGGGCTTTAAATGTTTCCGTACATCCATCGCCTGGACACGTATCTTCCCAAATGGTGATGAAGAGACACCAAACGAAGCAGGCCTGCAGTACTACGATGATCTTTTTGATGAACTGATAAAATACGGCATTGAGCCCGTCATCACCCTTTCTCACTTCGAAATGCCAAACCATTTAGTGAAAGAGTATGGCAGTTGGAAGAACCGTCAAGTCATGAATTTCTTTGTTAAGTTCAGCCTGACTGTTATGGAACGTTATAAAAACAAAGTGAAATACTGGATCACGTTTAACGAGATCAATAACCAACGTAACTGGAAACTGCCAATCTGGGGTTACTGTAACTCAGGGATGATTTACAGCGATTACCAAAATCCTGAACAAATGCTGTATCAAGTGCTTCACCACCAGTTCCTTGCCAGTGCTCTCGTGGTTAAACAAGGCCATGCTATCAACCCTGATTTCAAAATTGGTAGCATGATCCATATGATGCCGCTCTACCCTGCTTCGTGCCGCCCTGAAGATATGTTACTTGCACAGGAAATGATGCGTGAGAAATACCAGTTTAGCGACGTACAGGTTCGGGGTTACTATCCAAGTTACCTACTCAAAGAGTGGCAACGTAAAGGGATTACCGTCGACATGCAGCTAGGTGATGATGTCATCCTGCGTGAAGGTTGTGCAGATTACCTGGCGATCAGCTACTACATGACCAACATCGTTTCCGTCAAAATTGATGAAACGACCAACACACCGTCACTGTTCGAAGGTAGCCGCCTAAATCCATACTTACCAGCGTCTGACTGGGAATGGCAAATTGACCCAGATGGTCTTCGCTATGCGCTTTCTGAGCTTTACGAACGTTACCAAAAGCCAATCTTCATCGTAGAGAATGGTCTTGGTGCAATAGATAAAGTTGAGCAAGACGGTTCAATCAATGATGACTACCGTATTGATTACCTTGGTTCACACATTAAAGCGGTGAAACAAGCGATCAGCTATGACGGTGTCGATGTCATGGGCTACACACCATGGGGTTGTATTGACTGTGTGTCATTCACCACGGGCGAATATCGGAAACGATACGGCTTTATCTATGTTGATAAACACGATGATGGCAGCGGCACAATGGCACGTTCGAAGAAGAAAAGCTTCCATTGGTACAAAAAGGTTATCGAAACCAACGGGGATGTGATCTAACCGCCACATAACGAGCAAATAAGCCTTTCAAAACTCAACTGACATTGGCTAAACTTGTCTTCCTCTCGACATGCCTACCTTATTTAGGTATGTCGAGTCGGATAGATAAGGAATTGTATGGCAACCATAAATGATGTGTGCAAAGCCGCTGGCGTTTCGAAAGCTACGGTATCACGAGTACTCAATAACAGCCCTCAGGTGAAAGAAGTCACCCGAAATGCAGTGCTGTCTGTAATGAAACAGTTGGGTTATCAACCTAATACACTCGCGCAAGCTTTAGCGACTAATACATCCAATTCCATCGGTTTGGTACTTCCTGAATTCCAAAGTAACTATTTCGGCAGCGTACTTCACCATGCTGGTCAAGCCGCTTTACAAGCGGGTAAAAAGTTACTGGTTATTCGCAGCAAAAACAGCGCCGAAGGTGAACGTGAATCGGTTGAAACCATCGCCAACCAACGTTGTGACGCCATTTTGCTTTATAGTCGCCATCTGTCCGAACCCGCATTGGTAGAACTGCAACAAAAAATTGCCCAACCTTTGGTTATTCTCAACCGTCAGCTTAGCGCCAAATCCTTATCGAGTTTTGGTTTAGAGCAAACTCAATTAGCCACAATAGCCATAAGTCATCTGCTCCAATTAGGTCATAAAGATGTCGCCTGTATTACTTCACCTCTTAATAGTGAAACGGGGCGATTACGTTTACAAGCGTTCAAGCATCAGCTTAATGTTGCGCAAGTTTCAGAAAACAAAGACTGGATCGTCGAAGGCGACAACACTTTAGAAGGTGGTTATAAAGGCGCACAAATCCTGCTGCAAACAGGCGAAAAATTCAGTGCCATTTTTGCCTGTAACGATGACATGGCAATTGGCGCAATTCGCGCCTTACACGATCACGGCTTAAGAGTACCACAGGATGTGTCGGTTATCGGTATAGACAACGAACCCGCCGCCGCTTATGCCATTCCAAGCCTGTCTACGGTATCGCTGCCTATCGTTCACTTAACGCAAGACGCCACAGCGCTCGCTTTGGCTCAGGCAAATAAGCAAACTCATCTCCCGAGCCATCAGTCTTATCACGGAGAACTGGTTGCGCGCGAGTCAACACAAGCTATTCGTGACCGTTCAGAAGATATTTAAAACCGTTCACAATATACAAAATCGAAATACACAAAAGGCAACCTAAGCTGCCTTTTGTCATTGATACGATAAGCGACTGATAGCGGTAGAGCCGATTAGCGAATTGCGCTGTAGCGCTTCATCATAAACATAATCCACAGCAGTGATAGCAGTGCAAACAGTGCACTTACGTAGCCAATACTTTCAAGCGACATCAGCAGAATCACTTTACCACCAATCAACGCACCAGCACCGATACCCAGGTTAATGATGCCGGAGAACATCGACATGATCATATCCGATGCATTGGCATCGATATTCAGTACTTTAACCTGCATAACCAGGCTCACTATCATCAACGCAGCACTCCAGACTACCAGCAAAATACTGATCGACCACAGATGAGGAACTGCAAAGTAAATCAATGCGGTACATACCATTACCGTTGCGGTACAGCCGACTAAGATTGGCGTGTTGGGACGGTCACCTAAGTTACCAAAAATAACACTGCCCAAAATACCCGCTACGCCAAATAACAGCAGTAAGAAGGTGGTAAAGTTTTCAGACAGTGAACCGATCACTTTCAGGAAAGGTTCAATGTAGCTGTACGCCGTGTAATGAGCGGTGAAGATCATAAAAATGAACAGATACAAGCCTGTCAATGCTGGGTTCTTCAATAGCTCTGGTAGCTTCTTCATTGAACCGCTAAACAGACTCGGCATCACTGGCAATAAGCGGTATAGGCTGAACATGATCATTAACGCGATAATACCGATAACGCCAAAAGTGACACGCCAACCCAACCACTGACCAATAATACGCCCCAGTGGCACACCCAGAACCATCGCCAGTGACGTCCCCGTGGCCAGAATACTTAGTGCAAAAGTCTTTTTACCCGGAGGAGCGACGCGAATCGCAATTGAAGCGGTGATCGACCAAAACACTGCGTGGGCAAAGGCAATACCTATCCGGCTAGCGACCAGAACTTCGAAATTCCAAGCAAAGACGGATAAGCAGTGGCTGGCAATGAACAGCGTAAACAAACCAAGCAGTAATTTCTTACGCTCGATTCGACTGGTGATCATCATCATTGGCAATGACATTGATGCAACTATCCACGCATAGATAGTCAACATCCAACCTACGGAAGCCGTCGATATCGAAAAATCATTGGCGATATCGGAAAGCAATCCAACAGGTACGAATTCAGTGGTATTGAAAATAAAGCCACTGAAACCTAAAGCAAAAACACGTAAGTATTGTGAACGACGAGAATTGTCGTTGGTTGCGGACATGGTCTGTGTCATATAACCGTGCAAAAGAGGATAAATAAATGTGCTCATATTGTGATTCATTTCACAATTAAAGCCAACTGTTTATACAACTTTTTTAATACTTCGCAGAGAATTTTATTTTCTATTAACAGCAAAAACCTCTGTATCTATTTCCTCTTTTTCACGGCTATGTTCTTATGATTCCCCTTAGCCAAAATGCTCTTAAACCAAAGCTTCGGCAATCAAACTCACTGGATGAATGCACTCAAGTTGGGTGTTTTCCTCAATCTGCCATTTACAAGTTTCGCAATCGGTAATCGCATAGTCGGCATTTGAACGCCGGATTTTGCTAAACAAATCGTCGCCTATCTTCATGGAAACTTCATAGTTTTCCTCTTTAAATCCATAAGTACCAGCAAGACCACAACATTCGCTATCGAGTACCACCACCTCTAAACCCGGGATCATCTTTAATACTTCAATGGTAAATACAGCACCACCACTGCGTTCTAGATGGCAAGGAGTGTGATAAACGATTTTCTTATTGAGCGGTTTCATCTTCGGCAGATTGCCACTCATAAACTCTTTAAGCAGGAAACGGCTCACATAGTGGATTTTACTCGCCACATGTTCATTCTCAACCCCAAGCACATGCGGATATTCTTCTTGCAAAGTAAATGAACAAGTCGATGACGTAGACAGTACCGCAATACTGTTACTGTTAATTGCTCGGCTCACGTGTTCGATGTTGAACTCAGCATTCTTTTTCGCTTTATCATGAAAGCCGTTGGCAATCATCGCCACACCACAGCACTTTTCTTTTTCTAACAGACGTACGCCAATATTCATCGCGTTCATCACTCGAATAAAATCTTTACCCAATTGCGGGTGGTTATAGTTCACATAGCAGCCATGGTAATAGCTGACCGCACGCGGGTAGTTCGACTGATCGGTTACATTGCTTTTGAACCAGCTTCTGAAGGTACCATGAGAGTACTTAGGCAAAGATTTGTGTTCATGCACACCAATGGTTTTGTGCATAATTTTCTTAACCAATGGGAGCTGAGTCGCTGCATTTACCATTGGCGCAAATGGAGTAGCAAGTGAACCAAATAAGTCGGTATGACTTAATACGAAGTCACGGACCAATTTAGGGTTCATCGGGCGCTTGCCGAACTTGCCTCTTGCCACCGCAATAATATCGCCAATACGTACACCTGACGGGCACGCCGTTTCACAACGTTTACAATTGGTGCAATGTTTTAGCATGTCATCATAAAATTCTGGGCTTTTTATACGCAACCTTTCACCGTCTGGTCCGCATTGTTTTGGTCCCGGAAAATCGGGGTTCGCCTTCGCTACTGGGCAATACACAGTACAAACGGTGCATTTGATGCATTGGTCAAAGGTGGTGTCTCTGCTTGCGGTTGTCATGCACTGACCTCCTTCATCAATATCTCACTTCGCAAACTCGATACGATTTGCTCAACAACCCAGTAAGCAGTGCTTATTGCCACACCACCTCCACATCCGTGAGCGATCGGGTTATAACCACTTAAAATCGCACCAATACAGTGTAAGTTATTGACTTTGTTACCTCGGATTGAGGGAGTAAAACTCTTATCGGTGACCACACCGAAAGATAAAAACGGATGAGGTTTCGCACTAAAGAAATCAGCTTGATGCCACTCGTTTCTAGAACCCGCAACTTCGGTATCTAAATCAAAAATCGGTTCTTTAATCGCGTTTTGATTGGCGATCAACCCCTTACTGAAAAAGCTTCCTGAGGCGAGAATATAGTGTTTCGCGGTTAGGTTCATCTCACCCATTTTCTTGGTTTGAATCGAACTTAAATTCAGGCTACCGTCGAGATCCTTAAGCTGCCCACCAAGCACTTCATCACCTTTGTGCAACACTCCTCCCTTATTGATGAAGGTACGCATCATCACGTCTTCAATACGAATGCCCAGTAGCGATGGCGGCATGGTTGGTACTTCATGCAGAGTTAGCCCGGTGTAACGGCTAAGTTTATCCATCAGTTCTAAGCCATCACCATTACCCATAATTGATGGCAACACCACTAAATCTTCAGGCGTAGCGACTTTCAACAGTTGATTGGCGAACTCGTTGAATTGCTTTTCTTCACGCAATAGCCTTGATATATCGATTGATCTCAAATCGTAAGGATTGCGATTGATCTGCCCAAAAGCGGTTAAGCTAACTTTTGCCGTTTTGATAGGGATATCTTTAAATGCCGAATGCCGCTGCAAATTGCCAAGCGCAATATGCGGCTGAAAATCTCTGAAGCCGTCGACGGCGATCATCACAATACGTTTAAATTCAGCGAGATTAGAAAAATCCGGTTCTATTTTTTCAACATAAGGCTGAGAAAGCCAAGTCGACGTCAACGTGCCCAAGGTAGTAATTCGAAAATGATTATTTGCAGAAGCAAGCGTACTCATTGGTAATCCGTTCGATGCTAACATCTGTTGATACCAGTTCATCGCCGCACGAATATTCTTGCTTCCTATTTTTGCATAAGGGTGTTCTGGAAGTGCTTTCGCTAAGGCATCAATTTCTGTCCAAGGGTTATCAATCAACTGATGGTTTAACGGTGAGTGAGAAAGCAAGTCGATAGAGCCTGAGGAAAAATGCAAAGCGCTCTGTCCACTGCTAACAACAGCTGTTTTCAAACCGTGTTCCAAACATTTAATGGCAGCCGAATAGCCTGCGATCCCACTACCAATCACTATCACATCGTAATTCATCATTGCTGCTCTTGCTCCTGCGTTGATGGTGTTACGTGAGACTGCGCAGCAGAAGCGTCTATTGCTGACTCAATATCTCCGCAACCAAATAACCCTTCATAGATCCAGTAACTGAACTCTGCTTCCCTTAATGCATCGCCCCAAAATATCGGTTTAATTCCCTTCCAGCGCTCTTCCAAAAACTCTTTGAGCAGCAACGCTGACGCGTGGCCATCAAGCTCACCATACTCTTGAAACAAACTGGCAGCGCGATAGGCACAAAGCTCTCCCTGGCAAGGCCCCATTCCTAAACGAGTTCGACGACGTAGGTCTATAAGATTTCTTACATCCAGTTTCTTAATCGCATACTCAATTTCACCCGCGGTCACCATCTCACATTCACATACAATGGCCTGGCTCTGAGGCTTCTCTGATAGAAAAGCTTGCGCTCTTTCTCCATGGCGATAAATCGCAGATTCGTAAACAGGTTTGGCAATACTGGCGCTTTTTCTAAGCACTTTAGGTGATTCAACCGAACCTGGTAAAGGCTTGGTGTGGGTAGAACATGGCGTGGTGTTGCCGAGCTTACTCGCAACAAGATCTGTAGCTTGCTCTGCCATCAAGCGATAAGTCATTAACTTACCGCCCGTAATCGTGGTAAAGCCTTTTAAGCCATCACGTTCTTCATGATCAAGTAACACAATACCACGACTGATGTTTCTGCCTGAACTGTCACCACTGAGAGAAACCAACGGCCTAACGCCTGCATAAGCTCTCAATACTCGTGTATTTTTCATCACCGGAGCCAACTTGATACCCTCTTCAAGCAACAAGTCCACTTCAGCAGCGGTAACGTGCAAGTCATCAATCATGTCGTAATCAATGTGTTCTGAAGTTGTACCTATCAAAGAGATAGTATCGCCCGGCACTAAAATATCGGCATCCGATGGTTTACGACAACGGTTTATCACCAGATTATTGATTCGATAATCAAGGATCAGCAGCGAGCCTTTTGCCGGAAACATCTTGATATCCAGCTCTGCGTATTCACAAATACCCTGCCCCCAAATACCTGCCGCGTTAATCACTTGCTGGGCAATCACTTCAAAAGGTTGGTTAGTTTGGGTATTGATACATTTCACCCCCAAGATGGTATCGCCTTGACGAATAAGTGAAATCACGCGCGAATGATTAAAAAGCCGAGCACCATGTTCTTTTGCATCCAGTACGTTGGATGAACATAGACGGAAGGGATCAAGCGTGCCATCAGGCACTTTAACTGCACCGATGAGCGCTGGGTTGGTGTTTGGTTCTAAGCGTAAAGCCTCTTTCGGCGACAAGGTTTCAACATCAATATCAGCGGCTTTGCATTGCTCAATAAAAGTTTTTTGAAAACCCAAATCATCTTCTGGCAAGGTGATGAACAGGCCGCCAGTGTCTTCAATACAGTGACGAGCTATTTTCTTTAATATGCGATTCTCTTGGATACACTCTTTAGCTGAATGTTGATCGGTGACAGCATAACGCGCGCCCGAATGTAACAAGCCATGGTTACGCCCTGTTGTCCCAGAAGCCAAATCATCTCTTTCAAGTAATATGCAATTGATACCCCGAAGAGCACAATCACGCATAATCCCTGTACCAGTCGCACCGCCACCAATAATGACGACATCGGTTTC
>NZ_JBKEBW010000065.1:0-24746 GCF_047973365.1 Vibrio sp. | reverse complement strand
TCGAGAAAAGGAAACTGTTTAGATAATGCAGTGGCTGAAAACTTCTTCGCTTTACTCAAAACAGAGATGTATCACGGTCAAAGCTTCACTGATGCTGATGAACTGATTGCAAATATCGAAGAATATATAGAGTATTACAATACAAAACGGATTAAGGTGAAATTTAAAGGCCTGACTCCGATAGAATATCGAAATCAGGCCTTGCAAGCCGCTTAACAGAAATGTCCAACTTTATGGGGTCACTTCACTCCTGCGTGGGAATGCCTATCACGCTCAAATAGTGCAGTTTAGCTCACGTATGAATTCCCACGCAGAGCGTGGGAACTAGAGGTACGGCCCTTAATTTGGTAGGTATTGTTAACTAATGTTAAGCATTCAACGCCTGTTCTAAATCCTCAAGAATATCATCAATATGCTCGATACCCACTGACAGACGGATCATTTCCGGAGAAACACCAGCCTGTTTTTGTTCCGCTTCGGTCAACTGACGGTGCGTCGTTGAAGCCGGGTGACAAGCCAAAGACTTCGCATCTCCAATATTGACTAAGCGTTTGAATATTTTCAAAGCATCGTAGAAGCGGACACCTGCGTCGTAGCCATCTTTTAATCCAAACGATAAGATCGCCGAGGGTTTGCCTTTCATGTATTTCTGGGCAAGTGGGTAGAATTTCGAATCTTCTAATCCTGCATAGCTCACCCAGCTCACTTTGTCGTGGTTTTGCAAATACTGAGCGACTTTGAGTGCGTTTTCACAATGTCGTTCCATGCGCAGTGATAGTGTTTCCAGACCCTGCATTAACATGAAAGCGTTCATAGGGGACATGGCAGAGCCGGTGTTGCGAAGTGGTACGGTACGAGCGCGGCCAATGAATGCAGCAGATCCGAAAGCTTCGGTATAAACCACATCATGATAGGACGGTTCAGGATTGTTTAAGGTTGGAAAGCGTTCTTTATGTTCAGTCCAAGGAAACTTACCTGAATCAATGATCATTCCTCCAAGTGTTGTGCCATGTCCGCCAACATACTTGGTCAATGAATGCACCACGATATCTGCACCAAACTCAATCGGTTTACATACAGCCGGTGAAGCAACAGTGTTATCGACAATAACTGGAACCCCTTGCGCGTGTGCTAGCTCTGCCACTCGTTCTAAATCAACAATGTTACCTGCTGGGTTACCAATAGATTCACAATAAACGGCTTTGGTTTTTTCGTCGATCAATGCCGCTAGACTTTCAGGGCTATCATCTTTGGCAAAGCGTACTTCAATGCCCATGTTAGGGAACATGTGGGCAAATAAAGTGTAAGTACCACCATAGAGTTGTGGTGTGGAAACAATATTATCGCCAGCTTGAGCCAAAGTTAGAATTGCATAATGGATCGCTGCGCTTCCGGCACTAACAGCCAGACCAGCAATACCACCTTCTAATGCTGCCATACGCTTTTCTAGTACATCATTGGTTGGGTTCATGATGCGTGTATAGATATTTCCCGCGACGGCTAGGTTGAACAGATCTGCACCGTGCTGAGCATTGTCAAACTCGTAGGCGACTGTTTGATATATAGGTGTTGCCACCGATTTAGTGGTGGGATCGGTCTCGTAGCCGAAATGTATTGCTAAAGTCTCGTCTCTCATTACTCTTTTACTCGTCCTTGGGGAAAAATAAAAGAATTACACACAGCTTAGGCAACAGACAAGAAGAAGTGTGTTTGTTTTTTTATGCAGTTATAAACGCGTCACAAATGTGTTTAAGTGACGCGCATGCAGACAGAGTTATTGCCACAGAGAGCTTAGTGAGCCCAACAAATCTGAAGAAGCGCCTTGGCTGGTTAAATACTGCAAGACCAGTGGAGCAAATTGGGAAACCATACTCGAATCTAATCCAAGTTTATTGAACACATTATTCACCGCTTCCATATCGGCAATTTTTGCGATTGTACTGCTTGATCCAGACAGGCTGGTCAGTTGATCTAGCCCAGGTAATAAGGTTTCCAGTTCAGAGTTGTTAGTGTCTGAAAGCTGGTTTTGAGCAAGAGCCAATAAGCTACCAATCCCTCCGGCGGCTTGTGTCTGAGAAACAGGAAGCTGACTGGTAACCTGTGTCAGTAACGCCGAGTTAGATTCCGTTTGCGATAACGTACTGCTAACCATACTGGAGAGATCGTTACTTTCACTGAGTTTGCCTAAGAATGCGTAGCTAGGAGCGGTAAAAATGGTGCTAGCAAGCACAGTGACTATGATGGATTTTTTCATTCTGATTCTCGCGGACAAATAAAGTTGAATATCTTAAGTCTAGATAAAAAAAACGGCGCTGAGCGTCGCTTTAATCATCAAATTTCGCAATATTCTGAATTACAGAATAGCAAGTAGCTCTACTTCGAATACTAGCGCGGCGAATGGAGGAATCGCTGCACCTGCACCACGCTCGCCGTAAGCAAGGTCATGTGGGATGTACAGTTTCCATTTTGAGCCAACAGGCATCATTTGTAGTGCTTCAACCCAGCCTTTGATTACACCTGTTACTGGGAATTCTGCTGGCTGACCGCGAGATACTGAGCTATCAAATACAGTACCGTCAACGAGTTCACCGTGGTAGTGAACACGTACCGATTTGTCTGCCGATGGGATTTCACCACTGCCTTCAGTAATCACTTCGTACTGTAGACCAGAATCCAGAACAGTCACTTCTGAGCGTAGTGCGTTATCCTGAAGGAAAGTTTCGCCTTCAGCAGCTGCTACTTTAGCTGCTTCTTGACGAGCTTCTTCTGCACGAGTGTGCATTGCTTGTAGAGCTTTGTTGATTTCGTCTACTTCGATTGCAGGCATGTCGCCCACTAGCGCGGTAGCAATACCAGCCGCGATAGCGTCAACGTTTAGACCTTCAAGACCGCTACCTGCTAGTTGCTGACCCATTTGTAGACCGATACCGTAGCTAGCTTTCTGCTCGATGGTTTCAAATTTAACTTCAGACATAAATGTCACTCTTTTTAAGATAAAACAAAGTCCAAAGGATACCAGTTTCGGCCAATCGATGAAATGCCAGAACGGAATTCGTTTAATTATCGCTGTGAGCTGTGACTAAGCGCAGATCCCACAGAAAAATCTTCAGGATTGTGTAAAGCTTTATTAGATAACGGTGGGAAAGGCTATACTCATTGCTCTTGAGTTTTTATACTGAGGTTACGAAGTAAAGGAACGGATAAAAATGAACCGTCGACATAAGAAAAAGCAGCAGACCGATTACATCGCATTAGCTCAGGATAAGTGGAATGCTATTGATTGGCAGGCTTATCTCGAAAACTCAAAGCAGTTTTGGGTGCGATTACCTAAGTTTCATCAACGGGCTCTAATGGTATTAGTTCCCGTGGTGTTGGTTATTGGCGTCATTCCATTTCCGCAAACGAGTCACTCAAATTCTTCTGAGCCGGTTAACAAGCGAGTTGAATTGGATATTAATACTCGTGGATTAAGTGAACAGAAGTCGACCAACCGTTCATCGTTAGAGTCGAATGCCTGGCGAGAATATACGGTACAGACGGGGGACACGCTTTCTCAGGTATTCCGCGTCAACCATTTGCCGATGAGTGATCTCAACGCACTGGTCAAAATTGAAGGATCAGATAAACCGTTGAGCCATATCCAACAAGGTCAGTTAATTCGCTTTAAATTAGCTGAAGATGGTAAGCTGGATATATTGCAGCTTGAGCGCAATGGTCAATCCGTCATGTTCTTTAAACTATCTGAAGGTGGATTCGGCCGCAGTAAATAAAGCCAACTGCGGCATCTGCTCTCTATTTCTTTATCTCTATCTCTCTATGATGGGATAACCACGCGTTTCATATCAATATGTGGGATCCCATCTTCCAAATACATATCCGATGTTTTGACAAATCCATGTTGTTGATAAAATTCTGCTAAATGTTCTTGTGCGCCGATTTCTATTTCTTCATTTGGCCAGATTTGATGACATTGAAATAACGCTTGTTTCAATAATTGGTGACCTAAGCCAGCTCCGCGTTTTGCCGATTTAGTTGCCACTCGCCCGATACTGATACTCGGGTAGCTAACTCCTTTTGCTAGCAGTCTTGCACAGGCAACGATTTCATCGTTGTCGTAGCCCAACAGATGAAATACACCATCAAGATGGTCTTTGCTGTCCAGCTCAGGGTAAGGGCAATGTTGTTCTACGACGAAGACATCAACTCTTAACTTTAAAAGCTCATACAGTTGTTGCGTTGTTAGTTGTGAAAATGGAAGGCATTGCCAAGTAAGCATCTACAACAAACTCCTTGTTATGGTTGGTGTTTGACAATTTATCAGTTAGAAGCGGAGAAAGCATTACAGACGTGCCAGATGGCCAGTTGAAATTAATCGAATATTCATTGGTGCTTGTCACAAAAACATTGATAATAGGCGCCTTAATTTTTCGTATAACCAAAGGACGTCCCCTTGAGTGATACTTCATTTTCGGCTTTAAACCTAAAGCCAGAATTGCTTTCTAACCTAGAAACTATCGGCTTTACAACAATGACGCCGATACAAGCACAATCGTTGCCAGCGATTCTTAAAGGACAGGATGTCATTGGCCAAGGAAAAACAGGATCAGGCAAAACCGCAGTGTTTGGACTTGGTGTGCTGTCTAACTTAGACGTAAAACGTTTCCGTGTTCAGGCATTGGTACTGTGTCCGACTCGTGAACTGGCTGACCAAGTGGCAACCGATATTCGTACCCTTGCTCGTGCTATTCATAACATTAAAGTGCTGACGTTGTGTGGTGGTATGCCGATGGGACCGCAAATTGGATCTCTGGAGCATGGTGCGCATATTTTGGTTGGTACGCCGGGGCGTATTCTTGATCACCTAAGCAAAGATCGTATTGATTTAAGTGAACTGAATACACTTGTGTTGGATGAGGCTGACCGCATGCTCGATATGGGGTTCCAGGATGCACTTGAAGCGATTATCGACCAAGCGCCAGCTAAACGTCAGACTCTGCTATTTAGTGCTACTTATCCTGATACCATTCAACAGATCGCGCAGAAAGTCACCCATGATGCGTTAATGATTAAAGTCGCGGCGACTCATGACACGTCGAGTATCAAGCAGTACTTTTATAAAGTTGAAGGCAGTGAAGCGCGTGATGAAGCGCTAGAAACATTACTGCTAAAACATCAGCCGGAATCGTCAGTGGTGTTCTGTAATACCAAACGCGAAGTACAGCATGTGGCTGATGAGCTTCATCAGCGTGGCTTTAGTGTGATTGAACTGCACGGTGATATGGAACAACGTGAACGTGACCAAGCGCTAGTGCAGTTTGCTAACAAGAGTATTTCAATTCTGGTTGCAACGGATGTGGCGGCTCGTGGTTTAGATGTGGATAACCTTGACGCAGTATTTAACTTCGAGCTTTCTCGTGACCCAGAAATACACGTGCATCGCATTGGTCGCACTGGACGCGCAGGAAGTAAAGGCTTGGCGTTTAGCTTTTTCAGTGACAACGAGATGTATCGCGTGGCGCAGATTGATGAGTACATGGATATCGCGATCGAAGCTGCAACTCTGCCACAGAAGCCATCTGGCGTAGCGCCATATTCGGCATCGATGGTGACCATCCAGATTGATGGTGGTAAGAAGCAAAAAGTTCGTGCTGGTGACATTCTGGGGGCGCTGACAGCTGACGGTGAACTCTCTGCTGCTCACATCGGTAAAATCAACTTATCTGCCATGCGCTCTTATGTCGCTGTAGAGAAAAGTATCGCGAAAAAAGCACTGAGCAAATTGTCGAATGGAAAAATGAAAGGGCGTCAATTTCGCGCTCGTTTTGTCAAATAGCCTCAAATAAAAAAGCCGCAGCGAGTGCTGCGGCTGATATTTTACCGCAATCTCAAGTTATTTTTGTAAATTGATACGGTAAACACTGAAGCCAACTTCATCTGTTGTCACGAACTCCATCGGGTATTGCCCTTTTTGCTTGATAAATTTCGCCGCTTTTTCACTTGGTGCTGTTTCAAAACGAACATCAAGTTTGGTTTTTGATTGGATTGGCGCGAATGACCAGTTGTTATCCGCACTCGGCGTCACTTCACCTTGTTCTTTACTGATGCGAGCGATGTAATCAGCCACTACAGTACGGTTTTCATCTGGTGAATCAAATGCTACGAATTGGGCACCTGTTCCCGGGAACTTGTTGCTATATGCTCGGTAGTTGTTGGTTGCGACTAAGAAGGTTTGCGCACTATCAATTGGCTTACCCTGGTAAGTCAGGTTAACAATACGTTGAGAATCGGGATTGATAACTTTACAGTCGCCATCGTACTTCGCAGGCTGAGTGATATCGATTTGGTAGTTTACGCCATCAATCACGTCGAAGTTGTAGGTACGGAAACCATCCCAGTCGATAAGTGATTGCGGCTCGCTAGAATTCACATCAACTTGTTTAAACTGACCAGCAGAACATTCCAACCACTCTTTAACTTCTTTACCTGACACTTTTAAAGTGACGAGCGTATTAGGGTATAGGTATAAGTCCGCTGCGTTACGGAAGGTCAGTTCGCCAGATTCTACTTCAGTGAAACCTGACGGATCGTCTTTACGACCACCCGCTTTAAATGGTGCAGCCGCAGAAAGAACCGGTAGTCCATCTAAATTTGGATCGCCTTGGATGAAACGTTCTACGTAGTCTTTTTGCGCCAGGCTCACGATTTGTATCGTCGGGTCATCTTGCACCAGAGCAAGGAAGCTGTACATCACGTCGTTCGATTTACCTATAGGTTGGTTAACGAACTCACGAGTGCCTTTATGATCGGCTTCAAGCGCTTTGGTAATACCCGCATCCGCTTCAAGCAGCGCTTTTTTGTTTGCTTTATCAAAGATTGGGCGAGCTTCGGATTGACCATGAGTCACTGCCCATTTGCCCTCTTTTTGCTCAAGAATCAGATCCATCACGCCAACGTGGCTGCCCCAACGTCCCGGCATAACCGCTGTGATGCCATTGATGGTGCCTTTCTCTACATCTGCTCCAGCCACTTTTGCAAAATCTTTACTTGGGAATACCGCGTGAGAGTGGCCAAAGGCAATAGCATCAATGCCTGCTACTTTGGTTAAGTAATAGACCGAGTTTTCAGCGCCTTCCTGATATTCGTCGGTTGAAATACCTGAGTGTGGAATCGCAACAATGATGTCAGCGCCTTTGGCTTTCATTTCAGGGATTAGCTTTTCTGCTGTCTTCTTAATGTCACGGGCAATTACACGGCCATCAAGGTTCTTCTTATCCCACACCATGATTTGTGGTGGAACGAAACCGATGTAACCCACTTTAATTTGTTGAGCTTTACCGTTGGTGTCTTTGAAAGTATGCGTTTTGATTAGGTATGGTTGGAATAGATGCTCGCCAGTTGCTGCGTTGTAAACGTTTGAGTTTACGTAAGGGAATTTAGCATCATTGATGGTTTCTTTTAGGAAATCCAGACCATAGTTAAATTCGTGGTTACCAATGTTGCCCACATCGTACGACAGTTGATTCATTGCTTTGTAAACAGGGTGAACTTCGCCAGCTTTAATGCCTTTCGCTGCCATGTAGTCACCCATTGGGCTACCTTGGATTAAGTCACCGTTATCCACTAAGATGCTGTTCGTCACTTCACCGCGAGCTTGTTTTACTAACGTTGCTGCGCGAGTCAAACCGATTTGATTGGATGGCTTGTCTTTGTAGTAGTCATAGTCCATCACGTTAGTGTGAATATCCGTTGTCTCAATAATACGTAGTTTGATGGTATCGGCCATAGAAGGTCCGGCCATGGTCAACAAACCACCTAGAATGGCAATAGATAGAGGTTTGGCGGCAACTGTCATTGTGTACTCCAATTGTTGAGAAAAGTAATAACCCGATAAATGTATCAAGTTATTATGAAACAAGGATTTCATATGCTATAAAACTGTGAAGTTAGGCAGCTAAATGGTTCGCTTTGGTGCCAGTTATCACTATTTCGCAGCAAAATGTCTTCTTAATATAGAAGCGTTTTTCTGCTTTGCTTTTCTACCATGCCAACTACTTATCAGTTTTTCGAATAAAAAATGAAATTTTAGAATTTCAGGTAATAAGAAGAAGCCACCATAATGCTTTCATCAATTGTTAAAGGATGACAATCATGGCTGGCTCAGAAAACGTTTCAACGCTGCCAAAGCAGAAAAAAACACATTTAGTCGCTGTTGATGGAACTGCACCAGAAAGCAAATGGAAGAGTCTTTCTCGCAGCCAGCTTCAGGCGGGTGAAGTGGCATTAGTCGGTGCAGGACCGGGCGATCCTGAACTACTGACGATTAAAGCACTTAACTTACTGCAACAAGCCGACGTGGTTTTGTACGACTACCTTGTGTCTGATGACATCATGGCTCTTGTTCCGTCAGATGCCATTCTGGTGTGCGTGGGTAAGCGTGCTGGTCATCACAGTGTGCCTCAGGAAAAAACCAATCAACTGTTGGTGGATTTTGCCAAGCAAGGTCATCGGGTGGTGCGCATTAAAGGTGGCGATCCATTCATGTTTGGTCGTGGTGGTGAAGAGCTGGAAGTGTTGTTTGAAGCGGGTATCAAGTTTCAAGTGATTCCGGGCATTACTGCTGCGGCCGGCGCAACGGCCTATGCCGGCATTCCTCTTACTCATCGCGATTTTGCTCAATCGGCGCTGTTTGTTACCGGTCATCTCAAAGCTGAAGCGGCGGATATGGACTGGTCTACGCTGGCGCGTGGTAATCAGACTTTATTGATTTATATGGGTTTGATGAAATCGAGCACCATCGCTCAGCAGCTTATCGAGCATGGACGAAATGCATCAACACCGATTGCGATTATTGAACGTGGTACTCAGTCATCCCAGAAGGTGTTCCGTGGTCAGCTTAGTGAATTACCCCAGCTTGCCGCTCATGCCGAGTCTCCATCACTGATTGTGATTGGTGAAGTGGTGGCCTTGGCAGACAAACTTCAATGGTTCAACACCAGCTCAACACATCAACAACAGTACCAATTCGCATAAATAAATTATTAGTTGGGTTTTAGTCTGAAAACATAAACCCGACAAGCCATAAGGCAGCTAAAAGGAAGCACACAAAATGGATCAACAACGTTTAACCCATTTAAAACAGCTTGAGGCAGAAAGTATTCACATTATTCGTGAAGTTGCTGCGGAATTTGCAAACCCAGTGATGATGTATTCTATCGGTAAAGATTCATCCGTAATGCTTCATTTGGCGCGTAAAGCGTTCTATCCGGGCAAAATTCCATTCCCTCTGCTTCATGTGGACACTGACTGGAAATTCCGCGACATGATCGCGTTCCGCGACGCAACAGCGAAAAAGTATGGCTTTGAGCTTTTGGTGCATAAGAACCCAGATGGTATTGAGATGGGTATCAGTCCATTCGTGCACGGTTCGTCAAAGCATACTGACATTATGAAAACTCAGGGTTTGAAACAAGCATTGAATAAGTACGGTTTTGACGCCGCCTTTGGTGGTGCACGTCGTGATGAAGAGAAGTCTCGCGCCAAAGAGCGCGTGTATTCGTTCCGCGATAAAAACCACACTTGGGATCCCAAAAACCAACGTCCTGAACTTTGGAAAACTTATAACGGTCAGATCAACAAAGGCGAGAGCATCCGCGTTTTCCCTTTGTCAAACTGGACGGAACTGGATATCTGGCAATACATCTACCTGGAAAATATCGAAATCGTGCCGCTGTATCTTGCAGCGGTTCGCCCAGTCGTGGAAAGAGACGGCATGCTGATCATGGTGGATGATGAGCGTATGGAAATCCAACCTCACGAGCAAGTTCAACATAAGAGTGTTCGCTTCCGCACATTGGGATGTTACCCGCTGACCGGAGCAATCGAATCTGAAGCCAACACTCTGACCGAGATTATCGAAGAGATGTTAGTCGCAACGTCCAGTGAACGTCAGGGACGTGCGATCGACCACGATCAGTCTGGATCAATGGAATTGAAAAAATGCCAAGGTTATTTCTAAGGATCTAAGGAAATAGAATGAATAGTGCAGTTCAAGCAGAGCTTTTAGAGCTCGGTATCGAAGGTTACCTGAGTCAACACCAACACAAATCGCTACTTAGATTCCTAACCTGTGGTTCAGTCGATGATGGCAAAAGTACTTTAATTGGTCGTCTGCTCCACGACTCAAAACAGATTTATGAAGACCAACTGGCAGCGGTTCACTCTGACAGTCAGCGAGTTGGTACAACCGGTTCCCGCCCAGATCTCGCATTGCTGGTGGATGGTCTGCAAGCAGAACGTGAGCAAGGCATTACCATTGATGTGGCTTACCGTTATTTCTCAACGCAGAAACGTAAGTTCATCATTGCAGATACTCCGGGACACGAACAATACACCCGTAATATGGCGACAGGCGCCTCAACCTGTGATTTGGCGGTTATCTTGATTGACGCGCGTAAAGGCGTTTTGGATCAGACTCGTCGCCACTCGTTTATCTCAAACCTGTTGGGCTTGAAGCATTTCATCGTTGCAGTAAACAAGATGGATCTCGTGGATTACTCACAGCAACGGTTTGAAGAGATTCGCGCAGAATATCTGGAATTCTCTAAACATCTGCAAGGCGAGACAGACATTCAAATCATTCCTATCTCTGCTTTAGAGGGAGATAACGTGGTTGAGAAAGGTGAAAACCTCGGCTGGCACCAAGGTCCTGCACTGCTTGAGCTATTAGAAACAGTCGATATCGACCATGAAAAAGGCAGCGGCGAATTCCGTTTCCCTGTGCAGTACGTTAACCGCCCGAATCTCGATTTCCGTGGTTTCGCTGGCACTATTTCATCAGGTTCAGTCAGTGTTGGTGACAAAATCAAGGCATTGCCATCAGGGAAAACCTCTACCGTTAAGCGCATTGTCACGTTCGATGGTGATTTAGAGACTGCACAGGCAGGTTTAGCCGTCACGTTGACGTTGGCGGATGAAATTGATATCAGCCGTGGTGATTTGATCGTGCTTGAAAACGCACAGGTTGAATCAACCAACCATCTGCTTGCTGATGTGGTGTGGATGACTGAGCAGCCACTTAAAGTTGGCCGTGAATACGACATTAAGATCGCAGGTAAGAAGAGCGTCGGTCAGATCACCTCTATCCGTCATCAGTACGATATCAATAATCTGTCTACTTTTCAGACTGAAGAATTGCCACTGAATGGTATTGGTCTGTGTGAATGGACATTTAACGCTCCGATTGCTTTAGACAAATATCTGGATTGTGCCGATACCGGTGGTTTCATTGTGATTGACCGTCTGACTAACGTTACTGTTGGTGCTGGATTAGTTCGTGAAAGCCTGCAAAACGTAGCGCAACAGCAAGGTGAGTTTTCGGCTTTTGAAGTAGAGCTAAATGCATTGATTCGCAAACATTTCCCGCATTGGGATGCGAAAGATTTGAGCCAACTAATCGTAAGATGAAAAAGAAAAAGGAAAAGGTAATGGATTCTGCATCAGGCGCTAAAGATGAGAATGTGGTTTGGCATCAACATGCGGTAGATAAAAGTCTACGCGCTGACCTGAAACAGCAAAAACCAGCCGTATTATGGTTTACCGGGCTATCAGGTGCTGGTAAATCAACGATTGCAGGTGCTGTAGAGACTCGTTTGGCGCAGTTGGGTTATCACACTTACCTGCTCGACGGTGACAATGTCCGCCATGGTCTATGCCGTGACTTAGGCTTTTCAGAGCAAGATCGCCGTGAAAACATTCGACGTATTGGTGAGCTGGCAAAACTGATGGCGGATGCCGGGCTTATCGTGTTGACGGCGTTTATTTCACCTCATCGGGTTGAGCGTCAAATGGTACGTGATTTATTGCCTGAAAATGAATTTGTGGAAGTGTATGTGAACACCTCTCTGGAAGTGTGTGAACAGCGCGACCCGAAAGGGCTGTACAAGAAGGCTCGCGCTGGTGAAATTGCCAACTTCACTGGCATTGATTCCGCTTATGAAGCACCTTTAACGCCGGAAATCGACTTACTAGCCGGTGAGGAGAGTATCGATACGCTGGTTGATTTGTGTATTGCCGAATTGGCGAAGCGCAAAATTATCTTTCAATAGAAATCGCATTAAGTAAAAAGTCAGGTCTAGAGCCTGACTTTTTCTTTTATACCGTGTGATGAATCGAGCTCTTCACGTCGGTATGCACGGTAAATTTCTGGCTTAGCATCGCGACCACTTGATCGTAATATTGTGAATTGGGTTTGTGTCCCAGCAAACGACATAACTCATTACCGGTTGGGCTAAAGCGGTAGTAAAGCAATCTCACTCCTTTAGTCGATGCTTGCAAAGATAAGTTTGTACCTTGATAGGTAAGCAGTAGCGGCGGGTCTAGCTCAATCTCACCCGATTCCAATTCCGTTGCGTGTACCAGTCCCAGTTCAATTAATACCAGTAAACTGGAATAAGGTAATTGGTGATTACCGATATTAATGGTTGTGATGGAGTCTCTTTTGCTGAGGCTGAACATACCACTTGGCATTTTCATACCGAACAAAAGCTTCAAACTTGAATCCGTGCCAAAACTGCAAGCTAACGCCGCTGCTCGTTGCAGGATTTGCGCCTCTTTCGGTGTCATATCTTTGAGGATTTTCAGCGCTTTCATTGAGGTGAAACCGGGATTGGTGGTTTCGCGTTTTAGCACTTGTGCCCACAGGCGTTGCATTGATGAGTTGTGAATGTCTTGCGCCATTTCAAAAAAGCGGCACAGCCAGTCTTGGTCCGGATCGCCAGCCGTTTCATTTCGGCAAGAAACATGAGCCAGTTTTACTATCTGTTCCAAGTTTTTCTGCTTTTGCGCTTTGGCTTCTTGTTCACGTTTTAACGCCCGTTCTAACGGTGTTTTTTGTGGTGCGGTTTTATGTAGCAGAGCATCAATACCGTGTTGTTGGGCGATAGCGTAAATACGGCTAGCGCTGTCTTTAACATAGTTAGATTTTTTATCTTGGCTGTTTTCCGTTGTGGCTTCGTGCTCAATTACAACAGGTTGTTTCTGTTCGGCCATGGGGTTCCTGATGCTGCTTACAAAGATGGAATAAAATGTACCCCGTAATAATAGCGTCGGCTAGTGAAACTATTGAATAATGTGCATAAACTTGCGCTATCATAAATGATAATAATTTGTTAAAATTGTTATCATGCTTGTGGGGTGTTTATGAAGTATTGGAAAGATCATCGATTTAAAAAGCACCTGTCGACAGCTTTACTCTTTGCGGTATATCTGTCCGTATTGGGATATTTGTCTACCTACATTTCCTAGAGTTTAGCCACTAAACAGGCGCTCATTTTTTTAACAATTCATTTTTTAATAAACCATTCGTTTTTTAATAAACCATTCGCTTTTAATAAGCAATAGCTACATGTCATCGTATTCGGCAATTTCTGTGCCTTCAATGACATAACCTGTGTCCGCCAGTTCAACGCTCATTGATTCCGTCTTGAGCGTTCCTATCACGTAAACCACATCCCAAAGTTGTTGGATTGGCGCACCTTGTGGAAATTTAACGTAAATAATTTGGTTGGGTGGCGGTGGTGGCACATGAATACAAGCGCCAAAATAGGGCACTAACAAAAATTCAGTGACTGTGTCTTCATCTCCTTCTAAAGGGATAACAAAGCCAGGAATTTTCACTGTGCTACCATTGAGCTCAGGGCGCACCGCCCCCAGTTGAGATTGTTTCGCTGGAGCATCACCATCATGATTGGCCGCCGGCATACCTTGTTGATTGAACTGGTTGCGTTCACTCTCAGGTACCAGATCAATCCAATCGAGAGTCAGAATATCTTCTGCAGTTTGTGCTGTTGCCGTAACGGCAGGAAGAAGCACTAACAGAAAACTTAAAAGCAGTTGTTTCATATCTTTCCTGTTTGTATAAAAAGCAACGGATTTAAAACGCCATGCATTATAGAACCATTGATGATAAAACCAATGATGATCAAACCACGCATTTAAAGCCTAATTGTCATACCATCGCTAAGAGATTGTCGGTAAGCTCTGATTGCCGGAATAAAACCAATCAAAATACCTGCACTTTGCACATAAGCCAGCAACTGCCATTCATAGCCAGTAATTCCGTTGAGCTCAATTTGAATGCCATATTGGCTTTCAATCAACGGAGCGGCTACGCCTAATAAGCCATATAGTCCGATGAGACCAACAATAATTCCGAGTAACGTCAACACACTCGCTTCACTGACTAGCAGGGAAAATACATGTTTTGGCCGTGCTCCCATAGCTCTAAGAATCGACATCTCTCTTCTTCGCTCTTGTAAGCTAGTGAGCAGACTACTGAGCATGCCAAGTAATCCGGCAATAACGACAAATATTGACACCGCCATTAATGCTTGTTCAGCCACCGACATCATGCCCCACAGTTCGTGTAGCGCTACGCCGGGCATAATGGCACTCAGCGGTTCTTTTCGATACTCGTTAATTTGTCTTTGCAGCGCGAACGTTTGAATTTTGGACTTCAATCCGATCATCATTGCGGTGATCTGTTTCGGTTCAAAACCCCGCTGTTCCAATTCCGCTTTATCCGGTGCATGACCTAAGTGAGCCCCCGATTCCCAACCGACATGAATCGCTTCAATCGCTTGTAGTGAAACGTGCACCGTTTTATCTACAGGAGTGCCTGTAGGAGCAAGAATACCGACGACTTTGAAAGGTAAGTTGTCATGACGGCTGAAACCGACATCACTGATACCGTGCGCAATGATGATTTCGCTGCCGATGTGGTAACCCAAGCTTTTTGCAACATCAGAGCCTAACACTGTCTCAAACAGCCCACCAAACGCATTGCCTTGCGTGAAGGTGAGTGGTTGCTTACTTCCATAGCGAAAATGTTCAAAGTAACTTTGGTTGGTGCCCATGACCCGGAAGCCTTTGTGTGAATCTCCGAGAGAAATGGGAATAGCCCATTCTACCGACTTGTGGTGGCTAAACTCCTGATAGCTTTTCCAGTCGATATTGTTGGTGGCATTACCAATGCGAAAGACGGAGTAAAGCAGCAGATTTACCTGCCCAGAGCGACCTCCGACGATTAAATCCGTTCCTGATACCGTATTAGCGAAACTGCTTTTTGCCTGAGTACGAATTCGTTCAACGCCCATCAGCAAAATAACGGAAATCGCTACCGTCATAATGGTAAGCAGAGCGGTGGTCTTTCGATTGAGTAAGCTTTTCCACGCCAAGCTTGCAATGATTTTCATTGTTGACCTCCTGCTCGGTTGAGTGTTGGCAGGTGTATGACTCGCTCAAACAAACTCTCCAATGTTGGATCATGGCTGACAAATACCAGCGTTGAACCGACACGGTTAGCTTCTTCCATTAACAGCTCAATGAAGGCGCTGCGATTATCGTAGTCGAGAGCGGAAGTGGGTTCATCTGCGATAACAATTTTGGGTTCGCCGATTAATGCCCGCGCTGCGGCAACACGCTGCTGCTGACCGATGCTGAGGTCTATCACTGGCTTTTCTCGTACCGATTGGGGTAAATGAAGTTTGTCTAATAACTCATGGGCTCTTTGCGTGAGACTGCCAGTGACATTGCTTCTACGTTGGCTGGAAAACTGGCAGGGAAGAACAATGTTTTCCACTACAGAGAGATAAGGCAGCAAATTAAACTGCTGGAAAATATAGCCAATATTGTCGGCACGAAATCGGTCTCGCTGACTAGACGAAAACTGAGTGAGGTTGCGACCCAGTAGCTGTACTTCACCTTGTGTCGCGGTATTTATTCCCGTTAACAAGCTGAGCAGAGTAGATTTGCCACAACCGCTTGGACCTTTGATAAAGACATGCTCATTGGTCATGACACTTAGCTGTTTAATATCAAGTGTTGCACTATCGCTATTGGGCCATTGAAAGATAACGTTATTGAGTTCGATTACTGCAAGGCTTGAATCGAATTGATTGTTGGACATCGCCGCTCCCTATGAAGAATGGGTAAGTGAGTGCTTACTCATTTTTTTCAAGTTTACAAAGGAATGTTTACCAAGGCATATTTACCAAGAAAAGTTACAAAGCAATGATGGCTTTGCCGGGTTTTAATTCCAACGCGGTTTGTACTTTGTCTGTCAGCAAATTCACATCGATCTCCTCAGTTGTTGGGAACAAGCTAAACCATTGAGTTTTAATTTGGCTCAGCTTAGCGATGTCGTCACAATGGAAGCTGTACTGTACGGAAAATGAGCCATGCGAGCTGCCCTCTTCATGATCATGACCTTGGTGTGAGTCATGGTCATGTTTCGCATGCTCGTCATGATCATGGTCAGCGTGGTCGTCGTGCCCTTCGTGGTCATGTCCTTCATGCTCTTGGTGTTCGCCACCTAAACTGTGTTTAACGTTAGCACTTTCAATATGACATTTGGCTGCTGACGCCAAAGTAAATACAGCTTCAGCTTGGCCCAGAGTCTCTAACGCTTTAGCAACAACAGCCTTTTGCTCATCATTGTCAGGAGCGTGTTCAAAACCGACAACATCAGCACCCGGTGCGGTGATTTCCATTAATAGGTCATGACCATCTTGGGCAATATTTAATTCAACATGACCATGAACATGGGCTTCATGTTGACGAAATTCCTCCTGAGCGAAAGCGGTAGTGGTTAATGCGGCTGTGATGCTAAGTGCTAATAATGGTTTGTTAAACATAGGAAACCCCAAAATAAAAATAGTAAATTCAGTAGTAAATGGTTTTAAACGGGAATGATTACTCTGGAGTTGGTGGTGAACGTGCAAGATAAGCCAGAAACCGCGTTGAAATGCCAAACGGTCTAGTTACGGGGTCAAGGTAGTTATGTGAAATCCATACGGGTAACTCAGGAAGATGCTGAGTTAACGCATGACTTGCACAGGAAAAAAGCTGGCAATGATGCTCATTGTGATGATCGGCTGAGGCATCGAGCTGGTGGTCAATATATGCAATGTTTAGCCATATCATCAACAAGATAGCCACAATAGTGACTATCTTAGCTTTAATACGAAATGAGTGAAGACTAGACAACATTGACATAACAGAGTTGAAAATAATAATTGTTATAATATAACACTAAAGAAATCAGGCAAGCGATGATTGAGGCCAGAACGGAAAATGTTGCCACCTCAATGTGACAAAGAAATTAAAGCGATGGCTGGAGAGCAAGCTAAAATAAGCGGTAGTAGTGCTTTCATTTTCATCTGTTTGATTCCTTTATCATAAGCACTGAAGGTATAGCACAGAAATGTTGGCACACATCAACGGAATGTTAAAATTGAACGGAAGGTTAAAATTGCAGGTTTTAGCCTGCAATTTTAGTTTGAATGGAGTGAGTGATTACTAACTTAAGCTTGGTGGGAAACAGATACCTGTGCCGCCCAAACCACAGTAACCTTCTGGGTTCTTAGCTAGATATTGTTGGTGATAGGTTTCAGCATAGTAATAGGGACCCGCTGGCAAAATTTCTGTGGTGATTTGTGCTTGCTCTTGTTGTGAAAGAAGTGTCTGGTATTCGGCTTTGCTCTGTTCAGCGATAGACTTTTGCTCTTCATCGTACACATAGAGTGCTGAACGATATTGAGTACCTAAGTCTCCGCCTTGACGCATACCTTGAGTTGGATCATGACGCTCCCAAAAATGGTTAAGCAACTGTTTTAGGGGCAGAACGCTAGGGTTGTAAATCACGCGGACGACTTCAGTGTGACCTGTGTGTCCTGTGCAGACTTCTTCATAGGTTGGGTTCGGTGTGAAACCACCTGAATAGCCCACGGATGTCGAAACGACCCCTTCTAGTCCCCAAAACAGGCGTTCAGCGCCCCAAAAGCAGCCCATACCAATTAAGACTTGCTCTTCGCCGTTTTTGGGTGCGGCACTCAGACTCGATTGATTGACAAAGTGAGTGTCTTCGATAGCCATTGGAGTATCACGTCCTGACAGTGCCGTGTCTGCTGTGACCATAGTTTGTTTATCTAACATGGAACTTCCCTTGTTTGAAAAGCTGGATTTGAAAATGCAGGCTCGCGATAGTTTTTTTAATTAAATAGCGATAGACCTGATAATTGACTGATTTCATACAGACTAATATGAGCATTGGCGGTATGATTTCACTATTGCTCAACAATAAGCCTAGTATCACAACGCCATAATTAAGCATGAGACGAAAATCATTACCAGCGCTATTCACCGCTTTACTCTTTTCTGCTTCTTCTTTCGCCAATGTAAGTTTGGAGATTGATGGCTTAGAATCTGGGTTAAAAGATAACGTCGATGCTTACCTCTCCTCGATCCCTGAAGCGGATTATTCGACTCAGTTACGTTTTCAGTCACGTCTGCAAAAAGCGATTGTTGAAGCGCTCAGCGCACTCGGTTATTACCATCCAGAAATTGACTTTGAGGTGAAAGAATCGGGCAATCTGCTCGCTGTTCACGTTGCAGCTGGCGAAGTAACCCGGCTGCAACTGGTTGATATTGTGGTGACTGGTGAAGCTGAGAATGATCCAGATTTCATCCGCTTGATTAGCCAAAGTGGTTTGAAGCAAGGCGATCCCCTTAATCATGGCAAGTATGACAGCTTAAAATCTTCATTACGCAATCTGGCGCTGCAAAAAGGTTATTTCAATGGCACCTACATCACTAGCCGTTTGGAAGTTGCGCCTGAGCTTAACCAAGCATTTATACGCATGCATTACGATAGCGGCATACGTTACAAATTTGGTTCAACCAGCATTACCGGTAGCCAAATTGATGAGAATCGTGTGGCGTCGTTGCAGCCCTATAAACAAGGCGATCCTTATTTGGTGTCTAAAGTCGGTGAGTATAATCAGAATCTATCCAATAGCGAATGGTTCTCTTCTGTGTTTGTCGAACCGGATTTGAATAATTTGGATGGAGGACGAGAATTGCCGATGAAAGTCTCTGTTGCTCCACAAGCAAAAAATAAATTTGAAACGGGGATTGGTTATTCAACGGACGTTGGTGTGAGGGGGACTCTTAAGTGGAAGAAACCCTGGATTAACTCTCGTGGTCACAGCTTTGACAGCAGTTTCTCTATTTCTGAGCCTGAGCAGTACATCACTGCCGGTTATAAAATCCCGCTCGACGATGTACTGCATGAGTACTACCGCATCCAATATGGTTTGAAAAAAGAAGACAGTAACGATACTCAGAGTGTGGAATCGAACTTAGCGCTTGAACGGCATTGGTTAGTTGATAGTGGTTGGCACCGTACCATGTATGTCCGTTATCTGATTGAGAGTTATGAACAAGGGATACTTGACGACGTTGGACAATTTGTACTGCCCGGTTTTACTTTTAGCCGCACAAGAACAAAAGCCGATGGCTCATTGATCACATGGGGTGATAGGCAGACGGTTACGATTGAATATGGCTCAAATGCTTTTGTGTCTGAAACCAATGTGGTTCGCGTTTTGGCCGGAACGTCATGGATTCGTAGTTTAGGACAAAATCACCGCGGTGTTTTTCGTGTCGGTGGTGGTGCCAATTTCGCGGAAGATTTTGATAAGTTACCGCCATCGTTACGCTTTTTTGCTGGTGGTGACAACAATTTACGAGGCTATGAATATGAATCAATTTCACCTCTGGACTCCAGTGGTGCATTGGCTGGTGCGAAATATATGGCGACAGGGTCGGTGGAATACCAATATCGTTTAACGGGCAACTGGTGGGGCGCTGTCTTTGTTGATGGTGGTGACGCGTTTGATTACACACCAAACTGGAAAACGGGTACCGGATTTGGTGTTCGTTGGGTATCACCTGTTGGTCCCATTCGCCTTGATTTTGCGTGGGGTCTGGATTCTGAACCGGGAGAACGCTTCCGGGTTCACTTCTCGTTGGGGCCAGAGTTATGATCAAACTGGCTCTAAAATGGAGTAAATGGATCTCACTGGGTGTGATGGCTCTATTGATCCTATTGGTGTTATCCATTGCCGGACTGCTGTTTACCAACACCGGTCTCAACTTCGCCTTATGGGGCGTGAATAAATTTGTCCCTCAGTTGGAAGTCAAATCAACCTACGGTTCGTTGTTCCCAAGGTTCACGCTCAATGATGTTCGCTTTGTGGATTCATCGCTCAATGTGGATATGCAGTTGCGAAGTGTAACACTTGCGATTAATGCCAACTGTTTTCTAGAGCCTTCAGTCTGTATCAATGACATCAACTTATCGGGTCTGAAATTTTCTTTACCTTCTGTGCCGGAAGGTTCTGATACTGTAGAAGAAACAGATTCTCAGCCGCTGACAAACATAACAACGCCAGTGCCTATTCGTCTTAATCGATTAACACTGAATGATATTGAACTCGATGTCTTAGGTAACAACATTGCCTGGCAGTATTTTTCTACCCAGGCATCATTCCAAGGCAATAATCTCATCATTGGTAAAACCACGTGGAATCAAATTGATGTGACTTTAGCGGAAAATACGGATGAACCTTCATCTCAGCCGTTAGCGCCTGAAGCTGAAAACGAGTCCAAAACAGAACGCGAGCCAGAGGCGATAGTATTGCCTGATGTCCTGATTCCATTGCGAATTGATTTATCTCGTCTGGACATCAATGACTTTACGCTCCAGCAACAAACGCCGGTGGTGGTTAACCACTTAGGGCTTAAAGCTAAGGCTTATCAATATGATGTATCGGTTGATACGTTGGAGTTGGATATGCCAGAGGTGGATGCGCAACTAAAGACCAAAGTAAAACTCAAAGATAACTATCCACTTTCGCTAGATCTGACCTCGAAAGTCAAATTAGCTCAAGCTAAAGGGCAAGCTTTGAGTCTGCAGGCTTCGGGCAGCGTGGCAGAGTTAAATGTGCAAGCTGAACTGACGGAACTAGCCAAAGCCAGTGTTAAAGCGAGATTACAACCTCTGGACCCTCAGTTACCGTTTGATATCGACATTAAAAACCTCAGTGCTCAGTGGCCCCTTGTGGGCAACGGTGATTACTTTGTAGATGCATCTCATGTGTACAGCAAAGGTTCATTGCAACAGTATCAACTTGGTTTGGTCGGGCAGTTGAAAGGGAAGCAGCTTCCTGATGTTGCGATTGATACTAAGGGGGAAGGGAACTTAAGCGAAATAGCCCTTAGCCACATCCAAATCGATACGTTAGGTGGCCGTGTTCTTGGAGAGATAAAGGCCAATTGGCATGAACTGATAAACTGGTATGCGAAACTGAATTTAAAGCAAATTCAGCCAGGTCTGCAATGGCCGGAAGCGGAAGGCATTATCAGTGGTGAAATTGAAACATCCGGTGAACTGACAACGCAAGGTGGTTGGTTAGTTCACGTTCCTAAATTATCGGTTGATGGTTTAGTGCGTAATTATCCGCTGCGTATTAACGGTCAGATTGATGCCTCTGATATTGCAGCAAAAGGGCAATATCAGATAACCACGCAGGGAATAAATCTTGCGCACGGTCCAAATAAGGTGATGGCTAAAGGTAAATTGGATAAAGAGTGGCGCATGTCGCTGGCGTTGAACTTGCCTGATTTATCAAAAACAGTCCCAGATCTTAAGGGCAAAGTCATCGGTGATGTTGTGATGCGAGGCGCAATGGCTCAACCGAAAATTCAATTGTCTTTGGATGCAGATTCCATCGCCTGGCAGCAAGATGCCAAAGTAAAACACATTACCATGACAGGTAATGTCACTCCGTTACCTAAACCACAAGCCGATCTGCGTTTGAACGTCACGGACGCGTCTTATCAGCAACAACAGATTAACTCCGTTGTGGTGCATTTCAGTGGTGAGCAGCAAAAACATGAACTGAGCTTGGATGTTAAATCTGACATCGTATCAACCAGTTTGAATATTCAAGGCGCTTTAAAAGATAAACCATCGCTAAGATGGGATGGTCAACTCAATCGTATGACGGTAGAAACCGAACAAGGGGTTTGGTCTTTAGATAAAGCAACGCAAATTGGCGTAGATGTTGATAAACAGCACGCTACTTTGGCCGCACACTGTTGGACTCAAGCGGGGTCATCGGTTTGTCTCGATAAATCCGCGACGGTGGGTGAAAGCGGTGAGGCTCAGCTATCGATTAATCAGTTTAATTTCGGACAAATCAAAACGTTCATGCCGCCTGAAACGCAGGTGAATGGCGAAGCAAACGCTAAGGTATGGGCAAAATGGCAAGCGAATAAGCCGCCGCAAGTCAAATTGGCATTGAGCATGCCTCAAGGTTCAGTAACGCAGGATTTAGCTCAACCTTTAAAAGTGGGTTGGGAGCAAGTTTCTCTACAAGCTTCTCTGCTGCGTAATCGACTGCAAGCCTATTGGAATGTCGATATGACGGACAATGGCGATTTGTCTGGAAAAATTATCATTGCGGATGTAACCAAAGAGAACAAACGCATGGAGGGCGAGTTGAAGCTTTCCACGTTTAATTTGGATTTTCTCTCGCCGTTGGTGGGGGAATACAGTTCACTCAAATCAAATATTGAATCAGAGCTTAAATTTAAAGGAGCGATGCTTCACCCGCAGGTTAAAGGTTTGCTTAGCGTGAAAGACATTCAGGTAAAAGGTGACATTTCACCGGTCGAAGTCGAATCAGGGCAAGTGACACTGGAGTTCACCGGATACGAAGCGAATTTGAACGCAAGTGTGCTTACGCAGGATGGCGAGTTAAAGATAACCGGCGATGCTGACTGGCAGAATTTGGCTGACTGGAAAGTGAATAGCCACATATTCGCCCAATCGTTGCTCGTGGATTTACCTCCAATAGTAAAAGTGAAAGTTGTGCCAGATTTGACACTCAACATGCAGCCCAAATTGGCTAAAGTTACCGGAAATATAGCATTGCCTTGGGGACGAATTGTGGTCGAAGAACTGCCTCCTAGTGCGGTGAGCGTGTCGAAAGATCAAGTGCTACTTAATCAAGATCTAACACCAATCAGCGAACAAAATTCACTGCCGTTTGATATTGAAACGGACGTAACCATCACCATAGGTGACGACTTTAAACTAGAGGCCTTTGGGTTAGAGGGTGGCTTAGTTGGACGTGTGAATGTGGTGCAAAAGGATAAAGGTCCTTTAGTTAACGGCGAAATTAATATCCAAGACGGTAAATACCGCTCTTTTGGTCAGGATCTGATTATTCAGGAAGGCAAGATTTTGATGAATGGACCCGTAGATCAACCCTATCTGTCGATTAAAGCGATTCGAAATCCAGATAACACAGAAGATGATGTGATTGCCGGTGTACAGGTAACAGGGCCTGCAAGTGAACCTCTTGTATCGATATTCTCAGAACCGAGCATGCCGCAAGCCAATGCGCTGTCATACTTATTGCGTGGTCAGGATATTGACAGCGAAAGTAGTGGCGATGCGATGACCACGGCATTGATCGGTTTGAGCCTGGCGAAAAGTGGTAAAGTGGTGAGTGAAATCGGCAGTGTTTTTGGTGTGCAGGATTTGAAGTTAGACACTGCGGGTTCAGGGGATGATTCCCAAGTCACGGTAAGTGGCTATATTCGACCGGGGCTACAAGTGAAATATGGTGTAGGCATCTTTAACTCGGTAGGGGAGTTTACGGTCCGTTATCGTTTAATGACGGATTTATATGTAGAGGCGGTCTCTGGCTTAGATAGTGCCGTTGATCTGTTATATCAATTTGAACTAAATTGATGACGGTTTATACCCACGTTGTTTAAGATGTTGGGGTGTTCATCTTAAGGAGAAGTCGGTGCAGCATTTGGTTTTTGTTTACGGCACTTTGCGCCAAGGAGAAAGCAACCATAGCTTTCTGGTCAATAGTCAATTGTTGGGACGATATGTGACCAAACCGGAATATGCGCTTTATGACTTAGGTCCGTACCCGGGCTTAGTTGATGGGCATCAAACCATCTCAGGTGAAGTGTATCTGATTGACGAAGAGACATTGGCCAAATTGGATATTTTAGAAGATGTTCCGGTGGAATACCGTCGTGATACGATTGAAACTCCATTTGGCACGGCGTGGATATATATCTACCAAGAAGCGACGTCACAAGAAGCACTGATCGATTCTGGCGATTGGTGTCAACGAGTGTAAAGGGGGGCTTTACTCTTTTTTACAGTAACCGTGCGGAAAAATACATTAGTGATGACTAATATTTAATCGGTTACTTGATAAAGGGGATAGCCCATGAAAACGCAATGGTTAGTAGCAGCAGTCATACTCGTTCTTGCTGGTTGTAGTGCACAGCCTGATACCACATCTTTTACCTCTGCAGATTGGCAAGCATACGGTTATGAAGAAGGTGCCGCAGGGCGCATTCAACAAACTTCAGTTGGCGGTGACAATAGCGCTTATACCCAAGGATATGAGTTGGGTCGTAAAGAATACTGCGAACAAGATGCTTTTGAACTTGGCAAATTACAACGTCCTTATCGTGGCGTTTGCGATACAATAAATCCAGATTTCCGCGCCGCTTATGTTGAGGGAACTTGGTGGGATCATGGCGCAGACATTTCTGACTAACTGAAGTGACCCCCAATAGTTGGACAACCAATTATTGGGGGTCTTTTATTTATGTCCAAATACAGTCGCGAGTTAAAGTTCAAAGTAGCTAAAAAGTATCTTGATGGCTCCACTCCTCGAGAGCTCGCTGAAAAATATTCTGTCCCAACAAAACATGTTCGTTATTGGGCTCATGTTTTCACTATGCATGGTTCAAATTCATTTTTAATTGATGGCCATTCTCTTAGTGCGGAAGCTAAGCTGGAAGCG
>NZ_JBKEBW010000030.1:0-43671 GCF_047973365.1 Vibrio sp. | reverse complement strand
CTTCCAGCTTAGCTTCCGCACTAAGAGAATGGCCATCAATTAAAAATGAATTTGAACCATGCATAGTGAAAACATGAGCCCAATAACGAACATGTTTTGTTGGGACAGAATATTTTTCAGCGAGCTCTCGAGGAGTGGAGCCATCAAGATACTTTTTAGCTACTTTGAACTTTAACTCGCGACTGTATTTGGACATAAATAAAAGACCCCCAATAATTGGTTGTCCAACTATTGGGGGTCACTTCAGTCCCCCGTGGGAATGCATACCAAAGCCAAAATAGGCAGTTAATCTGACTTTCTGTGAGCCAAATATGCATTCCCACGCATAGCATGGGAACGAGGATTCTCTTAACTGATTGGCATTAGAGCTGCTAGCTCTCCCTTACTTTTATTATTTTTGAGAGCCAAATTCTATAACAACTTACCTTTTTTCTTTGGCTGAAAGTGCAAAAGCGCCATAGAGGTGGGTAGCTGAAGCACTTCACCTTCTGCGTGTCCGGGCTGAATATGACGTAAGTTAGTATCGCAGATGATTTTCCAATCTTGATTACGGTCATTTGGCAGTTTAAATCTAACCGGCGCATTGGTTTGGTTAATAAGATATAAAAGCTCTTGTTCGTCTTTGCCGATGCCCATGTGCAGCGCAACCGAAGTGACTCTGTTCCAGTCGTCATGTTCCATCAAATGACCATCAACGCGTCTCCAGAAGATGCGGTTGAAGTTACGTTCGTCGCCACTAAAGGCACGAATAAACGGAATCATATAGGTTTGGCGGGCTGTAACCATTTGTCCGAGCCACTCTCTGAAAATGTCTTTATTCTCTGAGTGTTCCCAGTTAATCCAACTGATCTCGTTGTCCTGGCAATAGGCGTTGTTATTACCTTTCTGGGTATGGGAAAGCACATCTGCGGTAAGAATATGCGGAATACCAAATGCAAACAGCAGGCTTGCCATAAAGTTACGCTTTTGACGTTCACGAGTTGCCTGAATGGCGAGATTATCGGTTTCACCCTCTTCACCATAGTTGTCGGAGCGGTTATCACCGTGACCGTCGCGGTTCTGCTCACCGTTAGCCTCATTGTGTTTGTGCTTGTACGATACTAAATCCTGAAGCGTGTAGCCATCATGGTAGGTAATGTAGTTAACCGTGAGTTTATAGGGCCAGTTTGCGGCGCTGTAGAGATCTCGCGAGCCCATAAGACGTGTTGCGAATTCTTTGAGAAAGCCTTGGTCACCACGCCAAAAACTACGGGTAATATCGCGCAGTTTGTCGTTGGTTTCATTCCAGCCAAAAGGGAAATTACCCACTTGGTAACCATTAGGACCAATATCCCAAGGCTCGGCAATTAACTTTACTTCGCGGAGTACAGGATCCTGAGCGACGGCTTTGAAGAATGCGGCTTCGCGGCTAAAGTCATCGCCTCGGCGTCCGAGAGTCGCCGCTAAGTCGAAACGGAAACCATCAATTTTATATTCACTAACCCAATAGCGCAGGGTATCCATCACCAAGTTAAGCGATGGCTGATAGGAGAGATCAACTGTATTACCGCAGCCAGTAAAATTGGCGAAATGGGGACCGTGTCTAAGATAATAATTGGGGTCTAACGCCTTGAGATTGAAAACTGGGCCATCTTGTCCGCCTTCTGCGGTATGGTTGTAAACCACATCTAAAATAACTTGGATGCCTTGTTTGTGGAGCTCCCGTATAACGGTTTTAAATTCGGTAACGGCGTCTTTAATCGCGTAACGAGGGTCGGGAGCCATAAAGACAAAAGGGTTGTAACCCCAGTAGTTGACTTTACCCATATCCAACAAATGAGGTTCATGCATACATGCGGCAATCGGCAGCAGTTGCAGAGTATTGATATGTTGTTGGCGATAGAACGATAGCATCGGCTCACTAATTAAGCCCATATAGGTACCACGCGCCTTTTTCTCAACATCTGGATGAAGTTGAGTGAGACCTTTTACATGAGTTTCAAACAACACCATTTCATCGCGGGCGATATTGGGCTTTGGTGAATCTTGCCAGTCGAAGTCATCATTAATGACCAAACACTTGGCAAGCTCAAAACTGTCTTCTGTTGAGAAGGGCGGAGTATATGTGAGCGGTGCATCTAACGCTTTGGCATAAGGGTCTGAAACATACAATAAGCTGTTGTCGTCTTCGTGGGAGATAAAACCATACCTTTGTCCCGCTTTAATTCCAGACATATAGGTGTGTTTTATTCCAGCATATTCACCTTCTAATGGATGAGTTTCGTAGCTGCCATCAGAATTAAATAGCGCAAGAACCAAATCATCATTGGCTGGAGCATAGATAGAAAAGTTGCATCCATTTGGATCAAGTGTTGCACCCAAAGGATACGGACGAGAAGCAGTTGTAGTCATTGTCAGTTACGTTCTTATAGTTTGGGTATAAGTTACCCACTTATTTTAAGTAAAAAGCGTTGCCACTGTTAGGTCAAGCGCCGTTCAATAAAATTTATTCTGTAATTTCATTACATTTTTATGAACATTTTATCGCTAAATAGTGATCTAATGCATTTTGTATTCCACGAAAGTGAAAACTTTCGATCACTCCTCCCCCTAAATTGCGTGATCAGCGTTTCAAAAACACCATACCTCAAAAAATCTCATCCCTAATCATCCCCCTCAAATTAATTTGGGGTGGAGGAAGTCATCCCTATGCGAGTTCATTAACCTAAATAACGTTGAAACAACTGGGGACTTGTCCCGTCTTACCTCTTTTTATCGTGACTCCGTTTCTGCCTTTCGGGCTCTAAATAGAAAGAGGACTAAGAAACTAAAAATAAGATCCTATTTGGAGTTAATAATGAAAAAAGTAAGTGTAATTGCTGCCGCAGTGGCTGCTACTCTAGCGGCTGGTTCTGCTTTCGCTGTTGATTTTAATGGTTACTTCCGCGCAGGTACTGGTATCAGCGGCAACGGTGAAGGTGATGTTTCTTTCATGAAAAGTGGTGTTGGTCGTCTTGGTAATGAAAACGACAACTACTATGAGTTTGGCTTTGCTGAAGAGTTGAAAACAGGTGAACAAACTTGGAAAGTTGAGTCAATGATTGCTCAGGGCAATGATGGTGCATCGGGTTGGGAGGATGGCGACTTTAACGTAGCTCAGTTTAATGTTCAGGCAAAAGGATTGCTTGCTTCAGATAAAGACGCAACTCTTTGGGCTGGTAAACGTTACTATCAACGTAAAGACATCCACATTACAGACTTTTACTACCTAAATACATCAGGTACTGGTGGTGGTATTGAAAACCTATCTGTTGGCAATCAAAAACTTTCTGTTGCTTTAGTGCAAGATGGTTCGGCAAGCGACTCAACTGGTTACATTTTTGATGCGCGTTTAGCTAACATTGGTCTTTGGGACAATGCATCTTTAGAGTTAGCAGTAGCATACAACTTTGCAACCGAAAAAGAAGGGGCTTCAGAAGCAGCTGATGATGGTGTAATGGGAACCGCAATTCTTCATCAAGGCTTAAGTAACGGTTTTAACCAAACTATCGCGCAAGTGGGTACAGCCGGTTACGGTGTACAAATGGCTAACCTCTGGGGTGCTGGTACATACTACAGTCGTGGTACTGATGAAAACAATGATGCATTCGGTTATCGTGTACTTAACTGGGGTGTCGTAAATCTAGGTGAATCTTGGGAACTTGGTCACCAATTAGCCTTCCTTGCTGGTTCTGATATCGGTGCTGAAAAAGCGGATATTCATCAATATTCAGCGGTTGTTCGTCCAATGTACAAGTGGAACGATACTATGCGTACGGTATTTGAAGCTGGCTACAATGGTGGTGAAGATGTTGATGGCAATGATTTTGCGGGTAGCAAATTTACTGTAGCGCAAGCTTGGGCAATGGGAGATAGCTTCTGGGCTCGTCCTGAACTGCGCGTCTACGGTTCTTACTTGACTGATTACGAAGGAACAACTTTTGGTGATGAAGGTGATTCTGATTTCGTAGTTGGTGTGCAAGTAGAAGCTTGGTGGTAAATTGGGCTGCTAACTAATTGACGTTTTTAATAGCCGATGTATATCGGCTATTTTTCTAACGGCTTTGCAAATTAGAGTTGTTAGAAAAATAACTAAGGAGCGCGAAATGAAGTTTAAAAGTTTATTGTTGGGCAGTTGTATTGCGTTAGCTGGATGCCAAACCGCTCCCATTATTGAACAACCAATGGATATGACTGAGCAACACTTAACATCAATTGCCCAACTAGAGGCGATCTCAGTTAAGCTACCCAGCACAACAAAGGTTTCACTGACATCACAAAGCCAGTATTTAAGTAATGACCGAGTCAACAGTCCGGTTGCTGTATTCGAAATCCCTGCCGATAGAGGAGAACTGACGCTTTCTATTACTAGTGAGATCAATGAGTCTGTTTTTTATCCGAACGCTCTTATCGTAAATAAAACTGGTGAGATTATTGAATCATACGATGAGTCGTATTTTGAATATCGAAAACCACGGTTGAACTTAGGCAATCGCCTTGTTGCCGATGTGGAATTTTATCCTCCTCAAGGTTATAAAAATCTCTATCTGATCGTTTATACCAAAGATGAGTATTTAAATGGCATCACTTCTGTTGCTCATCCTGGGCGTATTGACGCAGAAGCTCGTGGTAATTATATGCCCGAGCTTAAAGATATCCCTATCCCACATGCTTTGACAGGCGTTATTGAACTTGAGATATCCGGGCCAAGATTTTTATCGTTTATGCGTTCTTCTGAAAAGGAAAGTACCACTACCGAAGATGCCAGAAATGCCAAAACACCATTGCCAGACACACAAACCTATTACCACACTTCAATTCAGAAGGCGGTAGAAGTTGGCGATATCCCTAAAGCGCTAAGTTTGCTGGATGAAGCCAAAGCATTAGGTGTTGAAGGGGCACAAGAGGTGTTTGTTAAAGCGGTCAATAGCAAATAATACCAAACACATTAATTTCCTGATCAAGTAGACATTGAGTACCGATAAGCAAACCCTCCGAGCCATGGATGGCTCGGCGGAGCCCCATGGAAGGGTTTATGTGTGTTTGCGTTCGGTGCTCATTGTCTAATACTGAACAGATTAATCGTGAAATTGGTATAACAATGAGTGAAATGCATCAATAAAACAAAGGAGCGAAATCGCTCCTTTGTCCGTTTGAAAAGCGACAAAAATTAGAAGCCTTTGATGTTCTCTGCTTCTAACTCGTTGAAATAACGAACCGTTTTTACTTTTAACTCATGAGTGGCTGGGTCATCACACACTATGATGGCTTTGGCATGCAATTGAAGTGCACTCACTGTCCAAAGGTGGTTTACACAGCCTTCAACCGCCGCTTCTACAGCAAGCGCTTTGTTGTGGCCGATAGCTAGGATTAGAAGTTCTTCTGCGTCAAGCAGAGTACCCACACCGATAGTTAGTGCGTATTTTGGCACTTGGCTCACATCGCCACCAAAGAAGCGAGAGTTCGCGATACGAGTATCTTCAGTCAGTGTTTTGATACGAGTGCGTGAAGATAGTGACGATGCTGGTTCGTTAAATGCGATATGGCCGTCGTTACCTACGCCACCCATGAATAGGTTGATTTTGCCGTAAGATTTGATCTTCTCTTCGTAACGCTTACATACCGCGTCGTGATCATCAGACATACCATCAAGCAAGTTGATGTTTTGCTCTTGGATATCTACATGATTAAAGAAATTGGTGTACATGAATGTACGGTAAGACTCAGGGTGATCCGCTGGTAGACCGACATACTCATCCATGTTGAATGTCACAACATGCTTGAAGCTCACTTCACCTGCGTTATAAAGCTCGATTAGGGCTTTGTATGTTTCAAGAGGAGTGCTACCTGTTGGTAGACCTAGAACAAACGGACGTTCTGCAGTGGGTTTGAATGCATTGATACGCTTAACAATGTGCGCCGCTGCCCATTTGCCGACTTGTGCTTTGTTGTTCAGTGGGATAAGTCTCATGTTTCGCCCTTAATATTGGTCATTGTTTTCTCCCCTTGATGCGTAAAGTGACATTTGGATGTCTTCGATTGTTGCTGTTTTATGACAGCAACGCTTTAAACACCTTGGGTTGTTTTATTAATTTGCATTATAAAATAAGTTTTCGCTATCTGCCATTGTTTTATGTCAAACTTTCGTTGTATGAGCTTGTTTACGGTGTTAGTAACAGACGTTATGTCGTTTTTAGCGGCTATTCATGCTCTTCTTATCGCTAAATGTGTAAAAGTTAAATAACAAAATTTACATTTAAAATTAAGTGAAATTTTGATTCGTAGCGCATAGCAAATTGGCGAAGAGAAAGTTCGTTACCCATAATTAATGTGCAAGGAAAGATTAAGGAGTAAAGCAATGAAAAACGAACTTGATCCAACCAAAATCTTACACGCGTATGAGGCAATTATAGAACACGGCACACCGACGGAGCATGGCAAAATCTATGAGGGTGTTGAAGCATTTTCGGATTACGATGGATACAGTATCTATCTACGTGGCAATGGCGTGGAGCTGAAAGTAGGGTTTCACAATACCTACCATCTTGAGTATGACCAAGAGCACTTAAAAGACACCTTTTTGAAGAAGGTCTCCATGTTGGCTAAATAATATGCTGGCTAAATAGTATGTTGGCTAAATAGATAGTGACTAATTAGCAATCAGTGCCGATTAGCAAGCAGAACATTGTGAGGGCAGAGTAGCTATTTGTAGCTGTGGTATTTTGCTAAGTGGTACACAGCTTCAGCACGAAGTGTGTGCTGAAGCTGTTTCTTAACCTTCTTCGGTTAAGCTTGGCTCGTCATCAGTATCGGTGTAATCGTCTGATGATGCGTCAAGTTTGTTGCGACCATTCAATGTGTGAAAACGTTTCCGACCGCGAGCCAAACGCACGTATTTTAACCATGCTTTCTCGATTTTGTTTGATGCTAGTTCTGGGTTTTCCAAGACTTTTAGAAATTGTTGTTCTTCTGCGTTTTCAGGTTGCAGAGTACCAGCTTCCAAGCCGTTTAGAGTTTCACCGTAAAGTGTAAGAATATCCTCTTCTGCAAGAGTGAAATCGCCAGATTTCGCGAATCCGCGCGGGAACTTTTTCGTGTCGTAAAAACGTTTTTTACCTGTACGAAATGCAGTCTCAAACATATCAACCTCGTGTAAATATGAGCTGCTACTATGTAGCTTTGGTTCACCGCGAAAGTTAGGCGCAAATTATATAAAAGAAAAACAAAAATTTTTTATCGTCATAATTGTACTTCCTTGTTAATCTTCGATTGTAAATTCAGAGGATTCTATATGGACGTAAAAGTCTTTCGTACTTTTCTTGAGTTGGCTCAGGTACGCCATTTTGGTCGTGCTGCTGAAAACCTATATTTAACTCAAGCGGCTGTAAGTGCACGTATTAAACAATTAGAAAGCTATTTTGACACACAACTTTTCACTCGTGATCGCAACAACATTAAGTTGACATCGGCAGGGGAACGTTTGGTTAGTTATGCAGAGGTGATGGTGACGACCTTGCAGCAGGCCAAATTTGAGCTTTCTCTGGAAAATGGTCAAGCACTGCAACTGACCATTGGTGGTACACCAAACGTGTGGGATGCGTATTTACAAAACTGCTTGAGTGTTGTGACCGATGCATTTGGTGGTTATGCGTTCATGGCAGAAGTGATGGGACGTGAACAGCTTAGCCGACAGTTGCTGGAGCGCACATTAGATATGGCGTTTGCCTTTGATCAGATTAAAGCGGAAGAGCTGAACTGCAAGAAAGTGGCCGATCTGGTGCTCGTGCTTGTCTCTACCCAAGATGACACATTAGAGTCGGTATTTCATAATCGCTATGTCTACGTGGATTGGGGCTCTCGTTTTGCCGCAGAACATGCCGATAGACACCCAAAAGCGCCTGCGCCTTTTTTACGCACCTCAACAGCGCGTATTGCGTTAGATTTCATTTTGGAGAAAGGCGGTAGTGCTTATATGCCAACGTCGATTGTCGAGCCATTTATTGCTTCTGGTGAGCTGCATCTTGTGCCTGGGATAGATGAGTGGCATCGACCAGTGTTCCTGAGCTATCGCAAAAATAGCTCGACTATCGAGGCAATAGGGCATGTTGAAGAGTTAGTGAAGAACATTGATCCTCTCACTGCTTACAGCATTCAGCGTGCTGGCGAAGCGAGTTTGTAGTTTTCAAGGTTATCGAGCTATATCTAAAAAAGGTTATCCAAAAGAGAAAGGCGGGCAGATGCGAACTGCTCGCCTTTCTCTTATTCAATTTAGCTAGTCGCCGATCTGATCATATTTTTACCTAAGATGGCATCAGATTGAACCGCGTCATTATCTAGATTGGCTTAGTATGTTGTCTACACTCAATTTGCCCGCGCCAGAGATTGCGAGTGATACTGCGGCTGCAAGAAGCGCCAGACCAAACTCGTAACCACCGTTAGATAGAAACAAACCATTGCTAATGTGTGTGCTCAGGATTGCCACCGCCATAGTAAAAGCAAGAACTGCTGCTGCTGGACGAGTGAATAAACCGATTAGGATGAAGAGACCACCGAAGAATTCGCCGCTACCAGCAAGGAATGCCATTAGCACGCCCGGTTCTAAACCAATTGATGCCATCCATTGGCCTGTGCCTTGAAGACCATAGCCGCCGAACCAAGCGAATAATTTTTGAGAGCCGTGCGCCATAAAAATGATACTGATAGGAAGACGCAAAGCGAGTGGAGCAAATCCTGCATTTGATGCGAGAAGTTTTTTAAGAGCTGACATATATAGATTCCTTAAAGTTCAAAACTTTCGAATAAGTTATGATGTTGTCTGTGACTGTTGGAATGAATTTTAGAAGATGAATATCGACTTGATAATCTAGAATGATTGATTTTGTTGTTTGAAAAATTCGAATGAACTTTGGCGCCAGATTGGCATCAATTTGTGCTTTGCCAATCATTCAATTTCCCAAATGGCTAGTGTTATGCTGCAAGCAACGTAAACTAAAGTGAGTTTCAAGCTTATGAACAAACAAAAAGTAGTAGCTAGGGGTAGCTACACCACTTTCTACTGTTGGAACCAATAACATGAATTACTACACCTTGTATCAGAGCCCGTACGGGCAAATGACTCTTCAGGCAAACGACAACGGTTTGCTTGGTGCTTGGTTTGAAATAGAAACAACGAAGCCTTCAGAGTTAGGCGCTTACAGCGAAACCCATGAGATTTTGCATCAGGCTAAAAGCCAGTTAGACGAATACTTCTCGGGACAACGTACTCAGTTTGATTTGCCATTGGCAGCAAAAGGTACCGACTTTCAGCAGTCGGTTTGGCAGGCATTATGTCGTATTCCCTACGGTGAGACATGGAGCTATCAGCAACTGGCGGAAGAAATTGGCAACCCAAAAGCCGTGCGAGCTGTCGGATTAGCCAACGGTAAAAACCCAATATCGATCATCGTTCCATGCCATCGTGTGATCGGTAAAAACGGTAAGCTAACGGGTTATGCAGGAGGTATTGAAACTAAAAGTAAGCTATTGCAACTGGAACAAAGCTAAGCATCACAATAAATATGCTCAGTGGTTTGTTACCAGTTGCTGGTTAATCATTGCGCTAGAAGAATACATTGAATGACGCGTGGTTCAATGTGAGATGCAAAACAATACTCACTACATAACCTAATATGATGACAGGCGCCCACTTCAAATGACCAAAGAAAGTGTATTTGCCGTGGGCGGCGCCCATTAAAGCCACACCTGCTGCTGAACCTATGGATAATAAGCTGCCGCCAACACCTGCTGTTAGCGTCACTAACAACCAGTTTCCTAGCGACATATACGGTTCCATCGAAAGCACTGCGAACATCACAGGTATGTTATCTATGATCGAAGACAGGATACCCACAGTGATGTTTGCCCACATTGGATCCCATTGGGTGTAAATGACCTCGGAAATCATAGTGAGATAGCCCAACAAACTCAGTCCACCTACACACATAACGACGCCGTAAAAGAATAATAGTGTATCCCATTCGGCGTGTGATACCCGGCTAAATACGTCAAAGGGAACCACTGAACCGATGCGTTTGAGAGCGGCTTCATCATTGTTGGCGATAGCCATAGCGGTTTTCTTCGCAAGGGAGCCTGCTAATGTTTTACGTAAGAAATAGCCAAAGAATTGCAGATAGGCTAAGCCCATCATCATTCCTATTACTGGAGGTAAGTGGAAGGCACCGTGGAAGCCCACCGCCGTGGCGATGGTAAGAATAAACAGCAGTACGATGCGTCTGGCACCGCGTTTTAGCTCGACATGTTCGTTAACGGTATCCGGTGCCTCTTTTGGCACAAAGAAAGACATAATCAGCGCTGGAACCATGTAGTTAGCTATAGCAGGAATAAACAGGCTCAAGAATTGAGTGAAATTGACATGCCCAGCTTGCCATACCATCAGTGTGGTAATGTCGCCAAAAGGGCTAAAAGCCCCGCCCGCGTTAGCAGCAACCACTATGTTAATACAAGCGATATTAATAAAGCGATTGTGCTTGCCTCCCACTTTCATCACCACCGCACACATCAATAACGCCGTGGTTAAGTTGTCCGCGATGGGAGAGATGAAAAAAGCGAGCAAGCCTGTTATCCAAAACAGGGTTCGATAATTAAATCCTTTGCTTACCATCCACGCTTGTAAGGCATCAAAAAGCCGTCGTTCTTCCATCGCACTGATGTAAGTCATGGCGACGAGCAAGAACAGCAGCAGTTCTGCATATTCCAGTAAGTTATATTCGAGTGCTTGACGAGCGATTTCGGTTGCGCCTTGCTGTTGGTAAACATAGCCAATCATTGCCCAAATCAGACCTGCTGCTAGCAACACCGGTTTTGATTTCCTGAGTTGCAAATACTCTTCTAGCATGACTAGCAGATAAGCAGCGACAAAGATAATGACAGCCGCATAGCCAACGTAGGAATGGGTTAAGTTCAGTCCTTGAGCAGCAGTGCCTGAAGCCAAACTCGGAGAAGATATCAACAAGGAGCAAAAGATAAGTGGCCATTTTTTTTTCATTATGAATCCTCACATTTCTTTATCGCGTCGTGGAAATGATATGCCTCAGTGTAGGAAGGATCATTTGTTCAGAATGTGAACTTGGTAGATTCTGGTTGCAGATAAACTGATTTATTAGCGGGAGTGTGAGCTTGGGCAAATATTGAGTCAATTCAATCAAGTGAAAACGAATTCGCCCCAAGTGCCATGGCTACGAGGGGCGTTTAAATCTACATAAGCTTATTTATGAAGATGAACTTCTTCTTCTTTTTCGCCAGCGACGGGGTCGTTAAATTTGTCGATATCTAATGCGTTTTCAGATTTCGCAACAATACAGGTAACACAACAATCGCCAGTGATGTTAACCGCAGTACGAATCATATCCAGTAAACGGTCAACACCCATGATTAGAGCAATGCCTTCTAGTGGTAGACCCACTTGGTTGAGAACCATCGCCAGCATGACCAGACCTACTCCCGGAACACCAGCAGTACCAATAGAAGCCAACGTTGCCGTCAAGATAACGGTTAGGTAGTCACCCATCGTTAGATCAATGTTGAATGCTTGAGCAATAAATGCAGTTGCTACACCCTGCATGATAGCTGTGCCATCCATGTTTACTGTAGCACCAAGCGGAATAGTGAAAGACGCGACTTTGTTATCGACGCCTAAGCGATATTTAGCGGTTTCCATGCTAACTGGAATGGTTGCGTTTGATGATGCCGTCGAGAAGGCAAACATTACCGCATCTTCCATTTTACGCAGGAAGGTAATAGGGCTCAGACCAGAGAAAGCTTTCAACATAACGCTATAGGTGACTAAGCCATGGATAAGCAGTGCCGCGGAAAGTACCAGGAAGTATTCTGCTAAGTTGACAATGGCACTTAAACCAAGACTAGTGAATAGCTTCGCCATTAGGAAGAACACGCCGTATGGTGCAATGTTCATTAATAATGCAACCAGCTTCATGATCACTTCATTCAGGTCATTGAACATTGCAGCTACGCGTTCGCCGGCTTCACCAGCAGCGCTGATCGCAATACCAAACAGCAGTGCAAATACGATAATTTGCAGCGTTTTACCTTCAGCCATAGAACTGATTGGGTTGGTTGGGAACATATCAATGATCACCTTACCCAATGATGGTGCTTCCGTTGCTGTAAACGTGCTGGCAGCGGTTAGGTCAGCCCCCGCTCCTGGTTGAAAAACGGTACCCATAAACAGAGCAAGTGTAATCGCGAAAGCGGTGGTGATGATATAAAACGAAAGGGTTTTGCCACCCATACGCCCAAGAGTTGTGATGTCTTTGAGAGAACTTGTACCACATACCAGTGATACAAACACCAGTGGCACAACAAGCATTTTCAAGCTAGCGATGAAGATTTTGCCACCAACTTCAAACAGCCCGTTGACAATATAATCATCGACGAATCCGTTGCCTGCAAACAGGGCGCGAATGATAAATCCGGTTAAAATACCGACGACCATACCGATGATAACTCGGCTGGTTAAGGATAACGGCTTTTTGGTATCCATTATGAACACTCCTTATAGTTATGCACTTCAACATTCATTTTGAAGTGGGCGGCAGGGTATCAGCCTCGTCCGAAAATCAAAAATCAAATAAGGGTGTGAGATTTATGAGTGTGATCGTGATCACCATGTTGTTGGGTGAAATTACTATTATTTAACATTATTTTAGAATTTAGAAACAATAATGCTCATTTAATGAGCATAAAATGCGAATTGGCGATAAAGCATGCAAATTACTTTCAGCTATTGAGTTGTTAAATGTACCAACTGGCACAACGATTAGCTGATGAATATGTAATCATATGAGTAACGATTTGGTGATTTTATATGCAAATTTGTCAATGATGTTGATATAACGCGTGTTAATACCAAGCAGATTCATTCCCTGCTCAAGTCGATGTTGTCTAAGATTGAACAGATTAATGGTATAAAAATAGCGCCGATAGAATATGGCTTGTATTCGTAGGCGCTATTTCAGTTATTTAATTGTTGCGGCTAATACCATTCTGGAAAACTTTCTGATCAGTGAATGGGTGTCGATAAGCAAACCCTCCGAGCCATGGATGGCTCGGCGGAGCCCCAAGGACGGCCGCTCTTATAAAAATAAGGGCGTGTTTGTGTTCGACGCTCATTCGCTGTTTCACCAATGCCTAAATTTGATCATATTTTTACTTAGACTGGTATAAATGCATTATGCCATGTCATGACTGAATCGCGTTGATTCAAAACTATTCAGCAGGCGATGGACAAAGTAAGTGATCAGTAGTGTTACAACAATCGCAAACAAGATGCTGCTTACACGGTAAAGAGCACTGTAAACCAAGTCACCACCCGGAGAAAGATACTGGCCAAACAAAATTCCAAGAGTGGTTAGGCCACCAAACCCCGCTCCTGAACCACTGGACTCTTTCACATGCATATAGCTAAAGATCATTGAGCCGATCCAGAGCAGCGGAGCAACGAACAGTAATAAATCGGACCAGTCATACAGCAGTATTTGTCCAATTAAACCGAAGGTTACGCCCATTAATGTCCCCATCGCACGTTTACGTGCATAACCCATGGCGCCATTCCAGTTCATAGGGAAAAGCAGCAATATGGTGGTTGCCTGTGCAGATAGGGAGTCGTTTAAATTGAAAACCTGAAACACAATAAATGACAGGGTTGCAATGGTCGCGCCCATGATCGCTTCGTGGCGCATGCGATGGCTTTTCTTTGCTTCTGTTGGTCTTGGTGGCGGCTGCCTTGGCTCTACATCGGCAATCAAAAACGTCATTAGGTATGCAATGATAACTGAGAGCACACTAGCCAATAAGTTAGTGAAAACCAAGTTGTTGATATCTGTCGTTGGGTAGCTGGCAAAGTGCAGCATAATACTCAAACTAATAACGCTGTTTGCGCCAAACAGAAACAGGCTGCCCTTTGACATACAGGCAAATTTCACCAAGAACAAACCAAAAGCAATGATGGTCATCATACCCGGATGAGCACCGAACAACCCGCCCAAAATGCCAATTTCTAAACCACATACAACCGCAGCCGCAACCAACTGACGTGCCGCATGCGCATTCATCACTGGTACCATACCCAAAAGCAGCATGGGTGTGACGGTGAAAAATACGCCGTTATCCCAGTTAAAGATCTTACTGATGGTAAAACCAAGAGTTGCACCAGTAGCAATACGCAGGCACTGTCTGAGGTCGTTCGCAGACAGTGGATGATCCCATAATCTCATGCCTCCTCCTAATTAATAGATATAGTGGAGGGTACTAAGAAAGTGAATTTGTGCTTTCGCTAGTGATGCAAACAGTGAGTTTTCTGGGATCAGTTGTACCGTGGCACGAGCGCCAGAAGGTAACTTTTCTACCAACTTATTATCAATTGCTAAATGGACACGCATACGTTGTGCATCGCGAACCCAGCGGCTAGACGTGGTTGGCGTCGCCAGACTACCGTCAGCGGCGAACTGACCTGCGCTCACACCTGCGTCTAATGTACTGAGTTGAGCTTCAAATACTTGTCCTGGTTTGCTATCGAAAGCAACTAAGGCACGGCTGTCTGATGCAAAGTGGCGTAAGCTTTTTTCACGGAAATCAGCAATCACATCCACTTCATCAGCGACGAGAGCGATGAGCGGACTACCGGCATTTGCATAAGTACCGTTTTCCAGTTGCAGGTTAGTGACAATACCATCATGTTCGGCAACCACTTGGGTGTACGAAAGGTTTAACTTAGCTTTGTCTAACTGATTCTGTGCCACGCGAACACTGACGTTGCTATCACCCACGTCACCGCGATTGACTTGCAACTGCTTCAAGCGAGCCTGTGCCGCTGATACATTTGCCTGAGCCGCAATAGCCGCACTTTGTGCATCATCTTTTAACTGTTGTGAGGTGCCGTTACGAAGAAAAAGAGTATTAAGTCGGTTTGCTTCGCGGTGCTTTTGTTCTGCAACGATAATGCTCGCTTTCAAATCTGCTTGTGCAGCGGCGATGGATGCGTCTAATTGATCGTTGTTTTGCATTACTTGTTGGAGATTAAGCTCAGCCTGTTCAACCGCGAGTTGGTAAGTCTCTGGGTTAATTTCAAACAGAACATCACCTTTGTGTACGACCTGGTTATTATTGACATAGACGTTAGCTATTTGACCACCTACTTGAGGAGCAATTTTTGTGACAACACGGGTTGCCATTGCTTGAGGTGTCAATGGCATCGCAAGGTCCGCAACAAGAAAATAGGCGAACACAAAGACAAACCCGAAGCAGGAGTATTTAATCCAGCGAGCGAATTTTTGATCTGGGGTCATGATTTTTTACTTCTCTTTTATTCTAAGGTTTCTGACTTTTGACTAAGTGAATCAAGCGCGTTATGTGAAACTCGCTCGAGTATCGATGAAAACACTTTTATCTCTTCATCACTGATGTTGACCAACAACTGGCTGCGCACTTCGACGATTTTTTGTTCCATCTGTTTGAGCAGAGATTTCCCGTCGTCGGTTAATCTTACGATTCGAGCGCGTTTGTCACTTTTACAGCTATAACGAGTGATGAGCGATTGCTCTTCTAATTGATTTAAAGTGCGCATTAATGATGGCAATTCAATTTCAAGCGCTTCAGCGAGACTCTTCTGGCTTACATTGTCACCCAGACGTCTTAGTTTCCATAGGGCAGTCCAGCGTGGGTGTGTAAGGCCAAGCGGAGCTAACTCGCGATCTGCCACCATTTTCCAAAGGCGTGATACGCGAGCTAGTTGCTCAGCGAGAGACAATTCTTTGAGGCTTGCTATGTCATGTACCATGATTAACTCTTATTTACTTAGCGTGCTAAGTAAATAGGTGTGATTAAAATCACAGTTATTTTTATTTAACAGTGATCTCGTTGAAGCATGGGCGATGAGTTCAGAAAGGAATGAACCGTGTTCAAACAGCCGTCCATTAATAGCTATCCCAATAGGGTTGCTCGCCATAGAAGCTCGATAAAAAGTCGATAAAGTGTCTGACTTTGGATGCAAGAAATTCTCTGTGATTATAAAGCGCATAAAGCCCAAGCGGTTCGATTGGAAAGTTCTCTAGAACCTCTAACTCTCCGTCGGCTATCGCGGAACCGGTCAAAAAAGTGGGCTGAATAGCGTAGCCACGGCCTAACGTCGCCGTTTTGACAATGACATCGCCGTTGTTGCTGGCGAAATCACTACGAAAATCGTGTAGCGATAAGTGCTTCGGCCAATGCGTAAAAAGATTTCTCAGATCTGAGTAAGAAAAGCGCAGGTAGTTAAGCTGACACAACTGATCAAAGTTAGTTGGCCTGCCGTGTTTATGCCAATAACCTGGCGCCGCACACACACAGAGATTGATTGGCGTAATCTTTTTCGCTACAAGCGCCGAGTCTTTGAGATGTCCGATACGTAGTGCAATATCAACCCCTTCTTCAAGAAGATCGACTTTGCGGTCAGTCAAAAACAGTTCGACTTTAATTTCAGGAAACTGAGTTTGGAATTTTTCGATAGGGCTAGCTAAGTGATAAACGCCAAACGACATCGGCGCACTGATCCGCAGGGTACCTGACACTTGGGCATGCAAATTCGAAATGGCATTTTCCATGTCATCAATATCTATTAATACTTGGTGACAGCGATCGAAATACGCTTGACCTGCTTCGGTGAGATTGACACGGCGCGTGGTTCGGTTGAGCAGCCGTATTTTTAAATTATCTTCAAGCTGAGCGACATATTTACTGATCAATTGTGGTGACAGCTCTAGCTTATCAGCGGCTTTAATGAAGCTTCCTTCCGATACAACGGTCGTGAAAGCTCTCATCGCGACTATTTTGTCCATATTAACTTCTGCCTATATTAGCAATACCACGTTTATAATTAAGCAACACTACGCTATTTTATCACGCCTGAGTTGATAGGTATATTAAGCGACATTGTCAAGGCGAGCTTAGATTTAAGCCAGCATAGTGTTAGGACAGACATAGTGTTAAGCCAGACATAGTATTAACACTAAAAACGAAAGCCGCCGAATCAGGAGAAGTAAAATGAAATCAACTCAACGTATGCCAGCATTGTTCTTATCACATGGTTCTCCAATGATGGCGCTCGAACATTCGCAAACCACAGAATTTTTTAACAAGCTCAGTGAAAAATTTCTACAGCCTCAAGCCATCGTGATTTTTTCAGCACACTATGACCGTCGGGGTCCAGTGACGATCACCAGCGGACATAGCTTAGGAACCATCCATGACTTCTATGGATTCCCTAAACCGCTTTATGATATCGACTACTCAGCGAAAGGTGCGCCAGAATTGGCGCAAAAAGCAGCGAAATTACTGCAAGATGCCGGTATAAGTGCCCAACTGGATTCGACGCAAGGTTTGGATCACGGTGCTTGGATACCCATGCTATACATGTATCCACAAAAAAATGTGCCGATCATTCAGGTGTCTATTAATAGCTATATGGATGCGGTTTCTCACTATGAAATTGGTCGTTGGTTACGTCCACTTCGTGAAGAAGGTGTGTTGTTTGTCGGCTCTGGTGGTATTAGCCATAACTTGCGTGAAATCTTTGCGCCAGCTCAAGACCCACATAGAGTAGAGAAAGTGAATCAGTTCACGGGATGGGTGAGTGAGCAACTAGCGTCAGGCAATATTAGTGCCTTGTTGGACTACGTAAACCAGGCGCCTCATGCAAGGTTCAACCATCCTACGCCGGATCATTATCTTCCTCTGCCTTGTATCCTCGGTACAAGCTACGATGATGAAATCGGTGAAGTGTTGCATCGCGCTATTGATCTCGAAATTTTAGCGCTTGATGCCTACGGTTTTGGTATCGCTGCTTAATCAAATCATTTCACTGCCAAGCTCAAGAGAGAGGTCTCTGGGCTTTTTCCTGCGCGAAATTATCATAGCGTATGAAGTGATCGATCTGTTCTGCAACGCCTGAGCTGTAAATCAAACTGGTGTGAGTGTTTCGTACCAAATGGTGTGCCGTCATTCCCGAAATTTTGGTTTCTTCGACGGTGACGGTTCCATCGGAATGCGCCGCGTCTCTCCCCATTAATAATGAACGTACGCCAATGGGAATAGTGCCCGCTAAGCTCCCCAGTTTTTGTGGGAACTCCCACTTATCTTCGTGTTTTTGCAGGCCAAACTTCGCTGAATTTCCTAATAACACTCCCAGACCCATCTGTTGAATTTTGCCCACAATAGAAGCACCGTTTATCGGAGAACCCAAGGCGACGACATGGGAAATAAGGCGCACATCGGGTTTGCGTGAAGCGAGATATCGTTTGATCACCACTCCGCCTAAACTGTGTCCGACAAGAATATTGACTTGCTTGTGATCGAGGGCTTTATCAATGGCTGAAAACACTTTGTTTTCATCAATCGCCACCGTGTTATAGCTCACGACTTGACTTTCGTAGCCCAGTTTCTCAAGACGTTGGCTAAGTGGCAACATCGCAATACCGTGCATGTACAGTCCGTGAAGAATGATCACTTTCATACGTTATCTCAGGGTTCTTACTTTAGTGTTTTGCCAAGAGTTGCTAGTCAAAGGTGAACGATCCAAGTCAGTAATTGCGAAAAAATTAAGCCTCCATTTTCCATAGAGGAACTAGGAGGCTTAGAAAAACTCATCTGCGGACAGTTGGGTTGGGGTGTTATTTAGTATAAGACTGAGCGATGTTGTCGATACGCTCATTTGCACGTGCCGCTTCTTCTTGCGCTGCCATTGCAGAATCAGATGCTGCAGTTGCTTTTGAATCTAGTGCAGCGTGCTCACTCTTAAGTGTTGCAACTTCGTCGTTAAGTTGGCTAACTTGGCTGTTTAGTTCGTCCAATTTTGCTGTTGTTGCTTCGTCTGGACCTGATGCACAACCTGCTAGTAATAATACAGAAGACGCTGCCGCCGCGATTAACATCTTGTTCATATGAACTCCTTGATTTTATGTAAATATCAGAACGCCCTATACATTCTTGCCCATATAGTGACGAGTTATAGTGTAGCCACTATTTTACACTTCGCCTAATTGGTGAAAGTCAAAATAATCCAAAATAATGTCAATGAATCAAATAATTGTGTGAATTCTTACAGCTAAGAATTACTTTAGCACCAATTTTGACTTTAGTGCATATACTATTTAAGTGTTAGCAAGAGAATATTTTCTGTGATCTCTATCTATTAGCGCACTATTCGCGGTATTATACTGCGCTTTGATTTTGACCATTTAGCCGCATGTGTTCGGCTACCCCACTGATTTGGAGAATCCTTTGCAGTTTAAAGATTTAGGCTTAGATAATCGCTTATTGAAAAACCTAGCTCACTACGATTTCAAACAAGCGACCGAAATCCAGAAGATCGCTATCCCTGTTGCTATTGCAGGAAAAGATGTATTGGCTTCTTCTAAAACGGGTTCCGGTAAGACATTAGCCTTTTTGCTTCCTACTCTGCATAAAGCTTTAAAAACAAAGGCTTTCTCAGCAAAAGATCCTCGTGCCATTATCCTGCTGCCCACTCGTGAGCTGGCAAAGCAAGTTTATGGTGAACTACGTGTGATGTTAGGTGGTTTAAGCTACACAGGTACGCTCATTACCGGTGGTGAAAACTTTAATGACCAAGTAAAAGCGTTAAGCCGTCATCCACGTTTTATTGTGGCAACGCCAGGACGTTTAGCGGATCACCTTGAGCACCGTTCATTGTTTTTAGATGGTGTGGATACACTGATCCTTGATGAAGCGGACCGTATGTTGGATTTAGGTTTTGCGCCTCAACTTCGTCATATTCATAAAGCTGCGAAACATCGCCGTCGTCAGACTTTGATGTTCTCTGCTACGCTAGATCACGCTGAAGTTAATGATATCGCTGCGGAAATGCTCAATGATCCTCGTCGTATTTCGGTAGGGGTTTCTAACGAGCAGCACAAAGATATTCGTCAACGTTTCTACTTATGTGATCACCTCGATCACAAAGAGGCGCTACTCGAGCGTGTGTTAAACGATGCGGACTACCGTCAGGTCATTATTTTTACCGCAACTCGTGCTGACACTGAGCGTCTGACCGAAAAACTGAACGAGAAAAAGCTGAAAGCGGTGGCTCTGAGCGGAAGTCTAAACCAAGCACAACGCAATACCATTATGAGTCAGTTTGAGCGCACAGTGTTCAAGATTTTGGTGACGACTGACGTAGCATCACGTGGTTTGGATATCGCTAACGTCACTCACGTTATCAACTTTGACATGCCAAAACACACCGAAGAATATGTGCATCGTGTTGGTCGTACCGGTCGTGCGGGTAACAAAGGTGATGCGCTCTCTCTTGTTGGTCCTAAAGACTGGGATAGTTTCAAGCGTGTCGAAGCCTTCTTGCAACAAGATATTCAGTTCGACGAACTAGAAGGTTTAACCGGTAAATTCAAAGGTCTTAAACCAAGACAGCCTGTTCGAAAATCTGACGGACAAGCGAACAAAAGCGTTAAGTCGCAAACAAAGAAAGTGGCGAAAAAGCCAGTTAAACGTGATAAGAGCTTCTATCAAAACGTGGCTGTTGGCGACAACGTATTCATTCCTAAGAAAAAAGTTGCGCCGAAAGCAGACGAAGAATAATCGACCAGATGATCAAATAATGAATCAATGCCGCTCTGACAGCGGCATTTTTTTGCTGTTGTGCTGGTTTTTCATCTTGTGCCTAAAGTAGGTTGAATAAAAATGCTACTTTTAAGCTGTCCTTAAGTTTCTCTTAAGTTTGCTTCTTTAAGCTCTCTCTATAGCAAGTAGTGAGGGCTTCTTATATGGCAGATTTCTTTCTATCTCATCCATTTAAACTTGAGATTATCGATCGCTTTCATCCACGACGTGGTGATATTGAAAGCTATATTGCTCAGCGTTATTCATTAGCATTTGATGCTCACTTAAACACTTTTATGCCAACGTTTATGGCTTTATTGGAAAACGGAGAGATCCGTTCTCTATGTGGCTTTCGCGTTGCCAGCGATGAGCCTTTATTTTTAGAACAATATTTAGATGTGTCAGCGGATTCGATTTTAAGCCAAGTATTTGAACGTACAATTGACCGTCGTAGACTGATTGAGTTCGGTCAGCTCGCCTCATTTTCCAAAGGTTTCTCTACACTTCATTTCCTGTTGATGACTCAAAAGCTGGTGGAAAGCGGCTATGAATGATGCATTTTCACGGCGACTGATCCGCTTTATGCCATGATGTCTCGCCTTGGTTTAGAAACAACCGTTTTGGCCGAAGCAGACCCTTCGCGAATTCCTGATGCAACTTACACATGGGGGAATTATTACCAGCACCAACCGCGTATTGTTGCGGGTAACTTAAAACATGGATTGGCTCACTTAGAATCTTTGTTCGCTGAGAAAGCGTTGCGCGCTCGTGGAGGTGTTTTATGAACATTATTATTGAATCGCTGATTCGCCACTCCATGGATACGCCAAATAAAATTGCCTTTGTTGGTGAGTTTGAAGAGATCTCCTATCAGAACCTGCTGGTGAGAGTTCGTGAAACTGCTGAGCAGCTTATTCAATATTCGCCTAGGTGTATCGCTCTGCGTGCCGAAAATAGCCTTGATTGGGTGATTGCCGACCTTGCTGCTTTATATGCGGATATTCCTATCGTACCGGTTCCTCTGTTTTTCACCACAGAGCAAGTGACGCATATTTTGCAACAGTCTGGTGCCGACCTATTGCTGGGAAACTGGCATAGTTGGGCGAAAACCGCTTCATCTGAAATGGAAATGGTCGGTGAAGTTGAAGATCTAAGCATCTGGAAACGCTCAGTTGAAGGTGTTAAGCCACTGCTGCCACATACTGCGAAAATCACCTTTACTTCTGGCTCGACCGGCCATCCAAAAGGTGTTTGTTTGAGTCAAAATCAGCTATCCAAAGTTAGTCGATCTTTGACAGACACCATAGCAACCGAAGTGAGATGCGAAACGCATCTGGTGCTTTTGCCTCTTTCTACTCTTTTAGAAAACATTACGGGTATCTACGTACCTCTGATTTTAGGCGCTACGTCAGTCGTGCTAGCAGGTGCACAAGTAGGGCTGATGGGTTCAAGTTCATTTAACTCATCTCAATTTGCCTTGGCATTGGCGGAGTACTTGCCGAATAGCTTGGTGCTGACTCCTGCACTGTTAATGGCGTTGATTGACGTTGTCAAAGCGATGCCTTCTATTGCTCGCAACTTAGCATTTGTCGCCGTTGGCGGTGCTCGTGTTTCTCGGCAACTGTTGGAAATGGCGCACAGCTTGGGCATTCCGGCCTATGAAGGCTATGGACTTTCTGAAAACGCTTCTGTCGTCAGCTTGAACACGCCGTCTGCTTATAAAGCCGGTACCAGCGGTAAGCCACTGCCTCACGTTACTGTAAAAGTTGCCAATGATGGTGAAATCTATGTTTCTGGCTGTGTTGCTCTGGGGTATATCGATCAGCCATTTGAACAAGGATGGTATGCCACGGGTGATTTGGGCCATTTGGATGAAGAAGGCTTCCTCGTCATCGACGGTCGTAAGAAGAACCAAATCATCACCGCATTTGGACGAAATATATCGCCTGAGTGGGTGGAATCAGAAGCGCAAGCATTCATTGAGTTGTATGGCATGGTGCTGGTGGGGGATGGCGAAAACTCTCTGACCGCCATAGTGGAGAGTCAGAATATTGAGCAGCTTGTGGCGGCAATAATGCAACTGAATCAACGTTTGCCTGACTATGCGCGAATAAAAACGTTAATCACAGCATATGGATTACGCACTCTCCCCGGTTTTTTTACTAGTAACGGTCGTCCCATTCGCAGCCGATTTGAACAGTGGATGTTGAGCAACGCTGACGACGAGATTTCGCGAACCGTCACGTCAATCCAAGAATAAAACAACAGCTTTATTAATGAATTTGATTATTAGAATGATGAGGAAAAAGCCATGACTACATTTTTTGCAACCCTTAAAAAAGAAACTCAAGTCGCTCAACAGCAGATGCTACAAGCTCCTATTTTTGCCGCTTGTGCCCGCGGTGAAATTGACCTCGATACCTACGTTAGTTTTCTCACTCAGGCATTCCATCATGTGAAACATACGGTTCCACTTTTGATGGCTTGCGGTGGTCGTTTACCTGAGAAATACGAATGGTTGCGTCAGGCTATCGGTGAATATATCGAGGAAGAGAAAGGTCATCATGAATGGATCTTAAATGACATTAAAGCCTGTGGCGCGAATGCTGATGCGGTGAGAGAGAACAAAGGTAATGGTCGCGTTGGCTCTGCTATCGAGCTAATGACGGCGTATTTATACCACCAAATTGACCGTGGCAATCCTATGGCATTTTTTGGCATGGTTTGGGTGTTGGAAGGCACAAGTGTTGGCGTCGGTGGGCAAGTGGCGGCTTTGGTGAAACAAACTCTGAATCTACCCGACAGCGCAATGAGCTATCTAACCTCACACAGCGTATTGGACCAAGACCATATCCAACTGTTTGAGAGTTTGATGAACAAAATTACCGACCAACAAGACCAAGCGGCGATCATCGATTCTGCGAACATGGTGTACCAGCTTTATGGACAAATGTTGCAAGATCTTACTCCAGTTACGCTGAAGAATGCGGCTTAAGGAACGATTATGCAATTGCAAGATAAACGCGTACTGCTAACGGGTGCCTCGGGTGGCATCGGCAAAGAAGTGGCGAAAGCACTCGAAGCTAAAGGTGCGAAACTGCTTTTAGTGGCGCGAAATAGCAATAAGCTGCAAGCCCTGAAAGAGAGCTTAGCATTTTCGCATCAGCATGAAATTTTGGCTGCCGATCTGTCGACTGATGCCGGGCTTGAACAGGTCAAACAAACCTGTGCAAACCTTTCTTTCAAGGGGCAGCGTATCGATGTTGTGATCAACAATGCTGGCTGTAACCAGTTCAGTTTTCTTGCGCAGAGAAATGCTACCTCCATTGAGCTCGAAATGCGCTTGAACTTGTTGGTTCCCATGTTACTGAGTCAATCCGCTCTAGCATGGATTAACCTTCCGGGCATCATTCTTAATGTAGGTTCGACATTTGGCTCGATTGGTTTTCCCGGTTATACCACTTACTGTGCGGCAAAGTCAGGTTTGCAGCGCTTTAGTGAGGCATTAGACAGAGAGCTTGATGGTTCGGGTATTCGCACGCTTTATCTTGCGCCCCGGGCGACAGATACCGCTCTAAATGACCGGCTTGTCAATCAGATGAATCAGCAGCTTGGCAATAAAAGCGATTCACCTAGCGTGGTGGCAAAGCATGTGATCGACATATTAGAAAAAGAGCAGGCGGCACGTTGGATTGGTTGGCCAGAAAAGTTATTTGCTCGCATCAACCAAATTTTTCCTGCTGTGGTTTCCAGCTCTATTCGCAAACAACAAGACACTATTCATCACTTTATTAATCAAGTGCATGGCAAGTAACTGAGGGACAAATTATGAAAGTTTTATTATCAACTTTAGCTGCTACTATTTGTTTTACTGCCACGACATCCGCTTTTGCTGTGGGAGCGGATCCGTTAATCACGATTCAGAATAAGTGGGCAGTCTGTCAGTATGAGTCGAAAGATATAGATAACCAGATTTACTGCTTAGAAAACTTGGTTAAGCGCAACGAAGAAGCATTGAAGCAAGAACCAACCCGCCAAGAGTTGAAAGTTTGGCTAACAATCAACAAGTCGTCGCTTGCAGGAGCTGATGGTGGTTTAGGGGCACTCTCTTTGGTCAAAGAAGCAAAAGCACTTTTGGAGCAAGTAATTGACAAGGCTCCAGAAACGTTAAGTGGTTCAGCGTATACCAGTTTGGGTTCGCTATACTACAAAGTACCGGGGTGGCCAATTGGATTTGGTGACGATGAGATGGCAGAAAAGATGCTGCGTAAAGCGTTAGACATTAACCCAGATGGCATTGATCCTAACTACTTTTACGCCGATTTCTTAGCGCAAGGTGGGCGAAAAAAAGAAGCCATTCAATATCTAACCAAAGCACAGAAGGCTCCGTCCCGCCCTGACCGCGCGCTTGCCGATCAAGGACGTCAGCGGGAAATAGCGAAATTATTAGGAGAACTCCAATAACCATGCGGTTGCTGTTAGTTGAAGATGATGCATTACTAGGACAATCCATGGTGACTTCGCTAAGTCGCCATGGTTATACCGTTGATTGGGTAGATAGAGGCGGTGGTGTAGAAATTGCGATGCGAACAGAGCAATTCTCCGCGGTGATTTTGGATCTGACGTTGCCGGACATTGATGGGCTGGTGGTTCTGCGCAACCTGCGTCGTGCGGGTTTTACCTTACCAGTACTGATACTCACTGCACGGGACGATATCGAAGACAGAGTTAAAGGCTTAGATGGCGGTGCAGATGATTACCTCGTTAAGCCATTCGCACTGGAAGAATTGATGGCGCGATTGCGAGTATTGATCCGTCGTCAATCAGGATATTGTGACGAACGCATTGTTGTTGGGCAGCTTTCGCTCTCTTTAGCGGAGCAAGCGGTTGAATTTGATGGTAATAGGCTAAAGTTAACCAATAACGAGTTTAAACTGCTCACCGCTTTAATGACACATGCAGGAAGAGTACTCAGTAAAGATCAACTGCAACAATCGTTACACGGTTGGGATGAAGGTGCCAGTGATAATGCGATTGAAGTGCACATTCATAATTTGCGCAAAAAGGTACCCAATAACCTGATTAAAAATATCCGTGGCGTGGGGTATATCATTGAAAAATAAAATGGCAGCAACTTTCTCCATCAAGAAACGGTTAACCATATCAACGGTTCTGCTCAGTACTGTGTTGATATTGATTTCTCTGATATTTAGCTTCTCTTCGTCACGACATGAAATTGAAGAAGTGTATGATGCTCGTCTAGGTCAGTCGGCTAAAATGTTGCTTCTAAGTATGCCTATTTCAGAACAACCATTCCTGTCTGATCACACGCGTGAGTTATTTGATAACTGGATGAACCGCATTGCTTTACAAGCCAAGAATGATGATGACCCAACACCTTTTGGTCATCCTTATGAACAGAACATTCTCGTCCAATTCTATATTGCCGGTGAACTGATTTGGAGTTCCATTCCTGAAATCGAAGACCTGAAGCATGATGCTAAATACGCTGGATTTGGCTACATGGATGTGCAAAATGAGTCTTGGCGATATTTCCAGCTACCACTTCCGAATACGATGAATACTAAGCACGAATATATTTTTGTTGCTGAAAAGGAGTCGATTCGTGATGAAATGATCTATGAACTGGCATTGTCAACAGCTTTACCTCAGTTGATCCTTATCCCGTGTTTGGCGCTGGTTATGGTGCTGCTCATTGATAAACATTTTAAACCAATATCAGAGCTTAAACTGGCGATTGCTCAGCGCAATGCTAATAAGTTAGACAGTATTTATGTTGCGAATCCGACTCAGGAATTATCACCATTGGTGTCTGCACTTAACGCTCTGCTCAGCGAACTTGATCAAGCCTGGCAGCGCGAGAAGCGTTTTACCCGAATGGCGGCTCATGAGCTGAAAACACCGTTAACCATACTGCGTCTTAACGCTGAAAACGCCATGATGAGTCAAAACGAGCAACAATTGAAATCGGATTTAAACAATATCCTGCAAGGTATCGATAGAACCGATCGCATGATTCACCAACTTTTAACTCTGGCAAAAGTAGAGAGCATTCATGAGATGCAGTTCTGCGTTACTGACCTTACTAAACTTTGTCAGTCTGTGATTGCAGAGCGTGTTCCTCTGGCTCTTAAGCGTCAACAAGATGTCTCTTTTGAAGGTGGTGATGTTGAAGTTCCAGGTGATGAAGCATTACTTCGAATTTTGCTCACCAATCTTCTCGATAATGCCATGCGCTATTCTGGCGACGGCTCGCAAATCAATATCAGACTGGACGAACAAGAAGAGACAGTAAAAGTCTTTGTCTGCGATACGGGGAAAGACATTTCAGCGCAAACGCGTGAAAAAATGTTTGATAACTTTTATCGTGCTAACACGGAGAAAGGTGACGGCGCTGGGCTTGGAATGTCGATTACCAGAGATATTGCCAAATTGCATGGAGGAAGCGTTGAACTGCTTCCTCGTTCTGATAACCGCAATACGTTATTGGTTGTTCTGCAAAAATAAGGGCGTCCTTCCATGGGGCTCCGCTGAACCATTCTTGGCTCAGCGGGTATGTTTATCGATACCCATTCACTGATCGGAAATTTCTAGCACGGTATTACTATTAGGATTTGTTCAAGCCATAACAGCGTATTCCGCCATGACGAGTTCTTTCGACTTGGCTGCTCTGATGCCAGAAACCATCGTTATTGTTCCAAAATGCGAGATGGTATTGCTCGCCATCGTCATGCCAAAACCCGATAGGCTGATTAGGGAAGCTGTTTTTACAAACGAGTTCGCCAACGGCACATGACACTGGCTGACCATCTGTGCCAATCACATCGATATCCAGTCCTAGTGCCGCGCCTTGGCACTCTCCGCTGTACACTGGCGAAATCGGATTGCCGATGACAAAATTTCCAAGGATGGTGGAATCTGCCGACATTACCGAAAGATGTAAATCGGGCTTCACTTGATGGTAGATGTAATCAAATTGCTCTGCATCGAGCATTTCACCTGTTGAACATAAAGTTTTGAGTGATGCTAAAGAATAAAAATTGCCGGGCGCAAAGGCTTTTTTCTCTAGAGTTTGTAAGTAGCTCGCTGGGGTAGCTAATAGCGTCACTTCCGCTTCTTGGATGAGTTCCCACAATGCACTCGGCTGTGGGTAGAGTGGGCATCCGTCGTAAATGACTAATGTTGCGCCACTTGCTAGTGCGGAGATGTGCCAGTTCCACATCATTGAGTCACATTCTGTGTTAACTAAAATTCGCTCATCGGGTTGGATGTCGCAATGCAATTGATGCTCTTTTAAGTGGTTGAGTACAGTACCGCCGACACTGTGGGTGATACATCTTGGCGGCGTCGGTTCTGCCGTTGTTGGCTGGTGATCACCAACAACCGTTTTCGTATTAGAGAACGAGGTCTCATCAGAGAAGAGAACAAATAGTGGATCGTTAAAACCAATGCGCTCATAAGTGAGTCCACGAGGAAGGTAGCTGGAAAGGAGTGACTGCCAATCTGAAAACGTGTCGTTGAAATTGACGCTGTATTCACGCTGCTGTAAGTACTCAATTTGACAGGTGTTTTCAATACTTTCAATGGATTGAACAATTTTGGAGTTGTGCTCTTCCATCAGATGATTTGAACCGTTGAAACTGTATCCGTTGCAGCAGAACAAGATCTTAGGTTGAATCTGTTCAAATTTAGCGATTGTCTCTGTCACATCATCGGATGGTGAGGTGGAAGCCCAGATAGCGCCTAAACTTGTTGTTGCCAGCATTGCCACCACAGTTTCAGGCATATGAGGCAGACATGCCGCCACGACATCGCCTTTCATGACACCGTTTTGCGTCAGCCATTGCTGAACAACGGAAACCTGATCGCTAAGTTGTTGCCACGAGAGCTTTTTCGTTTGCCCACTTTCATTTTTGAACCAGATAGCAATGCCTTCGGGTTTTTGGAAAGCGTAAGAAAGCAGATTCTCAGCGTAATTGAGTTGGGCTTGCGGGAACCAAATGGTGTCTCGCGCGGGTAGAAACTGTTGCCAACGTGCAATACCTTCACCGTAGATGCAATTGCCACAAAAACCAATTACATCGCAGAACTGCCAGATTTCGAGCCAGAATTTTTTCTTATCAGCCACAGACCATTGATGGAGTTGTTGATAGCTTTCAACCGCTTCACCTTGCATATTGATATGTTGGATAAACTGTTGAAGGTTCGAAGTTTGAACTCTCTCTTCACTAGGTATCCACAGCGGGCTTTCATCTGACATAACTTTCTCAGTAATCCAATTTCCATTGCATAAAGTTTTGACGCAGATTTAAGCAAAGTCAAACAACAGCCCACTGATATTTAAGATAAAAGATAGGGTTAAAAGTGTCGTCAATTTACTGGTAACCGCTATTCACTTTGATACAGCTCTAGTGGCAAGCCATCAGGATCAGCGAAAAAGGTGTACTGTTTGCCAGTAAATTCATCCACTCGAATCGGTTCTACCGTAATTCCTTGCTGCTCAAGCTTTTGTTTTGCCGCCGCGACATCATCCACACAAAATGCCAGATGGCGTAGACCTTGAGCTTCTGGATAGCTTGGTCTTACAGGTGCGTCGGGAAATGAAAATAACTCAATTTGCGAGCCGTCAGGCAAAGCCAAATCAAGTTTGTAAGAACGGCGGGTTTCTCGGTAATTCTCAGCAATGACTTTTAACCCGAGAACATCCACATAAAAGGCTTTTGAGCGAGGATAGTCAGAACAAATAATCGCAGCATGATGAATTCGTTTTAGCATGGTGTCCTCGTATCATGTTAACGGTTGAGTTTTGGGCGCAGATGTTCAAGTGCGTAGTCGATGAAAACTCTCAAGCGCGCAGGCATATACTTGGTTTGAGCATATTGCATCGCAATCGCGCCGTGGTAGTTACTTTTGATTGTCCACTCTTGCAACAGTTGGACCACTTCGCCATTGGCTATCGCATCTTGGACGACAAAGTCATGGAATATTCCAATACCCAAACCGTTTTTTGTACCGTTCAATCGTATCTGTGATTGGTTAACCGCGAAACGCCCAGTTACTGCCACGGTGTGAAATTCGTCGTCTTTGAGAAAACTCCAAATATGATCATGCTCGGTTTCAGCAAGATAGAGACAATCGTGGTTCGACAAATCCGTTGGGTGTTTTGGTATCCCTCTTTGTTTGAGATATTCAGAACTGGCACACAACACCAGATTGGTTTTGGCCAGTTCCTTGAGTACCAAGTTTTCGTCCGGTTTATCAGTCAGCTTAAACGCCACGTCTACATTGTGTTTGAACAGATCAATTTCACCGTCAGCCGCTCTGAGTCTGAGCTTGATCTCTGGGTATTGTTTGAGAAATGGGACGACGAGTGGCTGTAACACCGAGTTCAGAAAAGCCTCTGGCGCTGCGATGGTTAACGTACCCGCCGCGTCAGTATGGTCTGAACTTGACAGCTCCACGGCTTGCTGCGCCGCGTTCATCATCACCAAACACTGGTCATAAATTTTCTGCCCAGCCTGCGTGATGGTGAGTTTCCTCGTCGTGCGTTCAAACAACTTCACAGACAAAGCTTGCTCCAGACGAGTAATCAGTTTACTTAATGCTGAAGGTGTAACGCCTAACTTGTGAGCAGCCGCGGTAAAGTTTCCTTCATTTACAATTAAGATAAATGTTGCTAAATCAGGGAGTAAAGTAATCAGCTTAGGGTTTAGCATGGTGTTTAGACGTTTAATGACCGCACAAATGTAGTTGTGCTGCGAACTGTACCATATTAATCCGTTCACTGATGAGATAATTCCTACTTGTGAGAAGTAGAAATAGTCTATCTTTACAAAATGTTGTACTAAGGAAAGTTGTCATGAAGAAGACTGAGAAACGGTGGTATTCGAGATTGGTTATGCCACTTCACATTCATTTATCGGTGATGTTTGTTAGTGTGGTCGCGGGTTCTTGTTTACTGCAAATTTGGGCCTCTTCTAAAGGTATCGACAACATCATCTTCGAAGCCAACCAGTCACTGTTTGAACAAATAGCGACGACGACAAAAAGTGATTTCGAAAACGTTTTTCAGCCTGCCATGAATGCGATTAGCACCTTAGAACTGACCTCGCTTGCTAACAAAAATTTTGAAGACGATAGAATCTCTTATATCGCTATTTTGCAAAAATTATTACATACCCAATCGAGTGTGAACGCTTATTTTGTCGGATATGGTAACGGGGATGTCCTCGCGGTTTTCAAAAACACCCAATCTCCGTGGATGAAAGATGTTCCTGTACCAAAAGATGCCGAGCAATTTGGTGTTATGTCTTCTTATGAAAAGGGTTTCGCAACATTGTTCTTTTTTTCCGCACAAGGAAAAGTACTTGGCTCACAAATTATCGCTAATTATGGGTTAGATGCGCGCGAAGAAACTTGGTACAAAGAGGCAAAAAACAATGAAATCAGTTTAGCAAGACCAAGGTTTTTCCAAGTTCAGCAACAAATCGGAGTCACGGTACAAAAGAAAGCGGAAAGCGGGACTGTCATTGCTGCTGAAATACTGTTGTCTAGCGTCTCGAATGTGCTAGCTGGTAATACTAAGGATCATCCTTCCACTCGATTGCTATTTGAGAAAAACCAACGATATATTTATGCCTTCAGTGAGGGCAATCATCATCGTATCTCGCTAAGTGAGTTAGAAACTATTGACCAATTACCTTTTCCAAATATTAGACAGGTCATTTTGGATGAAAGTTTGGTGGGAAAAGGTTTGAGAACCGAAATAATTAAAGGTGAAAAGTGGTTCGGTCAAGTGTTTCCGGTAGCCAAAATAGGCGATAAAGACTTTTATCTGCTTTTTGCTATCAAAGAAGTCGAATTGTTAGACAAGGCCGCGACAATTCGACATGACTCGATAGCGACGGCATTTATTCTGGCTTTGCTTGTGCTACCGATTGTTTACATTATGGCGCAATTTATTAGTCGTCCGATTCGCTTAGCGACCAAAAATGCACAAGATATCAGTCACTTCAAGTTTGATGCCCCGAATTATAAAACCAGTCGTATTAAAGAAATTGTTGAGCTTAACAAAGCATTAAAGGGTATGAACGTTACCATTCGTAACTTCTTTGAAATGACGAGAACCATCTCGAAACAAAAAGATTCACTGAAAATTCAGTCTGTTCTTAGTGAAGGCTTGGTTAAGGTCACTCAAGCACAAAGTGCTTTTCTATCGATCTGGAATCCAAAACACGATCGTTTAGAGGCTCACATTTATTGGGATGGCAAAACCAAAGACAAAAATGATGTCTCACTTGCCTACCTCGATGGTAATGAAAAAGTAAGCCAGATGTATTCAGAGGTAACCAATCAAGAGTATCTGATTTACGAAAACGCTGTTGAATTTGCGAAAAAGCTGCGTTTGCCAGAAGAAGTCTGGTGGATGATGGTGCCGCTGTATAACCGAGATGGAAAGTGTATTGGCTGTTTAAATCTTGCGTATCTTAATGAGCAGAAACAGTCGATATTGAACGAAACCTTACCGTTAACTTTGGTGTTAACCGGTTATACCTCACTGGCGATTGAAAGCAAAAAGCATCTAAGAGAGCAAAAGGAACTATTAGAAGCTTTCATTAAAGTGATTGCAGGTGCTATCGATACCAAGTCGCCTTACACAGGGAATCACTGTCAACGTGTGCCTGTTTTAACGGAGCGCTTAGTTGGCGCTGCGGCTAAATCTGATTTACTACCGTTTAGGGATTATTCACTGACGGCCGATGACCAGGAAGCTCTGCATATCGCATCGTGGCTTCATGATTGTGGCAAAGTAACAACACCAGAGTATGTCGTGGATAAAGCGACCAAACTGGAAACCATTTATAACCGTATTCATGAAGTCAGAACCCGTTTTGAGGTGCTGAAAAGAGATGCTGAAATCGAAGTTTATCAGCAGGCTTTTGGTGAACTGGCGGCTGATCAAAAAGAAAAAGTGAAGGAAATATGGCGTCAGTTGGATGACGATTTTGCCTTTATCGCTCAAATGAATGAAGGTAATGAATTTCTAAGTGACGAGTACAAACAGCGTATTCAAACGATTGCTGGCAAAACATGGCAACGCACTCTGGATTCAACATTAGGTCTCGGATATGAAGAGTTGAAACGATATCGTGATGAATCCAGTGAGTTGCCAGTCACCGAGTCTTTGTTGTCGGATAAAGCGTCACATCATATCCCCTGGGAAAACAATAAAACTCGTGATGCACGTTTCCACTTGCAACCTCGGCAGTACAAGAATGATCAAGGTGAGGTTTATAACCTTAGCATTGAGCGCGGCACACTCAATGATGAAGAGCGATTTATCATTAACGACCACATTATAGAAACTATAATGATGCTGGAGTCATTACCGTTCCCAAACAACTTAAAAAATATCCCACTTATAGCTGGGAGCCATCATGAAAAATTGGATGGAAAAGGCTATCCGCAGGGACTCGAGCAAAATGATATCCCTCTTGCGGGCAAAGCGATGGCGATTGCGGACATTTTTGAAGCTTTGACTAGCGCAGATCGTCCATACAAAAAAGCGAAGACATTGTCAGAGTCACTAAAAATTATGAGCTTTATGGTAAAGGACAAGCATATTGATGCGGATCTATTCGCCTTGTTTCTTAACTCAGGTGTCTATATGGATTACGCCAAAGAGTTTTTAGAGCCTGAGCAGATAGATCCGGTAAATGTGGCTGATTACTTGCTATAAGCTAATCAGCCATAGAGCGAACAAAATTCATAGAGCGAACAGAACGGTTAGTCACCGCGCTGTTCTTTCTCGACTTGCTGATCTTGAATAATCTTAAGCAGAGAAGGCAGGAACTCTCGTTCTACAAAGGATTCATTGTTCCAGATTTTGGACTTCATTAACGCTTTAGGGCAGTGGAACAGCAGAGAGTCAACAGTGACTTTAACCACTAATTTTGGCTTAGTTTTGCCGTCAAGACAGAGTTCTCGAATCTCGTCATCAAGATGAATAGACGCGGTACCTTTTACTCGCACGACATCTTCGATGCCAGCAACAATAAACAGCAAGCCGACTTTGGGGTTGGTGATAAGGTTCGTTAAGGTATCTAAACGGTTATTGCCCGGGCTGTCAGGGAATGCCAGTGTTTTTTCATCCAATACTTTGACAAAGCCTGCGTCACCGCCGCGGGGAGAAAGATCTAAAAATCCATCTTGATGAGTAGACGAGAGAAAAAACAGTCTGCTGTTTTCAATAAAAGTGCGAGTATGCTGGTCAATGTGCTTAATGTCTTTCGCCACAGCCAGTGGGTGAGGTGTGCTATAGAGCTCTCTTAATTCTTCCAGTGTTGATATTTGAGTCATTGTATACTTTCTCTTGCTTTTATAGTTTCGTATTGGTTATCAGTCATAAACTATTTGTAAATGATACCTAGTATCATTTGATATTAGTTTGCATTATCATGTTCTAACTCATAGGACAGAGTCAAATTTCATCTCGATGAGATGGCGCTGTTATAAAGTCGAAGCCAAAACCGAAGCCAATTGTATGTTGAAACTCAAAGCCGTTTTTACCGTTTTACTTTTCTGTTTAACCTCCACAATCAGTTGGGCAGACGATAACGTTACCTATCCCATTAAAATTCAGCATGCTTTTGGTGTCACCACCATCAAGCAAAAGCCAGTGCGCGTTGCGACAGTCGCTTGGGCTAATCATGAAGTACCTCTTGCGTTGGGCGTAGTACCGGTTGGTTTTGCTGCCGCGAAATTCGGTGATGATGATGGTGATGGCGTTCTGCCTTGGGTGAAAGCACGGCTAGATGCACTGGGCGCACAAACGCCAACGCTATTCGATGAAGGTGATGGTATCGATTTTGAAGCGGTTGCCGCGACGCAACCGGATGTGATTCTTGCGGCGTATTCTGGTTTGAGTCGTTCCGATTACGAAACGCTGAGTATGATTGCACCAGTAGTGGCATACCCTAATGCACCTTGGTCTACAGATTGGAGAAGTATGATCCGTATTAATAGCGCGGGTATGGGGATGGCGAAACAAGGTGACCGTTTGATTGCCAGTATTGAACAAGACATCGCATCGCGAGCGGCAAAATATCCAGAACTTAAAGGCAAATCAGCCATGTTTATTACCCACTTAGATCCGACGGATCTGAGTGTGATTCACTTTTATACGGGCAACGATACACGAGTGAAATTCTTCAGTGACTTAAATCTTGTCTCATCACAAAGCATTCGCGATTTGAGTCGTTCAGGGCAATTTTCTGGTGAAGCCAGTATTGAGCAAATCGACGTGTTTAACGATGTCGATATCTTTGTTACCTACGGTGGTGAAGAATTATTGAAACCTCTTGAGAACAATCCGCTGATGTCGAAAATGAACGCAGTTAAGCGGGGTTCGATAGTGATGTTAGGCGGTGGGTCGTTAGCCACTGCTGCCAATCCAACGCCGTTATCCATCTCTTGGGTGTTGGATGATTATCTTGAGGCGTTAGCGGCGGCAGCACGCAAAGCGCAATGAGTATGTCTATTTGCAAAAGCCATCAGTTTTCGCTGTGGGGGATTGAGGTTTCACGCTCGTTGACTCTTGTTGCTTTACTTATCGTCTTGTTCTTTTTGTGCTTGCTTTCCGTCGCGTTAGGCACGCGAGAAGTCTCGTGGACTGAAATTTTCAGTGCGGTTCAAGGCAACTTAGATACCGTAGGTGAAGCCGCAGTGGCTATGCGTATTCCACGTACCGTATTGGCAGTGATTGCTGGCGCTTCTTTAGGTTTAGTGGGCGCTGTGATGCAGGGGGTTACTCGCAATCCACTTGCTGATCCCGGCATTCTTGGTGTCAATATTGGCGCTTCATTCTTTGTGGTGATCGGCTTGGCTTGGTTTGGCATGAATCAAATTCAAACCTATGTCTGGATGGCAATTCTAGGATCAGCGCTGACTGCCGCATTTGTTTACACTATTGGTTCCATGGGGCGAGGTGGTGCAACACCGCTTAAGTTAGCGTTAGCTGGCGCGGCAACGTCAGCAGCTTTGTCCTGTTTTACTATTGCGGTTGTGTTACCACGCAATGATATTGCCGGTGGTGCGCGTTCTTGGCAGATAGGTGGTGTCGGTGGGGCGACATTTGAGACCATCGTACTTGTACTGCCTTTTTTGATCGTTGGTTTAGTGATTACCGCGTTAACCGCGCGAAAATTAAACAGTTTGGCATTAGGTGACGACCTCGCTGCTGGCTTGGGTGAGAATGTGGTTCTGGCTCGAAGTGCGGCAGGACTTGGCGCTATTTTGCTCTGTGGTGCGACAACGGCAATTTGTGGGCCCATCGGCTTTGTCGGTTTAGTTGTGCCGCATTTCTGCCGCCTTTTGGTGGGTGTTGATCATCGCTGGCTGTTGCCTTTCTCTGCGGTGACTGGCGCGAGTTTGCTATTGCTAGCTGACATTGTTGGGCGAATCATTTCCCGTCCAAGTGAGTTATCGGTTGGTGTCGTGACGGCTTTTATTGGCGCACCATTTTTTATCTGGATAGTGCGTCGTCAGCGAGTTAGGGAATTATGATGTCCGCTGAGTTACTTCTTTTACAACGAGTGAAAACAGCGCGTCAACACCGTATGCGACGCTGGACGTTGATCATGGTTGGCTTAACCATTTTGGCGCTGTCCGCTTGGTGTTTAACCCTGATTTTAGGGCAATCTTATACCTCTCCATCTATTGTCTGGCAGGTATTACAGGGCGAGAATATTCCCGGTGCGAGTTTTACCGTTGGTCATTTGCGATTACCGAGAGCGATAATTTCCTTACTGGTTGGAATGAGTTTCGGCTTGGCGGGTGTCGCATTTCAAACCATGCTACGTAACCCGTTAGCCAGCCCTGATATCGTAGGTGTGAGCTCAGGCGCTAGCGCTGCCGCTGTGTTCGCCATTATTGTGCTTAATATGGATGGCTCTGCCGTTGCAGTTTTCTCCATTGTGGCGGGGTTGGCTGTTGCACTGACGGTGTATGGTCTGTCATACAAAAATGGTGTGGCGGGCACACGTTTGATTTTGGTCGGCATCGGCGTTTCTGCCATGATTGAAAGCTATATTGCGTACCTTTTGTCGCAAGCCTCATCGTGGGATTTACAAGAGGCGATGCGTTGGTTAACCGGAAGTGTCAATTCAGTACAACTGGATCAAAGTGTGTCGTTGTTGGCGTCACTGGTTATCTTCGGTGGCTTATTGCTGAGTCAATCCAAGCCGTTAGAAGCATTACGCATGGGGGACGATACTGCTGCGGCGCTGGGTGTTAACGTCACCTTTACTCGTGTCACTGTTATTGTCTGTGCGGTGGGGTTAATTGCAGTGGCGACCGCTGTCACTGGTCCTATCGCTTTCGTGGCGTTTCTTTCCGGACCTATCGCAGCCCGTATTGTCGGCTCAAACGGGACTCTGCTTATTCCTGCTGCGCTAGTTGGTGCGATACTGGTGTTGGCTGGGGATTACATCGGACAATTTGTTCTTCCAAGCCGCTATCCGGTTGGGGTTATCACGGGTGCGTTGGGTGCTCCATATCTTATTTATTTAATTATTCGCGTTAATCGTAAAGGGGGAGCGCTGTGACCAAAGCTCATGAACTTGTGGTAGAGCAGTTGTCTGCTGGTTATGGAGAAAAAACCATAGTAAAAGATCTCTCGCTTAAGATTGCTCCCGGAAAAATTACTTCAATTGTCGGGGCAAATGCTTGCGGCAAATCCACACTGTTAAAAACTTTATCCCGATTGTTAACACCTTCTCATGGGCAAGTGTTGCTTGATGGAAAATCGGTACATAAAAGCCCAACGAGAACGTTGGCGCGCACATTAGGTTTATTACCTCAGTCTCCGATTGCGCCAGAAGGGATCACTGTCGGTGATCTTGTCAGTCGTGGGCGTCATCCACATCACGGCTTAATGTCTCGTTGGAACAGTAAAGATGACCAAGCGGTCGCTAATGCCTTAGAAGTGACAAAACTGACTGACCTAATAGATAGAGAAGTTGATGAGCTGTCAGGCGGGCAGCGTCAGCGTGTGTGGATTGCCATGGCGTTAGCGCAGGAGACGGATATCTTGTTGCTTGATGAGCCGACGACATTTTTAGATGTGGCGCATCAAGTGGAAGTGTTGGATTTGCTGGTGGATCTGAATCTACAGCGTGGGATCACTATCGTGATGGTTCTGCATGATCTTAACTTAGCGGCTCGCTATTCAGACTATCTGCTGGCGATGATCAACGGACTGGTTCATGCTCATGGTCAGCCGTCAACTGTGCTGACCCGTGAGACTATTCAGGCGGTATTTGGTTTAAACAACCACATCATCATTGATCCGGTTTCCAACATTCCAATGATGATTCCAATCGGTCGGCACAAGCTGAAATAACGGATACGTCAAAGACAACAGTTACTTAGAGAGTAGCTGCAAAAACTCCATCAGAGCCGGATTATCAGAAGTATTTTTATACACAAAGTTTAGTGGTGATGTGTGGGGTAATACATCCAGCGGAGTATAACAAAGCATATTCGATGGTCGGCTAAAGTGCCGTTCATTGACAATAGCCACCCCATTGCCCGCTGCCACTAATCCCAACATTGTGCTTTCACCATGCGCCCACTGGGTCACTTCTGGTGCCCAGCCTATTGCATTGAACAGTATTTCCTGCCAGTCGTAGTAGTAAGGATCAACGCTTCTCGGCAAGCGGACTGAAGGCAAAAGATTGAGCTCTTCAATCGAAGTGGAGGGCGCTATGGTTTTTCCCCAACTGGTAGGATAAGCCAGTACTAACTTGTCCTGTGCGATAGGGTGTACTGAGTATTCCGAAGACAACTCAGCGAAATGATACAGAAAAGCGCCGTCAATTTGGTCTAGCTCAAGTCGCTTTTGCAGCACTATTGGGGTATCTGAATACACTTCCAGTTCAACATCATTATTATCATGGCGAAACTGATTAATGCATTGATTAATCTGCCCTTCCCACAGTACAAAGTCATGGGCACCTAAAGCAAGAGAACCATATTCCGTATGACTAAACTGTCGAACGCGCTCATTGGCATCATCAATTTGTCGGATGACGGCTCCTAGCTGTTTTTGATAGATCTTCCCGGCGCGGTTTAGACGTAATCCCTTAGGTAAACGGTCAAACAATAGTACGCCCAATTCTGTTTCTAATTCTTTGATTTTTCTTGATATCGCTGGCTGAGTGACATGTACTTTCTGCGCTGCTAAACGAATATTTTGTGTTTCAGCGACGGCTAAAAAATATTTGAGGTGGCGTAACTCCATTCGATGATTTCTCTCTCGGCATCGGTTGATAACTATATATCAATTTAAATTACAAATGGTAACCATTATCGTTTGCATTATCAATAGTAAGAGATAACAATAAAAATTAGCAGTATAGGATTATTAAAAATGGAAAATATTAGAAGTGGTAAGGAACGTAGGAGTGCGATGCAATTACTCCTTTGTTTCGTTCCTGTTCTTTCTTATTCAGGTTCTGGTTATGCAGAAGCTCAAGATAGTGTTCAACAAGACCAAACTTATCGCGTAAACACCATTACGGTTTACGGACAGCCAATGGCAAGTGATGCCGATACTACGGTTGCTGAAGAACTGTGGGTTGGCGGCAAGGTTGCAACCAACGTGCATGATACGCCAGCGTTAGTTTCGGTGATCACGGAAAAAGAGATCAACCAGCGTAACGCCACCACAACAGAAGAAATTTTGCAGTATTCTCCGGGTTTGGTCACTGGTTATTATGAAACCGATGACCGTAATGATTACATTCAAATGCGCGGATATAACGCAACAACGTATCGAGATGGTATGACAGTTGGCTCTATGCGTGGTGTTCGAGAAGATCCTTATGCTTATGAAAGGGTAGAAGTTATTCGTGGAGGTAACTCAACACTATTTGGTCCTGCGGATCCTGGTGGCTCAATTAACTTTGTAAGCAAAAGACCTAAATTTGAACAGTTTGGTAATACTTATGTGTCTTATGGTTCTTTCGACAACAAAGAAATCGGACTGGATTTTGGTGATACGTTAAATACTGATGACACTGTTGCTTATCGTTTCACCGCTAAAGTTAAAGACAGCGATCTCGAATACGACTATTCAAAAGATAACTCTCAACTTATTATGGGCGGGTTGAGTTGGCAGCCCTCAGTCGACACAACGGCGACATTAATCGTGGATTATTTGAAACGCGATAGTACACCAAACAGTGGCGGTTACCCTAAAGATAGAGAATATGATCGAAGCAGCTTTTACGGTGAACCTGATTTTAATCAGCATGATGTCGAGCGTACAAATATAACTGCTCAGCTTTCTCATTATTTTACTAATCGTCTTAAGTTAAGCGGGAACTTACGTTATAGCGATGTAAAAGATGAATATCGATATGTTTATATTTCTGACACAAGAACTGGATCTGGAACGGAAGTTGACCGTGGTTATATGGCCTCTGATTCATCCGCAAAAGAGCTGATTGCCAACACGATTCTTCAGTACGATGTTAGCTTTAAACATCTCGACAGCAGTACGCTTGCAGGTTTGGAATATCGTGATGCAACGAGTGACAACCTATCAGCTTATGCGGGAGCAACGAGTATCGATGTCGCTAATCCGGTCTATAGCGGTGCACCAACGAGCTTATCGACATACGCAGATTATGAGCAGGACTATACCATTGAGTCTGCCTTTGTTCAGCAGAACCTATCGCTGAATGATCGTTATATTCTGACTGTTGGTGCTCGCTATGATTACATCGATCTGACTAAAGACGATTATCAACTTGGTCAAAGTTCTAGCGGCGATTTTTCAGAGATATCTCTGCGTGCTGCATTTACATATAAAGTCAATCAAGAGTGGTCAACCTATATCAGCCAGTCTGAATCAGTCGCTCCGCCATCACCGGGTGATAATGTGAACATTGAACCTGAGCGTGGTGACCAGATTGAACTGGGTGTGAAGTATTCGCCTTCATCTATCAATGCGCTGTTCTCTGCTGCTATTTATGATTTAGAGAAGAACAATGTATCCATTACGGTTGTTAATCCGAATGGTACTTTTTCTCAGTATGCGGGTGAAACCAGAGTTAAAGGTCTTGATCTGGAAATGAAAGCAGAGCTAACCGATGATCTAAGTCTGACTGGTGGCTATTCTTATATGGATACTGAAGTTGTTCGTTCTGACGATATTCCTGAAGGTAACGAGTTTGCGAATATACCGCACCATTCTGCGTCCTTATGGGGATACTACACATTACCGAATCAGACCATGGATTTTGGCTTAGGTGCGCGTTATGTAGGCAGTTACTATTTTGACGCAGCAAACACATCTAAAAGTGAAGCCGCGACACTGTTTGATGCCGCTTTCGCCTACCGTATTTCTAAATCTGCCAGCCTATCAGTTAATGTTCACAACTTGACGGATAAACAATATGTCGTTGGTTCTGGCACTGCAGATTATTACAATGCAGGTCGCTCGTTTAACGCTTCGTTAAACTACACTTGGTAATCTTTCGAATTAAGCGACCTTATTACTCATGTTGTTAAAACAAAAGCCACAGTCTTACGATAGACTGTGGCTTTTATCAGTTTTCTACACTCTGATCTTAAAGCTCAATAATACCGCGATGAAAATCAGTCCCACGACAACATAAAGCGCATTAATAAGACCATAAATCTCTGCGCCAAAACCTATCAGGGCAGGTCCGGCTAAAACGCCCACATAACCGACGGTAGAAACGGCGGTCACCGCCAGAGATTCTGGCATAGCAGTTTGTTTGCCGGTAGCAGAAAACATGATGGGAACAATATTGGAGCAACCAATACCAATGAGTGCATAACCGACTAATGCACTTTGCCAGTGATTAAACGACAAGCTGACCAGAAATCCTATGATCGCTACCGATGAACCCAACACGATCATTCTTTTTGCGCCGATCTTGCTGACCGCTTTATCTCCCAACAGGCGACCAATTGTCATAGCAACGGAGAAGCACGCTACACCCATTCCCGCAGAAGTGGCCGGAATGTCTCGATATTCACTTAGAAAGATACCGCTCCAATCGAGCACTGTGCCTTCGGATAAGAAAAACACAAAACAGACCACACCAATGAAAAATACCGAACCTTTTGGGATAGCAAAGTAAGGACCTTGCTCTTGTGAGGTGTCAGAGCGCAAACCGGGCTTATTGACAGTCAAAAGCAACAAAACGAACAGTGATGTCAGTAAGCAGGCGAGTGAAACAGCGAAACCTGCGGACAATATTGAGGTGAGTACGATTGCGCCAGTCATGCCACCTAAGCTGTAGAAACCATGGAAACCCGACATAAGAGGTTTGTTTGCCTCTTTTTCAACAATCACGGCTTGAATGTTCATCGTACAGTCAGTGATGCCAAGACACATGCCAAAGCAGATCAGCAACATTGACAAAGTCACGATCGAGTTGGCAAACAGCAGTGTCGGAAACAGCAGTGAAAAGCCCACCACTGAGATTAGCAAAACACGCTTACAGCCGTACTTACTGGTATAAAAACCAGCTGCGGGCATACCAACTAACGCGCCAATGCCAAGGCAGAGAAGCAGCAACCCCATGACGCCATCGCTGATTTGAACGTTGGTTTTCACAAATGGAATAATGGCTGCCCAAGCTGCGGTAATGAAACCGGCACCGAAAAACATTGAACGTGTCGCGATTCTATCGATATCGCCACGCTTGATGATCATTGCTGACAGCATTCTTGATGACTTCCTGTCGTAGTTATTGATGCGAAATGATAGTCATCTTATGACGAAAAATACACAAATAACTATCAAAAGCCTCTATGCTTCCAGAACTGACCTTCATCACGCGCCACGACTTTAAATTTCTTCTCAGCGATGGTTTTGCCTTCCATTTCCATCACCATACGCCACTCGCCTAAGTTACTTTCCAGCCCGTTAATCGGGCATAGCAACTGTACGGTGTCACCTAAGTAGAAGTTCCAATCGTCACTGCGCACGTATACTTCACCATCAAAAGGCTCAAGCACTTTGCCTTTTTTGTTGATGATGCCCGGGTGATAGATACAAAACTCAAGCAACTTTCCTTTGGCTTTTTTTATATTGATGGTGAAACCAAACTCCACACCTTCTTCGGCGGTGACCTGCTGAGTGAATTCTTTGATCTTTGGTAGGTCTTTGGATTTTGCATCCCAATGGCTATAAATGCCGTAAGAAGTAATTTGGATAACTGGAGTACGCTTTGCCACGCTGAGTTCTCGCTAATTCATGGTGCGTGGATCTTACTCAAATACTCTCTGAGCTTCAAATCTATACCAAGTTTAACCACGGAGTTGCTGCTTTCTCCCTGCTGAGCAAGGAGAAAGATTACTTGGAAGTTTGAGTTGCAAGTACGATTAACTCATACCAGTCTGGAAAACTTTCTGATCAGTGAATGGGCATTGATAAGCAAACCCTCTGAGCCAAGGATGGCTCAGCGGAGCCCCATGGAAGGGTTTATGCGTGTTTGTGTTAGATGCCCATTCGCTGTTCCCCGATGTTCAATCTGATCACTTTTTTACCTAGGATGGTATGAGACAGAGCTCGCCAATAAAATGCTAGCCAATAAACTGCGGCGCTGATGTTGGATCGGTACGGATGATTATTTGAAATGAGGGGAGGTAAAAGGTTAATACTAGCCAATACTAACCTTTGTATAAATACTAATCTTTTTATAAATACTATGATAATGCCGGATCGTTATAGATCATCTTCGATTTCTTCAGGTTCAACTTCTTCTTGTAACTCAATAAGGCTCACCGCAATCGAGACAAAAGCGATATCGGAAATAAACCCGACGACCACTCATTTAGCTATGACTGGTAAGCAACCGACTTTGTGTTTTTGCATATACATGCCGCTCTCTTTAAACCCTGCTCGCG
>NZ_JBKEBW010000019.1:0-19100 GCF_047973365.1 Vibrio sp. | reverse complement strand
TTATTAAATTTAGGTAACCAAATTAGATGATTTAAAATCGGCTTATGTTCAAAAGGTGGTTTTAATATCTGCAACCCCAAACTATCTTTAAATTGCATTGCCATTGAAATCGGTACTACTGTGATATAATCAGATTGACTACTTAATATCATGTTTCCATATAAAGAATGACCGTGATATGCAATATCTCGGTTCGTCAAATCAATAGAACTATAATGAGAAAGACCATAAGATTCATTACGTTTTCTTTCTAAGACTATATGACGCTCTTGCATATATTGCATTTCGCTAATACTTTTATGAATTCTTGGATGATTAGCTCGACACACAACAACAAAGTCGCTTTCAAACAGTGGAATGCTTTGTATTGAGCTGCTATTAGGGACAACAATATCAATGATCATATCATAACGTTGTTCTAATAGATCTTGTTGCAATTTGTATTCTGTATCGGGTTGTTCATATATTTCAAGCGAGAGGTTAGGCTTACCCCAATTCGATTGAACATTCATACAGAACCAGTGTAAGTGTTCAGGCGAAGAAATGACGAACTTGCGCTCGGTTTTATCTGGGTCAAAAGAGTCGAGAGAATAAAAAACACTGTTTAACTGTTTTATTGGATCTTTTATTTTTTTATAAAGTTCATATGAATATGCTGTTGGACTGACTCTACGCCCAGAACGAATAAACAGCTCTTGATCTGTCTCTTGCTTGAGCCGTGCGAGAGACGAACTTATCGTTGATTGATTCGTCCTTAAATGCTCAGCCGCTTTCGTTAAAGTACCATGCTCCATTACTGCTGAAAAAACCACTAGCATGTTGAGATTAGGAATTTCATTTTTCATATATATTCAACATTTCATATGACAAAGTAAAATCTTAATCTATTTTTAAAAAATATCAACTTCCTAAGACTCAGCGAAGTATATTAAAACAACTTGCTGAACCACTCATTCATCATAGCTTTTTTATTTTGCGGACCAACAAGTTTAATTAAAGAATGTTGAGTCGCCTGCTCCCAGTCTATTACCCCTGATGCCAAAGCATCCAAAACATCGAGTTCAGTAATCAGCATCAGCTCATCCTTTTCAGGCATTTTATTTTTTCCAGTAACAGTCATATGATTATCAGTATATTTAAAATCACTATAATGACCTTTTACTGCCTCAAATAGAACAAAATCCAGTTTATCTTCTTGCGATTCATCAAACTTGGCTTTAATTGTATATAATAAAAACTGATCCGGTTTGCCTTTATTTAATAGCAAATTATCTCGTCTGGCGTCTATGACATTTTGAAATACTTCTAATGATCCAGGTTCTGTAATTAAATTAAATCCTGTATTTTGATGTAACCCACAAGAGTAAGACATAAATGAAGATAGAACTAAACTAAGAAATAAAATATATTTATACATAATGATTATCTAAACTAAAGGGGCATAAAATGCCCCTTTAGCTGTTTATTAGCGAACGATTAACATGAGATTTTCTGGAGATAAAGATTTATCAAAGTAGCTCATAAATTTCCCAAAACTTTGAATATTGCCTTTGGTAAATTTAAGCTTTCCTGATTCCAAATTTTCACCGATAGTTTTCTGTGCATTACTACCTAAGACTAAAATTTGATTCAACACCTCACGAGTTGTATCAATCGTTACATCTGCACCTTGAACTGCGTTCTCATGAAGCTCTGCTACACCGTTACGAATTTCAATGGTAATGGATTCATTGGTGTCAGAGAAATTGTATGTCAGCATCATATTCACATCTAGCGTGTCTTCCGCAATCAATGTTGATGTCATTACATCGAAAATTTGTTTCGTTGGTAACGCGGTTAAAACATCAATAGAAGAAAAACTGATCATGTTTGAAAAATCTCGATTATTTTCCAATTCAGCTGCAGCATTAAGTGCCCAGTTACGCCAGTTTATATTAACTTGTTGCGACGCCCATGCTTTATAAGCCTTTGCTTTCAATTCACGAGCTTCAACGTCATTTTTATTAACGGTAATTGGATATGAGAGAATTTCGGCAGCAAAAGTGTAGTTTTTTGCATCGATCGCTGCGTTTGCAGTTCTCAGGATGTTGTCTCGCCCACCCATAATTTCAACAAATGCTTTTGCCCGTTGCTCATATTCCATTGGTTCCAATTGCCATGGGTCTGCTTCATAGAAACCTAAATAGCCAACATAAATTTGACGAACTGAGTGTGCAACCGTTCCATAATACTCACCTAACCAAGGATGTTCAGCTAAATGTTTAGGTAACTTAACCACTTCAACCAATTCATCTGGAGTCAGCCCCTTATTCATATAACGTATCGTTTGATCATGAGTAAACTGAATCGCATCGCGATAAGCAGTTAAAATATTAGACACAGCTTCTTTCCCTTCAACAGGACGTCCGTGTGAATTTATCATCACTTCTGAATCAAATTGACGCATAACATCAATACCTTTGAACCATACCGATGGGTCACGGAATTTTGTACCACGTATGGTATGTAGATTCGGGAAGTTTTCGCCCTGTAGAACTTCTGCCGCGTGTAACACTTTTTGCTCAGGCAAGTAAACGACAATTTCATCTTTAGTTTCAGATGGGATATTAACAATTTGCATCTTTATACCAGAAACTGTGATATCTAGAGTTTCATTGGCTCCGACCAAAGTATTCGGCTCAATAAAGGATATGTCACCTTGCATGAATCGAGCGCCAAGCCCATCGTTGACTGTACCATGTTCACCTTCTGGGACATGCTTTGCCCCTGTGTACGAGGTTCGCTGTCCAAGTAATGTTCCTAGGTTAGAAGACCAGTTTGCAACAGCTTCAGTGAGACCCGCTTGTGCAATAATCTTAACGTTGCCCTTAGCCACTTCTTCATCTGTAGTCCACGCTCTGACTCCAGAGATATGGTCGATATGATTGTGTGTATAAATGATTGCTTTAACGGGTTTATTAGTAATTTTATCAAATTGCTCTTTAGCTGCTTGAGCCATCTGAACTGATTCACCAGGGTCGACAATGATAATGCCATCATCGCCTTCAATCATGACAGGATTATCCATACCGAATCCGTAAGCCATATAAATATTATTATCAATTTTTAATACAGCTTGATCCATCTTACGGCTATGTTTCGTTAACGCTGGATGAACAAATTCTGATTCTTTTTTAAACGCTAGAGAATCTCCGGTTTTTGATAAAACTTTTATTCTTTTTCCTTCCCCCCAAAATAGATTGGACTCATTTTCAAAAAGAACACCGTTATTATAACGTCGATTCAGATCTATATTTTGATATTGAGGAGCATTAGATGTTTGAAGTTCTTGCCCTACGGTTGATGTAGCTTCAACGGTTGGAGTTGCATAAGAATAACTCGATGCGATGAAACAACATGATATAGCTAAGGGCAATGTTAGTTTTTTGAATGATGTAGACATAGGGTCACCTATTGATAAAAGTGCCTACATTTTAAAAGAGCTTATCATTCAAAAAAACACTTTGTTTTGATATTAAACTATCGTAATTTCGATAATTAGTAATATAACCACAAGAAGTGAAATACGCACTTAAATATTCACAATGACAATATAAATCTCGTATCTTCGAATTTATGATTCATCTATATATAATATGTTTGACCTGACTGGCTCTAATATCAAAGTATCAGTTTAATCACAAACAAAGTCAGGTCTGGCTATCGCTTAAAGCATCACCTTTTCAAGTTCATCGCACCAATTTAAAGAAACTCATCAGTTGAGATAACGTTACTGACATTTTCGCTAGCTGTTGCGAGGCTTGATTACAGTCCGAAACCATTTCAACGCTCTGATCGATTTTGTCTCTTACGATAGTGATACTTTCGCTTATCATATCCGCTGTCGCACTCTGCTCTATTGTTGAAGCCGCTATTTGGGTATTTAAATCATTAGTATGAGAAACGCTTGTGCCTATTGTCGAGAAAGCGACATTTGCTGACTCAGATTGTTTTACCGTATCTTTTAGTATTCTTTGGCTATCATTAATTGATTCCACCACTTGAGTGGTATTTTGTTGTAACGTGGAGATTTGACTGTCTATTTGCTCTACGGCCTCTTCCGTTTGCAGAGCTAATTGGCGAACTTCATCAGCAACCACAGCAAATCCACGTCCTTGCTCACCAGCTCTTGCTGCTTCAATCGCAGCGTTAAGCGCCAATAGATTAGTCTGTTTTGCGATATGTTGAATAATATTCATAATGCCGCTGACTTGCTCCGTGTCAGCGTGCAAAGTTAAAATGTCCGAACTCAATGTACCCATTTTCTCCGCTAATACACTGATCTTTTCCATTGACGATGACATCGTCACTATGCCGTTGTTAGCCTCTAGGGTAACCGTCTCTGTTTCTTGAGATGCTGCGTTTGCGCCACTGGCCACTTCGTTAATCGCGACGGACATTTCATTCATAGCGGTAGCGACCTGATCAGTTTGCTGCTGCTGAGTCAAAGAACTGTTAAGCACTTCCTGACTAATAGCGGCCAATTGCTCTGAGGCTGACGCTAACATATTACAGTTTTGATTAATCTCTTCTACAGTATAGAAAAATTTCTGTTCCATTTTCCCTAAAGATCGGCACATTTGCGCGATTTCATCAGCACCATCGACAGGCAGGGAAGTGTGAAGCTCACCGTTAGACATTCGCTCAATAATGTTTTGCGTCGATTTAATCGGTTCAACAACGCTACGAGTCACCCAATGACAGACGATCAAAACAAGTGGACAGCAAACAGCCCACGCAACAAATACGGCTAAAATAGATTTGCCTGCAATATCAGAGATTTCTTCTGACAAAGTATTCTGATTTTTAACAGCATTATTCTGTACATTATCCAATTTCTCGGTAATAGAAGCTCCAAGCTTGGGAAGAGATTCATACCACAATGCATTCTTTTCTTTGGTGAAATCATAAATTCTACGAACATTTCCATCAAATAGTTTAATATCGCTTTTTATCTTTTCGTGCTTCAACCCTGGGTATTCTTCATCAAGATAATCAATTGAAAACTGCAATTCATTAAAAGAATTTTTGTAATTATTAAAAGCCTCTTCGCTATGATAAACCAGATATTCCGTTGCATACTGTCTTACGATACTAAACTTATACTCAGTTTCCACAACATCCTTTAATAATGGGCCATTTTCATCTGGTATGGAATTTCTAAAGTTATTAATACCACTTTGCAAACGTATCATTAATGACTTGTTTGACGCTTCAATATCACTCCCTTTCCCCGTGATATTCTTAACTTGTAACAACTGATTTTTATAACTTTTAATATCACTTAAAACTTCATTAAGATTATTATTCACATTGACTTCAATATTCTTTGAAGGTTTAGTACTAATACGATGGTAAGCACTGTCCAGGCGGTCCACAGCATGTCTATAATCCGTTTGATTACCTGTATTGTGAAACGAAAGCGCATACACTCTAGCATTCAACAAATCTTTTTGAACTTGGCTTGCATTCACCGAGTTATTGTTGACTACCTTAAACATATTAAAGTCACTGTTAATTATTCCTATTGAGTATAATGCAACACCTGAAACAACTAAAGTTGCTAATGAAGTACAAAATATTATAATGTATATTTTATACGAAACTTTTTTAATTTTATTCAACATAACAACCTCTACTAAACTTTTAATAATTATATATGTGATTTTAAAAAATCTCACATTATATAGATTTTTACGTTATTTCGACCGGACGATTTTGCTTCATATAAGGCACTATCTGCATTTTTATATAGATCTGCCAACGTTAAATTAGGGGTTAAACAAGCAACACCACAGCTAATGGTGTATTTTAATTCTTTATCATCATTAATTTTTACGACTTCTTTTTCTACTTTTTCACGAAGTTTATTGGCCAATAAAAAGGCCGAATTAGCATCTGTATTCGTGGCGACAATCATAAATTCCTCACCACCAAACCTAGAAATAAAATCTGAATTCCTAGTATGTTTATTTATTAAGTTAGCAAAATTTTTCAAAACCAAATCACCTATCGGATGACCATAATTATCATTAATTGATTTAAAATTTATCTATATCAATAAGTACAACACTACACTTGGCATTATAACGAGAAACGTCATATTTTTTACCTTTTAAGAAATTGATCAGAGAACGGCGATTAGGAAGATTAGTCAATGAATCCGTTTCTGCCTGTGCATTTATCTTATTAACTAAACTTTCCGTTTTTTCCGCCAATGTTTTTAGTTTATCTTTAATGCCAGAGAATTCTTTGAACGTAGAGTTTGAAAAATTCAAATCATAAACACCGTCTGATATTTGGTCTATCCATCCTTCCAATCTAGAAATATAAGTTCTTATATTTTTCTGATGTCTATAAGCAGTAAAACCTATATAGAAAAATAGGAAAACAACTGAAAATAGAACTAATATTCTTAATGTAATTTGCCATTGTTTTGTTTTTTCGGCACTTATCAATAGACGATTATTTGCATTACTCTCAAGTTTAAATAATTTTTCCGATAACTGTAATTTTATCCCAGTATAATAATTAGACTTCAAATATTCGTTAGCTTTATCGGGAAGTCCATGGTCAAAGTTATGAATAGATTTCATTTCTATATCTTCCAAAACATCCAATAATCTTTTAACCTCTAGAAATACTTTGGATTCATATTGGTACTTTTCGTCATAAAGATCACTAATATATTCCTGGAAATTTACTATTTCTTTAAAATCATCTCTTGTCATATTTGATGAAAAGCGTTTATTTAAAAAAGAAAAGTAGTTGTTTGGAAATGGCTTATCTCCATGTTTTATCCCTAGTACTTCAGAATAAATTTCCTTGTATTTTTTATCACCTGTCGATAGGTATAATGACGAGAGTAAACTTAGATCATCTGACAATTTATAAATAACACTTGTTATGTTTTTTATTTTATAAATATTATATCTAAATAACTCTTCCTCATCTTCCAATAAAAAGGTTGCTTTTTGTACAATAACACAAAATACAGAGACAGAAAAAAATATCAGAATGTTGTTAAATATTATTCTATTGATACTTTTCATGATGTTCTTTGACCTTATAAAGAATAGAATTGAATGGCTCTGGTTTATGAAATAAATATCCTTGAAGATAATCGCAATTCATTTCCATAAGCATATTTTTCTGATTTGTAGTTTCTACACCTTCTGCAACCACTTTTACTTTAGATATTGCTGCAAAAGTCAAAGTAGCTTGAACAACTCCAAGATACTTTTTGTCCTTTTCCATACCATTGATATAGCTACGATCTATTTTTAGCTCATGCACCGGCAATCTGGTTAGATAAGAAAGAGAAGAAAACCCTTTACCAAAATCATCAATTGAAAACCTAATACCAATATCAATCAAACGACTAATATTGCCCATTACATAATCGATTTCACTCTCTATGAGGTTTTCTGTTATTTCTAACAGAACGAGTTTAGGGTCCATGTTTGTTTCAATAATTGCAGTTTCTACTACTTCAGCAAAATTTGGGTTAAGTAACTGAACAGGCGATACATTTACTGAAACAGTTAAGCCATTCAATTTCTGAGCATCTCTGAAGGCAGTTTTCATCACAAATAGTCCAATATCATATATAAGACCTGTTCGTTCAGCGATAGGGATAAATTCGTCGGGGCCGACTGAACCAAGATGTGAATTCTGCCAGCGAACGAGAGCTTCAACACCGACGGGTTGCTCTGTTTTCGCATCGACTTGCAGTTGATAATTGACACATATTTCATTTTTGTGTAGTGCTGAGAATAGTTGTTTAGATATTTCAACTTCTCGTTCAACAAATTTTCCAATATCTTTTCCATATAAAACATGGTCCAGATTTTTCAATTTTGCATAACGCATAGCTTGTTCAGATTGTTGAAGTAATTCATCGCTTCTTACATCCTGACTTTCAAATTCAACACTAGCGACGTTCAAACAGACATCAACCCGACCAGTGCTCAATATGATAGAATCAAGTTCATCATTAATTTTTCCATAAACTTCTTTAAATAAGTTTTCACAAAAATAACCTTCGACAAAAACAACAAATCGGTCTGAGCCTAGATGAAACACATGATGCTTATTTTTAAACATCAACTTTCTCAATTTTTCACCAACTTCTGTTAATACAACATCACCATTGTCATATCCATGCACAATATTAATTCTTTGGAGGCTTTTAATATTAACTAAGTGTGCACAAAAAATTTTCCTCTGTTCATTTAGTTCTTTATTTATATATGAACGCATAGCATTTACATTCGGAAGTTTAGCTACACTGCTTTTATATTTTTTAGATTCGACGTCAACCTTCATCATTTTTATTTGATTTTTATCTTTTTTATTTTTACTTAAAAGTAATGATATATGATTAATTGCACTCTTTGTTATAAATAAACTAATAACTAAAAGTGTAATAATATAAAAAGCACTTATTAATGATAGGCTATTCTTCTTCATATCAATCAAGCTCAATAACTGTTCAACATTAAAATCTATTTCACTATTGATATGTTCAACTGGAAGTCCACTACCAATGGTAAACTCCCAGTCTGGCATATAAATAACATAGCTCAATTTTTTATTTTTAATATGTTCATTTCTATCAACAATATCGATATTTTCATATTCTATCCAACCATTAAAGTCAGATCTACCATTAATTAATCCGTATAAATTCTTGAAGTCATCTTCAAACATACCTATTTTTTCAATGTCTTTTCTTGCAAGCCAATTTCCATTATTGTCTAATACAAACATGTATCCATCATTATTTTTATTGTATTTATCTATTAGGTCTATGACATGACCCCTTAGTTCATCAGTTACGATATTATCGGTTGCGTACATGTCCTGTATAGCATTGAGAAGTAAAGACATAGAAATAACCGAATTTTTAATATTTTGCTCCTTCACAAAGATGACTCTGTTTTTAACAAATTGCTCTATTGGCTTAACAATATTGTTAGAAAATGCAACTAAGGTTAATAGTAAAAAACTCGCCGATAAAAAAACGAAGATGACCGGGAAAAATTTTAGATATTTCATGCTGGAAATTTTATTCATTTAAATAGACATCTTAATTTATTTTTAATATAAATTTATATTTATTGCTTCTTCTCACGGCCAAAGTAAGATTATTCCTATTAATAATAGGAAAATAACTACATCTTCAACCATCTTAATGGCTAGCATTAATCATCATAATTAATGACCATCCACAAACTTTAATTAGATCAAAAAAATTTGCGAATTTTAGTCTAATATATGTCCAATACTCATTCACGTAATACTAGGTATGACAAAATGGAAAACAAAGTGAACCTAAATTTGATAAGCATTGTTATCTTATTGAAAAGGCACAAGAGCATGAGGGTTGTAGCAAAAATATTAGGAAAATCAGAGAGTGCCATAAGCAAAGACTTATCTAAACTTAGGTATGAATTCTCAGATGAACTTTTCGTTAAAACTAGGAATGGGTTCGAGCCAACTTATTTTTTGAATCAGATATACAATGATTTAGAAAATACCTATACCAAGCTAATAAACCTGGTGAATATTCCCCTCTCATTCGAACCATCAAGCTACACAAATACAATATCTATAGCAGTTGTCGAGTCAGAATACGACTACATAGTTAACCACCTATATCCTAGGTTGGTAAAGAATTTTCCTAATGCAAAACTTCATTTTGAAGTCTGGAACCAAGATTCGTTAGATAAGATTTTATCTGGAAAAATTAAATGTGGTGTTCATTATCAGAATAAAAATATATCAAAGGATGTATACCAAAAAAATCTAAAATCGGAGCAGATTGTTACCGCTGTACATAAATCTCATAATATAACCCACTGGTCTCAAATAAAAAGTACGCCATTTATCTATGTTGAAATCCCGGGCTGGAACGATTATCAACCACGTTATCAAGACTATCTTCCTATAGAACTTTGGAAAGATATTTCATATGCTGTAACGGTAGGAACCCTTAAATCTGCATTTAATATCGTTTCTCAATCAAAATTGGCAATTCAAACACCTATCAGATATTTGAATGATGATTTCTCAATTATTCCATATCCTTCTGGTACAATGTTCGATACTGCTTACACGTTCTATTGTCCACAAGTGGAAAGACATAATCCTCTCATTAATCACATTTATTCAATACTGCTTGAAGTGTATGAACTTAAATAACAACTTAACGTTATAGTATCTTCATTAAAGAATGCTGAATCAACTTGCCGAGCGGGCTGCTTATGAATTGATTTGAATAAAATAGCGCGATATTCATCGGTGGTAAGTAGCTGTCCATATTGAACTGAGTAGCTAACATTATGTGTTCCCCAGACGCCTTTTTTGCAAACAGATGATTCACTGGCATCACCGCATCTGAGCGATTCAGTGTGGTTAAACACAGTTGTGCATCATCGCTACGCAGAAGAATATTGGCACCTAACTTCAATTTGCTCAACGCTAGTTCTATTTTGCTGTTTTTGTTTGTGAAGTTAGGAATAACGGAAACCACCAATGGAAAGCATGCTAGCTCTTCGAGAGTGACAGTTTTATCACTCAATGGATGCCCTTTCCTCGCTAACAGGTTAAAGCTCACTGGTGACATCACTTGAAAAGCAAGATCTTTTGAGACTTCAATCGGGTAATAATTGATGCCAACTTGAATCTTACTATTCAGTAATTGTTGCTCCGTTGATTCGGACCAGTGAATCAAACGAATGGTAGCATGAGGAAAATCCTCTTTTAGCATCGAATAGATATCATCGGCTAACGCATAATACATAGCAGAGCTAATGGCGACACTGATTTCACCTGAATAATCCTGAGTGGCTATTTGGCTTGAATGTTCATAAACCCTTTCTAACTCAATTAATAACGGTGTAACTCGGGAAACCAAAACATTACATGCTTCGGTCGGTATAAACCCTTCTCTGGTTCGCACAAACAGAGGGTCACCAAGTTGTTCCCTTAGCTTTTTCAATCCCTTACTCACCGAGGACTGCGTTGTAAATAGCCGCTCTGCTGCTCTCGCTGTGCTTTGCTCTGCATGAAGCGTGACCAGTAGCAGCAGCAAATTTAAGTCTTTGCGAATAAGTTGTTTTTCATTTAGCACTTAAATTCCTTATTTGAATTGGCATGTTGAATATAAATCCCTTAAGGAATTTAAATCACAGGAGTAAAGTTAGTTAACAGATACTAAAGTTTATACATATTCAATTACCAATAACATTCTGTGAGCACGTCATGAATAAAAACATCTTATCGCTTTCACTCGCCGCACTGGCATTGGCTGGAACAACCCAGGTTTTCGCTGAAGCTTTGGTGCCTGTTACCGAAAAAAACTATGAATTTGCCGAGTCAGATCTTGCTTTTAAGAACATCACCAAACTCGTTGGTTCGAATAAGTGGTTCCATTTCCCGGGTCTCACACCATTAGATAATCAAACCGTTGTTCGCATGAACAGAGACACTATCTATTCTGGTTATGTGGCTGATGTATCAAAAGGTGGAACAATAACGCTCCCTGATACTGGTGACCGCTATATCTCTGTCATGGTGGTACAAAATGACCACTATATTGACCAAGTATTCTCAACACCTGGTACTCATAAAATCGAGAGCCAAACAGATTTCGCGATGATCGTTGCTCGCGTACAAATTGACCCAAATGACCCTGATGATCTACAACGAGTAAAAGATATCCAAAACAAGATCGTAGTAAAGACCAACTCAAACCGTACTCATGTCATGCCTAATTACGACATGAAACAGTTAGTTGCAGTACGCAATGCGCTGACCGAAGAAGGTTCTAAACTGGGTAATCAGAAAAATATGCAAGGGGCACATGGGCAAGTTGACCCTCGCATGCATATGTACGGTACTGCAATTGGTTGGGGTATGTTGCCCGATGCCGAAGCTCAATACTTTTCTTATTACAGCAAAGGTAAAGTGATGGATCCGCAAAACTGTTCTCAGGCGACTTACCAAGCTCCTGAAGTGACGGGTAAAGGTTTCTACTCCCTAACTGTCTATAACAACGATGGTTATATTGCCTTTGACAGAGCAGTGCTAAATAAAAACAACATTAAATACAACTCAGATGGTTCATTCACGGTTAGCTACGGTAACTGTCCTAAAGATGCGCCAAATGCGATGCCTGTTGCCGAAGGATGGGATGTGATGATGCGTATTTATAAGCCAAATCTATCACTAACAGAATCTTATAAACTGCCAGAGCCAAAAGTGATTACACAATAAGCGTTTAATATATAAACAGGAATCATCACTATGAAAAAGACACTACTCGCATTATCTGTTGCCACTTTAAGTTTCGCCGTTAACGTACAAGCCAAAGAAGCAACATTAGACAATGTGACTACCGACTTCGCAGATCAACCGACCAAAGAAACCGACTGGTACATGAACCGCTTGCAACAAGAAGTTCCAGTGAATACCTATAAGCATAACCGTATTCCTTCAAGCAAAGATCACCAGTTTGTGATCCGCGAAAACGAAGACACCATGTACAGCCATGCGATTTTGGATGTCACTAAGTCTGCAACCATTTCGATGCCGCCCTATGATGAGTATGCCATCGTACAAGTCATTGATGAAAACCAATTTACAGTTGCAGAGGTGTATCCGGGACAAACCTTACGCCTGACACCAGAAATGCTCAGCTCAGGAACACATGTCTTTTTGAACACACGTGTCGCAGCGTCAGATAATCGCGATGCTGCTGCATTGAAAAAGGCGCACCAATACCAAGACTCTATCAAACTGACTTCCGAAACCTCTAACAAGTACGTTGCCAAAGGATTTAATGAAGAAGATGTACTTGCAGGTCGAGCTGCCGTACAAAAACTTCGTCCGCAAGTCCCGAAACCATTCGATATGTTTGGTAATAAAGGAGAAGTCGACCCTAAATCATTCATTATTGCCTCTTCGGCTGGATGGGCAGGATTACCGTCAGATGCTGCCGTGTATTTGCCGCAAATTCCAGGTAATACCGGTGAGGCAACCTGTAGCTCATTAACCATCAATCCACCACCGTTGCAATATGATCACCATGCTTTTTTTAGCATGACGGTATATAACAAAGAAGGTTGGATTGCGGATGATAATTTCGCAATATCAAACAAGCATATGCAAGCGAATAAAGATGGTAGCTACACATTCCGTTTCAACTGTGAGGATCAGCCAAATAATCTAACGGTCAGAGAAGGTTGGAGTGGTCTACTACGTATGTATTTGCCAACATCTAAGCAGGCGATTCAGAACTATGTGTTAAAAGACTACCTGAAGAATTCTCGTCTTGTAAAAGGTCCAAGCCTTGATAAATAAATAATTAAGCTAGTAGACGGAAACAAATCTAAATATAGAGACCGAATGGTCTCTATATTTTTATATGGCAGAAATATACCTTCGTTAGATTTCATAAGGCAACACGTTTAGTTGCCTACAAACTTGACTACAAACCGCCAAAAACGACAAAGGGTTAGCAAGTACTAACCTGCTAACCCTTCTAAATAATGGCACGCCCTACAGGATTCGAACCTGTGACCACCTGCTTAGAAGGCAGGTGCTCTATCCAGCTGAGCTAAGGGCGCGTTACAGAGAAAGGATTATACGAGTTAGAGTTGGTAAATCAACGGCTTTATCTTAGTTTCTGATTTAAATGCCTAAAAATTTACCACTAAACGAGAAGGTGCCGAAAAACACAGCAAGGCAAACGTTTGCTTATAGATGTTAATCAAAATATCTGCGACAATGCGACCAAAATTTTCGCTACTAATGTGAAGGAAAGTCATGACTGCTCAAAATATTGATGGAACACTTATTTCTAAAACCGTGCGTTCAGAAGTAGCAGCACGAGTAAAAGCTAGAACAGAAGCTGGATTGCGTGCTCCGGGGCTAGCAGTGGTGCTTGTAGGTGAAGACCCTGCATCACAGGTTTATGTTGGCAGTAAGCGACGTGCTTGTGAAGAAGTAGGCTTTGTTTCTAAGTCTTTCGACTTACCTGCAACGGCATCAGAAGCAGAATTGTTGGATTTAGTTGACCAACTGAACCAAGACCCAGAAATCGATGGCATTCTCGTTCAGCTTCCTCTTCCAGCTGGCATCGATTCAACTCACGTACTTGAGCGTATTCACCCTGAAAAAGATGTTGATGGCTTCCACCCATACAACGTTGGTCGTTTAGCCCAGCGCATTCCGAAACTACGCTCATGTACGCCAAAAGGAATTATCACCCTTTTAGATCGTTACAACATTCCTATGCGTGGTAAACATGCGGTGATTGTTGGTGCGTCAAACATTGTTGGTCGCCCAATGACACTTGAATTACTACTTGCGGGCTGCACCACAACCACTTGCCACAGATTTACCAAAGATCTAGAAAGCCATGTTCGTCAAGCTGACGTATTGGTGGTTGCAGTAGGTAAAGCAAACTTCATTCCCGGCGCTTGGATCAAAGAAGGAGCTGTGGTGGTCGATGTCGGTATCAACCGACTAGAGAACGGCAAACTAGTCGGTGACGTTGAGTACGACGTAGCTCGCAACAACGCTAGTTTCATTACTCCTGTACCGGGTGGTGTAGGTCCAATGACAGTCGCCAGTTTGATTGAGAATACCATGATTGCGTGTGAACAGTTTCACACCAAGAAATAATACCGTTCTAAATAAAAATATTATCAGATTGGATATCGGTGGAACAGTAAATGGCTATCGAACGCAAACACGCATAAACCCTTCCATGGGGCTCCGCCGAGCCATCCATGGCTCGGAGGGTTTGCTTATCGACATCCATTCACTGATCCAGAATGGTGTAAAAGCGATATTAGAAAAGGGCTCTAAGAGCCCTTTTTATTTCTTTGATGTCTTATGAGACTAATACACTATTCTATCCGCCAAATGGCTGACCGCTAGCGCAAAGTAATAAGAACGATTCCATTTCATCAACACGTTGTAGTTGTTGTAAACCAAATACGTGCGACCATCTTCATCATCGGGCATGATCAGCCAAGCTTTGATGTCATCACTCAGTGCCGGAAGTGGTTTACCGTCATAACGAGTAATACCCAGCTCGTTCCACTCGCGTAAGTATTTGCCTTTCTCTGGCTGACGTCCTTCGAGGTTTTTATCTAAACCATGTGGGACTTTGACTTGACGCCCCCAAGTATATTTGTCATCCCAACCAGATTTGCTCAAATAATTTGCCGTTGAAGCAAACACATCTAATTTGCTGCCCCAAATGTCCTTCTTACCGTCACTATTACCATCGGCAGCAAAAGCCAAGAATGAGCTAGGCATAAACTGACACTGCCCCATCGCACCAGCCCAGGAGCCCTTCATATCTTCCGGCTTAATATGTCCTTGTTGAAGAATTTGCAACGCTGCCATGGTTTCTTTACGGAAGAACTCTTCACGTCGGCCTTCATAAGCCATCGTCGAAAGTGCATCAATGACACTAAAGCGCCCCATATTGGCACCAAAGTTACTTTCCACGCCCCATAAAGCGACAATGAAACGAGGTTGAACGCCATATTGTTCGCCGATACGGCTCAGTTGTTGATAATACTTCTCGTACAAAGCACGCGCTTGCTTTACTTTCCAATCGGGTACTGCGCTTGGAATATATTCGTCTAATGTTTTCTTTTTTTCTGGCTGATTTCGGTCAGCCACGACTGCTCGAGGCTTGTATTCAACTTTGGTAAACGCAGATTGGAGAATCTGCTCTGAAATACCTTCTTCGCGAGCTTGTTGTTTTAGCCCTTCAACATACTGTTCAAAGCTCACCTCGTTCGCCAATACTGGTGATGAGAGACTTAACCCCAACACCACTGACAATAATTTTCTCAACCTAGCCTCCTTGAGTATGCTCACTCAGGAATTGTTCTGAGCTTTTCGTTCTTTATGTTGTTCTAATAGATTCACTGGTGGTGGCGGCAATTGCAAGAAGAAACCTTGTTCATCCATCGATGCTTTGACTTTTTCCACATTTACCTGAGCTAATTGGCGTGATTGCAGATTCACCAACATAACAAATATCGGTTTACCGAATGTTTTCATCAGCGCTTCTGGGATCTGCGAAAAATCATCTCTTTTGGGAACATAGAGATAGGTACCTTCTTTCTTAGGGCTTTTGTAGATAGAACAAAGCATGATGAGCCTTTTATTGTAAATAACACGTACTAATGACGAGTTTTGTCTAGAAACGGTCAAGATTCGACAAAAATGCGACCAAATCACTTAATTAACTGCAAGATAACTTGCTGTGCCTGGTCACTGACTATAACATGACACCCCTAGTCTCAGGCAACGCCTAGCCAAGAGTTTATGAGGTCAACGTTTCAATGTCTAATACACCTGACCTAAAAGGTAGTAGTTTTACTTTGTCAGTTTTACACCTTTCTGACAATCACATCTCCAATACTATAGATTTTCTCAAACAAAAAGTCGCTCAAGCACCAGCATTTTTTGCTAATGCTCCCGTTGTCATCAATATTGCAAAAGTCGAAGGAGACATCGATTTTGTGCAACTGAAAAACGGCATTAGCGAGGCAAGCTTAATTCCTGTTGGTATTTCCGGCTGTAAAGATAAACGTAGCCAAACGCTTGCATCTGAAGCCGGATTTGCAGTCATGACCGCCAGTAACAGTCCAGCTAACGCACCGGCGAAAATGGCACCAACCAAAGTGGTACGAACTCCTATTCGCTCCGGTCAGCAAGTGTATGCCAAAGATGGCGACTTAGTGATCCTTAACCACGTTAGCGCGGGAGCTGAAGTCATTGCCGATGGTTCAATTCATATTCATGGCACTCTGCGTGGACGTGCTATCGCAGGTGCGAGCGGTCAGAAAGAAGCACGTATTATTTGTCACGATTTACAAGCTGAGCTAGTCTCCATCGCTGGAAATTACTGGCTTAGCGATCAGATCGAAAGTGAGTTTTGGCAGCAGAAAGTCATGCTGAGTATGCATGATGACTCACTTCTGTTCGAATCTCTCGCAATTTAAGTTTTAAAGGAAATGATAAACATGGCACGCATTATTGTCGTAACGTCGGGTAAAGGCGGTGTAGGCAAAACCACATCTAGCGCAGCGATTGCGTCAGGCTTGGCTTTAAAAGGTAAAAAGACAGCGGTTATCGATTTTGATATCGGCTTGCGTAATCTTGATTTGATTATGGGCTGTGAACGTCGCGTTGTTTATGACTTCGTCAATGTGATCAATGGTGAAGCAACACTGAACCAAGCGTTGATCAAAGACAAACGCAACGAGAACCTGTTCATTCTTCCCGCTTCACAAACTCGTGACAAAGACGCATTAACCAAAGATGGCGTGCAACGCGTGTTTGATGAGCTAAAGGAGATGAATTTTGATTTCATTATTTGTGATTCTCCAGCCGGTATCGAGCAAGGTGCACTGATGGCGCTTTACTATGCCGATGAAGCAATTGTCACCACCAACCCAGAAGTCTCATCCGTTCGCGATTCTGACCGTATTCTTGGTATTCTTGATTCCAAATCACTACGGGCTGAACAAGGTTTAGAGCCTATCAAACAACACCTGCTATTAACTCGTTACAATCCAGCGCGCGTTAATCAAGGCGAAATGCTTAGCGTACAAGACGTTGAAGAAATCCTGCATGTGCCACTATTGGGTGTCATTCCAGAGAGCCAAGCTGTTTTGAATGCTTCTAACAAAGGTGTACCTGTGATTTTCGACGAGCAATCAGATGCAGGTCAGGCATACGATGACACCGTTGCCCGTCTACTTGGTGAGGAAATCGAGTTCCGTTTCCTGACCGAGCCGAAGAAAGGCATCTTTAAACGACTTTTTGGAGGCTAAACAGCGACTATGTCTTTACTTGAATTTTTCAAACCACAGAAAAAAACATCCGCCAGTTTAGCAAAAGAACGCTTACAGATTATCGTCGCAGAGCGTCGTAGCCAGAATGATCCTGCGCCAACTTATTTGCCGCAGTTAAAAGACGATATTCTCAAGGTCATTGCAAAATATGTGGCGATCGACCCATCAATGGTAGAGCTCTCTTTCGAGCACAAAGATGACGATATTTCAGTGCTAGAACTGAACGTCAAACTTCCAGATGATGAAAAATAATACCATCTGGAAAACTTTCTGATCAGTGAATGTGTGTCGATAAGAAAACCCTCCGAGCCATGGATGGCTCGGCGGAGCCCCATGGACGGCCGCTCTTATAAAAATAAGGGCGTGTTTGTGTTCGACGCTCATTCGCTGTTCTACCGATGTTCAATCTGATCATATTTTTACCTAGGATGATATAATTCGCCATTATCATATCGAGTAGGGTGAGGCGTTACCGCCTCATCCCTCTCACAGAACCGTACGTACGGACCTCGTATACGGCTCATGCATACTTCCATTCAGCATAATTGCTAAACACATACCCTGTTCCTACTTGCTCAAGATTTACCAACCCCAGTTCGTTGAACCATTGGTTTGGCATCGCATAACTGGCTAGAGGACTTTGCGCAGTTCTCCAACTACTCATTCGGATAAATCTAAACGGCGGCTTATATCCAAGCTGTTTTAGCCTTCTGTGCAACCGCTCCGGTTTCTTCCATAATTTCAGTTGGATACTGCGAAGTCTTCGTCTCAGCCATCCTGCTATCTTTGAGTATTCCCAGCTACTATGGGCGATCCTGAAGTATTGACTGAACCCTCTTAATACAGGATTTAAGTTCTTGATAACTTCACTTATGGGTTTTCCACCATTGCGTTTCGTCATCTGCTTCAACTACTTTTTGAACTCTACTAATTTCTTGGGCTGTATACGGGTATATTCACTCCCGATCTCTACACCAAGGAATTTCACTCCATCATCGCTATGAGCTATGTGAGATTTTGTTTCGTTCACCGTCAGTTTCAGCTCTTTCTCCAGTATCTTGGTCGCTTGGACAAGCGCATTTTCTGCGCCTGCTTTACTACGACAGAAGATCAGTATGTCATCGGCATAGCGTACTATTCGGTGACCCCTTTTCTTCATTTCCT
>NZ_JBKEBW010000023.1:0-9430 GCF_047973365.1 Vibrio sp. | reverse complement strand
TTCAGTCACTCCCCGCGCGTTTAAAAGATTTAACCGAGTCATTACGGGAGTTTATTATGCCAAAGCAAGACCGCCCAAATTATGAACGGGCGGTCAAGATAAAACCTATCAAATTCCCGTTGAAGAGCTCACGAAAAAAGAAAGAGAACTCTTAAACGAACAGCATTGTGCGAAGGCAGGAATCTGAATCTCACGATATGCGCAAGAAGAGCGAGATCCCGGATAAATGCTACGCATTTTCCGGGATGACGGTGGTTAGAGTATTTTCCGGAATAATGACGGTGATTAGCGTATTTTTCAGAATAACGATAATACTCGCTTCTTTATAATTAAGGAGAGAGCTAAATTTTTATATCACTCTTTAATCAAATTCGGTCTTTCAATACAGTCATGATCATCGTCGGCAAGAACCAATAACTCATCAATATAAACGGTGTTATTGCGGATTTTGCCAAGGAAGCCGATGTAGTTATCCAGGCTGGATAAACGGCTCATCACAAAACTAGGCAGAGTATGGTTAAATTCTACCTTGCTATAGTCTGCGCCATTGCAGGTTTCGAATGTGGAACCATCCCAAAAACCCTGAATCAACTCAAGGCCTTGCTTATTCTGGTCTTTGGTCATTTTAGTAATGGCATTGGCTTCTAAAACGTAGCGCTCTAGCTGACCTTCATTCAAAGGAAGAATTTTCTTATTGACCCGGTATTGCTGATACACCGCCTCGCCGTCTTTGTTAAAACGAACATGCGCGGTATAAGGCACTAGCTTACCGTCTTTGAGTTGTTCACCATTGCGAACCACTTCACGCACACTTCCTTCATCCCAACGGTAAGACGTTTGATACCAGCCATAGGTTTCTGACGTAACATGATCCGAGGCTGAAACGGCCTGAGTTGGACTTTCGCTATACCAATAATAACTGGCCGCATCTCCGGAACGTTGACCTCCAGAAAAATGGCTTATTTGGTTAAAGTTAGCTGTGGTTATGGAAGAGGAACATCCCGCAACAAGTGCGGCAGTGATTAGAGAGAAAAGGACTATTTTCATAGCAAAGAACGTTTCATAGCAAAGAACGCCGAGATAAAACTACCTCGGCGTAGTATAGATTACTTAATAGAATCTTTCAGAGCTTTACCCGCTACGAATGCAGGTACATTTGCTGCAGCGATTTGAATCTCAGCACCCGTTTTTGGGTTACGACCAGTACGAGCTGCACGATGATTTACTTTGAATGTACCAAAACCAATTAGTTGAACTTGGTCACCACCTTTTAGTGCACCTTCAACTGCGCCTAGAGTCGCTTCAAGAGCAGCTTTAGCTTGAGCTTTAGATAGATCTGCTTTTTCTGCGATAAAGTCGATTAATTGGGTCTTGTTCATTAGTTTTCCCTTCTGATAGGTTATCGAATTCGCTTCACTCTAAAGCATAAATGCCCAGTCTGGCAAAGGTTTGTCACGCAATATCCACTTAAATGACGTAGTTTTAACCATAATCTGAGCATCAACTCACAATTTACCGTCTCATCACTCCGTGACTTCATTGTTACTAATTCTTTTTTGCTAATAAACAGACAAATTCACATTGCTATTTTGTTCACTATTTGTACACGTCGACACTCCAAGAATAACAGGCATAACTAGCTAAAAGTTATACCACTTTTGAAAAGTGTGAAGAGGAGAGCAAAAAACAAACACTTTTGAGCGTATATTTCAACTAACCCAAACAAACATTAAGGCGAATAAATGACTCCTGCAGAATTTAAGAAAGCCATTGATAATGGTGAGAATGTTTACGGCACATTATTGACTGTGAACTCGCCATACTGGCTAGACGCTTGTAAAAAAATCGCACCAGATTTTTTGTTCATTGACACAGAACACACTGGTCACGATATCCAAAACTTGGCATGGATGTGTCGAGGCTATAAAGAGGCAGGGATTACTCCAATCGTACGAGTACCCAATCATGATCATTACAGTGCAACCGTTGCAATGGATGCAGGGGCTACTGGTATCATTTTCCCTTACTTAGAATCCGTCGAAGAGATAAAAGAACTGCTTTCTATCAAGTATCGACCACTCAAAGGCGAGAAAGTAAAACAACTCATTGATGGCAAAATTAAACTAAACGATACCATGCAAAAATATGTAGAGAATTATAATAAAAACACTACATTTTGGGTCAATATCGAAAGCGTGCGTGCGGTTAATAACCTTGACGATATCCTTGCCATTCCAGAGATTGATGGTGTGTTTGTCGGTCCTCACGATTTTTCTTGTCAATATGAAATGCCCGAAGATTACCACAATCCAGAGTTCATAGAACTCTGTCAAAACGTTATGCGTAAAGCTCGTGCAGCAGGTAAATCTGCAGGGGTGCATTTCCCATGGGCCGACTTAACATTTGAAAAATTAATGATGGATGCTGGCTCTAATTTTATCGTCCACGCGGCAGATATTCTGATGTTTATCGACACCGCAGTAGAAAAACTGGACGGCCTACGTGAACATGGAGGGAATAGTGATAAGATGGTAGGTAAACAGACACAGATTAATATCTAACCATCGAATAAAAGGGCAATAAATTGAGCAAAGTAATTCGTACCCGACTATCGGAGCAAATTGAAACAGACATCCTTACGCAAATTAAACAACGTGTACACTTAGATGGTGATTTATTGCCATCTGAACGAGATTTAATGGAAACTTACGGTGTCGGTCGACCTTCAGTTCGTGAAGCGCTGTTTTCTTTAGAATCCAAAGGATTTTTAAGATTATCGCGCGGAACTCGACCTGTAGTCAAAACACCAAGCTACGAAGCTCTATTAAATAATCTTCATGAAGTGTTACCGATCGTAGTGCAAAACAATGATGACTGGCTAAATTTTTACGAACTTCGTATTGCCCTTGAGCTTTATATAGCTTTGAAACTGTGTGAAACCGGACTAACGGAAGAACAACGCAAGTCTATACAACATATTCTGGATGAGATGGCTAAATCTCTTGATAGTGTCGATGATTATCTAACTTTAGATTTGGCTTTTCATAATACTCTTGCTGACGCAATGGATAACCCAATTTTAGTGGCTCTGTATAAAAGCATACTCAAATGGGGGATGCAGAATAAACGAGATTTGCAGCGCTCACTCAATATAAAAAAAACCAATCAACCAAAGACACAAGCTGAACACGTAGAAATATTTCGCGCTATTTGTGATCGGTCCTACGATGATGTCAGGCGCATTATTTTGATGACGTTTGAGCTTGATGATGAGGTTAATATAAGGGAACCCAATGATGAAGATTAAGAACCTTACTTTAGCTATTTCAGTAACCCTACTTGCTGGTACATCTTATGCGCAAACAACTTTATCGGTAGCATTTAACGAAAACCCAGATACAAACCACTATAAAGCCATAGATTCAATGAGACAGAAACTTGAAGAACTGTCCCACGGCGAAATGACGTTGAAACTTTATCCTTCTGACCAACTTGGCAAACTAAAAGATGTACTTCAACAAGTGAGCCATGGCGAAATTGATATGACACTTCAAGGCTTACCAGATATGTCATTCTTGATCCCAGAATTAAAAGTCATTGGCGAACCGTACGTAATTCGTGACATGGAACACCTACGTAAAGTCATGGCTTCTCCATATGGACAAGGATTGCTTGGCAAAATTGAAGATAAAGGCATCAAGACTATTGATTTATGGTACCTCGGCATACGTCAGACCACATCGAACCGCCCGATCAATTCAATTACCGATATGAAAGGATTAAAACTTCGAGTACCGGATGTTGATTTCTTGATGGACTATGCAAAAGCGTGTGGTGCGCGGCCGGTACCAATTAGTTCACAAGAGACATACCTAGCACTTCAAACGAACCAAATTGATGCACAAGAAAACCCTTTACCTTCAATTTACTCTTTTAAATTCAATGAAGTACAAAAAAACCTAGCAATAACCAACCACTTTATCGCTAATAAAGCGGTTCAAGTTTCTAAATCTAGATGGGATAGCTTAACAAGCGAGCAGCAAGGTTGGCTTAAACAAGCATCTCAAGCGGGTCGTGAACTTAACGATAAGCTTATGTATGAAGATGAAGCCAAACTTTTAATTAAGTTTAAGGCTGAAGGCATCAACGTGACATATCCTGATCTTGCTCCTTATCGAGAAGCGATGAAGCCTTATTACCAAAAACTTGATGATAAATTCGGCGCCGGTGTCGTAGAAAAAATTCAAGCGATTCAATAAACCCATTCCCGCTCCTAACTGCTATATCTATAAACTTCTAACTCAGTAGGGGCGGGTTTTTGCACTCTTAATTTGAGAAAATATCATGAAATGGAGTAAATATTCACCGGAAGGTATTGTATCTACCCTCTTTTTAACTGGTTTGTTGCTTGTCATTCTTTTACAAGTTTTTGGACGTTTGTTCATGGAAACCCCTCCGATTTGGACAGAGGAATTGTCTCGTTGGTTTTTTGTTTGGATGTGCTTTATCGGGCTTGGTGAAGTAACACGTACAAACAATCAACTCAAAGTAGATTTCCTTGTGGAAAGAATGCCTCGTACATACAACTTTCTATTTAATATGGGCGATCTCATCATCTACTTTATTATCACAGCCACTATCCTCTGGTATGGATTAAGTAGTACTGCTCGTGAAATGCATTCTTCTACTGTGACATTACCTGTACCGCGTGGGATCTTGTTTATGTCTTACCCTATTGGCGCAACGATAGTTCTATTACGCCTGATCCAAAAAATGAAAGAGCGCATCAAACGATTCACAGATGAAGGAGAGACAAAATGACGGTCGCAATTTTAGTTGGGATTTGGTTAATAGCCATATTTTTAGGCATCCCAGTAGGGGTAGCTTTACTCGGTATATCACTGGGTTATTTCGTTTATACTGGCGCCTCTCTGAGTTTTGCTCTTAACCATATTATTGGCGGTATTGACTCTTTTTCACTGCTCGCAGTACCACTGTTTATATTAACAGGCAACTTGCTAAATAGCGGTGGTATTACTGATCGCCTATTCGGTTTTGCTCGTACTCTTGTCGGACACCGTCCTGGAGGTTTAGGTCATGTAAACGTACTCGCTTCTTTATTTTTCTCTGGCATGTCTGGCTCTGCAATGGCAGATACTGGCGGATTAGGTAAATTAGAAATTAAAGCGATGAGAGATGCTGGCTACGATGATGATTTTTCATGTTCCGTCACAGCTGCCAGTTCGATTATAGGTCCACTCGTCCCACCATCTATTACTATGGTTCTTTACGGCGTTGTAACAAACACTTCGATTGGCGCTCTCTTTCTTGGCGGTGTTTTACCAGGAGTTTTGTGTACTGCGGCACTAATGGTCATGGTTCATCGTTACGCGATTAAGAATAATTATCCAACCGATAAAAAATCGACTTGTGCAGAAAAATGGCAGTCTTTGAAAAAGTCTTTTTCCGTGCTTCTCACACCTTTCATTATTATCGGTGGATTATTCTCAGGATTTTTCTCACCAACAGAAGCTGCAGCAATCACCGTATTTTATGCGCTTGTCATCGACCGTATTCAATATCATGAGCTGACATGGAAAAAGCTCTGGGATAGCCTTTATGAAACAGCTACCGTTACTTCATCTATTTCAGTCATTATCACCGGTGTATCCTTATTTGGATATATTGTTGCTCGCGAACAAGCTCCGCAACAAATAGTCAATCTATTTTTAGGCATGACTGAAAGTCCGATTATTTTCATGTTTATAGTCTGTTTTGTGTTATTTATTCTCGGTTCATTTATCGAGTCTCTCGCCATAATGATGATGGTGATCCCTATTCTTGCCCCTGTTGCCGCTCATTATGGTATTGATTCTATCCATTTCGGTGTCGTTGTCGTATTAAACTTGATGATATCAACACTCACACCACCAATGGGTATGGCACTGTTTGTTGTATCCAAAGTAGCAGAAGTAGATTTTGGCAGAATAATGAAATCCATTTGGCCTTGGTTGGTACCACCGACAGTCGTACTCATTTTAACTGTTCTCATTCCTCAAATAGCAACGCTCCTTCCATCATTACTTTAGGTCAGTAAAAATGAAAAAAATTATTAGTCTTGATAGCTACGCACTTAACCCTGATGATAATCCATTTTGTGATATAGCATCATTAGAAGAGATTACTTGTTATGATTTCGCTGCAAAAAGTATCGAGGAAACGATCGATCGTATTGGTGATGCTGAAATCGTAATCTTAAATAAAACGATTATTAACCGAGAAGTCATTGACGCTTGTCCAAACCTCAAATTCATCAGTGTTGCTGCTACCGGCTATAATGTCATTGATTCTTCTTATGCTGCCGAAAAAGGCATTAAGATTTCTAATGTGCCGATATATGGCACCACTACAGTATCGGAACACACATTTGCGCTTATATTTGCCCTAGCTCGTCGAGTTGAATTAAACAGCAATGATGTAATTCAAAATTCAGGATGGACCAAGAATCAAGATTGGACTTACTGGTTATCACCTCAGATTGAGCTGGCAGGTAAAACCTTAGGTATCATCGGATTTGGTAACATTGGTAAATCAGTCGGTCGAATTGGCGCGGCGATGGGCATGAAGATTATTGCATTCGATGCGGTGAAAGAACATGAGGTCGGTTATCCAGTAGAAATAAAAACGCTTGATGCCGTTTTTTCTGAAAGTGATATTCTTTCGCTACATTGCCCTGCATTACCATCAACGATGAATATGATTAATGCTGAAAACCTTAACAAAATGAAAGAAAATGCCTTTCTTATTAACTGTTCTCGAGGACAGTTGGTTGTAGAACAAGATCTCGCAGATGCACTGAATAATGCTCGCATTGCAGGTGCGGCGCTTGACGTTTTACAAATAGAGCCACCACAAGAAGATAATCCATTATTATCTGCAAAAAACTGCATTATTACACCTCATTTGGCTTGGGCCACATTAGATGCTCGCCAACGTATTGCTAAAACGGTCATTGACAACATAAAAGCATTTAAAGCAGGGCAACCCATAAACGTGGTAAATTAAAGGGGGGAAATATGTTTATTGGTTTGGATATTGGCGGAACAAAAATCGAGTCAATTCTTTACGACGCAAAGATCAATGAGGTTGTCCAGCGTGATAGAAAACCAACCCCAAAAAGTGATTATTCCGCATTCTTGACAGGTGTCATTTCAGCTATTGATTCGATGTTAAAGTTATCAGATGGTTCGACCAATACAATAGGCATTGGTTGCTGCGGTTCGGTTGATGTTCTGACAGGTAAGATGATAGGGGCGAATATCCTTTGCCTTAACGACAAAAATTTTTTAGATGATTTGCGATGTCACTATCCTGCATTTTCGATTGATATTGCGAATGATGCTGACTGCTTTGCGCTGTCTGAATTTCTAACAGGAGCCGCTTCAGAAGCAAAATCATCTTGTGCAGCAATCATTATGGGGACAGGGTTCGGTTCTGGGTTAATTATCAATGGCAACCTCATCACCGGTCTCAACGGATTGGTAGGAGAAATCGGTCACAATCCTTTACCTGGTTATAGCGTTGAAAAAGATGGCAGTAAGGAGGTGTGCTATTGTGGTGGCACAAACTGTGTAGAATCTTTTTGCTCTGGTACTGGCTTTGAACGCACCTATGAAGCTAAATATGGCAAGAAAATGTCATCTAAAGATATATTCAGCATGGCTCAAAAAGGAACATGTGAAGAAGCCCATATCTTGCTCTATGCCGATCAAGTTGCCCGAGTTATTGGCAATCTCATTAATCATATTGATCCTGAAATAATCGTACTTGGTGGCGGAATGTCGAATCAGACATTGTTATACCCGCTAATTAACGAACGAGTCTCTCAGTACACTTTCCACAAGAAAATCAAAACACCCATTGTACAAGCTTGTAATGGTGATTCATCAGGTGTAATCGGTGCAGCTCTACTACCGGTATTTCGCGAAAAAGGTGGTCTGATTTTAAAACAGGAATTGATGTCAGGATAACCACTATCCGCAAATTTTAAAGACATCTATCGAGAGACTTATAAGCAATAAAAAATAAACGGTTTTACGTTTGAACCGTTTATTTTTATCTTTACACTATCACACCAAACTAAAGAGTCACGCCCAACTAAAGAGTGAAACCCAGGTTACTCACGCCCTCTTCGCGCAGCTCTTGACGTAAATCTTTAATCAGGTCGATATCGCGACCTTCAGTTTCACGCAAAGGACGATAGATAGCCCATTGCACATCCCATTCAGCACAAACGGCTTCGTTCTGCTTTTGGTTTTCGTTGGTGATCTCTTCACCGGTTTGCGCTTCTTCGAGTTGCGCCACCGTTGTCACCGAGATCTGGCTCACTTCTAACATATTTTCAAACAAGTAATCGCGATCCAACAGACCATGCAGTAAGGTAGACAACGCCACACAAGCGTCAATGGCCGGGAAAACCGCATAGATATCGAAATCTTCAGAATTCGGGATGATCTCTTCCAGCTTCTCAAGTTGATGTTCAAAGTTCACTTTGGCGGTTTTTACCGTCAGTTGTTCCCACACGCTGTCAAGAATGTCACGATAAACGCGAGCATGACCAAATTCAGTATTTTCACAAAACATGGCATAGTTAGGGTACATACGCTCGCACAAGCAAGCCATGAAAGTAATTTGTTGCCAAGGTTCAAACTTTTCTAAGCGAACCTGCACAGGATTTTGCAGCATAAGTACTCAACCGTTGAGGAAAATAGACAGCGGAAGTGTACTGGATAAGCTTAAGTAACATCAAGAAACTTGAATAGAAACCGCAGAGGGAAAAAGCCGCTGTTATGAACAATTTCACTCACAAACTTTATATTTTGACGGAACATGACGACGTCTACCGCGAAAAGATTGAATCACTGGAACTCGAAGATTTGCTGATTACCGAGCAAAGAGAGGACGCGACCATCCTTTTAGCGGCACCACCAATGGCAGCCAAATGTCTTGACGATTTCCCTAAGCTTAAATGGTTGCAATCGGCTTATGCCGGTATTGATGCCTTAACCGCTCCTCATCTGCGAAAAGATTATCTACTAACGAACGTCAAAGGTATCTTTGTAGTGGTACAGTGAATTTGGCCACCTGAATAGAGGTGTTAAGATACACCTCAGAGACAAACAGGTGATTTTATGACAAATCGTACAAGCCGCACTTTTAGTGCGGAATTCAAACTTGAAGCAGCACAATTAGTAACAGAGCATGGCTATTCGGTTATCGAAGCCGCTAAAGCAATGAATGTAAGTCAATCAGCAATGGATCGCTGGGTACGGCAACTCAAGCAAGAGCAACGAGGCATTGCACCGAAAGCCTCTCCACTTACGCCAGAACAAATAGAAATCCGCGAGCTGAAGAAGAGAATCGCCAATCT
>NZ_JBKEBW010000152.1:0-25231 GCF_047973365.1 Vibrio sp. | reverse complement strand
GTTGTTACATGAATATCAATTCAGACAAACCTGAGATCCATTTTAAGGGTGAAGAACTGGCTGGGTTTGATGCGATTATTCCGCGAATTGGTGCATCGGTCACTTTCTATGGCACGGCTGTATTACGCCAATTCGAAATGATGGGCGTATACCCAGCCAACGAATCTGTCGCGATCAGTCGTTCACGAGATAAACTGCGCTCAATGCAGTTACTGTCTCGTAAAGGGATAGGAATGCCAATTACCGGTTTTGCCAGTAAGCCAGATGATGTTAAAGACTTACTGGACATGGTTGGCGGTGCGCCAGTTGTGATTAAACTGCTGGAAGGTACTCAGGGGATCGGTGTTGTGCTTGCCGAAACTCGCAAAGCAGCCGAAAGTGTTATCGAAGCGTTTATGGGCCTGAAAGCAAACATCATGGTTCAGGAATACATTAAAGAAGCCGGCGGGGCGGATATTCGCTGTTTCGTCATTGGTGATAAAGTTATCGCCGCAATGAAGCGACAAGGGGCTGAAGGTGAGTTCCGTTCTAACCTTCACCGTGGTGGTTCAGCATCACTGGTTAAGATCACACCACAAGAACGAAAAACCGCTATTGAAGCCGCTAAAATCATGGGGCTCAATGTCGCGGGTGTTGATTTACTTCGCTCGGCAAGAGGGCCGTTGGTCATGGAAGTCAACTCTTCACCGGGCTTAGAAGGCATTGAAGCTGCGACCGGCAAAGATATCGCCGGAATGATTGTCGAATTTCTAGAAAAGAATGCGGCAAGTAAAAGGACAAGAACACGTGGTAAAGGCTAGAAAATATAAGAACGCAGCATACGAATTTCTGGGGGAGAAAATTCCCCCGGCAAGCAAACAAGTCATCGAACTGGAAGGTGCGAAACTCTATACTCATTCGCCCCTTTCCATTCCTATCGAAATCATTCATGGCGCGTCACCGGGTCCGGTACTTATGGTTAACGCTGCCATTCATGGTGATGAACTTAACGGCGTTGAAATCGTAAGACAACTGATCAATTCCATCGATCCGCAAAAGCTTAAAGGCACTCTGATTACCGTGCCTATTGTTAACGTATTTGGCTTTATTCATAAATCTCGCTACCTGCCAGACAGACGCGATCTCAACCGCTGCTTCCCGGGCAGTGACAGCGGCTCACTAGCCTCTCGCATGGCGCACATCTTCTTCTCTCAAGTTGCCTTGAAGTGTGATTACATTATCGATCTACACACTGGTGCGATTCATCGAACAAACTTGCCACAAATTCGCGCCGATCTCAGCAATCCAGAAACGCTGCGTATCGCTCAATCCTTTGCTACCCCTGTAATTCTCGACTCGCCATTAAGAATGGGCTCGCTGCGCAGTGAAGCGGAGAAATCGGGTATTACTGTATTAACCTATGAAGCAGGCGAGGCGCTTCGCTTCGAACCTATCGCAATCAGTGCCGGTGTGGTTGGCGTGAAACGTGTAATGCAGGCAATTGGCATGCTACGCTCAAGCCGTAAGAAATTGCCAAACTCCGTGATCGCCAAATCAACCAGTTGGCTGCGAGCTGAAGCTGATGGCATTTTACGTACCGTAGTTTCACTCGGTGATCGTGTTGAAAAAGGGCAAGTCTTGGCTTATATCAACTCACCACTAGGTAACATTGAAGTTGAAGTCAAAGCGAATAAAGGCGGTATCGTTATCGGTCAACAAACACTACCACTCGTGAATGAGGGTGATGCCGTGTTCCACCTCGCATATTTCACTCAAAATGACGATATGGTTGAACAGCTCGTTGGTGACTTTATTGAAGAAGTGATTGAAGTGGATTTAGAACCACTGACCACGGGGCAAATCATGCCGCCATCACCATCTGAATAATACTATACTAGATAAAAACATGATCAGACTGGGCTTCGGTGGAACAGCGAATGGGCGTCGAACACAAACGCGCATTCATTCGTCCCTGAAGCTCCGCCGAGCCATCCTTGACTCGGAGGGTTTGCTTATCGACGCCCACTCACTGATCCGAAAATTTTCCAGAATGGTATGGCTACTAAGGTTTTTCTAATTAGATTAACCAAACGAAGCCCAGATAACGGTTGCCACTAAAATTGGGCAAACAAACTTCACATACCAAGGCCAGATTTTGCCAAATGTGCTTTGACGGAATTCAGGGAAGCCCTGTTCTAACTCTTTAAGCTTAGCGTTGCGATTCCATACCCAGCCACCAAACAAACAGAACATCAAAGCCGCGGTTGGTTGCAGATATTGAGTTGCGGTTGTCGCAACCAAGCCAAACAGTTCAGCAAAGTTGTAAACAATCACCACGCTGAATAAAGCGATTAAGCCACCTAACACCCAACTGGTTGACGTACGTTTAGTATTAAAACGTTCTGATACCAAAGCAACCGGACATTCCAACATGGAGATTGATGAAGTCAAAGCAGCAATCGTCAGTAGTAAGAAAAACACAATGGCAAACAGTTGTCCTAGTACGCCTAAACTATCAAACATTAACGGCAGAACGGTGAAAACAAGTGTGTCAGAGCTCAGCAGAGAACCATCTTCAGCATAAATCTGAACACCTTTATTCATCGCAACGAACATAGCAGGAAGAACCACTAGGCCTGCGATAAAGGCAACGCCTGTATCGACCAAAGTTACATTCATCGCCATTTTCGGCAGGTTCTCTTTCTTACTGAGATAAGAACCATAGATCAGCATCGAACAACCACCAATGGTTAAAGAGAAGAATCCTTGCCCCATTGCCGCCAAAATCATCTTACGGTCAAAAATCTTATTAAAATCAGGAACAAGGTAGTGTTGCAGACCTTGCATAGCACCCGGCTGCATCATGATGTAAATAAACAGTACGCCAAACAGCACAAACAGTGCAGGCATTAGTCGCGTTGACCATTTTTCAATGCCCTGTTTTACGCCACCCTGAACAATTAGGATGGTCAGAACATAAAATACCAAAGTGCCAAATAGGTTGCGCTCAACACTAAACCCTTTGAACCATGCGGTAGCACTTTCCATTCCCATTAAATCAGTGGCAGCACCAAGCATAAAGCAGATGATCCAACCACCAACAATGCTGTAAAACGCCAGTACTGCGCTTGGCACACTGAGCCCTAACCAACCGACTAACGCTCCAGCTTTTTTGGCATTGGGGTTAGCGGTTAGTGAACGCATACTATCTACTGGGTTTGCTTGTCCTGAACGGCCGATAGCCATCTCAACCACCAGCATAGGAAATGCAACCACCAGAATAAGCACCAAATAAACTAACAGGAATGCACCACCACCATTACTGGCGGCTTGGGTAGGAAAGCCCCAAATATTGCCAAGACCAACAGCAGCCCCTGCTGCGGCTAATACAAAACCAAGACGTGAACCAAAAGTTTCGCGGGTATTACTCGATGCCATGACTACTCACACATATCATCAAACTAGTTGACTAGTACATTAAATGAAATTCACTGCCGATACAACAAACAGCAGTATGGTTTGCTGCTTAAATAGGCAAAAACACCCCTTTTATTGCGTAATAAATAATTTACAGCGACTAAACACTTCGAATCTCTGTCGATTTTTCGTACAAAACACTGCTATCGAACATCGGTAACGCTAGATTGAGAGGGGAATAAAGATAAGGAGCGCGTTGCGCTCCTTATCTTCAGATAGTAAATACTTGGTAGTTCTTTAGCTCAGGGATTTTTTTGTGCAATTCTTGTTCTTGTTCAACAATATCGTCGAGGGATTCACACAGCTCTTTGCCTTCTTTTTCCACCGTCTGCTGATGCTCTTTGAGGCGAGCTTCAAACTTAGCGGTAAGCTCACTCATCGTATTACCTAACTCAGTTAGGTTAATGCCCCCATCCTGTTTCATTTTCTCAGAGACAGCATCAAAAGCGCTAGAGAAAAATTCCTGACTAAACAGTGCCTTTGCTTTCTCAAAATCTTGCTGCCATTGCTGAGTCATCGACTCGAAAGTATTCGCAGGAAGGACAAAATCGTCACCTTGGTAATAGCGGCTTTCAATATCAGCAAAAAACGTTTTCATCGATTGCTTTACATCTTCAAATGCATTTGGAGAATCAAGGCTTGCAGCGACGTCATCTAACAAATCACTTGCGACATCCATCCCCTTTTGGGCTAACTCTTTCGCTCGAGGAACGGCTGAGCGAACACTCTCTCGGTAAGACTGAATCGCTTGCTGCTGAGATTTGTCCAACTCAATTTGCTCACCATGCAAATAGAGGTGATTACTCTCATCCATCACGACTTTATCGCCGCTCGTGGTGTGAATTTCTACATTAGAACCACTGAGATGAACCTCATTTTGCACGTCGATTTTACACTGAGCGGCCCAAACAGATGAGCTACACAATAACGAAGCAAGTAAAATTGTCTTTTTCATACATGTCTCTAAATAGGATTTGCTCGTAATAATAGCTTAGTTTGAGCGCGAATTGGTTAATGCCGTGTTATTTAATTTCCTGCGGCCAGTCAATCAACAAAGCTCAGAAGAAGCTCAGTTGTTTAGATTGCTGTTCAGGTTTTAACATTACCGATAAACCTAATAAACGGATCTCTCTGCCTTTTTGCCGCTTGAGAACATCATCGAGTAACTGCTTAAAATCATCCAATTCTAACTTAGGATGAATGTGTTCGATGGTGGTGAGTTGAAAATCGGCAAACTTAACCTTTATCCCTTGCTTAATTATCGCTCTATCAGGACTGGCTTTCGTCAAGCGCATATCTAGCTCAGGAAATAGCTTATCTTCAATCACCTGCCAACACTCCTCATAGGTGGATATGTTATGACTAAAAGTACGTTCCACGCCAACGGATTTCCGTTCCCTTTCAACCACAACTTCGCGATTATCAATGCCGTGGCTTTTTTTCCACAGTGAAGCTCCCAAGCGACCGAACTTGCGTAACAGTTCACGATAATCACTATTTTTAATATCTTCACAAAGATAAAAACCAGCTTGGTGGAGTTTCTCAAGGCTTACCTTCCCAACGCCGGGGATTTTTTCTAACGGTAATTTATCCACCGTTATTTGCACATTTTCAGGAGTCACAACAAACTGTCCATTCGGTTTGTTAATGTCCGATGCGACTTTGGCGAGAAATTTTACCGGTGCCACTCCTGCGGAAGCCGTCAGCTCTAATTCTTGCCAAATATCTTGCCGAATGGCTTGAGCAATCAGAGTCGCACTGCCATGGCAGATGCTGACATTCGTCACATCTAAAAATGCTTCATCCAACGAGAGCGGTTCAATAATTGAAGTATAGCGCTGGAAGATAGCGTGGATTTTGCGTGATACGTCTTTATAGACAGACATTCGACCTGGCACAACCAACAACTGTGGACACAATTTCAATGCCTGAGCAGTAGGCATAGCTGAGCGCACGCCGTATTTGCGAGCCTCATAATTACAGGTACTTAAGACCCCTCTTTGTTTTTCATGTCCACCGACAGCCAAAGGTCTGTCGCGATATTCTGGGTTATCGCGCATCTCAACAGCAGCATAGAAACAATCCATATCAATATGGATAATTTTTCTTGTTGATTCTTGCTCCACACATCACCATAAATGCTGTATAAAAACACAGTTATTGTAAAACCATTTCAAGCAAAACGAAAACAACTTTCTTACCCTGACAAAATACCGACACAGCCTGTCAATCAATCATCTTATTCCTACATATGATAATTCTGTTCTCATGTATAAAAGTTACCCTGTTAAAGAGCCATCAATCGGCATCGATTTCAATCAAGGCAAAGTTATCGTGAATCGTTCAAGCAACTCTGTACTCGTCATAGATGGAAGTCGCATTTTTCGTAACTACCTTAGCACTCGTCTTTCAGAGCTAGGGTTTGAGGTCACTGTTTGTGGGGATCTCGTACAAACTCAGCAAGTGCTTGAGCAGCGAACTGACTTCGCCTTTGTCGTGTCGTGTTACCACCTTACTGGTGCTGAAGATGGAGAGATCATCGATCTCTTATTGAGCCGGAATTTAAAAGTCGTCGTACTTACCGCTAAATTCGAGCAACAAACTCGACAAGAATTTTTGAAAAAGGGTGTTCTCGATTACATTCTCAAAGACAGCCTAAGCTCGGTGCAATACGTCATCCCATTTGCCAAAAGAATTAGGAACAATCAGTTTCATCATGCACTGATCGTTGATGACAGTATTATGGTTCGCCGTAACATCTGTCAGCTACTAGAATCGCAGTACATTCGCACGATTTAAGCAGGTAATGGTGAGGAAGCACTGGAAAAACTGGCTGAAAATCCTGACATCAGCCTCATCATCAGTGACTACTATATGCCGGAAATGACCGGACTTGAGATGATTCGCGAAATTCGCCGTCACTCCGAGCACGATGATATTTCGATTCTTGGGTTATCTGGTTCAGACGACAAAACCATTACCGCTCAGTATTTGAAAGCAGGTGCCAATGACTTCTTGCATAAGCCGTTTAATCAGGAAGAGCTGTTTTGTCGTGTAAACCAACTGCTTAACATGCAGGAAGCGACGAAAGAGTTATTCAAGCTAGCTAACCAAGATGCTTTAACTGGCTTATGGAACCGCCGTTACCTGTTCGATACTATAGGTACCAGTACCACACATCGTTGCATAGCTATGCTTGATATCGATTTCTTTAAAAAGGTCAACGATAACTACGGCCATGATGGCGGTGATAATGCCTTGATCCACATTTCAGGTATGCTCAAAGCCTTTTTTGGTGATCAGCTTGTCGCTCGTTTTGGCGGCGAAGAGTTCTGCATTCACTATGATGGCGAGTTCAGCAAGTTCTGTAAGCAACTAGAGCGCATGCGTCGATGCATTGAAGCAGACCACGTTTTGCATCAAGGACAAAAAATCAAATACACCATCAGTATTGGTGCTGCAGCGATGGAAGGAACACTTGACCAACAGATAAAAGTTGCGGATATGCGTTTATATAATGCAAAAGAAAGTGGGCGCAATCAGCTCATCAACGCCTAAAGAATAAAAAGGGTTCTACTTAACGGTAGAACCCTTTTTTAATGTATCGACAGGAAGGTTATGCGATGCGGTCTTTTTCCCATGCGGCGAGTTTTTCAACTCTTGCAGCTTCACGGGCTTCGCGTTTTTTGCGAGCATCGCAAGGCTCAGGGCAGTTGCATACTTTCTCAATGCCGACCGCACCTAAACCACCACAACTGCCTTTTACGACCTTTTTCTGGAAAATATAACCAACAGCCATCGCGGCAATTACGACTAGAAAAACGCCAAACGTAATCAGAAAGGTACTCATAATGACAAACTCACTTCTGTTATTTGCGGTTTAAGAATGGTTTGAATGCGCTTGAAGACACTTCCTCAAAGCCATCATCCGTTTTTACAATCATAAACACTGGAATGCTGTTTTGCTCGGCGATCTCAATACCTTTCACTTCACCTAGCACCATTAACCCTGTTGCAAGACCATCCGCTGTCATACAAGATTTATCTAATACCGTCACCGACACGACACGATTGTTGATTGGGCGACCAGTCTGAGGATTGATAATGTGCGAATAACGAACACCATCCCGCTCAAAATAGTTACGGTAGTCGCCAGAGGTTGCAATTGCGTAGTCACCCGGTTCAATAATTTCTTGAATCGTACGCTCATCAACTGTTGGTTTTTCTACCGCAATACGCCAGCCGACGCCTTCGCGATTAATACCTTTTAGACGAATTTCTCCACCCACTTCCACCATGTAATTCTTGATGCCTCGCGTTTCAATATAGTCAGCAACCACATCCACCCCCCAGCCTTTGGCAATGGTAGAAAGATCTACATACAAATTGGGCAAGTCTTTACTTAACGTATTACCTTCAACACTCAGATGCTCAATTCCGATATTCGCTTTACGTGCAGCCAATTCTTCATCGCTAGGAACGACGTCAGGACGCGCTTCTGGACCAAATCCCCATAGGTTCACCAATGGTCCGACCGTAACATCCAGTGCTCCTAGCGTCACACTGTTCAAACGAATTGCTTCACGCACCACCGTTGCCGTCTGAGGTGAAACTTCAAACCCAGTTGTGCTTTGGAACTGGTTAAAACGGCTCAGCTCTGACGTTTTACGATAAGTCGACATCTGGTCGTTCACTTCTTCGAGTAAACGATCGATCTCTTTATGTAAATCTTCAGAAGATGGGATGCCGTCTTGTTGAAGATATTTAATGTTGTATGTGGTACCCATTGTTGGGCCACTTAAGTGAACTTGCTCTACGGGCTTTTCACAACCAGATAAAAGCAATAAAGAAGCTAATGCAACAAGCCAAGTTTTCACTTGTTTACTCCTATTAAGATAAGTAGATATAGAGAATCCATGTGTTATTCAGCACATAAACCTTACGAGATTCTCTATATACACTCGAAAAAATTATGGCTGACTCATTTGAGTCAGCCATTTAATCAGACACTTAGCGGAGATTAGCCACCAAAGTCATCCAACAAGATGTTTTCATCTTCTACACCAAGATCTTTCAGCATACCGATAACCGCAGCGTTCATCATCGGTGGACCACACATGTAGTACTCACAATCTTCAGGTGCTTCGTGATCCTTCAGATAGTTTTCATACAATACGTTGTGGATGAAGCCAGTGTAACCATCCCAGTTATCTTCGGGTTGCGGATCAGATAACGCACAGTGCCATACGAAGTTGTCATTTTCAGCCGCTAGACCGTCAAAGTCTTCCACATAGAACATTTCACGCTTAGAACGAGCACCATACCAGTAAGACATCTTACGTTTAGATTTCAGACGTTTTAGCTGATCGAAGATGTGTGAACGCATTGGAGCCATACCAGCACCACCACCTACAAACACCATTTCAGCATCAGTATCTTTGGCGAAGAACTCACCAAATGGGCCAGAAATCGTACACTTATCACCTGGTTTTAGCGACCAAATGAACGAAGACATTTGACCCGGTGGTACGTTTGGATTATTTGGCGGCGGAGTCGCGATACGTACGTTTAGCATAATAATGCCGAACTCTTCAGGGTAGTTCGCCATAGAATATGCACGAATGATATCTTCATCTACCTTAGACTCGTAGCGGAACAGGTTAAACTTGTCCCAGTCACCACGGTACTCTTCAGGTACATCGTAATCCGCGTATTTAACGTGGTGAGCTGGCGCTTCAATCTGGATGTAACCACCAGCACGGAAAGGTACTGATTCGCCATCTGGAATTTGTAGCTTAAGCTCTTTGATGAATGTTGCTTTGTTATCGTTAGAGATAACCGTACATTCCCACTTCTTAACACCGAAGATCTCTTCTGGAAGTTCGATCTCCATGTCCGTTTTCACGGCAACCTGACACGCTAGACGCTCACCTTCACGAGCTTCACCTTTAGTAATATGGTCAAGCTCAGTCGGTAGAATGTCACCACCGCCAGATTTAATTTTTACGCGACACTGACCACATGAGCCACCGCCACCACATGCCGATGATACGAAAACACCAGAACTCGCCAATGCGCCAAGAAGCTTGCCGCCCGGAGAAGTAACGATCGATTTGTCTGCATCACCATTGATTGAGATTGTAATGTCACCTGTTGGTACTAGTTTAGATTTAGCGAATAAAATCACTAGAACTAACACTAGAACAATCAGAGTAAACATCACGACACCAAGAATAATGTCCATTGACTATTCCTTAATTGTTGCGGTTTACCCGTCTTACAGTTGAACACCAGAGAAAGACATAAAGCCAAGCGCCATTAGACCAGCAGTGATAAAGGTAATACCTAAACCACGAAGACCTGGAGGCACATCTGAATACTTCATTTTCTCACGGATACCTGCAAGAGCAACGATAGCTAGCATCCAGCCCACACCAGAACCAAAACCGTAAACGACAGACTCTGTAAAGTTGTAATCACGCTGAACCATGAAAGATACACCACCAAAGATTGCACAGTTAACTGTGATCAGTGGAAGGAATATACCTAACGCGTTGTACAGAGGTGGGAAGAAACGGTCTAAGATCATTTCCAGAATCTGTACTAATGCAGCGATTACACCGATAAAGGTAATGAAGTTAAGGAAACTTAAATCCACACCTTCAGCAAGCGCATCTGGTTTTAGAACGAGGTTGTAAACCAGGTTGTTGACAGGAACAGAAATGGTTAAGACCACTATTACTGCAATACCCAGACCAAATGATGTCTTAACTTTCTTCGATACCGCCAAGAAGGTACACATACCTAAGAAGAAAGACAGTGCCATGTTCTCGATGAAAATCGATTTCACCAGCAAACTAATATAATGTTCCATGACAACCTTACTCCTTCGCTTCTACTTGTTCAGGCTTGAAGGTACGAATCGCCCAAATCATAAATCCGATCAGGAAGAATGCAGAAGGTGCTAACAGCATCAAACCGTTTGGCTGGTACCAACCGCCATCTTTAATAAGAGGCAGAACTTCCATACCAAATAGCTTGCCAGAACCTAGAAGCTCACGGAAGAAACCAACAGTGATAAGTACGAAACCGTAACCTAGACCGTTACCAATACCATCAATGAAAGACGGAATTGGTGCAGATTTCATTGCAAATGCTTCTGCACGACCCATTACGATACAGTTGGTAATAATAAGGCCGACGAATACTGAAAGCTGTTTGGAAATATCGTATAGATAGGCTTTCAGAATTTGGTCTACCACGATTACTAGCGATGCGATAACCGCCATCTGAACGATGATACGTACGCTGCTTGGAATGTGGTTACGGATTAGTGAAACGAAGAAGTTCGACAATGCAGTTACAAACGTTACTGCCAGAGTCATAACGAAAGCCGTTTCTAGTTTGGTAGTCACTGCCAAAGCAGAACATACACCCAGAACTTGTAGCGCGATTGGGTTGTTATCCAATACTGGCGCTAGAATGCTCTTTTTAAGATCTTTTGCGCTAGACATTAGTTAAGACCTCCGTCACGAACTTTTGCTAGGAAAGGACCAAAGCCCATATCACCTAACCAGAAGTCAAAGGTATGTTGAACACCATTACTGGTTAGCGTTGCACCAGAAAGAGCATCAACACCATGCTCAGAACCTTGTGGAGCGCCACCTTTTACCACTTTAATTGCAGGTTTGTGGTTGTCATCGAACAGCTTCTTACCGACAAATTGAGCACGCCAGTTAGGGTTTTCAATTTCACCACCCAATCCCGGAGTTTCGCCTTGTTCATAGTAAGTGATGCCAGAAACAGTATTACCGTCCGTTTCAACCGCAATGAATGCGTACATCATAGACCACAGGCCATTACCATGAATAGGTAAGATAACTTTAGACACTTGCTCACCATCTTTTACCAGATAAACGATACCCGTGTTTGAGCGGCGAATGATCTTCGCCACATCTTGTTCTGATGAAAGTTTCACTGATGTTGCCGTATCTTTTGCCGATTTACGCTGATCAAAAGTTGCTGCGTTGCCGTCAACAAAATCACCGGTATTTAAGTCAACAAGACGAGGTTCAATGTACTTAGAGTAAAGTTCAGGAACCTTACCTTGTTCAGTAATACCTGCTACTTGAACGATTTTGCTTTGCTTATCAAGCACAGCATTCGCTTTTTGCTTGTCTCGCAGGCCAACCGCCGCTGTCGATACGATGATTGAGCACACTAGGCTCAATGCGATAACAACAAACAGCGTTTTCTTAATGCTATCGTTATTACTTGCCATAGCGCGATAATCTCCGCTTGATGTTTTTCTCTACCACAATATGGTCGAACAGAGGAGCAAACAGGTTAGCGAATAGGATCGCTAGCATCATGCCTTCAGGGTATGCAGGGTTAACAACACGGATTAACACACACATAACACCAATCAAGATACCGTATGCCCATTTACCTTTATCTGTGAACGACGCTGATACTGGGTCCGTTGCCATGAAGAACATACCAAATGCAAAACCACCCAGAACCAGGTGCCAATGCCAAGGCATGTTGAACATCATGTTGGTGTCAGAACCAATCACGTTGAACAACGTAGAAAGAGCAATCATACCGATCATCACACCTGCGATAATGCGCCATGAAGCAATCCCCATGTAAACGATGAAAGCAGCACCGATTGCCAGAGCAAGCGTTGATACCTCGCCGATTGCACCTGGGATGTTACCAATGAAGGCATCCATCCAAGTGATCGCTTGACCCGTTGCAGCATTCATCAAAGCACCGTTACCACCTTGAGCCCATTGGCTAAGAGCAGTTGCGCCAGAGAAACCATCTGCAGCAGTCCATACTAAATCACCAGAGATTTGAGCTGGGTATGCAAAGAATAGGAATGCACGACCGGCAAGTGCTGGGTTTAGGAAGTTACGACCTGTACCACCGAAAACTTCTTTAGCCACAACAACACCGAAGGTGATACCGAGTGCCGCTTGCCATAGAGGTAACGTTGGTGGAACAATCAATGCGAACAGAATCGAAGTAACAAAGAAACCTTCATTCACTTCATGCTTACGCACCATACAGAACAACACTTCCCAGAAGCCACCAACAATAAATACTGTGGCGTAAATTGGCAGGAAGTAGGTGGCACCCAGTAGCATTTTACTGCCCCAACCTGCATCAGACGACATTGTGCCACCCAACAATTCAGTCAGCCAGTAGTGCCAGTTACCATCAACAATAGTTGCCAGTTGGTCACTTGCATATATGTGGTGAAGTGCCGAAATAGCCTGACCACCTGCGTTATACATACCCCAGAACATTGCAGGGAACACAGCTAACCAAACCATGATCATAATACGTTTTAAATCAACGCTATCACGAACATGCGAGCTTCTCTTTGTTACTGTACCTGGCGTGTAGAACAGAGTTGCAGCGGCTTCGTATAAAGCAAACCACTTCTCATGTTTACCACCGGGTTCAAAGTGATGCTCGATGTCTTCAAGAAACTTTTTAAGGCCCATGAAAATTACCCTTCTTTCTCAATCTTATCGAGGCATTCACGAAGTAACTGACCGTACTCGTATTTACCAGGACATACAAAGGTACACAATGCTAGATCATCTTCATCCAGTTCTAACGCGCCAAGGCGTACTGCATTATCAGCGTCACCAGCACACAGATCACGAAGCAACAGAGTTGGCTCCATATCTAGCGGCATAACTTTTTCATAGTTACCAATTGGCACCATTGCACGGTCACTACCATTAAGCGTCGTTGTCATGTTAAACAACTGACCTTTAAACAGATGACCTAAGAATGAGCGAGTAACAGAGAATTTGTTCTTACCAGGCATAGCCCAGCCTAAGAACTCTTTCTCGCGACCTTCGCGAAGAACAGACACCTGTAAGTGGTAACGACCTAAATAAGCGTGCGGACCTGTAGCTTTAGTACCCGTCAGTACTGAACCAGAAATCACGCGAACTTCGCCAGGCATCATTTCGCTATCCGTAAGTTGCTCTAGGCTTGCACCTAACACTGTACGAACCAAGCGAGGATTGTTTACGACAGGGCCAGCAAGAGAAACAACACGCTCGCTATATAACTCACCGGTTAGGAACAATTTACCGACAGCGATAACGTCCTGGTAGTTAATGTACCATGCCACATTTTCAGCATTCACTGGATAGAGGAAATGCATGTGTGTTCCAGCTAAACCCGCAGGATGAGGACCGTCAAAGACGTGTTCTTCAACATTGGACTGAGTTGAACGTGGTAAACTGGTACCTTTTTTACAAACGTACACTTTACCTTCAGTCAACGCTGAAAGAACATCTAGACCAGCAACGAAGGCTTCTGAATTGTCGTTAATGATAACCGTCGGCTCAGCCGCTAATGGATTGGTATCCATAGCAGTGACAAAAATAGCCTTAGTTGTCGAATCAACTGCAGGAACCTTGCTAAACGGACGAGTACGCAGCGATGTCCAAAGACCAGAATCGATCAGTTGAGTTTTAACCGCCTGACGGTCAAGACCACTTAATTGATTCGCTTCAAACTTGTCGAACGTCACTTGGGCATCACCTGCCACTTCAATCACTACAGATTGAAGCACACGTTTTGCACCACGATTAATTTCAACAACTTTACCGCTGACCGGTGAAGTAAATTTAACACCCGGGTTCTTCTTATCTTCAAAAAGAACTTGAGCTTTCTTCACTTCATCACCTACGCGAACATGCATAGTAGGACGCATGCCAACGTACTCTTCGCCAAGCAAGGCGACTTTGTTGATGGCTTTGCCATCATTAATCACCTGGGATGGAGTTCCTGCAATAGGAAGGTCCAAACCCTTTTTTATTGTAATCATACGCACTTGCACTACTTTATCGGGAAAAAGATTCATTTAATTGCGCAAATTCGAGGCGGTGGTCATTGCTACTTCTAACAGAAAGCCTGTAATGACGAAACTAACCCGTCTCTAGACACGACATTATAATATCTGTCCGCTCTGGTTATTTAACCACCAAAAGCGCAACATACTTTTAAAAATCACATTACAGATTTGAGATGAGATTTACTAAGGGCGGTAGTTTAGCATCTTTTGCGAATATGATGCCATTCAAGATCTCTAGATTCGTGATTTTATTTGGTTATTAATTCGTTTCAAAGGTGCAGTAATAATCATTATTTTGATACGTCGCACAATTATCCGGATCACCTAGAAAACTCGGGTATTCTTACAATTTCATTTGAAAAATTAATATTTTCTATGTCTTTCCAAATACTAAGTTGTATATAAAGTGTTAAGAATTTAATCAATTAACCAAGAAAATGCAGCTTACCTGATCACAATTATCCACCTAAACACATCGGACTATCTGGTGCCTTTTTCTTCAACTCATCCCACTCTTGCGGTGTGTAAGTATGTATCGCTAGCGCATGAATATGGTTGCTTAACTCTTCCGACAAAGTCTGATTGACTTGACGGTGACGCATAATCAAACGTTGCCCTTCAAAGCTCGAAGTAACAATCACTACTTTAAAATGACTCTCTGATCCGGGTGCCACATTGTGCATATAACTCTCATTCACAACCTGTAGATAATCTGGCTGAAACGTATCCTGTAGCTTAGTCTCAATGAGTTGTTGAATCATGATGCTCCCTTGTTACACACACTGTTATTACAAAACTAACAAATTTTTTACGTAGTTTACTTTGCTCGACTTAACTTTGACAAATACAAACCACTAATGGAGCAAACAAAAATACAGCCAAAGGTTTTGGTTTCTTGTTCAACGAGCATTTGAGACAATAATAATGTGTTTAAAATTATCAATTATCCCAAATATGAAAACTGAGCTTTCGCTCTTTGAGCGCACACTGACACTGCATCGTTTCCCTTTACGCAGCAACGAGTTACTACAAGCATGGGATGCGGGCGATGAGTACTTGATCACGCACGTTGAAGAGCGCGCACTGGCTTCAGCAAAACGTATTCTGATCATTAACGATTCATTTGGTGCGCTAAGCTGTTGGTTTTCCGCCCATCATCAAGTGTTCATGATGAGTGATTCGTTTATCGCCCATAAGGCAACAGTTGAAAACTTAAAACGTAACTCTTGCAATGACGTGACACTTCTCAACACCATGGATGAGATACCTAACGACATTGATTTAGTATTAATGCAAATCCCGAGAAACAATCGCCATCTAATCTGGATATTAAGCCAACTTCGTCAATCGCTAGATAAAAAATGCCCTATTATTTCCGTCAACAAAGCGAAAGAAATTCACTCTTCAACGCTACAATTGTTTGACAAGCACTTAGGCGAAACCAAGACTTCTTTGGCATGGAAAAAGCATCGTTTAGTCTTTTCTACGGCTAATTGTGCTCCTATACCAAGTGTTGATGAAGAAGTGCAATGGGAGGTCACAAACGAGCAGATGAATTTGGTGAACCTAGCTAATGTTTATTCTGGAGAAAGCTTAGACCAAGGGGCGCGCTTGTTGCTCGACCATTTGCCCGGTGACAATTTGCCAGATTTTATCGACCTGGGATGCGGCAATGGCGTGCTATCAATAAAGCTGGCGCGGTTAAATCCCAATGCCACAATCACCTGTGTCGATGAAAGCTTTATGGCGGTGGAATCAGCGCAAAGAAATTTGCAACAGAATCTGCCAACAGACAGAAACATAAAATGTGTGGCAAACAATTGCTTGGACCAATTTGCAACTGGTAGCGCTTCGTTTATCGTATGTAATCCTCCGTTTCATCAACAACAAGCGATTACAGATCATATCGCGTGGCAAATGTTCTGTGATGCAAAGCAAGTTCTTAAAAGAGGGGGAAAATTATTGGTTATCGGCAATCGTCACCTCGGATACGATATCAAACTAGCGCGCTTATTCAGTCACACTCAAGTAAAGACTGTCGCTAGCAACAATAAATTTGTTATCTTACAAGCTACTAAGAATTAGGGTCAGTTGACCTATAAAAACAACGAAAGGATTAACCATGAAAAAATTGGTTCTCGCAGCTTCTATTGCTTTATTGGCCGCTTGCTCTGCACCACAACAACAGCAAGTAAGCTTTACTCCAACAGCGGTTTTAAGTAACAACGATATCGTTACCAACAGTAAATTCACTTTAGTGAGTAAGGACGTTCGCTCTGCGCAATACGTTGCTTTAGTCGACAGTGGTCGTAACAACATCGAACCGGTACATGCTCGCCAAAATGTGCGCATCGCATTAGAAAATGCACTGTCAAGCCAGTTTGATTCACAAGGCTTCACTATTACAGTAAACAGTGAAAACACTCTTACTCTTGAAATCCAGGAAGCGTTAGTCACAGTGACTCACACCATCATGGAAAATGAAATGAATGGTAAGGTTCTACTGCAACTCACCGCTGAAACGCCAAAAGGTAAGTTAGTGAAGAGCTACACGGGTACAGCAAAACGTACAGGTGCACTGAGCGCTTCAAATGAAGATATTGAACAAGTTCTGAATGACGTTGTGAATCTTGTCCTAAAAGAGATATCCTCAGATACAGAACTGCAAAACTACATGAAGGAACGTTTCCATGGTTAAGACCCTTTCCATGGTGAAAACATCGCTAGCTGCCCTTGCTATCGCAGCAAGCAGTCACGTTTGGGCTGCTCCTCAGGTGGAAGTGGAAACCACGTTAGGCACTTTCACGCTCGAGCTAAATGAACAACAAGCACCCATCAGTGTGGCAAACTTCATTCGATATGTTGAAGACGGCAGCTATGTCGGCACGATTTTCCACCGCATCATCCCGGGTTTTATGGCGCAAGGTGGCGGTTTTGATACCGACATGAAGCAAGTCAGCACCTATGCGCCTATTCAAAACGAAGCGAGCAACGGTTTAGGCAATGACACAGCAACCATTGCGATGGCTCGTACCAACGATCCAAATTCAGCCACGCGTCAGTTCTATATCAACCTCGTTGATAACGATTTTCTGAACTACAGTCAACGCCCACCGGGTTACGCTGTGTTTGGTCAAGTCACTAAAGGTTTTGATGTTATTCAAAAGATGGCCGAACAACCCACCCGTTCTATTGGTTATATGCAAGATGTTCCGGTAACACCTATCATCATCACCAACGCCACACTCATTAAGTAACACCTAAAGCTCCGATTTTCTTCGGAGCTCTTTTTTCGACAAGGCAATGTCAATGCAACGAGAAAACCAACCGCTCACTTGGCTTGCGACTATCCGCAGCTACTTCGACAAACGCCTACTTTGGGTATTAATGCTCGGATGCTCCAGCGGTTTTCCTTGGGTGCTGATTGGTTCAAACATGTCTGGCTGGCTAAAAGATGCAGGTCTAACTCGCAGTGCGATTGGTTATTTTGGCAGTGTATTTGCAGTCTATGCGATTAACTTTTTATGGGCGCCTGCTGTTGATCGCGTAAAGCTGCCAGTCCTGCATTCCATGTTAGGGCAACGTCGTAGTTGGATCTTTGTTTGTCAGATCCTGATATTGGTCTGCACCTTACTGATCGCAGGTGTAAACCCGGCAACAAACCTGATGCTCACCTCCATGCTGGCATTGGGTATCGCTATCGCTTCCTCAACTCAGGACATTGCGATAGATGCGTTCCGTATAGATACTTTTCCTAAATCTGAATCGAACAAACTGCCTCAAGCATCAGCCATGGCTGTGATTGGTTGGTGGACAGGTTATTCAGTTCCCGGCTATCTGGCATTTATCAATGCTGACGCTATAGGTTGGAATGGTGTCTATTACGGAATGGCAGCGATTGTTGGCGTGTTAATTCTGTTTACTCTTCTGGTTGGCGAACCTAACACCAACCGTGAAGCTCTGCAGAAACAAGCAGAACAACGACACAACAAAGTGGTCAACTCAAAGATATTGACTTGGTTGAGTGTAACCGTATTGGAACCGTTTATTGATTTCTTCCGTCGCAACGGTACTTCAGTGGCTATTACGCTGCTACTGTTCGTATTCCTATTTAAGATTGGCGAAGCTTTCCTCGGAAGAATGTCGATCGCATTTTATAAAGAAATTGGTTTTAGTAACGAACAGATTGGTTACTACTCCAAATTGATTGGTTGGGGTATTACTATGCTGTTTACCCTGCTTGGTAGTATGGTCAACGTACGCTTTGGTATTGTCCGCGGATTGATGATTGGCGGTGTTGCCATGTCAGCCAGTAACTTGATGTTTGCCTGGATTGCTCAAGCCGGCCCAAACGAGCACCTTTTCTTAGCCACCATTATTGTCGATAACTTCACCACGGCGTTTTCCACCGTTGCTTTTGTTTCTTTCCTGACTGTGATGACAGGGCAAGCCTTCTCGGCAACCCAGTACGCCTTGCTAGCCTCATTAGGTAACTTCGGCCGCACCACGTTGGCCTCCTTCAGTGGCGAGTTGGCGGACTACCTTAATGACTGGTCGCTGTTCTTTGTCTTGACCGCTTTGATGGTGATTCCAAGTTTGATCATGCTGTATACGCTGCGTCATTACTTTACTGACTTGTTGAACAAAGCCAAAGATCACAAAGAAGAGTTACACCATCCTAGATGATGAGAACCCCATATTGTCATTGTTGCGAAGGCAAGCATCTAAACCTCACTTCATATGCCAAGATCCCGGATAAATACTGCGTATTTTCCGGGATGACAGATATAAATCGAATATCGACTTTGTCAACAAACTCAGGAAACCCTAGATTCGCTCTTCGTTTACGCATAGTCATCCAAATGAATTCTCGGTGCCCTTGCTGCATTGAGCGCACAGAGAAGCGCGAGTATTGAGGCTAGTAAGAAGCCTGTCTTAAAAGCATTAAAAATCACAGCTTGAGGAGTATTAAGCAGTTCACTTAACGAACCTTCTGCACTGAAGTTGGGAATCATTGAATAGATCAAAGTGCCGAACACTGCCGTTCCAACCGATGCGCCCACAGAGCGACTTAATGAGCCCATCGAAGTGATGCGCCCTAAGTTCTCTCTCCCTGCAATGGTCTGAATTTGTAACTGGGTAGACGGCATCACAGTGCCTAGTCCCAAACCACATAAACAGCCAAAGGCGCTTACCGCATAAGGGCCTAAATCTAGCATAGCGAGGGAGAAAAATGACAGACTACTTAAAGACATGCCAGTAACCGGCACCCACTTAGGTACTCCCGTTTTCGCGATAACCTTACCGGTAATGTAAGATCCACTGATCATTCCGGCCGATAGCGGCATTAACAGCAGTCCCGCTGTTGCTGCCGAGGTATTTAAGCCAACCTGAAGGAAAATAGGTAAGAAAAATACCAGTGAAAACAAACACGCGGCAAATAAGAATGAAGATGTAAGTGGAATATAGATCTCTTTCTGTACCAGCAGATGCAAAGGCAAAAACGAATGAGACACTCTTTTTTGCTGAATGACAAACAGAGTTAACAACACAACAAAAGCGGCAAGCAAAGTAAGACTGGTTGAAGAGCCCCACGGGAAGTAATGCCCCCCCGAAGACAACCAATAAATAATCACCGTCATCATACTTGGAAACAGAATAAGCCCCAGAAAATCTATTGGTTTCTTTTCTGCTTTGCGGCTTACTTGCTCTAGTTTAGCTAAACGATAGAGCGCGAATGCTATCAGTGGCAAATTGAACCAAAATAGCCAATGCCATGTAAAATAGGTCACAACCACACCGCCGAGCACAGGTCCACAAATGCTGGACAAAGCAAACAATGATGCAAAATAACCCTGGAATTTCGCTCTTTGTCTTGGTGGTACATATTCGCTGATCAGTGCCTGCGATAGGCTCATCAAGCCACCACTTCCCAAACCTTGCACGATTCGTCCAAATACTAAGCCATTCATGCTTAGCGCCAACGCGCAAAACACCGATCCAACAGCAAAAATGGTCAGCGCAATCATCAGCATTTTTTTACGACCATACTGATCACCAAGCCAGCCATATACCGGGACAGACGCGGCACCCGCCAACAGATACCCAATCGCTATCCACGACGAAAGTTGAATATTGCCTAAATCCCTAACCATAACAGGTGTTGCTGTCGCTAAAAGTGTTTGGTCAATTGCGGCCAAAAACATGGGTAAAAAGACTGTGGTAAAAATGGTAAGAAATGTCTTCTTATCGATCGGCTCCGCCATGGTAATCCTTAAATAAAAAAAGGTTCGGCTATCATACACTGAAATAGCGTTTTATTACTCATAAAACTGCCAAGAACTCAGCATTAATTATTTGATATAACTTGTTGTAAGAAAAAGATTAATAATTCAAAATTAACATTTAACTCTTGCAATATTATTCAATTGATGAACAAAGAAAAAGCATAAATAACGATGATATTTTTCTCTTATTTTATCAGATAAATTCCGAGCTCATTTTACAAAAAAAGCCATAAACCCATATACAATAAGCCTTAGAAAACAAATTGAATATTATTCATTAAGCCAAAAAAGTTCGAATGAACTAAGGTTACTTATTTTCATAACCAAAAATGTTGGTTAATCGATCGGCTTCAAATTCACAACACCGCCAAAATAAAGTGATGGAAATCACACTTACAATGCAACTCAATGAAATATATAAATAGTTAAATTTTTATTTAAATAAATTAGATTTGAATCACAATTTTTATTAACTTTTGCAACCACTCTCACTTTCAATTGAGATTCAAATCGCTATTATTCAGCAAAATTGGACAAGCGGTAATCGAACCGCTCCGAATTGATACAAAACATAGAGAGTTCCCCTTATGCGTAAATCACTTCTTACTCTTGGTCTACTAGCAGCAACTTCTGCTCCAGTCATGGCTGCTGATTATTCTGATGGCGACATCCACAAAAACGATTACAAATTCGTACAGTTCAACCTAATGGGTGCTTTTAACGAATTGCCTCGCTCTTCTGATACAGGTCATGACTACTTAGAAATGGAGTTTGGCGGTCGCTCTGGTATTTTCGATCTATACGGCTACGTAGATGTCTTCAACCTAACTAGCGATTCAGGTAGCGACAAAGACGGTGCAGATAAAATGTTCATGAAGTTCGCACCCCGTATGTCTATTGATGCTTTAACCGGCACAGACCTTTCATTCGGTCCTGTTCAAGAACTGTACGTAGCAAGTTTAATTGAATGGGGCGGCGCCGGTGCTACAAACTGTAACGCCGACTACACTACTTGTCTTGATAGTGATACGACGAACAACCAAAAAATCGGTCTGGGTTCAGACGTAATGGTTCCTTGGTTTGGCAAAATGGGTATGAACCTATACGGAACATACGATGGCAACAACAAAGACTGGAACGGTTACCACCTTGCTATTAACTGGTTTAAACCATTCTATTTCTTTGAGAACGGTTCATTTATCTCTTACCAAGGTTACATCGATTACCAATTTGCGATGAAAGATGAGTACGCGACATCTGACAATGGTGGTGCCATGTTCAATGGTATCTACTGGCACTCAGACCGCTTTGCTCTAGGCTACGGCTTAAAAGGCTTCAAAGATATCTACGGCATCAAGGACTCAAGCGACCTGAAATCAACCGGCTTTGGTCACTACATCTCAGCAACTTACAAATTCTAATATTTGATGGCTAAATTGCTCGAAAGGCGCCGATTGGCGCCTTTTTTATTGCTTTCCCTTCCCTGCGCATTATCCTTAGCCCGAGAATGATTTGACTGTGGTTTAAAGGAAAAGATGAATATTGTCATTGTCGGCCCAGGAGCCATTGGCAGCCTATGGGCGTACAAGCTGCGTCAGGCTGGACACAAGGTTTCCTTGTGGGGCACTAAACAAAACCAGCACTGGATGTTGGCAGTGGATGATTCCCCTGAAATTCTATTTAACTATAACCAACAACCGACTCTTATTGATGCGGATCTTTTACTGATCACAGTAAAAGCATGGCAGGTTGAAACCGCCATAACTCCACTCCTATCCCATGTGAACAAAGATGCCATTTTGCTATTTATGCATAATGGTATGGGTGCTGTAGATAACATCGCAGAGCTGATATCCGAGTATCCTGTGGTCATCGCCACTACAACCCACGGCGCACTTAAAGTCGACGCTCATCATGTAAAACACACGGGAATTGGTCAAACTCAGCTTGGCGCTTTCAATTTTTCAGCTAAACCAAACCCAAAAGGCAACCAATGTTTCTTTCTGGTTGATGTGTTCAACCATGCTCTGCCTTCGGTAAGTTGGCATCCAAACATACAACATGCTCTGTGGAATAAATTAGCCATCAATTGCGCGATTAATCCACTCACGGCTATTCATCAATGCCTTAACGGAACGTTGGCCGAAGAGCGATTTCGCCCAACACTCAGTGCCATTATTGATGAATTGGTTGCAGTAATGACAGCAGAACATATTCCGGTCAAGCGAAATCAACTGATAACAACCGTAAACAATGTCATTCATGCCACCGCAGCCAATAAGTCATCGATGTATCAAGATATTTTCTATCGTCGCCAAACCGAGATAGACTTTATTACAGGCTACCTTGTACATAAGGCTCAGCAGCATAACATCCATACACCAACGAATATTGAGCTGTACAAGCAAATCAAATTATTAGAACAAAACGGAAAACACTATGACTAAACGCATACTTGTTCCAATCGCTCCGGGAACGGAAGAAATGGAAGCAGTCACCATCATTGATGTTCTGGTACGTGCTGGTTATCAGGTCGTGGTGGCCAGCGCCGATTTTGCAGGCAACTTAATCATGAAAGCCTCTCGTGGTGTGACTTTAACGGCCGATTGCAAGTTAGTTGATATCGCCGATGAAGAGTTTGATGCCGTGGTTCTTTCTGGGGGCGTACAAGGCTGCGAAAACTTCCGTGACAGCACACTGTTGATTGAAATCATCAAGCAACAAAAATACGACGGTCGCTTGGTCGCCGCTATCTGCGCAGCACCTGCTGTGGTTTTGATCCACCATGATCTATTCCCGGGTGCTCTAATGACAGGTCACCCGAATTTTAAAGACCATATTGCTGAAGATTTATGGCGTAACCGCCGTGTAACTTACGATGTGAACAATAATCTGCTGACCAGCCAAGGGCCCGGCTCCGCTTTAGAGTTTGCGATTGAAATCATTGCGCAGCTTTCTGGTAAAGCACTAGCGCGTGAAATTGCACTGCCAATGGTTCCGGTACCGCAACTGAACTATGAAAAATACGGTGAGGCGTAAATGCTGAACATCAACCGTATTCGCGCGCAATTTCCTGCCCTGTCTCAGAATATCAATAATGAACCTTTGGTGTACCTCGACAGCGCCGCGACGACTCAGAAACCTCAAGTGGTTATTGATGCGATCACTCAATATTACAGTACACAAAACGCCAATGTGCATCGTGGTAGTCACAGCTTAACCGCGCATGCCACCGGTCAATTTGAAGCAGCAAGAGACAATGTAGCTCGCTTTATTGGTGCCCAAAGCAGTAAAAGCATTATCTGGACGCGCGGCGCGACTGAAGCACTCAATCTTATCGCTCAAACCTACGCAAGAAATACGCTTAAAGTCGGCGATGAAATATTGATTAGCGAAATGGAGCATCACGCCAACATCGTGCCTTGGCAAATCGTCGCAGAGCAAACGGGCGCAACGATTGTCAAAGTGCCAATGACGAAAAATGGCGAATTCGATTTAGCAGCGTTCCATCGATTACTGACCACTGATACTAAAATCGTTGCACTGGCACATATCGCCAATGTAACGGGATGTCGTCAACCGATTGAAGAAGTTATTCAAGCGGCTCACCACAAAAATGCGGTTGTGGTGCTCGATGGCGCTCAAGGTATAGTGCATGAAAAAGTCGATGTCACTGAGTTAGATGCGGATTTCTATGTTTTCTCTGGTCACAAACTTTATGCTCCCACAGGTATTGGCGTGCTTTACGGAAAGCGAGAGCTACTTGAAGCCATGCCTCCGTGGCATGGCGGTGGAAAGATGGTGGAAAAAGTGTCTTTCTCCGGTACAACCTTTTCGGCTCTACCCGGTAAATTTGAAGCAGGAACGCCAAACGTAGCAGGAGCAATTGCTTTAAGTTGTGCGATTAACTGGTACGAAAACTTAGACAGAATCGCTATCGAAAACCATATTCACCAGCTTCAACATAGAACCTATCAGGCGCTGAGTGCTATCGAAGACATTCGCGTATTGGGTTACCAAAGCAATGCCAGTGTTTTGAGTATAGTTATGGATGGTGTTCATCATCAGGATCTAGCCACTTTGCTTGATCAACAAGGAATTGCTGTTCGCGCAGGACATCATTGCGCCCATCCTTTAATGGAAGCGTTTGGTGTAAAAGGAACAGTGCGAATTTCGTTTGGCGTCTATAACACTGAAGAAGATGTTGATCGTTTAATTGCTGCGATAGAGAAAGCCGTGGATATGCTTTAAATTGCGCCTCCCCTTTAGCGCTCGTCCCCACGGCCCTCCGTGGGGATGCGTACCAGCGCAAATTATAATCCTAAAAGCCAGATATGCATTCCCACGCAGAGTGAAGTGACCCCATAAAGTTGGACATTTCTGTTAAGCGGCTTGCAAGGCCTGATTTCGATATTCTATCGGAGTCAGGCCTTTAAATTTCACCTTAATCCGTTTTGTATTGTAATACTCTATATATTCTTCGATATTTGCAATCAGTTCATCAGCATCAGTGAAGCTTTGACCGTGATACATCTCTGTTTTGAGTAAAGCGAAGAAGTTTTCAGCCACTGCATTATCTAAACAGTTTCCTTTTCTCGAC
>NZ_JBKEBW010000110.1:0-47682 GCF_047973365.1 Vibrio sp. | reverse complement strand
GGTGATTTCTGCAAGGCTCACTTGTCCTTCCAGATAAAAATGCTCTTGACCGCCGACGTGCATATCGCTGTCTATGGCGATATCCGCATTATCAAACACGCTCTGTTCAATGTGTTTGCCCATTTGGTGCGAAGGGAGCAGATCACTGGCGTTTTCGTGGCTTAGCACAACTTCTTCTTGTTGGTATTCAACAGAAGCCAAACGTGTGGCTTTCCATGCTTGGTCGTGAGAGGTTGCCAATACTAGCGCGATAGGCTGACCGAAATAACGAATTTCATTGTCCAAAGCCAGCAGTGGGTCGCCTTTGAAAATAGTACCAATGTCTTTTTCACCGGGAATCGCATCCGCTGTAAAGACTTTCACCACACCTTCGGCATTCTCAACAGAAGAAAGATCCAAGTTAATAATTTTGCCTTTGGCAATCGATGAGATGACAACCGCAGCATGAAGGCAGTTTCTAGGAATTACATAATCATCAACAAACAGGGCTTCGCCACTGACTTGTTTATCGGCACTTTCATGTTTGTGCGGTTTGCCGACAATCTCAGTGACAAGTTGTTGAGCAGGAGTTTGTTTATCAACAGCAGTTTGTTTAAAAACGGAAGTTAACTTACGCATGTTGCACCAACCTTGTTTCAACTTGCTGTGATTCTAGGTAAAAGCGTTGCAGCAGGTTTTGTACCAGCTTTACCCGATACTCCGCAGAGCCGCGAACGTCACTTAACGGATGAATCACCTGAGTAACCTTTTGACGTGCTTTGTTCACGATAGGTTGGGTGAGTGAATGACCAACAAAGACTTCTTCCAGTTCAAATAAACGTACAGATTTAGCGGCCACACCGCCTGCTGAAATAATGCAGCTCTTAACGCGTTTGTCTGAACCGATTGTCATGTTGATAGCCAGAGTGACCGTTGCGATGTCGTCCTCGTAACGCTTACTCACTTTGTAGATTGCGTGGTGCTGGTTAGGTGCCAAATGTGGTAGATGAATCGCGCTGATCCACTGATTTGGTTTGATCAACGTTTCACGATAGCCAGTAATATAGTCTTCAGGTGCATACAGGGTTTTGGTTGCGCCATCATCGAGTTCAATTTTGCCCTGAAGACTCATCAATAGCGGTGCAATATCACCAATAGGGGATGCGTGACCAAGACTGCCACCCAATGTTGCTCGGTGGCGAATGGTTAAACTTCCTAAACGTTCTATAACTTCATCCGTTGTTGGGAAGTGCTTTTTCATAAATTCATGAACAATGTTCATCGGCACTGCTGCGCCGACACGCCAGCCTGAGGTGGTTTCGGTAATACCAAGCAGGTCGTCAACGTGTGAAATATCAATCAGTTCGGGAATAGATTTCAGTTGTTGCGTGACTTCCAGCGACAAATCAGTACCGCCAGCGATCAGTTTTGCATTCGGATGTTCAGCACGTGCCTTTGCCAGAGCTTTACGAGTGATTGGCTTGATATATTGTGCACTTTCGAGAGGCTGAACAGATTTCATCCATTCTTTTACGCTTTCGACTTCAGCGCTAAGTGGGTCTTCAATTTCAGTGGTTGCAATGGTATTGGCGGCTTCAATCAGCGGGCCGTAACCGGTACAACGACATAAGTTACCAGCTAAGAAATCGGCAGGATGTTGTGGTTTTTCGGTCTGTTTGGATAAAGCATAAAGAGACATGACAAAACCCGGTGTGCAGAAGCCACATTGAGTGCCGTGTTTATCTACCACTATTTGTTGAACAGGGTGGAGTTGGTTGCCCTGTTCCAGGTGTTCTACCGTAACGACCTGCTTGCCATGCAGTGAGTGGATTGGCGTGATACAGGCGTTTATTTGGCGATAATTGACGTTATCACCATCTAAGCTGACTAAAACGACAGTACAAGCTCCGCAGTCTCCGCTTGCGCATCCCTCTTTAGAGCCTGTCATTTGTTTCTGTTCGCGTAGGTAGTTCAATAGCATGGTATCGGCTTTAACAGACTCCACTTTGACCACTTCGCTATTAATCATTAGCTCTAACATAACTTCCTCTCTTCCTTGCTAATTGTAGCTTGAGCCTTACTTTCTGCGCTTCCTTGCTTCAATGAGTACGGGTTTTTGTTATTAAACTTGTCCAACTGGTCAACTATTTGGTTAAAAAAAGACTCGCGCATCTTGAGCGGATACGCGAGTCGGGCTTTATTAGTTAGGAATTTTTGCGTCGATACCTTCAACGTACCACATTACTGCTGCCAACTCTTGGTCAGTTAACGAATGACCCGCAGCGATCACTTCTTTACCTTGGTTGTCTTTCATTGGACCCGTAAATGGAACGATTTCGCCAGAGATGATTTTTGCTTCAGTTGTAGAAATAGCAGTCTTGATCTCTTCAGGAAGACTAGGATTGATAGATACGATTTGTAGCAATTCGTCTTTTAAACCACCCCAGTAATCTTCAGATTTCCAAGTGCCATCCATAACGGCTTGCACGCTCTTGATGTAGTGTGGTGCCCAGTGGTCACGTACAGAGAACATGTGTGCTTTAGGAGCAAAGTGGCTCATATCTGATGCTTGACCGATACCCATCATGCCGCGTTTTTCAGCTGCGATAAGTGGTGCTGGGCTGTCAGTATGTTGAAGAATAATGTCTGCGCCTTGATCCATAAGCGCGTTTGCAGCATCCGATTCTTTACCTGGATCGTACCAAGTGTTCACCCAAACGATTTTTAGTTTGATATCTGGGTTTACGCTTTTCGCGCCAAGATAAACCGCGTTGATATCACGAATAACTTCAGGGATTGGGAACGTAGCAATGTAGCCAAGCGTGTTTGTTTTTGTTGCCATACCCGCTGCAACACCCGATACATAACGACCTTCGTAGGTACGAAGTGCGTAAGTACCTAGGTTTTTATCCATTTTGTAGCCTGTGGCGTGTTCAAACGTTACTTTAGGAAAACGTTTTGCAGCTTTCGCTGTTGGGTTCATAAAACCGAATGAGGTAGTGAAGATAACTTCATTGCCTGACTTAGCGAGCTGAGTGATAACACGTTCAGCATCTGCGCCTTCCGGTACGTTTTCCACGAATGTAGTTTGCACTTTGCCGTTGAAGTGTTTTTCCATTTCCAGACGGCCCTGGTCGTGCTCATAGCTCCAACCGTGGTCACCAACAGGCCCCACATATACAAAACCGACTTTCATCGGACCTTCCGCAAGGGTGGAAGTTGAAAATACTGCAGACACTGAAAGTGCTGCAACCGTCATCCACTGATTTATTTTCATGAAACTCTCCATTTTAAAGATATCGCCATTTTTAAGATAGCTATTTGGTTGTGCTATGTTTTCTGGTAAAAGATTTGTGATAATGATTTGTTAGCAAAAAGTTGACCAACTGGTCGTGTTTTAAATAAAAACTTTTCAATGCTCTCGTAAGCATTGTGCACAAAGGAGTTAGCTAAATTGTATACATTGAGTATAGACGTTGACGTGAAAGTGACTTTAAGTGAACGTTTTACAATGGTGCTTTGTTGTATACAAAATGCACCATTTTGATGCGTAGTTAGCAGAGGCATAAAGCCCGCGAAAGCGGGCTGAGTGAAACTGCTGTTATTGACGTTTAGGTGCTATTGACGTTTCGGGTCGAACGGTTTGCCTAAACTCATTGGAGTTGCCAATTTCTGGCGTAGCTCATTCGAGCTCAGTAAAACCATGACAACGACCGTTGCTACATAAGGGGTCATCGCGAGCAGGTTAGGAGAGATGTCGATTCCTGCTCCCTGCATCATCAAATGCATGATGGAGGTAAAACCGAACAAGTATGCGCCTAACAGCAGATAACCAATGCGCCACGAAGCGAACACAACCAAAGCCAGTGCGATCCAACCACGCCCTGCGGTCATGTTTTCCATCCACATCGGTGTATACGATAACGACATGTAAGCACCCGCAAGACCGGCGAAAGCACCACCGAGTAATGTGACCATGTAACGCACTTTGATCACTTTGATACCCAGTGCGTTTGCAGAGTGCGGGTTTTCGCCCACAGCGCGAATCACCAGACCAATACGCGTTTTATGCAGTATCCACCAAGAACTGCCAACAAGGGCGAAACTTGCGTAAACCAGAATGTCGTGGTTAAACAGCAGCGGACCTAAGAATGGAATATCACTGAGTAAGGGAATCGCGATTGGCTTAAACCCTTGAATGGTGCTGCCCACTAAGCTGCCGCCTAAGAAGGCACTAAGCCCGGTACCGAAGATGGTGAGAGCCAAACCGGTTGCAACCTGATTTGAACTAAGCGACAGCGTTAATACACAAAACAACCACGCCATCATCATGCCTGCAAACATGGCAACCAACACACCAACTAGCAAGCTCCCTGATACCATAGCGCCGGCAAAACCTGCCATTGCGCCCATCAACATCATGCCTTCCTGACCAAGATTTAACACCCCTGTTTTTTCGCAGATCAGTTCGCCTAAAGCGATGATCAGCAGTGGGGTTCCTGTTTTAAGCGCCGCGATACACAGCGCCTGAATTAGCATTGCATCCATTATGCGGCTCCTTTCTCTTTAACTAGTGAACCAGCGGTTTTCTTGCTTAAAGAACGACTCGGCACGAATCGGTAGTAGATTAAAAAATCACAAGCTAATAAGAAGAACAGCAAAGTACCTTGGAACAAGCCAGTGACGGCAGTCGGTAAATTCAGTTCGATTTGAGCGAGGTCACTTCCCATATAAAGGGCACCCATGAACAGCGCTGCAATAATGACACCTATCGGGTTTAAGCGACCAAGATAAGCAACGATAATGGCAGCATAGCCGTATCCCAGAGATACCGAAGGAACAAGTTGACCAATGGGTCCCATAACCTCCGCTGCGCCTGCAAATCCTACCATTGCTCCGGAGAAAAGCATCACGCCCCACACCAATTTGTTTTCGGAAAATCCTGCGTATTTTGCCGCGGTACGTTCTGAACCCATGACGCGAAGTTTAAACCCTGGAACTGTTTTGAATAACATTAACCCTGCTGCAATAGCCACAACCACCGCAAGCACAATCGACATCGTTGCGCGACCTGATTCAATGATTGGCGCCATAATCACCGCATCAGCAAACATCGCAGATTCAGGGAAACCAAATCCTGAAGGATCGCGTAGCGGACCATGTACCGCCCAAAGCAAAGTGTACAAAGCAATGTAATTAAGCATGATGGTGGTTAGAATAATGTTGGTATGAAAGCGGCGGTTCAACCAAGTTGGAATACCAGCCCATAGCGCACCTGCGATAACACCTGCGCCAACGGTCAACAGGAAAGAGCCAAAGCCAGAATCATCGGTCGCCGTGATTGCCACCGCACTGCTGGCAACCGCACCAATCAATAATTGGCCTTCAGCACCAATGTTCCACATGTTTGCTCGGTAACATAGTGCCAAACCGATTGCACACAACATCAGTGGTGCGGACTTCACTAATAGTTCGCCTAAGTTGTAGCTGTCGGAAAATGGCATCAGGACGAATACTTGGAAGGCTTTGATTGGGTCAACATTTAACCAGGAAAACATCAGGCTGGATACCGCCATAGTTAGCGCGACAGCAATGAATGGAGAAAGCCAAGACATCAGCTTAGAGCTTTCTAAACGAGGTTGAACCTTAAGCATTTGCTACCTCCCCATGAGAAACGAAACCACCGGCTATCCATTCGCCAATTTGATCGATAGAGGTATTGCTGGTTTTAACTGCGTCTGACACTTGTCCTTCATAAATGGCAGCTAAACGGTCACATAAAATAAACAGTTCGTCGATATCTTCAGAGACAACCAGAACCGCTGTGCCAGCATCACGCAATGCGATGAGCTGACGGTGAATCGCGCTGGCTGCACCGATATCTACGCCCCATGTTGGATGGGCACAGATGAGAACTTTGGGCTGTTGAGCGACTTCGCGCCCGATAATAAACTTCTGTAAGTTACCGCCTGAAAGACTCTTCGCTTGAGAGTTTTCATTGCGGCATTTCACTTGGTTATGGCTAATGAGCTGCTGAGCCAATTGTTTCAGTTTAGGGAAGTTAATCACCCCACGAGAGCTGAGTGCACGAGAATGAGTGAGTAGGGTGTTTTCTTGCAAACTCATTTCAGGTACTGCGCCTTGACCAAGGCGGTTTGCCGGAACATAGGCAAGACCCAGTTCGCGACGTCTACCTGCGTCCCAATCACCGATGTTGATATCTTGCCATTGAATACTTTCGGCGTTGCTACGCGTGTCTTCACCACTGAGTACCGCAAGCAAATCTTCCTGACCGTTACCAGCAACACCTGCGAGACCGAAGATTTCGCCAGCGCGGAGTTGCAGATTTATTTTCTCTAGACCACAACCGAAAGGGTGAGAAGGAGAGAGTGTCAGATTGTTTGTTTGCAGAATGACATCGCTGGTTTCCGTTTTCGGATAGCTTTCCGATAGCTGAGTTTCATCACCCACCATCATTCGCGCAATCGAGTTTGGCGTCTCTTGGCTTGGATCACATTCCCCGATGACTTTACCGCCACGTAAAATCACTGCGCGATGGCATAAAGAGGTGACTTCTTTCAGTTTGTGACTGATGAATAAAATAGCGCAACCTTCGTTTGAAAGTTGGTTCAGTACTTCAAACAAGCCTTCAATTTCTTGTGGAGCAAGCACAGAAGTGGGTTCGTCAAGGATCAAAAGTTTTACGTTTTGAATTAGACAGCGAAGAATTTCTACACGCTGTCTCTCTCCGATACTTAGACTGTGTACATATCGGTCGGGCTCAACGTGCAGTTTGTATTGCTCACTCTTGTCGATGATGAGTTTACGTAAATCGGCAACTGAAGCGAGAAATTCCTTATCTAAACCCAGTTGAATGTTTTCCAATACCGTCAGTGTTTCGAATACGGAAAAGTGTTGAAATACCATGCCGATACCCATGGTTCTTGCTTGGTTGGGCGAGCTGATTGTGACTTCGTGATTATTCCACATAATAGCCCCTTCACTAGGGTTATTTACGCCATAAATCATTTTTACCAGCGTTGATTTTCCTGCGCCGTTTTCCCCTAACAGAGCTAGGATCTCCCCTTGATGGAGTTTTAAATTCACTTTGTTATTCGCCACGACGCCGGGGAAAAACTTACTGATGTTCCACAGCTCGAGTAGTGGTGTGTCCATGTTGAGCAGATTCCTTTCTAATCAATTTACGGCTATTTTTGTTTAATTATTTATTCCTGGTCTGAATCTGGAAAAGCCAAATGCAAAAACTTGACCAAGTGTTCAATATCAATAGGCGAAAGGCTTGACGTTAAGCATTTGTCATTGCAGCGCACTAATATGGTGCTTGATGTTGAAGTTGGTGCAAAAAATAGGCACTTGACAACACAAGCTTACTCATTGATTACTTTAAATATAGTCCCAAATTAAAAGGAGTTGTTTTGGATAACGAACTTGCTCAGCACAAGCGATCAATTTCAGGCGAAATACGTCGTCGCAATGAAACCTTGATTCTTCAAGCTGCTGCTGATGAATTTGTCAAACACGGGTATAAAGGTACTTCGGTTCAGGCGATCGCAGATAGAGTCAATTTGCCCAAAGCCAATATTCTGTATTATTTCAAGTCGAAAACCGGGTTGTACAAAGCCTTATTACAAGACATTTTAAATTTATGGAATGAAGGTTTCTCCGAAGATGCCGCCAATATGCCGCCAGAAACGGTACTGAGGAACTACATTGTTGGCAAAATGCGCTACAGCCGCACTCATCCGCAGGAGTCCAAGATCTTTGCACAAGAGATCATCCAAGGGGCTCCCATCATTCGCGATGAGATCCAGTTCCCTGTGGTCGACTGGGCGACAGGGAAATCTTCAGTGATTCGCACATGGATTGATAAAGAATTGATTCGTCCGGTTGAACCACTCTACCTGCTGTTTTTGATTTGGAGCTCAACACAGTTTTATTCAGATTTCGATACAGAGATCCAGTTGATAAAAGGTTCTCCCATGTCAGCAGATGAGTTCGAAGATGCGCAAGATTTTTTGGTAAACATCATAGTTCGTGGTTTAGCGGTAACAACGTCATAGGGCAGTGAGAGAAAATTTGAGTCATCAACTGTTCGTCAATGACAGGTCAAGCTCTAGCTTTGAAGTTAGACCTTTTGGGGCGTTTGATAGAGAGTCTCCGGTTGACGTTATGTGAATCAAATCATTTTTTTTTCTATATCAGAAATTATCTACGTATTTTGTATTCTTGTACTTACATAAATCCGAGCTAGATATAGCATACTCAACCATTAGCACTGCTCCTGCTTCGTCTCTTTGTAATAAACATTTTCTTCGAATTAATGTAATTGGTTGCTATAAGCATGTCAGAGCAGGATGACTTCGGTTTACTCTCATTATAAGGCATTAACCCTATGAATTTTTGGGGATTGAATATGACAATAAGAAAAAGCTTTTTACTGATTAATTCATTGCTTTTTATAACATTATTTGTTGGTGGCAGCCTTATTATAAGCAAAAATCTTGCAATACAATCAAGCTCGCAACATATCGAACAGAAAGTGATTCCCGTGCTTAATCGTGCTCATGAATTGAAGCTAGCTGTTGTACAAGTACAGCAATGGTTGACTGATATTAGTGCAACACAAGGGAAAGATGGTCTCGATGATGGTTTTGACGAAGCGGAATATAATGCTCAACGTTTTAAAACATTAATTACTGAGCTTAAAAACTTAGGCTCAGAAAATTCAGCTAATTATGATTCAATGTTACCTATTTTTGATGCCTATTACCGTGATGGTCAGAAAATGGCTCATGCTTATATTGAGCAAGGACCTAAAGGTGGCAATGTCATTATGGGAGAGTTTGATCAAACTGCTGCTAAGATGAGTGAAGCTGTGGATGATTTTTTACTAGAAATAGAAAGTCGTTCTCATGACGAATTGGTTAAACTTAATGATGCGTCATCTGCTGTGACTTACAGTAGCGCAACCGTGTTTTTGATATTTTTCTTAGTCGTTGTTGCTTTGTATTTTGCTGTTTCTTATATGCTTACCGCACTAGGAGGTATATCAAAAGTCATTGCGATCATTGCTAAAGGAGATCTTTCTTCTCCGCTTGATTGTAACAAAGGTGGCGAGATCGGTGAGCTTTACTTGAATGTAGAACAAATGAGATGCTCATTAAACAATATGATTTCTAAAATGAATTTAGCTGCGTTAGATTTGAAGAAAGAAGCGCAAATTCTCGCTGAGAACGCTCATCAAGCAAATAATAATATCCAATTACAACAACAAGATGTTGTACATGTCATGACGGCTATTGAGCAAATGACAAGCTCAACGCTAGATATGGCAAAAAGTACTCATTATGTCGCTGAAGAGTCAGAAAATGCAGCGAAAAAAAGTAAAGAAGGTGTGGCAATACTTGAGCAGAATCTGTTGTCAATAAAAGAACTAACTTCATCGGTTAACGAGACAACCAATAACGTACAAATTTTGCAGGGAAATAGTAACAAAATCGACAGTGTTTTAACGGTTATTCAAGATATTACTGAACAGACAAACCTATTAGCTCTTAATGCTGCGATAGAAGCGGCGAGAGCGGGCGAGGCTGGTCGCGGTTTTGCTGTCGTTGCTGATGAGGTGAGAAAATTAGCAAAACGAACGCAAGATTCTGCTTTAGAAATTCAAACGATGACAAGCGCAATTAAGAATTCTGCATATGCTGTTCATCAAGCAATGAGTATCAGTACTCAAAGAGCGGGAACAACAAGCAATCTTTCTGAAAATACTCAGCAGGTGTTTGATGAAATATCGACGCTTATTGCCAACATTGATGAGCAAATATCTTTAATTGAACGGAGTTCTGAAGAACAGACTCAAGTCTTTGATGGTATAAATAAAGAAGTAATCCATATTAATGAAATATCAATAGACAATGCAGAAAACTCAGAACAACTATTACAAATAAGTCAAAAAGTCGCGAAATCTGCACAAGTGATAAGCGAGTTTGGACAATTATTTAAAATCTAGTTGAAATTCTGGCTTAAAAACTTTATGGACGAACCTTTTTAAATAAAACCCTTCGGACAACCAATACCTGTGTCTTAGTCACAAATAGATCAGGCATTGTTCTTTTGGTTCTTCCCCCTCAGATGAGGGGGAGTTTTCTGATCACATTTTTATCTATGGTATTAGAATACCTTACAAGCAAAACCTTTTAGGTAGAAACCTTCGGGATAAGCGGTATCTGTTGGGTGGTCTGCGGCTTGCTCAAAACGTTCTACGAATTTCACATCACGCCCCGCATCTAATGCAGCGTCTGCAATGATTTTTTGGAACAGTGCTTGATCCATCAAACCAGAACAAGAATAAGTCAATAGCGTGCCACCCGGTTTTAAGATTTGCATCGCTAGCATGTTGATGTCTTTATAGCCACGACATGCACCCGTCAACTGCGCTTTAGACTCGGCAAATTTTGGTGGATCCATGATGACCACATCAAACTTAGTGCTTTGATCTCGGTATTCGCGTAATAGCTTGAATACGTCAGCGTTTAAGAAAACTGCACGCTTTTTAGAAATATCAAACTCATTCAATTCAGCATTAAATTTAGCAGTATCAAGTGCTGGTTGAGAAACATCCGCATTAATAACGCGTTTTGCTCCGCCTTTAAGCGCGTATAAGCCAAATCCGCCTGTGTATGAGAAGCAGTTCAAGACCTCTTTATCTTTTACATACTTCATTGATTGTAAGCGGCTGTCACGTTGGTCAAGATAAAAACCGGTTTTGTGTCCGTTGACGATATCAACATTGATTTTGATACCATTCTCTGCAATAACCACAGATTTCGGTGGAAGCTGGCCGTGAAGCACACCGACACGCTCTTGCAAACCTTCTTTTTTACGTACAGCAACGTCAGAGCGCTCGTAAATGTGGCAGTCAGGGAAACAGGTGTTCAATGCTTTTACCAGAGCCTCTTTTTGGTATTCTGCACCAGCACTTAAAAGCTGACAAACTAGGTAGTTATCGTATTTGTCGATAGTAATGCCGGGGAGGCCGTCAGATTCCGCAGCAATTAAGCGATAACCGGTTAAGCCGTCACGCTCGATAAAATCATCACGTAGCATTTGAGCTTGTTGAATACGCTTAACGAAAAACGCACTATCAATGTCTTCTTTGTCGAAACTCCAAACGCGAGCACGAATTTGTGAATGAGGAGAGTACGCTGCTTTGGCTAGCCACTGACCGTCGTTTGCATAAACATCTACAGTTTCGCCTAACGTTGGTTCACCTTCGATGCGTTGAATACCACGAGAAAATACCCATGGATGTTTACGACGTAATGATTTATCGCGGCCTTTGACCAAATAGATTGCAGAAGTCATTGCTCTACTCTGAAGAATGATAGAAAAGGTCGAGTATTGTCGTGGAACTGAGCATGAAAAGCAACTCGACTTATTGTGTTCATAATTAAGTGATACTCATCAACCTATAAACAGGCAAATTTTTAGAAACTAAGATCATTATCCAATAGTGAGTCCTTGTTAAAACAATAGGCTAACTATTGGCTATGCTTTATAGGAATCGAAAACTGGGGATGAATTCGTATGGTAGCAAAGTGTGAAAAATTTATTGTTTCTGGGGTAGTGCAGGGCGTAGGTTTCCGTTATCACACCTCTCATCAGGGTCTAAAACTGGGTTTAACAGGATACGCCAAAAACCTTAATAATGGTGATGTCGAAGTCATAGCATGTGGCTCAAACGAGCGCGTCGATGAGTTTTATGAGTGGTTAAAAGCAGGACCAAGAACGGCATCGGTTGAGAAGATTGTGCGTACAACCTGCACCACCGATAAAAGCTACCGCGGGTTTGAAATTCTGTAAACCTTGCTCTTCCATAAAGGCTCACAGAATTTTCTATAGATAAGCAAAGGTCTATAAGCATTTAGCTGGTTTTGGCAAACCTGCTAATTTAGTCGCTTGTTTTGCCGGCCCTTTAGGGAACAGTTTAAACAGATACTTGCTGTTGCCTTTTTCTGCTCCGTGTTCTTTTTCCATCGCTTTTACAAGCATGCGGATCGCTGGGGATGTGTTGAACTCTTCATAGAATTTGCGCACAAAAAGTACCACTTCAATATGCGCTTCCGTCAGGTTAATGCCTTCTTGTTCCGCCAAAATATCCATCATACCTTCAACCCATAGTGCTGAATCTAATAGATAGCCTTGAGCGTCAGTTTCAATTGTGTTGCCGTTGTATTCAAACATTGTGTTTAACAGTGAGTAGCTTAAATAATTGCGCATAGGGTAGCGAAGGGATTCATTTTGCTCAAGAAGAAAAAAAGCCCGAGAAAATTTCTCGGGCCCTTCATTCAATCAATTTGAAGACTGATTAGTCGTCATTCATGATGCCTAGGATGCTTAGCAGGCTGATGAACAAGTTATAGATTGAAACATATAGTGTGATGGTCGCTGAGATGTAGTTTGTTTCTCCACCACGAACAATTTGTTGAGTAGTCAGCAAGATTGCACCAGTTGAAAACAGAACAAACAGGCCGCTCATCGCCATATATAGCATTGGCATTTGCAGGAAGATATTTGCAACCATACCTACTAGTAGAACAACAAAACCAGCTAACAGCATGCCATTTAGGAATGATAGGTCACGTTTAGTTGTCAGGGCGTATGCAGATGCACCCATGAAAGCCAGTGCAGTACCGCCTAGTGCAGTTAGCACAACATCACCCATACCAGCACCAACATACATGTTAAGAATTGGACCGATGGTGTAGCCAAGGAAACCGGTAAACAGGAATGTGAATACTAGCCCCATGCTGTTATTACGGTTCTTTTCAGTCAGAAATAGTAAGCCGTAGAAGCCAACTAGCATAATGATAAGACCCGGACGTGGTAGATTCATTGCCATTGAAACACCAGCAACCACCGCTGACCATAGAAGCGTCAGCGAAAGCAGTGCATAAGTGTTTCTTAGCACTTTGTTGGTTTGTAGAGCACCGTCATAAGACGATGTGCGAGAATACATTGGAGTGTTCATACTTTTACTCTTCCTCATTGAAAGGTGTTTCTTATTTATATAGACATTAATGAGGCCAATAGTTCCATTTTTCAAGCCTCTGCCTAGGTTGTTACTAAAAATAATAAACAAAAACGGGCGAAATAAGCGTGACAAGTTGTAACACAATATTTCCGTTCATCTAAGTTTATATCTGTTTCAATACTAACACTAATTTACTGTTGTTGATGTCGGGAATGGATGAATTAAACCATTAGTTACAAAACAAAATGAACACACTGAAAACAAAAGAGGCAAATCGCCTCTTTAAGTATTACCAGTGATCCTTTAAGCAATTAATGATGAAGGATCTGCGCCAGGAAGTTTTGTGTGCGATCGGACTGAGGATTTTCGAAGAAATCTTTTGGGTTGTTCTCTTCGATGATTTCACCGGCGTCCATAAAGATCACTCGGTCTGCGACTTCTTTGGCAAAACCCATTTCGTGAGTAACACAAAGCATAGTCATACCTTCGCCTGCAAGCTCAACCATGACATCCAGTACTTCACGAACCATCTCGGGATCTAGTGCCGAAGTTGGTTCGTCAAACAGCATGACTTGTGGGTTCATACATAAAGAGCGAGCAATCGCCACGCGTTGTTGCTGACCACCAGAAAGTTGGCCGGGGTATTTGTCTGCCTGATCTGGAATTTTAACGCGTTTTAAAAACTTCATAGCGATCGCTTCTGCTTCCTCTTTAGGCATCTTCTTAACCCAAATTGGCGCAAGCGTGCAGTTCTCCAAAACGGTCAGATGAGGGAAGAGATTGAAGTGTTGGAAACACATACCGACCTCACGGCGAACTGCCTCAATGTTTTTTAAGTCTTCAGTTAGCTCGGTACCTGCTACTAGAATCTGACCTTTTTGGTGTTCTTCTAGGTGGTTGATACAGCGAATCATAGTTGATTTTCCTGAACCCGAAGGCCCACAAATAACGATTTTTTCGCCTTTTTTAACATCTAGATTAATGTTCTTTAGTACGTGAAATTCACCGTACCACTTGTTCATGTCCTTAATTTGAATCATGAAATCTTCTGCAGTTTGTTGCGTCATAATACGTTCCCTGAATTATTGTTTATCGTTTGTGACCGGTATGGAGTTTGCCTTCGAGCCAAATCGAGTATCTCGACATGCTAAAGCAGAACACCCAGAACACTAACGCGACAAATACGTAACTTTCTGTAGCGAAACCAAGCCAACTTGGGTCAGTGTTTGATGACTGACCAACACCAAGTACGTCAAACATACCGATGATGAGTACCAAACTGGTATCTTTAAATAGACCGATAAAGGTATTTACGATGGATGGAATCGTGATCTTTAAAGCCTGTGGAAGAATGATGAGCCCCACTTTTTTCCAATACGTCAAGCCTAAAGCATCGGCTGCTTCATACTGACCCTTAGGTATGGCTTGTAAACCACCACGAACCACTTCTGCCATATACGCTGAACTAAACATCACCACGCCAATCAAGGCTCTGATCAGTTTGTCTGTTTCTGAACCTTGCGCAAGGAACAGCGGCAGCATAACTGAAGCCATAAACAATACTGTAATAAGTGGTACACCACGCCAAACTTCAATGTAAATAGTACATAGGCTGCGGATGATTGGCATATTAGAGCGACGTCCGAGCGCTAAAACCACACCGATAGGCAGTGAAACAACGATACCAACCAGAGCAATAATAAGCGTGATTAGCAATCCACCCCATTTATGGGTTTCAACCACGGTTAGGCCAAATACACCGCCGTATAACAATGCCGCAATTAAGAATGGGTAGATGTTGACGAAGAACAGCCAAATCCAAGTACGCTTTGGCGTTTTGTCGTAAGCAATTAAACCAACGAGTACCGCTAGCGTGAAGAAGAATAGACGAGGGCGCCAAAGCTCTGCTTCTGGGTAGAACCCGTACATGTATTGTTGCCAACGGACGCTAATAAAAACCCAACAAGCGCCTTCACCAGTACACGCATCGCGAGTGGTACCAACCCAATCTGCGTTAATAAATGCCCAGTTGAAGATGCTCCATATGCCTTGAAGCGCGAAGTAAGCCAATATGATGGTTACAATGGAGTTGGCTGGGCTGTTAAACAAGTTTTTCTTAAACCAGCCGATAAAACCTGTGGTTTTAACTGGTGGCGGAAGACTTGGTTGAAATTGATGTACTTTCATCTTATCTCTCCACCAATGCTACTTTACGGTTGTAGATGTTCATCAATAGTGATGTGAGCAAACTTAGTGCTAAGTAAACACCCATTGTCATTGCGATAATTTCAATCGCCTGACCTGTTTGGTTGAGCGTGGTTCCCGCAAATACCGAAACAAGATCTGGAAAACCAATAGCCATCGCTAACGATGAGTTCTTAGTTAAGTTCAGATATTGGCTAGTTAATGGCGGAATAATGATTCTCAAAGCCTGCGGAATCACAACTAACTTCAATGTCTTAGAACGCGGTAAACCTAGCGACATTACCGCTTCTGTTTGACCATGGCTAACAGCATTAATACCTGAACGGACGATCTCTGCGATAAACGAAGCGGTATAAATCGTTAACGCTAGTAATAGCGCTGCCAATTCAGGAATGATGCTGACACCTCCTTGGAAGTTAAAGCCTTTCAATACAGGGTATTGTGCAGAAATTGGTGACCCCATGGTGAAGTAAGCAAGCAAAGGCAACACGACACACAAGCCAAGAGCGATTTTTAGCATCGGGGTCTGTTGACCCGTTAAACGTTGCTTGTTTTTAGCCCAGATGCTAATAGCAATGGTTGCTATTGCACCTAAAATGAAAGTTCCAACCACAACACCACTTCCTGCTTCGAAAACAGGTTTGGGTAGAAATAGTCCGCGAACGTTTAAGAAAATAGCTTCGCCGAAGCTTAGGCTTTGGCGTGCTGATGGCAGCGTTTGAAGTACTGCGACATACCAAAACAAAATTTGTAGTAGTAATGGAATATTACGGAATGTTTCGATATACACAGCAGCCAGGCGGCTAACTAACCAGTTAGTTGAGAGACGGGCAATACCTAAGATAAAGCCCAACATCGTAGCAAAAAAGATACCTAATATTGATACCAGTGCCGTATTAAGCAGACCAACAAAAAACGTACGTCCATACGAAAATGTTTCGTCATACTCAATCAGAGTTAAACCAATCCCAAAGCCCGCTGGCTGATCCAAAAAGGCAAAGCCTGTAGCTATACCACGAGCACTAAGGTTGGTTAACGCATTGTTGATAATGGTATAGAAGAAAAAGACCAGAGCCGCGATGGCGATCGCCTGGAAGACAATCGAGCGAAAAGTAGGATTGTATAGAAGGTTGGTGCTTTTGCTCGAAGGTACTGATACCTTCTGCACCGAATTTGTCATAGGTTTCATACAGCGATAACCTCTTTATCCATTTAGACAAAGGGCGGCTTTACACCGCCCATTTCTTTCCATATCTATAAACGGAGAGGAATTAACGAATTGGTGGAGCGTACATGAAGCCACCCGCATTCCATAGTGCGTTAGCACCACGAGCAATTTGTAGTGGAGATCCTTTACCTACGGTACGTTCAAAACTCTCACCGTAGTTACCAACTTGTTTAACGATTTGGTAGCCCCAGTCGTCACGAATACCTAGGCCAGAACCTTTAGGACCATCTACCCCAAGAATACGTTTAACTTCTGGGTTATCAGACTTCAACATTTCATCTGCATTAGCAGAAGTGATGCCGTACTCTTCAGCGTTGATCATCGCGTTAAGAGTCCACTTAGCAACGTTGAACCATTTGTCGTCATCTTGACGAACAACTGGACCTAGAGGCTCTTTAGAAATGATTTCTGGTAGTACAACGGCTGAGTTTGGATCTGCAAGGTTTAGACGTAGTGCATATAGACCGGATTGGTCAGTTGTTAGAACGTCACAACGGCCAGTATCGAAGCCTGCAGCAGTTTGAGTCGAGGTATCAAATACAACTGGCTTGTAGCTGATGCCGTTTGCACGGAAATAGTCAGCAAGGTTTAGCTCTGTAGTTGTACCAGATTGGATACAAATAGATGCGCCATCAAGCTCTTTTGCACTTTTAACACCTAGATCTTTCTTAACCATGAAACCTTGACCGTCGTAGTAGTTTACGCCAGCAAAGTTCAAACCTAACGCCGTATCACGTTGAAGTGTCCAAGTGGTGTTACGCGATAGAATGTCAATTTCACCAGATTGAAGTGCAGTGAAACGCTCTTTAGCTGTAAGTGGTACGAATTTTACTTTCGTTTTATCACCAAGAACTGCAGCAGCTACTGCTTGACAGTATTCAACGTCAATTCCTTCCCATTCGCCTTTAGCGTTAGGGTTAGAGAAGCCTGGAAGACCAGTACTTACACCACATGACAGAACACCAGCAGCCAATACTTTATCTAAAGTACTTTCTGCTGCCGATGCTGATGTTGCTGCAAAGGCAGAAGATGCCGCTACAACTGTGGCAAGAAGTGTGAGTTTATTCGCCATTTGTATCCTTCCTGTATGATCCATGTTTGACCAGGTGATCCCTGATACAAGCTTTATAAATGTTGTGTTTTATAATTAGTTTTGTGATTGAATTGCACTTTCTTGTGCATTTAATAATCAATCGTTTATAAGCGTAGATATAAAGCGCGGATTTCTCAAATACATAATTTAAAAAAGATTTTCGATGGAAATCACATACCTAAGCTAGGTTTAGAATGTCTAAATGTTGTTCCAATGTAAATAGTGCAACCAGGCTCATCATTGGTGCAACAGAATGTCTTCGGGACAATTGACTAAACGGTTAATATATAAAAATAGCGTTGTAAGAATATTCCTATATTTTTATCTATTAACTGCTCAAAATTCAGTCATTAATTATTTGATGTATGTTTGCTAGTGCTTTTGTTGCACCTTTTTTGTTAGCATAATCGAATAGTTATTTACATTGTGATGAAAAATAAATGCAATATTTTCCGCTGTTTTTAGATCTCTCAAATAAAGCCGTTTTAGTTGTTGGTGGAGGCGAAGTCGCATGCCGAAAAATTGACTCGTTATTACGTGCCGGTGCTCGTGTCACAATCGTTTCTCCTCAAATCGCTGACTATTTGCATTCGCTGGTCGAACAAGGAAAGTGTGATTGGATTCAAAACTTCTACTCACCCAGCGTGTTAACTAATCGCTTCGTACAGGTATGGGCGACAACAGACAACCCTGATCTTAATCATCAAGTCTATAAAGATGCGAAAAATATCGGTGTGTTAGTCAATGTCGTGGACGATATGCCACATTGTGATTTCATCACGCCTTCAATGATAGACAGAGGCAGAATACAGATTGCGATCTCGAGCGGTGGCGCATCACCAGTGCTTGTACGTAATATTCGCGAAACATTGGAAGCGGTATTGCCACAAAATTTAGGTCTACTCGCTGAATTTGGAGCTTCTAAGCGAACATCAATAAAAGAGCATCTGCCGACAGTTGATTTACGTCGTAAGTTTTGGGAAGTGTTTTTCTCATCAACACAAGTGAAGGACGCAAGTTCACGAGAACAGTTAGAAGTCCTGTACGTTGCGGCTTTAGAAAATGAGATAGAAAACCACGGTGATGTCACATGGATAGAATACGGCAATGATGTTGAGCTTTTGCCGCTGAAAGCACTTCGGTACATGCAGCAAGCAGAGATGATTCTGTTTGAAAAAGGCTGTATGTTTGATGTGATTGATCTTTGTCGTAGAGACGCAGAAAGGGAAGAATTTGCCAGCTCTGCCCATTTGGGAGAGCGTTTAAAACAGGTTAAATCAGCGAGAAAGCGTGTTTGTGTCTTGGTATCTAAGCTTACTCAAGAATTTTCTTTGCTTCACAGTCAACAAAGAGTGATTAAGCCAGGTAGCGAAAAGAAATAACTAAAGTATTCGTTAATACAAGCTGTTAGAGTTTTATTTGTTCACTCTGATAGCAAAAGGGCTGAATACCACGGTTGGATTCAGCCCTTTTGTGTTTAAGAATTTTGATTACAAAACGAACTTTTCGATTGCCACCGCAACGCCGTCTTCATCGTTGCTCAAGGTAATGTAATCAGCAATGCGTTTTGTTTCTTCCATCGCATTCGCCATTGCAATCCCCATCCCAGCATATTCAATCATATGATGGTCATTTTCAGCATCACCCATACACATAACCTGACTAGCTGGTACGCCAAGATGATCAGCGATGGCTTTGATTCCTACACCTTTGTTGCTCTGAGTGTTGAGGAACTCTAAGAAGTGTGGGGCACTTTGCACCACAGTGAATTGTTCATGCATATGAGCTGGAATCTTCTTGATAGCAGCAGATAGCAGACTCGGCTCAGCCACAATCATGGTTTTTATGATTGGGTGATCATCTTCGAGTTCAGAAAAATCCATTTCGGTGATTTTTAAGCCGTCATTAATTGTCGATTCAAGCTCAGTGAACTTGCTGATACGTGGAGTGATCAGACCGTGAATTTGGCTAAATGCATGAGTATTGACGCCAAGCTCCTGTGCAAGTTTAGCCACGGATTTCGCGGCTTTACCATCGATGATTTGTTGATAGATAACTTCGCCAGTGGCTACATTCTGAACCATTGAGCCGTTGTAGTGCAGGACGTAATCTTGGTCTGACGTTAACTCCAGTTCTTCTAGTTTGCTGCGCATACCATCAATAGGGCGACCTGATGCAAGTACTACTCGTACCCCTTGCTCTTTGGCTCGGGCAATAGCCTGTTTGGTACGTGGTGTAATTTGTTTCTGGCTATTGAGCAGAGTGCCATCCATATCAAGGGCAATGATTTTGTACATGAGATACCTGAAATGCGTTAATTTGGAAAAGAATATCTATAATTTATGACAGTTTGCTCGTTTATCATGTAAAGCGCAAAACAAATTACATCATTCGTTTTGAACTCGACAGTCACTGTCTTGTGTTTAATGAACATGATATTTGTGATTTCGGCGAGGTTTAAATTGACCTCAGGCAGACCTTCTATTATGGTCTGCGGCTGCGATTTTTCGGAAAATTGAATTAGGCACCTTACTTTGTACAAAGTTAATGAAATGTTTGAAACGATACAGGGAGAGGGCGTATTTACTGGCGTTCCGGCTGTTTTCGTTCGTTTACAACAATGCCCGGTCGGTTGTGCGTGGTGTGATACTCAGCAAACGTGGCAAGCCGAAGAGAAAAACCAACAGTCTTTTGCGCAGATTATTGTCAAAACTGGTGAATCTCCTAATTGGTGTTCAGCAAGCGCTGAGCAGATCGTCGCTATGTATCAATCACAAGCTTATACCGCTAAGCATATTGTCATTACTGGCGGCGAACCTTGTATTTACGATTTGCTTCCTCTGACGCAAGCGTTTGAAGCGATTGGCTGTCGATGTCAGATCGAAACCAGTGGCACTTATGAAGTGCAAGCATCCAAAGATACATGGGTGACAGTGTCACCAAAAGTGGCAATGAAAGGTAAACTCCCCGTTATTCATTCGGCTTTGTTGCGTGCCAACGAGATCAAACATCCTGTGGCTACCGACAAAGACATTGGGAATTTGGAGCAACTGCTGCAATCTGCCAACGTGCCTAATTCAACGGTGATTGCTTTGCAACCTATTAGCCAGAAGCTTCGAGCAACTCAACTGTGTATCGATACCTGTGTGGCGCGAAATTGGCGGCTATCGATTCAAACTCACAAGTATCTCAGTATTGCCTAAAGGAATTTACCCATGAAAAAAGCGGTTGTCGTATTTAGTGGTGGTCAGGACTCAACAACATGTTTAGTCCAAGCTCTGAAAGACTTTGACGAAGTTCATGCGATTACATTTGATTATGGGCAGCGCCACAAGCTCGAAATTGAAGTGGCTCAGGCATTGAGCAAAAAGCTCGCTGTTACTGCGCACAAAGTATTAGATGTTGGCCTGCTAAACGAACTGGCGATCAGTTCTCTGACTCGTGATGATATTCCGGTTTCTCATGAACTTCAGGACAACGGTTTGCCAAATTCGTTTGTTCCTGGTCGTAACATTCTGTTCTTAACATTAGCGGGTATCTATGCCTATCAAATTGGTGCTCAGACGGTCATTACAGGTGTGTGTGAAACCGATTTTTCAGGCTACCCAGATTGTCGTGATGAATTCATCAAGTCGATGAACAGCGCACTCGTTAAAGGAATGGATCGTGAACTGGAAATCCGTACTCCGCTCATGTGGTTAAACAAAGCGGAAACGTGGGCTCTCGCTGACCAATACGAGGCGTTGGATCTGGTGCGTAATGAAACACTGACTTGTTACAATGGCATTATTGGCAATGGTTGTGGTGATTGCCCTGCCTGTCATCTACGTCAAACTGGGCTGAATGATTACCTGGATAATCGCACCGCAGTTATGGCTGCTTTGAAACAAAAGCGCAATCAATAGAGTCTCTGCAAGCATCAAAGATGCAGTTCTGTCTTTTTTGTTTGATCTTGAAAAGTGCCTGATCCAAAACTGAATAGAGCTGATTGAAGTCGCTGATTTGTCCTTCCGTTGCCAAAAAGGTAAAACTGGTGGAGACATACAGCGGCTTTTTGTTTCCAGCATCATTGGTTTGGTATGAGTATGGCTTTGATGTGACAGCTTTATGTAATGTTTCTACCCGTTGTTGTACTTCGTACAGTTCGACATTTCTTAATACAAGCATAAATTCGTCACCGCCTAAGCGCCCCCAGAAATCCTCTTTGTTCAGACTCAGCTCAACGGTATCTGAAAGGGTTTTTAACGCCTGATCACCGATCGAATAACCGTGTATGTCGTTAATTAACTTGAGATTATCAATATCAAAAAGTATTACTACATTACTTGTTGCTTGAATTGGATAGGTTTCTGCACTTTTCAGCTTGTTGATGAAAACTGTTCGATGAAGGGCGTTGGTAAGGCCGTCCATTTGTTGATAATTCTTTAAGTTAGTGGCCTTATGCACCAGATACGCAATGATCATCAACAAGAATAAAATCATCAGCAAAGTATAGCGTTGTTCTTGTTTTAGACGTTTTATATTGACATACAACTGTTCGTTCCGTGCGAGTAACTCAGAATTCAATAATTTTTGCTCTAGCGATGACGTAGACTGGTCAAGCGCTTCTAGTGCTTTGAAGTGTTCTCGATCTCGAATGGTGATTTCATTTGCAACGTATTGACGATAGTAGGCGAGTGCGAGTTGATATTTCCCACTCTTATCTGCGATTTTCGCTAACTGTCTTAACGTCTCTGTCAAGGTTCTAATATTCTGTGATTCTTCCGCAAGCCTTTTAGCTCTTAAGGCGTAGTATTCCGCTTGTCTGTAGTATCGCTTTTGAAGATAAGAATTGGAGAGCGCTAAAACAACATCAGTGTTAAGACGTATATCTTTGTACTGGGTAGCATAGTCGAGCCCCTTTAGAAGTTGATTGATACCTTCGTGGAACGATCCTAGTTCAGTATATGACTTCCCCAGTCCAAGGTGAACATAAGCCAGACTTTGCACATCGTTGTGCTTCAGGTGAGCCAAGCGTGCTTTGTTAAAGTGGCTAATGCTTTGATGTAGGTCTCTTTTGTGATAATAGACCTCTCCTAAGCTATGTTCAGTTTGTGCAATACCTTCATCATTCTGATTCTCAACATGCAGTGTTAGGGCGCGATATAGATAAGTTAACGCTTGTTGATATTGTCCTAATGTGCAGAGCAGAATTCCGATGTCATTAAACACTTTTGCGGTTTCTTTGGCGGTGTGGTTGCCTTCCGGAACTTCATCCAACAGACGCTTGTAGGTACTTAGCGCTCCTTTGTAATCGCCAATATTATCGAGATTTTTAGCCACCACACTGAGAATTCGATGACGAGGGATGATGGGGTCTGCATTTTCGTCCAACCTCAACTGTAGCTGTGTACAGTAATTCTGGCTTTGCAGATAATTGCCCTGAAAATTTAACAGTCGACAAAGGTGATATTCAAAAAAAAATGTGCCATCACGGTCTTGTCTTAGTTTCATTTGAGAATAAAGCTCTAGATAACTATTGACCGCGTCTGAAAAACGTTTGTTTTTCTCATGATTAAGCGCCGCTATGTAACGCTGTTCTTCATCGCTGTAAGTCAGCAGAAATGTGCTCTTATTGGCAAAATAGTGTTGGTCTTTATTGGTCATAAACTCATGAATGCGCCCAGCAATATAGAGTTTTTCTACACTAGGTGGCAGCGATGCGTATCTATCTTTTAACAGTTGCAATACTAAATCTGGATCTCTATTTATTGATTTATTGACTACGGCTTCCCATTGAGCTCTTTCGCTGGCATGAGCTATCGATAGAAAAGTACAAAGAGATAACAAAAGTATGGTTGAGCAAATACGGAACATTGAGTGCATTTATGGCGGTGTGGCGAAAAAACCTGAACACTATATGCACGTGAAAATCGGCTCTCAATTGGTTATTTTAGTTCGATAATAATCTGTGAAATGTGCCGAAATTCACTTTAGATAAGTTGCATTTTAAAGACGAATTTCGTTTTAACCTACTATACCCTTCCTACTTGAAGCTGCAGCGGTGTTGTCTACGTTCGTTCACCCCAATCACATAGTTTATCTATGCTCATGGGGATTCACTCACTTGCCGCCTACCTACAACTCCAAGTAGTTTGGGTATAAATTTAAATAAAAAAGTATTAGGGATGCGAAAGTTCTAACACTATTTGCAAAGTCAGTGGATAATGCCGCGAAAATAATCGGGTCTATTGATCTTTACTTTTAGTCATTGCGAGGAAATGCCTTGAACGCAACTGATATCATGAGTCAGTTTAACCGTTATGAGCGAATGAATATTGAGATTCCTGGGTGGGAAATCTGCGCAGATGAATCAATTGTCAGAGTGGTTTCTCCTGATGTGGATGGAAGTTTTATTGCTTATTTCAATCTCGAGGATTTGCAAGCGCCTAATGTCATTGAACAGCAGAGGGATTATTTCTATCGCCTAGGTAAAAACTTTGAATGGAAAGTGTATGGTTTCGATACGCCTAGCGATATCGAACATATGCTGCTAGACAAAGGCTTCTACCAAGAGGAAGAAGAGTCCTTTATGGTGCTTGATCTGACGACTTATGACTCGTTGCCAGAATTTCAAACTCAGTGTGTGGAAGTGTTTGATGTCTGCGGAATTCGCGATGCAATTGAAGTGAAACGACTTCAGACTGGTGAAGATTTTAGCGCTTATTATTTACATTTGCTTAATCTGAAACAAACTCGTCCAGACCATATCCGCATCTATGTTATCTATGACCAAGGGCAGCCGGTCTCATCTGCTTGGGTGATCTTTAATAATGATCAGTCGCCGTTTGCTGGTATTTGGGGGGGAAGTACAGTACAAAGTCAGCGCAGGCGTGGTCACTATCAAGCACTGCTTAAACAAAGGATTCGTGACGCGATATTAGCAGGCAAGAAGTATTTATATATTGATGCATCCGCAATGAGTCGCCCAATTGTGGAAAAATATGGTTTTAAAGTTATCTCAACAACGGTTCCTTATTTTTATCGACATCCAAACTTTTACTAATGTTTTATAAAACAATTATTTGCAGAGTAGATAATTCAGAATCATTAAAGATCCTGAACTAAGATCGCATTCACAAACACTGTGTTAATAACCAGTGTTTGTGTTGACAATTAAGTAACCTTGACTATACTGTATACATAAACAGTGCTAGAGGAGGTAACTTATGTTGTTAGAAACATTAGAACGCATTAACCGCCTACGCCAAGAGGCGATGTCTAACCCTGATTTTATTGAGCTGGCTAAAGAACACGAAGCCACTCTCAAACATGTTGAGCAAGAATTTGAACCGAAACGGTCTCGACGCCATACCACTAAACACAAAAACAAATCACTAGCCGATATTTATAAACAATCCGATTTCGGCTCAAATCCTTCAGGTGTTCAGCATTAATCGCAACTGTAACCTATGTTCATTCGCTGCTGCACCACTACTGAAAAACAGTGATAAGAAAAAGGCTCATGTGTAATCACATGAGCCTTATGTATTTGTAGTGGTCAACTGAAAGGGAGAGCATCTCGAAATCTAATTTAGTGACTAAAATGCTAGATTTAAAAGTCAGCTTTTTTCACAAAATATGGGTTGGTGTATTTACGTTCAGGTCCAAATTGTGATGTGACTAATTTATTCCACAAGTTCTTGTCAAATTGTTCTTTAGGAATCGATGGGTAGAGCGTTTCTACTTCTTCCCAAGCATAAACCATCAACTCTTTCTTTTTGATTTTGTTGTATTTATTGACGATGTCGTTGTACTTACGCATCCACTCAATTTTGTACAGACGCAAGGCCGGTTCAGCTTGTTCAAGCGGAACTCGAGACAAATATACGCGTTTATACGACACTTTCTTATCAATCATGGTGAGCATCGTTGTTTGAATATATTTGCCATGATGAGTAATCGAAATATCATCTTCAGAGAACGGCGTTAAACACCAACCTCGTGGAAGGAAAGCTGCTTTTTGAAATTGCTTGTTACGAGCAAGCAGAGCTTCATGCAGAACAATATCCGAAGTACCACGGAATGTCGCTTGCCATTTGGCAATACGAACCTGAATAGAACCCGGCAGACGATAAACGTTAGTAAACTTATCTTTATCCATTAGCTTTCACAATCTTTGAATCATGCTGTCAGAGAATTAGTACGAAAGTTATTGCCATTTCGAATGTTAAGGTAGTGAGGTCACTCTATACCTTGGGGCGCATATTCTACAACGGTTTATAGTTTAAAGGCGAGCCTCAATACGTGCATTTTATCGTCTAATTGAAAGAAAACAGTGATGAAAACGACTGAAGAACGAGGAATTTTGTATCGTTTGATTTCAAAGCTGTGCCTATAAAGTCAACCGAACCACAAAATACTGACTTGGATTCGGCTTTATTATCCAATTTCTGCAAGGTTAATGGGGGATGAGTGTTAGACCGTGAGGTAGCGCATCACCAAAAATACGTTTCGATTCAGTTTCACTTAGCTCACTCACATTTTTTACCAATTGGATCCAAGCCTCTGGTGCTCGACTTTGTTTAAGTTTTTCCAGTACAGAAGTTCTGCAGTCATCTGAAATGTCTAACGTTCTATCGCCGGTCTTTCTACAAATCATTACAGCGGCAAACGCGATCATTGGCTCTTTAACCCAATCTTTATCCAATAGCTTTGGTAACCATTGCTGAACTTGTTCGCGGGACACAACATTATGTGTACTGCCGTAAAGTTGTTTTCTGGACAGAAGACGACCGACTGCCCACCAGTGTGCTTGTTCAAATTGAGTTTGATTCAATGCCTTACTAATAAACCAAGTTGCTAACAGTACTTTGTCTTCCACATCCAAATGTTCTAAAGATGCCGCCAGACGAACCATGGCTTCATAGCCTTTGTCTTGTGCTTCTTGATGGGACTTAGGATTACGAGCCGCGCCCGGATGCAAATATTTGGCAATGTCCGCTAACAAGGTTTCTTGCTGCTCTTGGTTTAAACCTCCGGCGATACGTCGCCAGAATACCCACCAGTCACTCCAACTCTGATGGTTTTGGAACTGAATGCCTTGTTGGTATAAACCCCAAATTTGTTCGATTCGCCAACTATCAGTGGCATCGCCAAAACCTGGGCGCAATGCAAAACCCGCTAATCGTAACCAGTTTTTTTCATGTTGTTCAGAACGACGACGACGTTTTCTACCTAATGCCAAAGTATCGAATAGCGAACGCAGAACGTCAAAGTCCCACTCGTCGCGCTTACCGAGCAATTTCTCCAGATCTTTGTTCAAGGTTTTCACGGCGTTGCTATCAGCGCTGTTTTTATTGCCGCTGTATATTTGCGTCACCAGTGTTTTCGCCTGTTCAAGTTTTGGATTCGGCTTAGCCAACTCTTCATTAGTTTGCTGATGGTTATTATTACGAACTTCAAACTCCATCAACCAGCGTTTAGTTTCATCGCTGGTGGATAGACATTCCATTTTCAGTGTACCGACTTCAGTAAGCTGGCAGGCGAGGAGTACTTCTTCACGCTGCTTTTGGTTGGCTTGCAGTTGAATGTTTTCATCACCTTGTAACGAGGTGATGTAGGGGGGTAATGGCTGGAATTTATCCGCGTCAATATCAACCAAGACACCATTTTGTATTCTGATGTCGTTAGCTATTTGGTCGTGCGTTGACGTGAGCAGGTTAAAACGTACAGGCATGCCTAGCGTTAATGAGAAACGACGACTAGTTAATCGAATCTCTTGACCTTCCTCTGTTCCTTTAGCCAACAGGCATAGGGCTTTACCCATGCTGTTTTTTTCTTGCAGATGAAGGAAGTAAGAGCGAGCCGAGCCGCCACCAATTTTAAGTTGAGCACCACGACGAGCTTTAGCAAACGCTACCGCTCCGAGAGCTACAGACCAGTCAGGATGCGGATTATCAAGTTGAGTAATACTCGTACCACGCCAGTGAGCGAGTAAATTCTTCATGCGCTCTGTAATCAGTTCGCTGTTGAACACACCTCCATTGAGCAACAATCCTACAGGGATAGAAGGCTGGTCAGACTCGATTTCGTTAAGCGCGGCTTTTGATACTTGCTGATGTTGAGTCAGAAATTCAGCGACATGTTTACTCACCGCAGGGTCGGCAACATAAGGAAGACCAAATTCCATCATGGCGCTACGGCGTTTATTTGGCAACCGAGAGAAATCGGAAATAGGGAAGAAACCATCTAAAGCGATTTGGTGTACTTCTTCTTTGTTGAGGCTTACGCTTTTTGTTCCACCAAGTAGCTTGGAACCACTACCAAGCATGGTTATTTTAACGGATTCTGGAGCGTGACTTGAGAGCAAGTTTTCTTTTGCTTGCCGTGTCTGCTGTATCAGTTTCGTCAGACCTGCCGCTGTCAGTTTTTTCGTTTGATTAAATCGACTTTCTGCTAAGTGTGCGAGCGCTAGGTCGAGGTTGTCACCACCGAGCATCAAATGTTCGCCCACGCCGATACGGTTAAGAGCCAAATTACCATTATCAAATTTTGCTTCAATAAGACTTAAGTCGGTTGTGCCGCCACCGACGTCGCAAACCAGAATCAATGGGACTTCAGCTAGCTGCTCACTTGCAGAATCTTTGTGTCGGGAATACCAGTCATAGCAAACTGCCTGAGGCTCTTCCAATAAAATGATGTTCTCTAACCCAGCAAGTTTCGCTGCCTCTAGAGTGAGTTTTCGCGCAGTCTCATCAAATGAAGCCGGAACAGTAACGACCACTTGCTGATTTTCTAATCGATTACTTGGATGTCGGTAGTTCCATGCCTGACGAATATGATTTAGGTAGCTTGCACTTGCCACCACAGGGGAAACCTTTTCAACATCAGTTGCACCCGCCCAAGGAAGAATCGCTTCTGAGCGATCAACCGACGGATGAGATAACCAGCTTTTTGCACTGGAGACTTGACGACCTTCGACTTTAGCGCCTAAATCTCTCGCCCATTGTCCAATAATGGCAAGATCAATGTCGCCAGTAACAGGTTTGTTATCCCAAGGAAGCGTTAGGTCACTGGCAGCAATTTGTCCCGGTGCCGGATGATAGCGGAAGGAGGGTAACAGTGGTTTTCGGACAACTTCGCCAGGACCAATCAGTTGGTCGATCGGAAAAAGTTCTACAGCGGCGTGCTCAAGATCTTCCGTTATTTCACAGAATGCGACCACCGTATTGGTGGTTCCTAAATCGATCCCGACAAGAAAACGTGGTGCTGCCATTTAGAGAAACCTCGTTAGAGCCTTTGTTAATTAAGAGACTATAATAGACAAACGGCATCGCTAGGGGATGCCGTTTAATCGTTAGTATTATGAATCTACGGATTCTTGGTTGGATTCTCTTACATCGAACTCAACATGCCATTTTTGACCATTGTCTGCTGCAATCGCTTCAAGATAGAGAGTACCTAGCTCTGTTACTCGCGAAGCGAGCGTGACAGGAACGACTTCGCCTTCTCGACGTCCTTGTGACACAGTAAGTGTTACTTGAATTTCAGGTAATTGCTCTAGCTCTTCTGGAGCCCAATAGTCAAGGTGAGTACCTGCTGTATCCTCACGGCGAGTCGTTGAACCGTAGAACTGGAAGTGAACTGGCTGACCAATGACTAGACCAAACTTTTGGTTGGTAACTTCAACATGGGAGCCTTCTTCCATACCAAATGGTGCGACACATAAAGCTTCCATCGGTGGCGCCATTCCCGGAATTGCAGGCATAGCACTTTCGATACCGACGTAATAGGCTGAAGCGATACCACCGCGAATTCTAACACCTTGACCACGGCGGACATTGCCGTAGTATGCGGCGCCGCTAGCAACGGCTAGATCAAGATCCAGACCCGACAGACGTTTTGCCTGTGGGGCTTGTGCGCTGCTTAACCACTCATTAATGGTGTTAAACAGACGATTGGCTAACAGGTCTGATTTAAGCACACCGCCGTTAAACAAAATTGCGTTTGGTTTAATGAAGTCTACAGTAGGCGTAGACATGCCCGGTATGCCTGCCATATTGAATGGAGTTTGCTCGCCATAGCTCTGACTGCTTGTATCACTGTGTCTTTGAGCATCAGCTTGTTTTGACAGGAAAGCTGCAATGTGACGAGTAATACCCGCATCTTGCGCATAAGGCAGACCCATATGTGTTAATGCGCCGCGTGTTTTCTGAATTGGATGGTCAGAAATTGCAACTTGCGGGAAGAAGCCGTCAACCAGCGTTTGTTGAACTTCTTCTTTGGTCAGTTGCGTTTTTAACGTCGTTCCCAACAGTTTCGAACCGCGGCTTGGTACCACAATCGGCACAGATTTTAGCTCAGAATCTTTTAGAAGCGCTTCTTTTGCATCACGGCAAGTGTGTGTTATTGCTTGAACTTGCCAAAGTTGTAGCTCTTTGCCTTCCTGAGCCAGCTTCATTTTTAGACGGTAAGCAAGCGCAAGGTCCATATTGTCGCCACCAAGCAGAATATGCTCTCCAACTGCAATACGGTTCAGTGAAAGATTGCCCTGATCTTCGGTGACTTCCACCAAAGATAGGTCAGTGGTACCCCCACCGATGTCAACCACCAGAATCACTTCACCAACTGACACTTCATTGCGCCATGCATCGGCACTATTGTTGATCCAACTGTATAGCGCAGCTTGCGGTTCTTCTAACAGAGTTAGCTGGGTGAACCCTACATTACGAGCAGCTTCAGCAGTCAGATCACGCGCTGCCGGGTCGAAAGATGCGGGGACAGTAATCGTGACATCTTGCTCTGAAATAGGATGAGTAGGGTGCTGATGATCCCAAGCTTGTTTAATGTGTTCTAAGTACAGCTCAGTCGCACGTAATGGTGAAACTTTTGCCACCTCTTCAGGACTGCCTTGTGGTAGAAATGCTTCGCGTCGGTTTACACCTCCGTGGCACAACCAAGATTTCGCACTTGCCACCAAACGAATCGGCGTTTTGACACCAAGGTTACGAGCAATAGCGCCGACTAGAGCGGGTGGTCTGTCAGTCCAAGGCAGACGTCTTGAAGACTCAGACATCTCATGCTCATGCGGCTGATATAAAAAAGATCCGAGCTGATCACGTGTTTCCACTGTCCCCGGCGCTGTCATCTGAGCGATGCCCATGACATTGACGGTTGGGTTTTCTACTTGAGTATCCACGTAAGCAAGCACACTGTGGGTCGTGCCTAAATCAATACCAATACTGAATTTTGCGTTTTGTTCCATTACAGCTCAACCTCAGCTGGCGCAATGATAGAAGTGTCGTAGTTTTCTGCAAGTTTTGGCAGCGTCATCGAATCCGCTTTCCAGCCTTTGTGGATCAGAGTGCCAGTAAATGGCGCTGAACCTGAAACGTTACCAACTAGACGCACTTGTTGAGCGTTAAAGCCTTCTTGCAGAGTGATACGTGTGTCTTCTTCTTCACTACGAACAGGAGAGAGAGCCACATACTCTTTCAGTACTTTTTGACCACCTGCGTGAATCACACGTGTTGCGGCCCCCACTTCCTCATCAGAAAAACCAGTTACGTCTTCTTTTAGGAAATCAATCAAACGAGCTTCCTGTTGGAATAAAGAAAGTAGCTGCATTGCTGAATCTGTATTTGCCGTTGCCAGTTTCGATTCAACTTCAACGACTCTTTCGACGATTTTTTCTACTTCGACAACCTTCTCAACTTCTACAATCTTCTCAACAGGTTTTTCGACTTCAACAATTTTCTCGATAGGCTTTTCAATCACTTTCTCAATCACTTTGGATTTGCGAGATACGGCAATCAGAAGAAGTAGAACGCTAGACGCGGCTAGACCAGCATGAAGCATATCGAAGGTGGTTGGAATGGCGTTTAAGTCGAAGTTCATGATGAATTCTCTATAGATTAATAATGCAGATAATGTTGAACAAAAGCACTTGCACTATTGGATAAAAGTTAGCAGAAAAATAGGGGTGGATCTTATCATATTCAAGGATTAAGACTTACACAAAAGCGGTTTTCTCACTATTAATCTAGTTCAATAGTCTATCTTTTAAACACATTTGAAGAATTGAAAAGCGAATGAATGTGCTTAAGATGCTATGCAGAGCAAAATTGCGTTTGAACGTCGAGTTTTTACTTTCGTTCAGGTAACATAGCGGCTTTTCCGTTTTAGATTTTCAGTTTTAAAAGAAAGGGACTAGATTTATCAATGAATTATAACCGTGTTGTTTGCTTCGATTTGGAAATGTGCTGTTGGAATGAAAACGGAGTGGGCACGACTGGCGAGATCATTGAAATAGGACTGGCTGAAATTGATTTGTCAGCAGGTGAAATTGTCAAACGGGCTCAATATTATGTGAAACCTGAACACGATGAGATTTCACTGTTTTGTAGCGAGCTGACAGGCATCACGCCAAGAAAGGTTGAAAAGCAAGGCCGTCCATTGGCGGAAGTACTTAAATCAATAGTAAAGAACTTTGGTGGTCCGCATAAAATCTACGCTTCTTGGGGGCGAGATGATCAGATCCTACTTAAAGAGTGCCAACAAAAGGGCATTGAAGTCCCGTTTAAAGAGTTCCTCAATCTTGCCACTATTTACCGGGTTCAAAATCGTCTTAAAGATAAGCGTATTGGACATCGTGCGGCTCAAGAAGGTAAAGGTATTGAGTGGGAAGGTCGCCAGCATTCTGGATATGTCGATGCCTACAACTTAGCGAAGCTTGCATTAACTATGCTTTGACAAACCCTATCGTTATTCCAGAATTTTCTCATTCCCACGGTCCCCTGAAGTGACCCCCAATAATTGGTTGTCCAACTATTGGGGGTCACTTCAGAGCATGGGAACGAGGATTCTCTTAACTGATTGGTATTACATAACTGATTGGTATTACACACTGCGGTGCCCCTTGTGGTATCTGTCGCCGTTTATTGTTTATTGGCTGTCATCAATTTCGCGCGAATAAACTGATGGTGGTCTACGTAGAGTAGTTCTGAGGCTTTACGGATAACCGCGTCTTCTAACGGGTCGATTTCGCCGTCGGCATGGGCGACTTCCCACATTGCTTTGATCAGTTCGAAACGCGTTTCCTGTGAAAGTTCGCGCAATTGGGAAGTGAAATCGTACAGTGAGGCAGACTGTTTAATTTGTTCGTCTGCTTTGTTCACTAGCAGTTGTGCTTCCATGTCATCCAAGCTGAGTAAACGTTGAACCAGATGCAGCTTGGCTTCTTGCTCTTTACTGTCCGTTTGGTAATCGGCACCTGCAACTTCACTTAATAAACAAGCAATCGCCAGATTTGGACTTTGTTGTTGGCTAAGATCTTGCCCTTCAAGTAGCTGTTTAAACAAAGAAGTAATTGCGTTGAACATAATAAAATCTCGCTCGCTTATTCAGATTGTTCGGTCAACAGACCTTAATATAAAGACCAATATCACAATAAACAGTTCACTAAATCTAGCTTGAATGACGAAAACACGCTTTAAAACTCTTGGTTTAAAATTCTCGCTTTAAAACTCTCGGTCATCAGCATAAGGTTCAATGAGCTCGATAAATTCAGAACTGGTACGTTCATGTGCCATGATCAGTAAGGTCAGCAACATCTCTGCTTTGGTTTTGATCCCCTTATCTTTATCATCAATCAGACCTTTGATCTGGCTGCGAATCATTTCGATTTCATGTTCGACAAAACCGCGACCTTCTTCCTCTCCCTGGTTTTCTTCAGGGGCATTATCAAATTCGAGGAATAAAAAATCGTCATTCAGATGGGTATTGATCAAACGCTCAGGTAACCACTCTTCACCCATTACTATATCTGGGTCGAAACCTTGTGGAAGATTGTCTAATATCGCTTTAAGTTCGGATGCTTTCAAAATCGAGTCTTATTAGTATTTTAGTCTGCATATATTAACGGCCAAACGTTATCAAAACTAAGTATTCTTAATCTCTTTGTCTAAATAAATAAGCTCTTTGTCTAAATAAATGTGGTTTGTGCCACCAATTTTGTCCAATTTCTGCACAAGCAAGAAAAAAGCAGCCCGCAATGGGCTGCTTTATAGTGGCACTGAGTTATGGACTACGGGCTATGTCGTAGCTTTACAACGATTGGAGATTACAGTGCGATAGCTGCTAATTGAGATTGTGCTGATTCAATCCCTTTAGCTGCTGGTTCTTCGCCCATGTTTAGAGCTTCTGCATACACAAACTCAACGTTTGTGATGCCAATAAAACCTAGAATCGTTTTTAGATAAGGCGTTACGATGTCTGTTGCTGAATCTTTGTGGATACCGCCACGAGTCGTGATCACAACCGCTTTCTTGCCTTCAATAAGACCTTGCACGCCAGCTTCAGTGTATTTGAATGTCACACCTGCACGAGCAATTAAGTCAAACCAGTTTTTAAGCTGAGTTGGGATGGTAAAGTTGTACATCGGTGCTGCGATAACAAGCGTATCTGCGGTTTTTACTTCTGCGATTAGTGTGTCTGACAGTGCTACAACCTCTTTTTGTTCTGCCGTGAGATCGTCGGTAGCGCGAAGAGCTGTTGCAATTGATAGATCAAGTACTGGAAGTGGAGAAGCAGCCAGATCACGAACAACAAGTTTTTCTTGATCAAATTTGGTTAGGTAAGCATCAATCAGCTTACTTGATTGAGAGTAATCACCAAGGATGCTGGATTTAAGTGCAAGTACTTGAGACATAATTTTTCCTTTGCTGAAGGTATCACATTGATGCTTGCATAATAATGAGAGGCGGAACACATAAAAAGCAGGAATATTCGCATAACTCATTCAAAAAAATTGAATAAGAGGAATTGCTAATCCTACGCCCACACTGTGGTACAATCCGCGCAGTTTTGTTAAATAAAAGAATAGGTAAACGCTTTGACTCAGTCACAGCCAAATACAGAAGCCAATGCTTCAGTAAAAGCGAACAGTGCAGAATCTTTGAAGAAAGCACTGAAGCAATGCTTGCTAAAAGACAGATTTCGCTTAAGCAAGCGTATTTCAGGCGCAAGTAAGATTAGCAAAGATGCTGCTCGTAACGCGGTGTTTGATGAAATTGCTTTAGATATTGCGCAGTCAATGATGGTTGTGCAGCAACGACTCAATCAGAAAGTCACCATCGACTATCCAGAGCTTTTGCCCGTCAGTCAAAAGCGTGATGATATTGCAAAAGCCATCCAAGAGAACCAAGTGGTGATCGTGGCTGGTGAAACGGGCTCGGGTAAAACCACTCAGCTACCAAAGATCTGTGCCGAGCTCGGTCGAGGTAAATATGGCTTGATTGGTCATACTCAGCCACGTCGACTTGCAGCTCGTTCGGTTGCTAGCCGTATTGCGCAAGAGATGGAAACGGAACTGGGTAACTTTGTTGGTTACAAAGTCCGATTTAACGATCAGATTTCAGACCAGACTCAAATCAAATTGATGACCGACGGTATTCTACTGGCTGAAATTCAGCATGACCGTTTTCTCAATCAGTACGATACGATTATCATCGATGAAGCGCATGAACGCAGTTTAAACATCGATTTCATTCTTGGTTATTTGAAGCAATTGCTGCCGCGTCGCCCTGATCTTAAAGTCATTATCACTTCAGCAACTATCGACCCTGAGCGTTTCTCTAACCACTTTAGTGGTGCGCCAATTATTGAGGTTTCTGGTCGGACATATCCGGTGGATACCCGTTATCGTCCATTGGCGAGTGACGAGGACAGTGATCGTGACCAGCTAGAAGGTATCTTTGAAGCGGTTGACGAGCTTTGCGATGAGGGGTTGGGTGACATACTCATTTTCATGAACGGTGAGCGTGAAATCCGCGATACCGCAGATGCACTCTCTAAACGTAATCTTCGTGATACCGAAATTGTGCCTTTGTATGCTCGTTTATCTGCGGGTGAACAAAATAAAATCTTCCAACCACATACGGGGCGCCGAATTGTGCTGGCGACCAACGTGGCGGAGACATCGCTAACGGTTCCGGGTATCAAATATGTGATCGATCCGGGTACGGCACGTATCAGCCGTTATAGCTACCGTACTAAGGTACAGCGTCTTCCTATTGAAACTATTTCTCAGGCGAGTGCCAATCAGCGTAAAGGTCGTTGTGGTCGTGTGGAAGAGGGTATCTGTATTCGCTTGTATTCCGAGGAAGATTTCTTATCTCGTCCGGAATTTACCGATCCTGAAATTCTGCGCACCAATTTGGCGTCGGTTATTTTGCAAATGACAGCGCTTGGTTTGGGTGACATCGAAGCCTTCCCATTCGTGGAAGCGCCAGATAAGCGTAACATTCAAGATGGCGTACGCCTGCTTGAAGAGTTAGGTGCAGTAAAAGAAGAGCCGAAAAACAGCAATAAACAACTCACGGAGGTGGGGCGTAAACTGGCACGTCTGCCGATTGACCCTCGTTTAGCTCGTATGGTGTTGGAAGCGCCACGTATGGGCTGTTTGAAAGAGGTGATGATTATTGCGTCGGCGCTTTCTATTCAAGATCCTCGTGAAAGACCGAGCGATAAGCAGCAAGCTTCTGATGATAAACATCGTCGTTTCCACCATGAAGAATCTGACTTCCTCACTTTGGTGAATTTATGGGAATATATTAAGCAACAACAGAAGGCGTTAACGAGCAATCAATTCCGTCGTCAATGCAAACAAGATTATCTGAACTATTTGCGCATTCGTGAATGGCAGGATGTCTATTTCCAATTGCATCAGTCAATGCGAGAAATGGAGTACAAGCTGAACGATGAACCGGGAAGCTATGACGCTGTTCATACCTCTATTCTGGTGGGCTTACTGTCTCATATCGGTATGAAAGACCCAGAGAAGAATGAGTATCAAGGTGCTCGTAATGCTCGTTTCAACATATTCCCGGCATCGGGTCTATTTAAGAAACAACCTAAGTGGGTGATGTCTGCTGAACTGGTTGAAACCTCGAAATTATGGGCACGTATCGTTGCGAAAATCCAGCCAGAATGGATTGAACCAGTGGCGAAACACCTGATCAAACGCAGTTACAGTGAGCCGCATTGGTCGAAAAAACGTGCAGCTGTTATGGCGTATGAAAAAGTGATGATTTACGGCATTGCGATTGTGCCTAAGCGTCTAGTCAATTACGGCAATATTGATCCAGTATTGAGTCGGGAAATCTTTATTCGTAGTGCTCTGGTTGAAGGTGAATGGGAAACCAAACATAACTTCTTCAAACTTAACCGCTCGCTATTGCAGGAAGTGGAAGAGTTAGAGCATAAGTCACGTCGTCGTGACATATTGGTTGAAGACGAAGACTTATTTCAATTCTACGATCAGCGCGTTGGTACAGAAGTGGTTTCTGGTCGCCATTTTGATACTTGGTGGAAAGCGATCAGCAAGAAAACTCCAGATCTGCTGAACTTTGAAAAAGAGATGCTTTTTAAAGGTGATGCCAGCCATATCACAGAGTTAGATTATCCGAATTTCTGGTACCAGAATGGACTCAAACTCAAGCTGAGTTATCAGTTTGAACCCGGTGAGGATAGTGACGGTGTCACTGTGCATATTCCGTTGCCTATCCTTAACCAGATTGAGCCTCTGGGTTTTGAGTGGCAAATACCGGGCTTGCGCCATGAACTTATCGTTAGCCTGATTAAGTCACTACCTAAAACGGTACGTAAGAACTTTGTACCTGCGCCAAATTACGCGGATGCGTTCTTAGCTCGCGTAACGGCAATGGAACTTCCTTTGCTTGATGCATTGGAAAAAGAACTACGCCGAATGACAGGTGTTGCAGTCTCGCGTGATGATTGGAACTTATCGCAAGTTGCAGAACATCTGAAAGTAACCTTCAGAGCGGTAGATCACCGCAACCATAAACTGAAGGAAAACAAAGATCTCTACGAACTTAAGGAGAGTTTGAAAGAGAAAGTTCAACAAACACTGTCTCAAGTTGCCGATGATGATATCGAACAATCGGGTTTACACACTTGGTCGTTTGGTGAACTGCCAAAAGTTTACCAGCAGAAACGTGGTGGTTTTCAAGTCAAAGCTTACCCTGCGTTGGTGGATAAAAAAGACAGTGTCGAGATTAAGCTGTTTGAGACAGAGCAAGAGCAGCAAAGTGCGATGCGCGAAGGTCAACGCCGTTTGATTTTACTTAACGTGCCGTCGCCAATTAAATATCTGCACACTAACTTACCGAACAAGTCTAAACTTGGATTGTATTTCAATCCGTTTGGTAAAGTGATGGACTTGATTGATGACTGTATTGCTTGCGGTATCGATAAGCTACTTGAAGAACGTGGTGGCTTAGCTTGGACGCCAGAAGAATTTGAATCTCTTAAAGAGTTTGTTAGAGCGGAACTGGGAGACACCGTGGTTGATATCGCGAAGCAAGTAGAAGCGATTTTAACCATGGCATTCAATATCAATAAGCGATTGAAAGGTAAGGTTGATTTTACGATGGCATTCGCATTGTCAGATGTTAAGGCACAAATCGAAGGTCTGATATTCAAAGGGTTTGCGACAGAATGCGGTTGGAAGCGACTGCCGGATATTTTGCGCTATATGAAGGCAATAGAACGCCGCTTAGAGAAGTTGCCGATTGATCCGAATAAAGATCGTCTGCATATGCTTAAAGTGGAATCGATTCGCGATGACTATAAGGAACTGCTCAATAAAATACCGAAGGGAATGGCATTGCCGGAAAACATCAAAGAAGTGCGTTGGATGATTGAAGAGCTGCGTGTCAGTTTCTTTGCACAGCAGCTCGGCACGCCTTATCCTGTCTCGGATAAGCGAGTGAAAAACGCCATTGATGCATGTTCGGTATAATATTTGCTTAGTTGAATGAAATCACTATAATTTGGCGTTATGCGGCAACGGATAGCTAAAACTGGCAAGTTGCTTCGCTTTATCAGAGAAGGTTTATTATGAAAAAGACTCTATTAGCAATTGCTCTTATCGGGGCTTCAACGGCAGCATTGGCTGATTCATGGATTTACGGTGGTGCAACTGTTGGTCAGTCTAGCTATAAAGGTGAAGACGGATCTTCGTACAATATACATGTCGGTACAGGTATCCTGCCAATTATTGGGGTTGAAGCTGGTTACACTAACCACGGTGATTTTGATATCGGTGCCGATGAAGTTTCATTGAGCTCTATGTACTTAGCTCTAAAACCAAGTATTGATTTTGGACCATTGCATGTTTACGCAAAAGGTGGTTTGCATTCTTGGGACGAAGATGTCAATGGCAGCAAAGTTGATGATGGTGTAGATATCATGTATGGCGTTGGTGCTGAATACTTCTTTATGGGACCATTTTCCGTGGGTGCTAGCTATAACAACTACACAATCGATGACGAAGATGTCGATTCATTCTCACTAAACGTAACTTTCCATTTTTTATAACATCATCTGTGTATGATGTTAAAAGCCAGCTCCAAACCAGAGCTGGCTTTTTTGTTATGTTAGATGCGGTTAGAACTTGTAGCCGCCACCGACCATCAATACCCAAGGGTCGATTTCAACATCTGTTGTGTATTTGGTTCCGCCAGCTGTGTAGCTCGCTTCTGTATCGATATCTATGTACCAAACCGATGCATTTAAGAACCAATCATCTGTCAGCTTATAATCCACACCTAAGTTTGCCGCTAACCCCCAAGAGTCATCCAGCTTCAGGTTATCCAGACCAGCCGCTTTACCATTGTCATTGAACCCTTCATTGAAGAAGAATGTATAGTTGATACCGGCACCCACATATGGGCGAACTTTGCTTTCAGCCTGACCAAAATAGTATTGAACCATTAGTGTTGGTGGCAAATGTTGGGTATCAGCAATATTGCTGGGAGCAACTAGGTTGGTATCAATATCATGTTTAAAAGGCGTAGCAGCAAGTAATTCGACACTAATATTATCAGTAATCATATAACCTAAAGTTAAGCCTAGCTGAATGTCAGAATTGACTTTCAGTTCTTCGCTGCTATCTAAGATAGCATCGCTACTGTCATTAGGTAACACCGCAGCTAAACCGCCACGAACAATAAAGTCTCCTTCTTTGTGTGCAAAAGCACTTCCAGAGGCAAGAAGAGTTAGAGCTGCAACACTGCATAATGTTTTTTTCATTGTATTTCCTTTTGTTGGTTGTAGGGCTTTAATTATTAAAGTGTTTTTATTTATTTTTTATTTGTGCGGCAAAGTAGCACATAAAAACCCTACAAACTTGATGGAAATCAATTTGCATCATTTCGATTACAATTTTACCCACAAAGTCACAATTTGATTCCGTAATGGCGACATTTATGCAATGGGGATTTTACGTGTATCACGGATTAAAAATGTTGTGTAGATAGTGATTACAGAAAAGTTAGTATGGTTAATTTGTATCAATTTGCATCAATTGTAGCGTGTTGCTACAATCGAGAAAGGTTAGAGGAGAATGAATTATGACAACTTCAAGTATCAGAATTGACCAAGAGCTTGTCGAAAAAGCATCTATCATGGCTAAGGCTCTTAATCGTACGACACCAAAGCAAATTGAACACTGGGCTAAAATTGGTGAAATGATGGAAGATAACCCAGATTTGCCCTATGAGTTTGTAAAACAGGCAATTATTGCTAAAGCGGAAAAAGAGGCAGGTAAACTGGAGTCTTATAGCTTTGACTAAAGTAACCAATGTACTTCAGACGCCTACATTTAAGAAAGCTGTTAAAAAACTTCATAAAAATCAAAAGAAAGATCTTGATACTGCAATCAGAGTTTTGATGGATAAACCATTAGCAGGCGAACAGAAAAAAGGTGATCTTTCATTTCTGCGTGTTTATAAGTTCAAAATGGTAAAGCAACTGACATTGTTGGGTTATAGCTATGAAGATGGAACTGTTACGCTTGAATTGATAGCACTTGGTTCACATGAAAATTTTTATCGTGATGTTAAGAATATCTACTAATTAAATATTGGTAAACTGGCTAGGAGCCACATTGAATTTATCTTGAACCATCCATTTCGGGAAGGGAATGGCAGAATAAGTCGACTACTTATGGACGTGATGTGCAACAAGGCAGGATTAGGGCTATTAGACTACAGTTTGTGGGACAAACACAAAGACTTCTATATCGCTTCTATTCAAGCTGGTGTGGCGCATGAATTTCAGCATATGGAAAGACTGGTTAGAGACACCATTAGCTAGCTAATGATAAGGAGTTATACTTTCGCTTGTTTGCTTTTAGACGCTGTTCAATATTTTGAACAGGAGATCCTGTCTCAATTGCAGTCGAGCTTGCCACCGCACGATAGATCATCTTTTGAGTGATTTTCTTTTTTTCTGTCTTCATATTTCTTCTGCTATTAGCAATTCCATATAGTATTGATGCTACATTATGTACGGCTATTTTTTCAATCGACATAATCTGTGAGGGTGGGGCTATTACGCTCATCTAAAAGGCTGTGAATAGAAATATACGAGCTACTTCAGAGTAGCCCATATCTAAATAACCGAACTAAAGGTAACGATTTTTTAAGTGGGTCTGAAAATGAACAGGATTCAGTGTTTCCCCGGTTGCCGCCTTAACCAGTTCATCAGTTGTGAGTAAACTACCTTTACTCCAGATATTTTCAGATAACCAATTGAAAATAGGCGTTAAATTACCTGATTTGATCACGCTATCTACATCCACAGTTTTCTTCATCGCAGCCATAAATTGAGCTGCATACATGGCACCTAACGTGTAGCTAGGGAAGTACCCGAAGCTTCCATCACACCAGTGGATGTCTTGAATGCAGCCATTTTTGTAATTGTCTTTTGTGCTTAGTCCGACGTAAGACTGCATTTTTGCATCCCACAGTTCTGGCACATCAGTATGCTTGATTTTACCATTCATCAGATCTCGCTCAATTTCATAGCGTAGAATGACATGGCTAGGGTAGGTGAGCTCATCAGCATCGACACGAATGAAATCTTTCTTCACCCGAGTATAAAGCTTCTTCATATTTTCAACATCCAGTACTTTGTTATCAGCATCCGGGAAATGCTTCGCTGTTAAAGCGGCTAAATGATGGATGAAGTTTTCATTGCGGCCAATTTGCATTTCAAAAAACAGGGACTGAGATTCGTGAATACCCATAGAGCGGGCTTCTCCCGCAGGAGTTCCGGCGAGAGATAAAGGTAATCCTTGCTCATAGCGGGCATGTCCGGTTTCATGCACGATTCCCATTAGTGACTGAACAAACTCATCTTCTCTGTATCTGGTTGTGATGCGCACATCCGATGGAACCCCTCCACAGAATGGGTGAACACTTTCATCCAGACGCCCATGATTAAAATCGAATTGCAGCAGTTTCATTACGTCTAAGCCAAGTGCTTTTTGCTTTTCTGGAGAGTAATGGCCATTAGGCAAAATTAGCTGATCTGATTTTTGTTTTTCAATCGCGGTATCAATGAGATCTGGCAGCCAGCTTTTAACATCATCGAAAACTAAGTTCAGAGATTGAGTGGTTGTGCCTGGCTCATAAATATTGAGCATGGCATCGTAAGGAGTAAGCCCGGTAGCTTCGGCTCGAATCTTCGCTTCTTCCTGAGAAAGCTTAACAATCTCAGCCCAGTTTTTTTCAAAACCTTCCCAGTCATTCGCTTTACGCTGACTACGCCAGGCGTGTTCACATTTAGAACCAGCAAGCGATTTAGCCTGAACCAGACTCTCTGGCAGTACGTTAGCTTGCTGCCATTGACGTTCCATTTCTCGTAATGTGGATTGTTGAGCATTGGTCAATGACTCAGAATTCGCATTTTCAAACCATTCACCAAGTTGTGGTTGAGTCATTAAGCTATGAATGTGAACCGAGAGTTGAGCCATGGCTTCTGAGCGCGCCTGAGCACCGCCATTTGGCATCATGGAAGCTTGGTCCCAACCACATATTGCGGATAGGTGGCTGAAATGCGAAATGGTTTTAAAATGTTGCACTAAACTGCTGAATGAACTCATAGAAAGCTTTCCTTTTTCTGAACACAAGCGAAATATACCACATTATAACGGTTTGGCTTTAAGGCGACCCAAACGCTGACCGAATACGTTAATCAATGCTCCGGTAACAATCAGAGCGCCACCGATATAAGTCCACATTGCCGGAATTTCGTTAAAGTAAACAACACCAATCACTATCGAGAACACTATCTGAACATAAGAAAAAGCAGATGCTTTGCCCGCTTCTTGGGTCTTCATTGCTTTTGTTAATCCATATTGTCCAATTTGAGTGAAAACACCGATCATAATCAACATGAAGCTCAGTTTTAGATCTGGCATGATGAAATCATTCCAAACGAGCAGTATTGAAATGGGGGTTGCTATCATTGGGAAATAAAGAATGATAACGGAGCTGTCTTCAGTTTGGCTTAATTTCCGTACGATGACATAAGCAATTGAACTACCAAAGGCACCGACAAGAGCAATCACGACACTAAAGGTGGGTAAGGTCACATCTGTTGAACCGTCTAACTCCGGTATCAATATGCAATATAAACCTAATACACATAGCACAATACAGATTAACGTTGTTGGTTGTATGCGCTCTTTCAAAAAAAATACAGCAAGCAATGCCGTGAAAATGGGGTGTGTGTATTGAAGAATAGTCGCTTCAGCCAACGGTAAAGAGGTCACGGCATAATACACACAAATAAGAGAGAAGGTTCCTACTGCACCTCGCAGTGCCAGTAATGGCTTATTCAATCCCCACATGGATATTCTTTTACGCTTTACATCAGCGTAACTGATAACAAAAGATACCAAAGCCCTTGCGGCGACAATTTCAAATACAGGAATACCGTATTCGTGTACTGCTTTTACACTGGCAGTCATCAACGAAAAGCCCAGTGCAGAAAGAAACATAAAACGAACGCCAACAGGGATCGTCAGTAATGGGTTGGATTGCATAATAAAGGGTGACTTAGTTAAAGCAGAGAGGTAGTTACTTTATCGTTACAGACCGATGTTGTCGCGCTTTTTCTCATCGATTAACTCAGCTTGCCAGCTAATTGTTATTTAACTTAAAAGTCATAGAGACACTATGAGATCTTTGTTGTATAACGAAGATCTCATAATTCATCAGGGATTGATAATGTACATTCAAAATTTCGAAGCTTTTCTTATTGCAATTACCATTTTAACTCTCACTCCAGGTTTGGATACCGCGTTGGTTATCCGCAATACTTCGCGAGCGGGATTAGCCGATGGTTGTACTACTAGCTTGGGAATTTGTACGGGACTTTTTGTCCATGCTACCTTTTCTGCAATCGGTATTTCTGCCATTTTGGCTCAGTCAGCGGAGCTGTTTCATTTTGTGAAGATGATTGGTGCGGCGTATCTCATTTGGCTTGGTTTATCGAGCTTGAGAGCGCTTATGGCTTCAGGCCAAGGGCTTAATGTCGCAGTGGCAACACATTCTACATTGAACCTAACGCGTTCATTACGTGAAGGTTTCCTCTCAAACGTTCTAAATCCCAAAACAGCGGTGTTTTATTTAGCGTTTTTGCCACAATTTATTAATCCTGAGCATTCACCACTGTTTCAATCTTTATTGATGGCGGCGATTCATTTTGTGATTGCGATGATTTGGCAATGTGGTTTGGCTGCCGCGTTAAGCTCTGCGAAAAACTTACTTAAAAATGCTTCATTTATGCGTTGGATGGAAGGTACCACAGGGGTTGTACTGGTGACTTTAGGTATCAAATTGCTGCTAGAGAAAGAATCGGTTTAAACCGTTCTCTATATCGAATGAAAAAAATAGCGCCCAATAGGCGCTATTTTTATACTCTTATTTCGCGTTTAAGCGACCGCTTTTGAATAACTTACGTGCGCCTCAAAATAACGCCTCGTCTCTTCAATCACAACATGTCTAAGAGCAATCAGACCAATAAGGTTCGGAATCGCCATTAGCCCATTTACGATGTCTGCGAGAATCCAGATCATATCCAAGTGAAGGAATGCGCCAGATGCAACTAGAGCAATGAAAACGAGTTTATATGGCAATACGGCTTTAGTACCGAGTAGATACACGACACAGCGTTCACCGTAATAGTTCCAGCCCAAGATAGTCGTAAACGCAAAGAACATCAGACCGATTGAAACCAGCATTGGTCCTAATGTGCTTGCGTTTAAACCCACAGCGAAGGCGTGCGTTGTCATCGCAGCACCAGCCAAATCTGTTTGCCATGCGCCTGTAAGGATCAATGCTAAACCTGTCATGGTACAAATAATGATGGTATCGAAGAATGTGCCAGTCATGGAGATCAAACCTTGACGTACGCAGGAATCGGTTTTGGCAGCTGCTGCTGCCATAGGCGCACTACCAAGCCCAGATTCGTTTGAAAACACCCCCCGTGCAATACCAGACTGGATAGCCAACATAATGCTTGCGCCTAAGAAGCCACCCGTTGCAGCAGTAGAAGTGAACGCCGAAACCAGTACTAGCTCAATCGCATTGAGCAGTTGATCTGAATTGGTGATGATAACGCTTAAACAAGCAACGATGTAAAATACCGCCATTGTTGGTACGACTTTACCGGCAACTTTCGCAATCGATTGAATACCGCCAATCGTTACAAATGCGACTAGTAGGGTTAGTACAACAGCCGTTACTTCGCGTGATACGCCAAATGATATTTGGGTAGCATCCAAAATTGCGTTCACCTGAGGGAAAGTACCAATACCAAAACAGGCTACGCCGACAGCAAAAACGGCAAAGAGAATCGCCAGCGCTTTTGAGCCAACACCGTCTTGCAAGTAGTACATTGGTCCGCCAACCATCTGACCGTTAGCGTCGGTTTTACGGTATTTTACTGCGAGTAGACATTCGGCATATTTAGTCGCCATGCCAAATACCGCAGCGAGCCACATCCAAAACAAAGCGCCAGGACCGCCCACTTTGATAGCCGTTGCAACACCCACAATATTCCCTGTACCGATAGTGGCAGATAGAGCAGTACACAAGGCCGCAAAACTGGATACGTCGCCTTCTTTGTTTGAATGTTTGTCTTTAGAAAAGACCATTTTTAACGCGGTCGGAAGATGGCGAAACTGAAGTAAGCCAAGACGAAATGTAAAATAGATACCTGTACCAACAAGTAATATAAGAAGTGGTGGACCCCAAATAAAATTGTCGATGGATTGTAATAACGATTGAAGGTTTGTCATGAATTCCCCTTAAAAAAACAACACATAAGGAGAAGAGAGAAAGGGTGCTAAATAATATAAACAGATCCGTGGCGCAGAACACTACGAATACAAACGTGCCTTTCACTCCTCTGTCCTTTTGCCTGAGAGTTTCACCCTGCTAAACGCAGGACTTGCTCCTTCGGCGACCGATTTAACGGTTCTCTCCAGAGGTTCCTCCAACTACAGTCCTCGCTCATTCCCAATATGGAATAAAGCACCTGAAAGATTTACTTCTTCGGCGGGTAACACTAATCTAACAATTTGTTATTAGATTAATAACCTCTCTCCTGCAGTCTTCATCGGAACAATTATCCATACGAATGGATAATTTGCGTTGGGATATTAGCGAAATCAAAATGTGATGTCACGCGATAGATCAATTTAATGTAACATTGTGGTTCAAGTTACGGATTTATATACTTTCTCATGACCTTTTGGGCAATAATACGTGTTATAAGCTAGTCAACGATTTGGAGGAATCCATGAATAGATTAATCGCTATCGCTGTATTGGTGATACTCGCTTTTCTGTTGATCCGTTATGGTACTAATGCGAAATTTCAAAAGTGGATTGTCACTACATTGGCTTCTGCGTTTGTTATTTATGTTGTGACGGTTGTTGTGGCTGAATTGATCCGCTGATGTTTGAACTAGGAGTTAACAATGAATCAAACAGATTTAGATGAGAATGATGATGATGTTGTTGTCATCGAACAGCGTGATAAAAACGGTGTCATATACATAGCGGTTGCCGCAGCATTGGGTCTAGCGCTTGGAGGGTTGCTCGGTTCGTCATTGACCGCGTCTAAGTGGGAAAAAACCTATCAGGTGTTGGAAATTCAATATCAGAAAAGTCAGGATACAGAGACTGAGCAGGCGGCAGTAGTCGAACAAAACAAGATTAACGCTAAAGAAGAGTTCGACAAACAGTTAGCAGCAGCGTTGGAAGAGCAGCAGCAGAAACATCAACAAGCTATTTCGGATATTGAATCACAGCTAACTGAACTTGAAAAAGTGAACATGTCGTTAGAAGCTCAAGTGGCTGAACAAAAATCTCAGCTAGAGCAGGCGAGTCAGCAAAACGATAAACTTAATCGCCAGTCAGATATGCAAACAACCATGCTTGAACGTTCACGCGAGTTGTTCCAGCAAGAACTGAAAATTAAGCAAGAGGTTGAAACTCTGCAAAAAGAACGCGATGAACTGGTTCCGAAACTGAAAACGTTGAAGAAAGAGTGCGATGTGTATCTTGAAGGCAAGTCATGGGATGCTACTTCAGACTCTTGTGATAAACAGGATGCAGCGAACTCGCGTATTAGCCAAATAGATCAGATGTTGAGAATCCATCAGATGGACTTGGAGCAAATTAAAGCATTATCTGAAGATCTTGGTCTTTGATATCAACTGGTAACCAATAAATAAAAACCAGTCTGATGACTAATGTCTGTCAGTTAAGCTCAAAAAGACATAACTCTCGTTCCCACGCAGAGTGAAGTGACCCCATAAAGTTGGACATTTCTGTTAAGCGGCTTGCAAGGCCTGATTTCGATATTCTATCGGAGTCAGGCCTTTAAATTTCACCTTAATCCGTTTTGTATTGTAATACTCTATATATTCTTCGATATTTGCAATCAGTTCATCAGCATCAGTGAAGCTTTGACCGTGATACATCTCTGTTTTGAGTAAAGCGAAGAAGTTTTCAGTCACTGCATTATCTAAACAGTTTCCTTTTCTCGACATACTTTGTTGAAGCCCATTATCTACAAGGAGCTTTTGGTAAGACTTGTGCTGGTATTGCCAACCCTGGTCGCTATGGACAATAGGAGAGGTTCCCTTATCAAGCTTGTCTATTGCCTCTTTCAGCATGTCTGTAACCAAAGGCAAGCGGATGTTCTTCGCTACTCGGTAAGACACGACTTCCTGGGTAAATAAATCCACTATCGG
>NZ_JBKEBW010000057.1:0-34900 GCF_047973365.1 Vibrio sp. | reverse complement strand
TTTAGATAATGCAGTGGCTGAAAACTTCTTCGCTTTACTCAAAACAGAGATGTATCACGGTCAAAGCTTCACTGATGCTGATGAACTGATTGCAAATATCGAAGAATATATAGAGTATTACAATACAAAACGGATTAAGGTGAAATTTAAAGGCCTGACTCCGATAGAATATCGAAATCAGGCCTTGCAAGCCGCTTAACAGAAATGTCCAACTTTATGGGGTCACTTCACTCTGCGTGGGAATGCATATTTGACTCACAGAAAGTCAGATTAACTGCCGATTTTGCCTTTGGTATGCATTCCCACGGGGGACCGTGGGAACGAAAACTCTGTCTTTTTGAGCTTAACTGACAGACATTAGCCTATTGGCTGGTTTTATATTTTCAGAGGCTTAACCACCAACGTTAGCTGGTGGTCAGTTTTCGTCACTGAAGGATTAGTGAAGGATACGTGCGCGAATAGTACCTTCGATGCCTTTCAATTTGTCTAGGGCTTCTAGTGAACGTCCGGCTTCCACATCAATAACTACATAACCAATGTTTGCGGTAGTTTGTAGATACTGAGCGGCGATGTTGATGCCATCTGACGCAAAAATGGTGTTAATTTGAGTCAAAATACCTGGGCGGTTTTGGTGAATATGCAATAGACGAGAGCATTGACGATGCTCAGGCAATGAAACTTCAGGGAAGTTAACACTTGAAAGCGTAGAACCGTTATCTGAGTATTTCGCAAGTTTACCTGCCACTTCAATACCGATGTTCTCTTGCGCTTCTTGCGTTGAACCACCGACGTGCGGAGTTAGGATCACGTTATCAAACTTCATTAGCGGAGATTCAAAGGCTTCTTTGTTTGAACCTGGCTCTGTTGGGAATACGTCAATTGCAGCACCCGCTAAGTGACCAGACTCCATCGCCTCACACAGTGCAGGGATATCAACCACAGTGCCACGAGCTGCGTTAATGAAAATTGAACCCGGCTTCATGCGATCAAATTCAGCTTTACCCATCATATTCTTCGTTTCTGGTGTTTCTGGAACATGCAGAGAAATAACATCACACTTATTCAGTAGTTCGCTCATGGTGTGAACTTGAGTGGCGTTACCTAGTGATAGCTTGTTTTCGATATCGTAGAAGTAAACACGCATACCTAAGTTCTCGGCAATAATGCCCAGTTGAGTACCAATGTGGCCGTAGCCGATGATACCAAGTGCTTTGCCACGAGCTTCGTATGAATGGTCAGCACTCTTCTTCCAAATACCACGATGAGCAAGTGCATTTTTTTCAGGAATGCCACGCAGTAGAAGTAGGATTTCACCCAGAACAAGTTCTGCAACACTGCGTGTGTTTGAAAATGGTGCATTAAACACTGGAACACCGCGAACTGCGGCTGCATTAAGATCTACTTGGTTTGTGCCGATACAGAAACAGCCAATGGCTACCAGTTTATCTGCTGCGTTAATTACTTTTTCTGTCAGGTTAGTACGGGAACGAATACCAATGAAATGAACGTCTTTGATCGCTTCAATCAGTTCATCTCCTTCTAGTGAGCCTTTGTGGTATTCGATGTTGGTGTAGCCAGCAGCTTGCAGAACTTCTACCGATGATGGGTGAAGCCCTTCAAGAAGTAATATCTTAATTTTTTCTTTTTCCAGTGAAACTTTGGCCATTATTCTCGTCCTTAAAATGGAACTACACAATTTTTAGTCTAAATTTAAAAAGCAAACGTTTTCGTCGCGTTTGTTCTGAGCATTAAGTTATCAAATTTTTTTGTGGTTGGGTAAGAAAATTACGGAATAAGGCATAATTTTCTTAGTAGAAAAGCAACAAAAACGGCACCTCTGGTGCCGTTTGTAATCAAATAACGAAAAATGTATATTTTCCAGAGTTATTCTGCGATTTTTGCGCCTTCAGAAGTGCCTGTGATGACTACGTCTGCGCCACTGATAGCAAACAGGCCGTTTGTCACAACGCCTGCAATACCGTTAATTTTTGCTTCTAGGTCTTTTGCCTGAGTAATTTTTAAACCGTGAACGTCAAGAATCACGTTACCATTGTCCGTCACCACACCTTGGCGGTAAACCGGATCACCACCAAGCTTAACCAGTTCGCGAGCAACGTATGAACGAGCCATTGGGATCACTTCAACGGGAAGTGGGAATGAGCCTAGTACGTCAACGGCTTTGGTGCCATCAACAATACAAATAAATTTCTCAGCAATAGCGGCAACAATTTTCTCACGAGTCAGTGCTGCGCCGCCACCTTTGATCATCTCGCGTTGTGGGTTGATCTCATCAGCGCCATCAACATAGATATCTAGGCTCATGACATCGTTACAATCGAAAACTTCAATGCCTAAACCTTTAAGCTTCTCAGTTGAAGCGATAGAGCTTGATACGGCGCCTTTAATATCATCTTTGATTGAACCCAAAGCATCAATGAAGTGATTCACGGTGGAACCCGTACCAACGCCGACAATGCTGCCTTTTTCTACGTATTTAAGAGCAGCCCAACCGGCAGCTTTTTTCATTTCATCTTGAGTCATGCCCATCTCCTGAGACGATTTTTGCCAAAACTTGATTTCTAATGTTTTATTTAAACGTTAGCGTGCGCGGGATTATATACGCAAAAGATTGAGAGATGTACTTCGGTTGCCGAATAATTGAAGTTAACGCGACTTCAGCGATGTTTGAACTTGTAAGCTGAAAATGAGCGGCTTACCACTGCCAAATTTGGCTAGGCGTGACAATTTTCGGCAACGGTACATCCCACTCTTCTGTAGGTAGTTGGTCTACATGTTGGCAATCATGAGCCAAGCCAATGGGTGACGCACCTTTGCCTGTGTTAAACCAAGGCTCTAAGGTACGGTCGTAATAGCCACCGCCCATACCTAATCGATGCCCATAAGAATCAAAAGCCACTAACGGCGTGCAAATAAGATCGAGATCTTTGACCGGACAGATAAGCGTCTGATTGAGCTTAGGTTCAAGAATGCCAAACTTGTTGTAGGTCATCGCTGTGTCTGATTGATAGTGCAGAAACAGTAAATGCCCGGCAGAGAAAGGGTGTAATACCGGTAAGTAAATGCTTTTACCTTGCGCCCACAGCCATTCGATTAACGGTTGCGTATCCAGTTCGCCATCGGTTGAGAGATAAAGTGCAATGCGTTGGCTAGTCTGTAGTTCGGCAAGGGTAGAAAAACGCTGGATGAGATCTTGGCTCGCCTGAAACTGAACATCACTGGCAAGTTGGTTACGTTTGTCGCGAATGAATTTTCTTAGTTCTTGTCGTGAATACAACATTAGGGAACCCCAGAGTGCCGTTGTAGATTGTGGCCCTTGAACCAGCGAGTTCAAGGCGGACTAGCAATGGTAGCCGTAGGCTTCTCGGTACGAGCCAAGCTTGCTCAATAGCTACTAAGTACTAATCCTTGGGTATTGCTTATCGGCTCGGGGACTTAAATCCACTGACAAACACCCCAGGGTAAATACTTTAGATGGTGAACGTTTAGTTTCGTTCCTGTGTTACCTTATTGAGAGCTTCTTCTAGAGAAACGGTGAGCTTTTCCATGCGTTCACTGATTTCTTGCTGCTGACCATTGTTTTGCTGCTTATATGTGTGCAATTCATAACAAATGTTCAGTGCCGCGATAGTTAACAGCTTTAATTCATTGGTCACTTTCGTACGGTCAGCCATTTCTTTTAATCGTTGGTCAAGATCTAGGGCTGCATTTATCAGTGAGTCTTCCTGACCCGCTGGGCAATTTACCCGTGTCACTTTACCTAAAATTTCAACGTCAACCGCTTGATTACTCATGATAAATGAACTCTATTCATATCGCCAAAGATGATACTTCTCAAGTGACCATTGTGGGGGAAACTATAGGTAAAGCGCTCTCAAGATTCAAGCTTTTCCCGATTATCTGTTAAAAATGATCAACGAAAACTCAGTTCTTAGGCAATTTGCGTAAAAGCTAGCCACAATTGGTAACTTGAGCGTTTTCGCATGGATGTTGAAGTGGTAGGATTAAGCTTATTTTCCCTGAATATGAGCCCTTTATGAGCGATATTACTTTTCCAACTTATGACATGTTATCTGGCGAGCTGAAATCAGCATCGTTAGGCGTAAATCCAGCAGAGCTGCATGGTTTGTTAACCGGTATGTTGGCTGGTGGTTTAAGTTTGAAAGATGACAGTTGGCAGCCGCTTATTTTTGATTACACCAATGATGGTATGGGGTGGCCGGTTAAAACGCTTGAATTGGCGAAACAATTACTTGCGGCAACTAATGCTGAGCTCACAGATACCAGTATGGAACTGAACCTGATTCTTCCAATCGGTGATGGTGCCGAAGCACTGTTTGATTTTGCTGATGGTGTGGCTGACTGGGTAAATCATTTTATCTCAGGCCTGGGTTTAGTGGGCGCAGCAATTAATAAAACCTCTTCAGATGCTAAAGAAGCGCTGGAAGATCTCGAAGAAATCACCAAATTAGGCATTGATGAAGATGATGACTTGGAAGAGCAAGCTCAGCTTTTAGAACAGGTACTGGAACATGTTAAAGCCTGTGTTCTGCTTTTGCATGCGGAGTTGGGTATTAAGCCTGAGCAAGATAGAGCGCCGACTATTCACTAAGGGCAAGGATTGTGAGCCAAGTAAAATCGTTTGATGTGATTATTGCTGGTGGGGCTATGGCTGGAGCGACATTGGCTCTGGCATTGCATCAGCTTAGTGAAGGGTGTCTCTCTGTTGCGGTAGTCGAACCTTATCAAGCGGATCATCAGCAGCATCCTGGCTTTGATGCGCGTTCGATAGCGCTGAATTACGGAACGATTCAAATTCTGCAACGTTTTGGGCTCTGGAGTGCTCTTCAATCTGTTGCCACGCCAATCAATCACATTCATGTTTCGGATCGCTACCATGCAGGGATGACTGACATCACCAAGCAAGAGGTCGCGGTTGATGCATTAGGTTATGTGGTTGAGCTGGCTGATGTCGGACGAATTTACGCAGAGAAAATGGCAAACACAGCCAGTATTACACTGTTCTGTCCACACAGTATTCAAAATGTAGAACGCGATGCCAATAAAGTCACCGTGGTTTTATCCAACGATGAGCAAATAGAAGCTAAGCTACTAGTAGCGGCAGATGGAGCCTTGTCAACTTGTTGTGAACAAGTCGGTTTGGCGCTGCAACAGCACGATTTTGAACAAGTTGCTGTGATTGCCAATGTTGTTGCCGCCGAAAAGCATCAAGGACGAGCATTTGAGCGATTTACCTCTCATGGTCCCATTGCGTTATTACCGATGAGTAGCAATCGCATGTCTTTGGTCTGGTGTTTGCCACCAGATAAAGCACAAACGGTAATGGCTTATGACGACGATGTTTTTCTCCATCAATTACAATTTGAGTTTGGTTGGCGTTTAGGTCAATTAGAAAGAACCGGAGCAAGAAGTGCCTATCCGTTGGTTTTGAGATATCGTGAGCAAAATATTTCGCACCGTTTTGCCATTGTTGGTAATGCGGCTCAGGCACTTCATCCGATTGCAGGACAAGGTTTCAACTTAGGTATTCGTGATGTTGCCAGTTTAGCGGAAGAGATTATTCAATCTGCAGATGCGGGAAGTTACCGAGTTCTGACACAATTTAAACGCAGACGTGACAACGATAGAACGGCAACGATTGCGTTAACTTCCAGTCTGGTTCATCTGTTTTCCAATGACTGGTTAGCTTTGCGTATGGGAAGAAATTTAGGATTAGCAGCGATGGACAACCTTCCTCTGCTAAAAACGCCGCTGCTACGCCGCACCTTAGGTGTGGTTAATCGATAGGGTACTCGAATATGATGCGAAGTGTGGATATTGCAATTGTCGGTGGTGGAATGGTCGGCCTTGCCTTGGCGGCTGCGTTCAAGCATACCGATTTAAGAATTGCCGTGATAGAAGGTCATCTTCCTCATGAAGGATTAGGTGAACAGCCTGATACTCGTGTGTCTGCTTTAAGCCGTTCAAGTGAAGTGATGTTAAGAAACTTAGGGGCGTGGCAAGGCATTACCATGCGACGAGCTGCACCATATCAAGCGATGGAAGTGTGGGAACAAGACAGTTTTGCACGCATCGAATTTGATGCAAACAGTCTTACTCAGCCTAATTTGGGGCATATCGTTGAAAACCGAGTCATTCAACTGGCATTGCTAGACCAAGTGAAACTGCAAGACAATGTTTCGCTCTTTATGCCTGCCAGTTGTGAAAACCTGGCGATTGGTGAAAGTGAAGCATGGCTGACACTTAACAATGGTCAGACGCTGACCGCTAAGCTCGTTGTTGGTGCTGATGGCGCAAATTCCTGGGTCCGTAAACAGCAAGATATCCCTCTGACACATTGGGACTATGGACACAGTGCCGTGGTGGCAAATGTTCATACTCATAAACCCCATCAACAAGTAGCTCGCCAGATATTTACACCACTCGGCCCACTGGCTTTTCTGCCTCTTGGCGATCCACATATGAGCTCTATTGTTTGGTCGACGGATCCAAATCGTGCTGAACAGTTAGTGGCTATGAGTGATAGCGAGTTTAATAAAACATTGACGGTAGAATTCGATTCACGACTTGGGTTGTGTAAAGTTGTCAGCGAACGCAGTGCTTTCCCGCTCAAGATGCGTTATGCACGAGATTTTGTCGCTGAACGCGTGGCGTTAGTTGGCGATGCTGCGCACACCATTCATCCGCTGGCAGGTCAAGGTGTGAATCTGGGTTTCCTCGATGCCGCCAGTCTAGCTCAAGAAGTGATTGAGCTGTGGAAGCAAGGGGAAGATATTGGCAGTAAGCGCAATCTACGTAGTTATGAGCGTTGGCGTAAAGCAGAGGCGGCAAAAATGATTGCCGCTATGCAAGGATTTAAAGATTTATTCGAAGGTAATAACCCGGCAAAAAAATTGATTCGCGGTATTGGTATGCGTCTCGCAGGGCAATTGCCTGGCGCTAAAGATGAAATCATGAAGCGTGCTTTAGGCTTGAAAGGTAATTTGCCTGATTTGGCCAAAGTAAATAACGCGCAACCGATGATTTAAAACTCTTTGTGAGTGAAAGGCCGCAAAAACGTTAAAGGGTTGGCGATTGCCAACCCTTATTTAAATTTGATCAGAAACTCATTCAACTTAAGCGTACGCGCAACGTAATTTTTTAATTTCTAGATTCACTTCTTTGACGGTTTGGAAATGTCGGTGCTCTGCACGCTCTGGTAAAATCAACTTACCGTTATCAAATTCGAATGTTCCAATTCCGTAGATATAAATTCTTCCTTTGAAAAGACGACTAACATGTTTAGCAATCATTCCAGGCATATAGCGCTTAAACAGTCTCATACTTCGATCCTTACTTTGTTCAGCACCTTTAGTATAGTAAAACATGCATAAAGTAAGTGTGACTTTAATAGTGCTTTATGCAGTTTCTGCTGACGTATTTACATTAATGTGTGGTTCTATGCAAAATCTTGGATAAATATCCTAATAAGTGTGACCAGAGCCTCAAATGGCAATCAATAATGAAACTCGTGGTTTTCTGACTCGCTTATTAAGCCAGATGAATATGACACTTTTAAGAAAAATCCTCTTTACATTCCCATATTCAATATTTTACTTAGTAAGTATGCTAAATATATGCCAGCTTTCTGTAAAAAGTGCCCGCAAAGACAACGCGGGCAAAAGTCACAGATGCATTACACAAAAAGTGGATGTCCTGAAACAATCAGTGGATTCACTTTTTTGTTGGTGAAGGGCCAAAATCTTCGTTTATGAAGAGCCTGAATCTCATTTCTGAATGGACTTTAACCAACGGTGGGAGATTACTTTAAAATTCAATGAATGACTATTTATTGATCTTAAATGAGTAAAAATTCAGTTGATGGTTTTTGTTTGTGTGATGAGTATCACCATTATTTGTGGTGTGTTGCATCAATTTTGATCATTCTTCGCGCTGAATGTGTGCAAAGGTTGGTTGGGTGAGCTTAATTAGGTCTTGAGTTTGCAGGGCGATACCTGCCATTGAAGAGCCGCTACTTATGGTGACAACAGGATGTTGTAAAATTTGATGGTCAAAAATGACCGGCATTGGCGTTTTAAGCAACAGAGGCGTTACGGTGCCGATTTGGTACCCGGTTATTAATTCGACATCTTTCATATTTACGCATGTCATGCGTCGCCACTGGAGCAGTGAGCGAACTTTTTTCGGATCGATACTTTTATCGCCGGGAGCGCAAGCTAAAGCCAGTTGTCCACCCATATCTCGAAGCAGGATGCACTTCACCATTTGACTTGGACAAATACCCCGCTGATTTGCCGCTTCTTCAATGGTTGTTGCGGGCGTCTGATGATGCAGCAAGTGAAAAACGACTTGCTGCTCATCTAAGTATCGAGTGAGTTTGGTCTCGCGAACTTTATTGGTCATCACTTAATGAATAAGGCAGTGCTTCGATTGTCCAACGGGTATTGGCTTGGGATGTCAATCTAAGTTCAGTGTCCTGTTCTAAATTGTTTGGCAGCACAACTAAACCTATCGCCGTGTTATCAGGGAAAGTGTAATGGGCCATTAGCTGACCGGCTGAACGCCAGTTGTCACCAACAGAACGTTCCAACTGAACGATGTCGCTGCTCAAAGGCGATTCTATGTTGCCTTTAACAATGTACATTGCACGCTTGTTAATGCCACGGTACTTGGCTCGCGCCACAGTTTCTTGGCCTGTATAACAACCTTTGTTAAAGCTGATGCCATTTAGTGCTTGAAGGTTGAGCGCTTGAGGTATGTGCTCATTTTGCTCAGCTTGTGTGATCACAGGGTAAGCTTGCTCTATTTCAAATCGTGTCCAGAGTGATTCACTCACTTTAGTAGCTTCAATATTATTGATGATCTTTTCTGCTTGCTGGCTATCAATCAATAGTAACCAGCGTAGCGCATCAATTTTTACTGCACTTCCGCCTTCGATAGAGCGAACATCTCCGCGAGTTTCGCTATGAGAATCAATCCACGCTTGAGCTTGTACACCTATTAAACCCAGAGCAATGTTGCCGCTGTGAGTTATCTCTGCTTTAGAGAAAACGGCATATTTCTTGAGTTCGCGCAGTTCTACGTCGATAGCTGAAAGCGGTTGGAACATCGCATAGCCACCCTTGTGGTGAAAAATACGAAAGACAGACCAGACTTTTCCTTTTGCGTCGCAATGCGCGCCAAAAGCCATTTGCTCGGCTTCCAGAGAAACCACGTTACAGGTAACTTGTCCTTGTAAGTAAGATTTAGCGTCTGTACCCACAATTTGAATAGCGCCCCAAGATGCCAGATGCGTGAGCATAAGCTCAGGTAAAACAGCATCGGCATTAACGTTTAGAGGCGAAAAAGTGTTTTTCCAATCCATGATACTCACCATAGTCAACGATATTGAACTATGGTAATCCGGATAAGTTTTTTTGTCAGCTTGATTGGGACTGTGATTGATACCCTAGTTGATTTGTCCGTCTGTTGGTAGACTTAGCCGTCTGTTGGTAGACTTAAACAAAGTAATGGTTTGTTAGCCTGAATAACTTATCGCTCATATAACAAGAAAGAGAGAAAGGTAAATGTATAGCGCTGAAGAAAAAGCTCGAATTAAATGGGCATGTCGTCGTGGCATGTTGGAACTGGACGTTGTCATTATGCCATTTTTTGAAGAGTGTTTTGAGTCCTTAACCGAATCTGAGCAGAAGGATTTTGTCTCTTTGCTGGAATGTGATGACCCTGATTTGTTTACCTGGATTATGGGACATGGTCGCTCTGAAAACTTAGGGCATGCCGCCATCGTAGACCAAATTGTCGCTCATAACCTCAGCAAAGTTCGTTAAGCTAGAACTTCGTCATTCCCATACTGCCCTGGCATTTGCGACCATTCTTTTTATGGTGCTGATAGGGGCAGTAATTTCCTCACCCATTCCCATTGTCGCTGCTGCTTATTTGTTACTTGTTATCGTGTCACGCCCATTAACTTCTTTATTGCCGGATGCTTTACATGGTGAAGTGGAGTTTGGTTTTGATCACTCACTAAAGACAAACAATTACTCAATAAAGAGAAACAACCATTCACAAAGCTTCACATCTGTCGGTTTACTGCATTCTTACCTGTTTCTGTCGTTTCACACTAAGGGGAAGTATTGGCTATTGTGGCGTGATAGCTGTGACGAGGTGACATATCGTCAGTTATTGGTAAGACTAAAACGAAAACAGGAACGTTAGCTCCTGTTTTGTTCTCTCGAAAATATTTCGACAAAAGGTCTTTTATACCAGTCTGGAAAATTTTCTGATCAGTGAATGGGCATTGATAAGCAAACCCTCTGAGCCAAGGATGGCTCAGCGGAGCCCCATGGAAGGGTTTATGTGTGTTTGTGTTCGATGCCCATTCGCTGTTCCACCGATGCTCAATCTGATCACATTTTTACCTAGAACGGTATTACTCTTTTGGTAAAAGAATAGTAGGACCACTGTTTTCCAGTTGCTCTGGGTAGTCTAGCGTGTAATGCAAGCCACGGCTTTCTTTGCGTTGCATTGCACAGCGCACCATCAGTTCAGCGACTTGCAGCAGGTTACGCAGTTCAAGTAAGTTGTTGGAAACGCGGAAGTTACTGTAGTACTCCTGTGTTTCTTGCTGGAGCAACTGAATGCGGCGCAGAGCTCGCTCTAGGCGTTTGTCTGTACGCACAATACCCATGTAATCCCACATAAACAGACGCAGTTCGTGCCAGTTATGCTGGATGACCACTTCTTCATCTGAGCTGGTTACTTGGCTTTCATCCCAAACGGGAACGGACGGTGGCATTTCAATCCCTTTAATATTTTTCAGGATATCTTTAGCTGCAGACCAGGCATAAACCACACATTCTAATAGTGAATTAGAAGCCATACGGTTTGCACCATGCAGACCGGTGTAACTGACTTCACCAATCGCATAAAGGTGTTTAAGATCAGTTTGCCCCTGTTGGTTCACCATTACGCCACCGCAGGTATAGTGCGCGGCAGGAACGATAGGGATCGGCTCTTTGGTGATATCAATACCCAAATCCATCAAACGACGATAGATGGTCGGGAAGTGTTTCTCGATGAAATCTGCTGGTTTGTGGCTGATATCGAGATACATACAATCTGCCCCTAATCGCTTCATCTCAAAGTCGATAGCGCGAGCCACCACATCACGAGGTGCCAGTTCTGCACGCTCGTCGAAATCGAGCATAAAACGAGAACCATCTGGGCGACGAAGGTAAGCACCTTCACCTCGCAACGCTTCCGTTAGCAGGAAGTTTCGCGCTTCTGGATGGTACAAACAGGTTGGATGGAATTGGTTGAATTCTAAGTTAGCAACACGACAGCCAGCACGCCAGGCGATCGCAATACCGTCGCCGGATGAAACATCTGGGTTAGAAGTGTATTGATAGACTTTAGAAGAACCGCCTGTAGCGAGAACCACGTATTTAGCTCGAATGCTTTCAACGTGCTCTTCATTACGGTTCCAGACATAGGCACCAATCACTTTATTTTCATCACCGCCGACTTTGTCTTCGGTAATGAGATCTAATGCGTTGTAACGTTCAAATATAGCAATGTTCGGATGGTTATGAGCGTTGTCTTGTAGTGAGGTCTGCATCGCCATGCCGGTTGCGTCAGCGGCATGAAGAATGCGACGGTGGCTATGGCCGCCTTCGCGTGTTAGGTGGTAACGAGGGCTATCGTCGCCATCTTCACTGTCTTCTTCTTTATCGAAAGGTACACCGCCATCAATCAGCCACTGCACACACTCTTTAGCATGCTCTGCGATAAAGCGAACGGTTTTTTCTTCGCAAATTCCACCGCCAGCAATCAGCGTGTCTTCAACATGAGAATCAATACTGTCAGATTCATCAAATACAGCAGCTATGCCACCTTGAGCGTAGAACGTTGCACCTTCACTGCGCGGTCCTTTGCTTAGGACGATAACTTTGCAATGCTTTGCGATACGCAAAGCTAACGACAAGCCTGCGGCACCGCTCCCTACCACTAATACATCACACTGATGTTCTCGGTTTTCGTTCATAAAACTTTTAAATTCCCGAACCATAGTAGAATCGAACTACTCTATATTGAAATGTGTCACTTGCCGATTTGATGAGCCTGATTGAAAAAGAGCGTCATACCAATGACTAAACTATAAAATGAATCAAGCAATTAGGAAACCGTGCTCTGTGAGTCCCTTATTTATAATGTGTATAAAAAATAATAGTTTTTAAAAGCTATTGTCTTTATAGGTTTGTATCCGCAAAATCATTTCGGGGAACAAACCTCGATTACATCACATTGTGCATTCTATGTGGCAAATAAATTAACACATAATTGAACTTTATCTTTTTTACTGAGTCACAATAGTGCTCATGTAAACAGTGGTGTCAATACTACATTCTGGATAATTAAAGCCCATATCTGAGAAGGTAAGGGAGATAACAATAGGAGTAACCGCTCGAATGAACGAGCAGCTAACCGATCAAGTATTGATTGAGCGAGTTCAGAATGGAGATAAGCAAGCATTTAATCTTTTGGTTTTAAAATATCAAAATAAAGTCTGCAACCTTATTTCCAGGTACGTGAGCAATTCGGGAGATGTTGCTGATGTCGCACAAGAAGCTTTTATCAAGGCTTATCGTGCTATCCCAACATTTAGAGGTGAAAGTGCGTTTTACACTTGGCTATATCGTATTGCTGTCAATACCGCAAAAAATCACATCGTAGCGCAAGGGCGTAGACCGCCAGCCACCGATGTTGATGCTGAAGAAGCTGAATTTTACGAAACAAACAATGCGTTAAAAGAAATATCGAACCCTGAGAACATTACGCTGTCGAAAGAACTGAAACAGGCAGTGTTTAGTGCGATAGACGCGTTGCCTGAGGATTTAAAAACAGCAATGACTTTGCGTGAGCTGGAAGGCTTAAGCTATGAAGACATTGCAGAGATTATGGATTGCCCTGTTGGTACGGTACGTTCTCGAATATTCCGTGCTCGTGAGGCGGTAGAAAAGAGAATCAAATCTCTTTTGTAGCGTTGGAACCAGTAAGAACCCAGTAATTGGAAATAATGGTGAAAATAATGGCTGACAAACAACAACTTTCAGCTCTCATGGATGGAGAGATGGTCGACAAGTTGCTGATTCAAGAATTGGCAAACGATCGTGAAAGTATCGAAACGTGGAAGAATTACCACCTGATAGGTGATGTAATGCGTGGCGATGCACCCGAGAGACCGGAATGGAATATCGCTGAAAGTGTGGCATTCGCGTTGGAAAATGAACCTGCGCACACCCCTTACAGCGCCAATGTTACCGAATTAGACAATATGCGCGCAGATCGCATCAGCAGTAGTGAAGACATCAGCATTAGTGAAGAACAGCCAGCTCCGCATAAAGCGCGTCGACAACTGCCAAAATGGCTATCGCCGTTTGGTCAAGTTGCCGTTGCTGCTTGCGTCTCTTTGATTGCCATCATCGGTGTTCAACAATATGGTGCAAGTGGTTCTTCGACTGCAAATCAACCTTTTCCTGTGCTGCAAACGGTTCCTTTATCTGGCAGTGTAGAGCCGGTAAGTCTGACTCGTGAGTCAGTGAGACCTAATGCAGAATCAAATGTTCAGGAGCAGCGTCGTCGCGTTAACGCTATGCTGCAAGATTATGAACTTCAACTGAGATTAAACAGTGAGGGTCTAGGGCAACACCAAGACTCAATTGAACCGGTAATTGAATGAAAAAATTTCTGATCAGTGTGTTGGCGCTGTTCAGTTTGAGCTCTACTTTAGCCTTTGCTGAGGAAGAATCAGCAGAGGCTTTGTTGCATCAAATGAACGAGGCTAGTCAACATCTCAATTATGAACTCTCTTATATCCTGATTAAGAAAAACAGTATTGAACCTTTGTTGTATCGCCATGCTCGCCACGAGCAAAAAGAGTACGCTCATCTTGTGTATCTGAGCGGACCTATGCGCGAAGTTTTTCAGCGCGGCGATGAAGTGAGTTACATTGAGCCCGGAGTGGAACCTTTTACCATTGAATCCGGCAGTATGGTTGCGCCAACGATCCCAATGCTCAACAGTAATGTCGCTGAACTCAGTCAGTTTTACGATTTCGTCAAAATGGGACGAGCCCGTGAAGCGGGCACGCCTTGCCAAGTGGTGCGTATTGTTCCTAAAGACGGTTTGAGATACTCCTACATGCTTTGGGTCGATGAAAAAACGCATCTTCCATTGCGCGCGGATCTGGTCGATCGCTATGGAGAAATCTTAGAGCAATATCGCTCTATTTCTTATTCGGTGAGTGAAAAAATAGCGGAACTCATGGCAGGTTTTGATGATGTTCAATTGCCTGAAGTGTTATCCTTACCGAAAAGTAAAGTAAGCGAAACGTTCTGGTCAGTCGGTTGGAAACCTGAAGGATTTAAATCCGTGAACTTAAATCGTTACCGAATGATGAATACGGAACGATTGGTCGAAAACCAGATGTTCTCGGATGGGTTGTTCAGTTTCTCTGTCTATGTTTCTTCCAGCGATGAACATTCGCTGCAAGGTCAGTTAGTGAGACAAGGTCGCCGTACTTTACAAACGTTTATTAAAGGTGAGCGCGAAGTTTCTGTGGTTGGGGATATCCCACCAGAAACCGCTAAGCGCATCGCTCAATCGGTTGTGTTTGATAGTACTAAGGCTAAACCATAATGATGACAGCACTTGCCACTGTGACGGCTGTACAAACGAAAGAACAAGGTTTTCATCTTGAGCTCAGTTGCGAACAGAAAACCAGTTGCAGCAGTTGCTCGTCGGCGAAAAGCTGTGGTACTGGCATAGTGTCTAAAGCAATCGGTGGCAAGTCGTTACGCTGGCAGTTAGATACGGATAAGAACGTATTGCAAGGTCAGGTGGTTGAGATCGGTTTCCCAGAAAAAAGTTTGCTGCAATCAGCCGCATTAGTGTATCTCGTTCCTCTTTTCATGATGATCTTCGGTGCTTGGCTGGCTGACAGTTGGTTGGCCCCGATGTTGAATATGGGCGAAGGGCTTGTCATTTTGACCTCACTTATCTTTATTGGTTTGGGTATCAAGCTTGCTAAAATTTGCTCAGCCTCGTTGGAAAAGCGTACAGAGCAAGAAGTGGTTTTGCTTCGAGTGCTCGGAGAGCCCATTGCCTAAATTATGATGCGATCCCGAAGGAAATTGGGTAGAATCGCCCAACTTGAATGAAAGGGCAGCTTAAATAGCCCTTCATATGTCCTAATTTGCAAAGAGTTTAGTCATCCCAAACCTATGAAGCACATTCGTAACTTTTCGATTATCGCCCACATTGACCATGGTAAATCGACTTTATCTGACCGTTTAATCCAAGTATGTGGTGGATTGAGTGATCGTGAAATGGCAGAACAAGTTCTTGACTCAATGGAACTTGAACGTGAGCGTGGTATCACCATCAAAGCACAGAGTGTGACACTCGATTACAAAGCACAAGATGGCGAAACCTATCAACTTAACTTCATCGACACCCCTGGACACGTTGACTTCTCATACGAAGTATCTCGCTCTCTAGCTGCGTGTGAAGGTGCATTACTTGTGGTTGATGCTGGTCAAGGCGTAGAAGCGCAAACACTGGCTAACTGTTACACCGCTATCGAGATGGATCTGGAAGTTGTGCCAATCTTGAACAAGATTGACCTACCAGCAGCAGAGCCTGAGCGAGTGGCAGAAGAGATTGAAGACATCGTAGGTATTGATGCTGTGGATGCTGTTCGCTGTTCTGCGAAAACAGGTCTTGGTGTTGATCTTGTTCTTGAAGAGATCGTGGCAAAAATTCCAGCGCCAGTTGGTGATCCAGATGCGCCACTGCAGGCTCTGATTATTGACTCATGGTTTGATAACTACTTAGGCGTTGTGTCGCTGGTTCGTATCAAACACGGTAGTTTGAAGAAAAACGAAAAAATCAAAGTCATGAGCACCGGGCAGGTTTGGAACGTTGACCGTTTAGGTATTTTTACGCCTAAGCAAGAAGATACCACGGAACTGAACACTGGCGAAGTGGGCTGGGTGGTTTGTGGTATTAAAGACATCCTGGGCGCACCTGTTGGTGATACGCTGACTTGGGCGAAAAACGGCAGTGAAAAACCGCTACCGGGTTTTAAGAAAGTAAAACCTCAGGTTTACGCGGGTCTGTTCCCAGTATCATCCGATGATTACGATAACTTCCGTGATGCGCTTGGTAAGTTAAGCCTCAACGATGCTTCGCTGTTCTATGAACCAGAAACATCAGCAGCATTAGGTTTTGGTTTCCGTTGTGGCTTCTTAGGTATGCTACACATGGAGATCATCCAAGAACGTTTAGAGCGTGAATATGATCTCGACTTAATCACCACCGCACCAACGGTAGTGTATGAAGTGGAAATGACCAACAAGCAAGTGATGTACGTTGATAGTCCGGCTAAGCTTCCCGCAGTCAATGACATCGAAGAAATTCGAGAGCCAATTGCGCGTTGTAATATCTTAGTTCCGTCTGACTATCTGGGTAACGTGATTACCTTGTGTATTGAAAAGCGCGGTATGCAAGTAGACATGGTTTACCACGGTAACCAAGTCGCTTTAACTTACGATATTCCAATGGCTGAAGTGGTACTGGACTTCTTTGACCGTTTGAAATCAACGTCTCGTGGCTATGCGTCTCTGGATTACGGTTTCCAACGTTTTGAAGCGTCCAAAATGGTTCGTGTAGACGTTCTGTTGAACGGTGATAAAGTGGATGCTTTGGCAATCATTACTCACCATGAAAACGCACAGACTCGTGGTCGTCAACTGGTGGAGAAGATGAAAGAGTTTATTCCTCGCCAAATGTTTGATATTGCCATTCAGGCTGCCATCGGTAACCACATCATTGCTCGTTCAACGGTGAAACAGCTACGTAAGAACGTCATAGCTAAGTGTTACGGTGGTGACGTGAGTCGTAAGAAGAAACTGTTGAAGAAACAGAAAGAAGGTAAGAAACGTATGAAGCAAATCGGTAACGTTGAGCTTCCACAAGAAGCGTTCCTTGCCATTCTTCACGTAGGTAAAGACTAATCGTTTTGTCTTATCTGCCGATTTGTTACATGTAAACTCGCAAGTGAAAGAGTCCTGGCTCTTTCACTTTCGTATTTTTTAGATAAGGGAAGTCAATGGCTAATACATTCTCACTCATCTTAGTTCTTGTTACCTTAGTGACTGGAATTGTGTGGGCGCTAGAAAAATGGGTTTGGGCGAAGAAGCGCCATGAAAATGTGGCTCGTCAGCTAAAAGCCGAACCAGATAGTATTGATACCAGTTTGACGACCAAAGTCGCACCGCAACCGTGGTGGATTGAGAACTCCGTTTCTATTTTCCCAGTGATCGCGTTTGTGTTGGTGCTGCGTTCATTTGTGTTCGAACCGTTCCAAATTCCTTCAGGCTCTATGATGCCAACACTGCTGGTGGGCGATTTCATTCTGGTTGAAAAATATGCATACGGCTTGAAAGATCCAGTATGGCGTACACAGTTAGTAGAAACAGGCAAGCCTGAACGCGGTGATATTGTGGTGTTCAAATACCCGCAAAACCCAAGTATTGACTATATTAAGCGTGTGGTCGGTATGCCGGGAGATATCGTGCGTTACAGCCGTGACAAACAGATCTGTGTACAAAGCGCTGGCGACACAACCTGTAACCCGATCAAGCTCTCTAATGTGCAGGAAAGTGAGTTTACTCAGAACAGCATTCCAATGATGCAACTGGACGAGCAATTGGGCGAAGTTAAGCACAATATTTTGATCAACCCATTGCGTATTGATGATGTACGTAGCTATGCACCACGCAGTGGTGTCAATGAGTGGGTTGTTCCACAAGGGCACTATTTTGTGATGGGTGATAACCGTGACAACAGTGCTGACAGCCGTTTTTGGGGCTTTGTTCCAGAAGCCAACTTAGTGGGTAAAGCTGTTGCTATCTGGGTTAGCTTTGAGTTTGACCGAGATGCAGACAGTGTAATTCCTGCTTGGATTCCAACTGGTGTGCGCCTTGGCCGCATCGGTGGCATTAACTAGGGCTGATTGAATCAGCCCCGCAACACATCGAGAGAGTATGACTTCTCCAATTAATAGATTAGAAACAAAGCTCACCTATCAATTTAAAGATACTGAGCTGCTTGATTTGGCACTGACTCACCGCAGTGCCAATGGTAAACACAATGAACGTCTTGAATTTCTGGGCGATTCAATTTTAAGTTTTGTCATTGCTGATGATTTGTATCACCGCTTCCCTAAGATCAATGAGGGCGATATGAGTCGTATGCGAGCTACGTTGGTTCGTGGCCATACGCTGGCTGAACTAGGTCGTGAATTCGAACTAGGAGATTACTTAAAATTAGGTCCAGGCGAGTTGAAAAGCGGTGGATTCCGTCGTGATTCAATCTTAGCTGATGCCGTAGAAGCCATCATAGGCGCTATCTATCTGGATAGTGGTACTGAAGTTGTTCGCAGCATTATTTTAAGCTGGTATCAAACTCGCCTCGATGCGATTAAGCCTGGTGTGTCACAGAAAGATCCCAAAACTCGCCTGCAAGAATTTTTGCAAGGCAGAAGAAAGCCTCTACCTGTCTACACAGTGACTAATATTAAAGGTGAAGCACACAATCAGGAATTCACTGTATCGTGTGATATAGCGGGTATTGGAATGCCTGTGATTGGTAAAGGCACCAGCCGCCGCAAGGCAGAACAAGCGGCTGCTGAGACGGCACTAGAGCAATTAAGCAATGGCTGATAAAGAATTTGATATTGATGCATTCTTTGCATCAGAAGGTGACGACGCCAAAATTGAAGCGTCATTGCCAGAAAACCAGCACTGTGGGTTCATTGCTATCGTAGGTCGCCCGAACGTGGGTAAATCTACGCTATTGAACAACATCCTCGGTCAGAAGATTTCGATTACTTCACGTAAGCCGCAAACCACTCGTCACCGCATTATGGGTGTCGATACACAAGGTGATTATCAGGCCATTTATGTGGATACACCGGGGCTACATATTGAAGAGAAACGTGCGATCAACCGTTTGATGAACCGTGCGGCAAACAGCTCTTTGAGTGATGTGAACTTAGTTTTATTCCTTGTTGACGGTACGCATTGGACCGAAGACGATGAAATGGTGCTGACTAAACTTCAGAAAGCGAACTTCCCTGTGATTCTTTGTGTTAACAAAGTCGACAATGTGAAAGATCGCAATGAAGTGATGCTGCATATGCAGGCATTGTCTGAACGCATGAACTTTGTTGATGTGGTGCCTATTTCAGCGAAATTGGGTAAAAATGTGGATGTATTGCGTAAGCATGTGCGTGATCACTTACCGAAAGCGGTTCATCACTTCCCTGAAGAGTACGTGACAGACCGTTCGCAACGCTTTATGGCGTCAGAAATCATTCGTGAAAAGCTGATGCGATTCACTGGTGAAGAGTTGCCTTACTCGGTCACGGTGGAAATTGAGCGTTTCGACTACAACCCAGAAACCGACGGTTTCCATATCAATGCCTTGATTCTGGTTGAACGTATTGGTCAGAAAAAAATGGTGATTGGTAAGAACGGCGAAAAGATCAAAACCATTGGTCGTGAAGCACGTTTAGATATGGAAGAGCTGTTTGGTCGCAAAGTTTATCTGGAAACTTGGGTTAAAGTGAAATCCGGTTGGGCCGATGATGAACGCGCACTTCGTTCACTAGGCTATATCGACGACCTATAATCTTGTAATCTGGCTCCATGTAATGGGGCCAGATTTTTATCTGACCTTGTCTCTTTTTCCTGTATTTGGATTCACACTATGTCTGACGGTTTACAGCGTTGCTTTGTATTACACCGCCGCCCATACAGCGAGACCAGCTTAATTCTGGACGTATTCAGCGAAGAATATGGCCGTTTAAGTATCATGGCAAAGGGGGCGAGAAGTAAGCGTTCAACAACCAAAGGTGCATTGCAGGCATTCACGCCACTACTGTTGAAGTGGTCGGGCAATGGCTCAATGAAAACCTTACGTCAGGCGGAGGCGATCAGCCTAGGACTGCCATTAACGGGCATATGCCTGTATTCGGCTATGTATGTCAATGAGCTGATTGGTCGAGTATTGATGGCAGAAGTTCCGGCGCCAGGCTTGTTCCATGATTATCTCACCGCGCTCACAGAACTTGCGCAAAGCGAAAATCCTGAACCTGCGTTACGTCGCTTTGAGCTGGCGTTGCTTTCGGCGATGGGCTACGGCGTTGATTTCTTGCATTGTGCAGGGTCGGGCGAACCGGTTGATCCTAATATGACTTATCGATATCGCGAGCAGAAGGGGTTTATTGCCTCCGTGAGGCGCGATAATCTTACTTTCCTTGGTAACGAATTAATTGCGATCAGTGAGCGCCGCTTTAGCACAAAAGAACAACTCCAAGCGGCAAAACGCTTTACACGCATCGCTTTAAAGCCGTATCTTGGCGGCAAACCTTTAAAAAGCAGAGAGTTGTTTAGGCAAGCGACTCCCCCAAAATTAAATTCGAGAGAGAGCCTCTCTTGAACACGGAGTGTAGGAAAATGAGCTCAATTTATTTAGGCGTTAATATTGACCATATTGCAACCGTGCGTAACGCACGTGGTACTCAATACCCAGACCCAGTTCATGCCGCGGAAATTGCTGAGCGTGCGGGTGCTGACGGCATTACTATTCACCTTCGCGAAGACCGTCGTCATATCAAAGACCGTGACGTGCGTATTCTGAAAGAAACCATCCAGACTCGCATGAATCTGGAGATGGCAGTCACAGATGAGATGGTTCAAATTGCTTTAGATACAGCGCCAGAGTTTGTCTGCCTTGTGCCGGAAAAACGTGAAGAGCTGACCACTGAAGGTGGGCTGGATGTGATTGGTCAGTTTGAAAAAGTCAAAGCGGCAACGCAAAAACTGACCGAAGCGGGCATTAAAGTCTCTCTGTTTATTGATGCTGACCGTGAGCAAATTGATGCTGCTAAGAAATGTGGCGCACCGTTTATCGAGCTTCACACAGGTCATTACTCGGATGCGAAAACCGAAGCGGATCAACAAGATGAGCTGAAAAAGATTGCAGCAGCAGCAAGCTACGCTTCTGATCAAGGTATCACAGTCAACGCAGGCCATGGTTTGACTTATCATAACGTAGCGGCCATTGCGCAAATTCCAGAAATTTATGAGTTGAACATCGGGCACTCCATCATCGGTCGTGCGCTATTTGATGGCCTGCCAAAAGCAGTAGCCGATATGAAAGCTATTATGCTGGATGCGCGTCGTTAATGATTGTTGGATTAGGAACAGACATTGCTGAGATTGCGCGTATAGAAAAGGCGCTCAATCGTAGTGGTGATGCTTTTGCTCAGCGAATTCTGACTGAACGTGAGCTGGACGTGTTTACTCACCTAAAACAGAAAGCGCGTTATTTGGCTAAGCGTTTTGCGGCTAAAGAAGCGGCTTCAAAAGCGTTAGGTACAGGTATCGCACACGGCGTGAGCTTTCAGGATTTTGAAATCAGCAATGATGACAATGGTAAGCCGGTGCTTACGTTATCTGGAAAAGCGCAGCAAATTGCTCAAGCTGCTTCGGTTTGTTCTGTTCACCTGACTATTTCAGATGAACGTCACTACGCGGTGGCAACGGTGATTGTGGAATCCTGATATTGTTTGAGTGTGAAATTTGCACCTCTCCCCTCAACTGAGGGAGAGGTGCAAAAACTAGCTTATAAATGGCTGCGCGTTCGCGACCACTTTCTCCATCTCGTCCTGCAGTTCAAACAGTTCTGGTTCTACATCTTGCACCCTCGCGCCTGAACGTAGGGTTTGCTCAAGCGTTTCACACACTTTCTTCAAACGTGGCACACCGCTGTATGAGCAGCTACCGTGCAGCTTATGAATATGATGCAGCAGATCGGTCGCAGGGTATTCATCATCGCTTAACGCCAATTCAATCACTTGATTGACCTCTTTAAACGACGCTAGCAACATTTTGAGCATATCTTGTGCTAAGTCTTCTTTGTTCGCCGCTTGTCTTAAAGCTAGTTGCCAGTCGATAGCAATGGCGGTGTTTACTACTGCTGGCTCGTCAATGTGGATCTCTTCCAATTCGATAGGCTCTTGAGGTTCAAGCGCGATCACATTTTCCGACTTAGGCGTTGGGCTCCAATGCAGCAGCACTTGCTGCAAAATGTGTTCTTCAATCGGTTTAGTGAGATAGTCATCCATACCAGCTTTGAGCAGCCTTTCACGTTCACCTTCCATAGCATGAGCGGTGACCGCAATTACAGGTGTTTTGGCATTAATCTTTAGTTTCTTAATCTCTTTACACGCTGTCACACCGTCCATTTTAGGCATCTGAATGTCCATTAGGACGATATCGAAATGACACGTTTTGGCTTGCTCAACGGCATCTTCACCACTACTGCAAGAGACTACAGTATCGACGCGTTCTTGCAGCAGGGCGGTGATCAGTTTCAAGTTGGCTGGGTTGTCGTCAACCGCCATTACCGTCAGTGGCAGTTTTTCGATGTGCGCAATGGGTTTGGGTTTATTTTCAATCCGAGCAGATTGATTGGCGATCAACGTCTGTAGCAACTTCTTACGAGACAGTGGCTTGGTAATACATTGCACTGGGTACTTCTGCATTAACAGATCGGCGAGTGCCAGTTCGGTACTTGGGGTACCGATAACCACATTTGCCGCAATGGAAAGCGCTTTTTCAACCCATTGCCGAACCAAAGATTCATCGGTCTCTTTGCTTGGCGCAAGGTTAAGTAGCACATAATCATATTGTTCAGATTCGCTTGGAATTGCTGAGCGATAAACCACATTCAATCCTGCTTGGACTAAAGTGTGCTGAACAATCGATGCTGCCTGCATGTTTGGCTCGACAAGCAGAATCTGCTTATCACGCAGAGCCTGAGGATCAAACCAGTCGAGCATTGGTAAATCTGTCGTCATCAAACGCAGGTTAAACCAGAAAGTTGAACCTTGGTGTAGTCGACTGGTTAAACTGATTTCACCGCCCATTTGGCTGACCAATTTTTGGGTAATAACCAGACCTAGACCCGTACCACCATAACGACGTGAAATGCTTGCGTCGGCTTGACTGAAAGCTTGGAAAAGCTGAGCTTGTTGACGCTCTGAAATACCGATACCGGTATCACGCACCATGAATTGCAACTCAACGAAGTCATCGCGTTGAGAACGCATTTCCACACTGATATCAATGTTGCCGCGCTCGGTGAATTTAATGGAGTTACCCACCAAGTTAGTGAGTACTTGCTGAATACGCAGCGGATCCCCCACCAAGCCTGCTGGAATTTTTGGATCCACTTTGAGCGTGATTTCCAGCCCTTTCTCGTGTGCACTTGCCGCCTGTAAGTTGACCACCTCTTCCAGCGAGTCTTGGAACTCGAATGGAATGTTTTCCAGTGCCAGTTTGCCTGCTTCCAGTTTCGAGAAGTCGAGAATATCGTTGATGATGGTCAGCAGGTTATTGGCTGATTTCTCGATGGTTTGCAGATAATCCGCTTGGCTGTTGGTCAACTGAGTTTTCAGCATCTGACGTGTAAAGCCGATAACACCGTTCAATGGGGTACGCAGCTCGTGTGACATGTTGGCGAGGAATTCAGACTTCACGCGCGCGGCTTCTTGCGCGCGTTTTTTCGCAATATCCAACTCAACGTTTTGAATTTCTAGCTGTTCCAGAGTTTCACGCAAGTCCGACGTGGCTTGGTCGATACTGTGCTGCATCTCCACATGGTATTCCGACAGCGACACCGCCATGGCGTTGATACCTTTTTTCAGGTCATCCAACTCACCGTGCATTCGTCCTTCAATTCGCACATCCAGATGCCCGCGACGGATTCGGTCAACCACGTTTTTCATGTGAATGATTGGGCGGGTAACGTCGTGCATTAATCGGAATGCGAACACTCCCGACAGCACAAGACCAAGAATTAGCACCAAACAAGCAGAGAATATTTCCTGATACTGTTGTAATCGCAGTGAGGAAAGATCGAGTTCAATTGCGATGTAACCAAGCACTGGTGCGGACGAATTGTTCGCTGAACTATCATTAAACAGCGTTTCGGCAAGAACTGGAGTGCGAAGAATCAGAGTATTTTCATCGAGCTGAGAACTGCTGAGTACCGGAATCGGCTTATCTTTCGGGTACATCAGAGTTTCAAAGTTCGGATGGAAGTTTGAGGTTACAAAGAGTTCATGATTGGCATCGAATACCGCAATACTGCGCACTATGGTTGAGTTTTTACGATGTGCGTAGCTAATGATGCGTCTTACCGACTCTCGACTTTGATTTTTTAGCGCGTCTTCACTGGCAATTGCTAGCGGTTCGATAATACTTGCACCCGAGTTGAGCACTTGTGTCTCTAAATCGTGATAACGGTTGAATGAGAATAACGCACTCAAAAGTAGCCCGATAATCAATGTTGGAGCCAAAGTGAGTGTAATTACACGTGCGCGTAAGCCGTATCTGGTCATTATTGTCTAAACATCATGGTGTGGATATGGGAAAATAGCCGACTTTGCAGCTAGCCAGCTATTCAAATTATGGTTAGCTTAATTCAAGAACCTTAGCTTCGACAATGCTCCCCAAGCAGAATAGTGACGCTGGGGCAAAAACAAATACATTAGGCACAGAACATGGCACGTTTCTTCCAACCGAAAAAGCGCAGCGCTTTAGATACAAAACATCAAGCAGTGAGCGTTCAAAAGCTCGATCATTTAGGCGCCGGCATTGCCTATCTTGATAACAAACCGCTCTTTATCGATGGCGCATTGGCAAATGAAGAAGTTTTAATTCAACTGACCGAAAGCAAAAGCAAATTTGCACGCGCTAAGTTAATTAAAGTACTCAAGCCAAGTCAGCAGCGTACTGCGCCTTTCTGTCCTCACTATTCGCAATGTGGTGGTTGTGATTTACAGCATCTTGCTCGCCAAGCTCAGATAGAGCATAAACAACAAGCATTAAGCCAGTTGATGAGTAAATTTGCCGGGCAGGAGCTTGCTCTTTCTGCTCCGGTTGCTTGCTCAGAGAAAGGTTATCGTCGTCGTGCTCGTATCAGTATGATGTGGGACAAAAAGAATCAACAGTTGCAGTTTGGATTTCGTCGTAAGCAGAGCAAAGATATTGTCACGGTAACGGATTGTGCTGTGCTGGAACCGAGTTTGAATGCACTGCTTCCTGAATTGAAATCACTGTTGAGTGAATTTAAAAAGCCGGAGCAACTTGGTCATGTGGAACTGGTTAAAGGCGACAATACATCCGTATTAGTCTTGCGCCATCTTTCGTCTTTAGCTGAGAAGAATTTGTTGCAACTCAAAGCGTTTGCGCAGAAACATCAGTTAACTCTTTATCTGATGCCGAATGCTAATCAACTGGATAAAGTGCAGGGTGAACAAGCTTATTATCAGGAAGTTGGCGTCACAATTCCATTTTTGCCAAGTAACTTTATTCAGGTAAACCAGCAGGTTAACCAGAAAATGGTTGAACAGGCGCTTGAGTGGTTGGACGTTCAAAAAGACGATCGTGTGCTAGATTTGTTCTGCGGCTTAGGTAATTTCAGCCTGCCATTGGCTAAACTGACAAATAAAGTTGTCGGCATTGAAGGTGTGGATGACATGGTGGAAATTGCCAAAAGCAATGCTCAGTTCAACGACATTTACAACGTCGAATTTTATCAGGCAAACCTTGAACAAGAGTTTGCCGGAGAAATCTGGGCAAAAGAGCAGTTTAATAAGGTTCTGCTTGACCCTGCTCGGGCGGGTGCGGTAGGAATTGTTGACCAACTTGCCTGTTTAGGTGCTGAGCAAATTGTGTATGTTTCCTGTAACCCTGCTACGCTTGCTCGTGATAGTCAAAGCTTATTAGAGCAGGGATATCAGCTGAAAAAACTTGGTATGTTGGATATGTTCCCACATACCAGCCATTTAGAATCGATGGCTCTATTTGTAAAAAATAAAGACTAAAAATAAAAGTGTAAAACTTGGTTAGCTAACGGATATCCGTTGTCTAACCAGAGTAGAATAGCTCGCAAATTATAAGAATTAGGATAAAAAGATGGTCGCGGTACGTAGCGCACACTTAAACCCAGACGAACAGTTTGAGCTAGAAAAGTGGATTTCTAGTTTACGGCAAGACCCGAAAACAGCGGCAAAACTGGCAGAGGTGTATCACCAATGTGAGCACTTCTTGGTGGGTAACGCCAAAGGCCCGTTATTGTTATGGCGCGGTCGTGAAATGATCGAAATTTTGATCACTTTATCAATGGACCGCCCAACGTTAGTGGCAGCGTTGTTGTTCCCAATTGTGACCAGTGGCTTAATGGATCGCGAAGAAGTTGAAGAACATTACGGTAAAGAGATCATTAAATTAATTGCTGGCGTCGAAGAGATGGCAGCGATTGGTCAACTCAATATCACCATGCAAGGCAGTGAAGCATCAGCGCAAGTCGATAACGTACGTCGCATGTTGCTGGCAATGGTAGACGACTTCCGTTGCGTGGTGATTAAGCTCGCTGAGCGGATCTGTAACTTACGTGAAGTCAAAGATCAGCCCGATGACGTACGTCGCTCGGCGGCAAAAGAGTGTGCCAACATCTATGCACCTCTGGCGAACCGTCTAGGTATCGGTCAGCTCAAATGGGAAATTGAAGATTACGCATTCCGCTACCAACAACCGGACACTTACAAGCAGATCGCAAAACAGCTTTCTGAGCGTCGAATTGTTCGTGAGCAGTACATCCGTGACTTTGTCGCCAACTTAAGTGCTGAAATGAAAGCGGCGAGCATTAATGCTGAAGTGAGCGGCCGTCCAAAGCACATTTACAGTATCTGGCGCAAAATGCAGAAGAAGAATCTGGCATTTGATGAACTGTTTGATGTGCGAGCAGTGCGTATCATCGCGGATAAACTACAAGATTGTTACGCCGCTTTAGGCGTAGTGCATACTCAATTTAAGCATCTTCCTAGTGAATTTGATGACTATGTGGCAAACCCAAAACCGAACGGTTATCAGTCGATCCATACTGTGATTCTTGGCCCTGAAGGCAAAACGATTGAGATTCAGATCCGTACTAAGCAGATGCATGAAGAGTCTGAACTGGGCGTTGCTGCGCACTGGAAATATAAAGAAGGTGCAAGCAGTGGACGCAGTGGCTACGACGAGAAAATTACCTGGCTACGTAAACTGATCGATTGGCAAGAAGAGATGTCTGACTCCGGTGAGATGTTGGATGAACTTCGCAGCCAGGTATTTGACGACCGTGTGTATGCCTTTACGCCGCGTGGCGATGTGGTCGACCTGCCCATGGGCGCAACACCACTCGATTTTGCTTACCACATTCACTCTGAGGTAGGGCATCGTTGTATTGGTGCCAAAGTGGGCGGACGCATTGTGCCATTCACCCATAAACTTCATATGGGGGATCAGGTTGAAATCATCACAGCCAAAGAGCCGAACCCGTCTCGCGATTGGCTAAACCCGGCAACAGGCTTTGTTCATTCTGGCCGTGCTCGTGCCAAGATCAACGCATGGTTCCGTAAACAGAGTCGTGAGAAAAACCTCGAAGCTGGACGCGAAATTTTAGAAACAGAGTTATCGAAAATCGGGGCAACGTTAAAAGACGCGGAGCAATATGCTCTGAAACGCTTTAACGTCAACAGTGCTGATGAACTGTATGTTGGTGTCGGTAGTGGTGATTTACGTATCAACCAGATCGTTAACCATATCAATGCATTAGTGAATAAGCCAAGCGCGGAAGAAGAAGACAAACTTGTGCTTGAAAAGCTCAAGGGTGATGAATCGAAATCGTCAGCGCTTCACCGTCCGCATAAAGATGCGGTCGTGGTTGAAGGCGTCGATAACCTGATGACCCATCTGGCGCGTTGTTGTCAGCCGATCCCGGGTGATGAAATCAAAGGTTACATCACGCAAGGTCGCGGTATTTCGGTGCATCGAAGCGATTGTGAACAGTTGGAAGAACTGAGTCACCATGCGCCAGAACGTATCATTGATACCGTTTGGGGCTCTGGTTTTGTTGGTTCGTATATCCTAACTCTGCGCGTCGAAGCGATGGAGCGAGTTGGGCTGTTAAAAGATATCACCAGCCTGCTTGCTAACGAAAAGGTGAAAGTGATCACCATGAAGAGCCGTAGTGACTACAAGCGTCAAATTGTGATCATGGATTTCGAACTGGAGGTCAACAACATCGAAGTGTTGTCTCGGGTCTCGAAACGTTTAGAGCAAGTGAAAGACGTCATGCTGGTCAAACGTCTCGGATAAATCAAATAACAGATTGAAATTAAAGGTAAGTGGTGAGTCACTTACCTTTTTCTTTTATAAGGAAATCAACATGACCCATCCAATTGAACAGCTCGTCGATATCATGGCGAAATTGCGTGATCCGCAAACCGGTTGCCCTTGGGATAACAAGCAGACGTTTGAAAGTGTTGTGCCATATACGATTGAAGAAACCTACGAAGTGGTGGATGCGATTCATAACCAAGATTGGCCCAACTTAAAAGAAGAGTTGGGAGACTTGCTTTTCCAAGTAATTTTCTACAGTCAGATGGCACAGGAAAAAGGATTGTTCGATTTTCGTGACGTGGTGGAAACGGTGAATGAAAAGTTGACTCGTCGCCATCCTCATGTTTTTTCAGATGTAAAATTTGCGGATGAAGCAGAATTAAATGCTAATTGGGAAAAGGAAAAACTGCTGGAAAAAGCCCAAGTAGGCAAAAGCGAGCAAAGTATCCTAGACTCTATACCACAATCGTTGCCCGCGTTATCGCGAGCGAATAAGATTCAGAAAAAGTGTGCTAAATACGGCTTTGATTGGGCAACGTTAGGACCTGTTGTCGACAAAGTGCATGAAGAAATTGAAGAAGTGGTAGCAGAAGCCATCAGTATTGAGGTGGATGAGCAGAAAGTTGAAGAAGAACTGGGTGATTTGCTGTTTGCTACCGTCAATTTAGTCCGCCATCTGAAAAAAGACCCAGAAGTGGCTCTTACTAAAGCCAACAGTAAGTTTATAAGACGATTTCAAGGTGTTGAATCTCAAGTAAGAGAGCAGAATAAAGCGTTAACGGACTTTACGTTGCAAGAATTAGATAGCATGTGGGAGCGAGTAAAAAGACAGGAAAAAGGTGTTGAGTAAAAAAATCTCGACACGGTTTTTGGGGCAAAATTAACCCAATTAAATTGCCTAGATTGCATTCTGCAATGAGGCTATTTGATTTGAAGCAAAAAATTAAAAACTGAGTGTGATAGATTTCACGTTGTGGCGGTAAATGGGTTCTGGTATAGTTTCGTCCCGTCCAGAAGAAATCCATTTCCCTCATTCAACCAATTTCAGGTTAAACATGACGACAAATTATATTTTTGTTACTGGCGGGGTCGTATCCTCTCTAGGTAAAGGTATTGCAGCAGCATCTCTTGCCGCTATTTTAGAAGCTCGCGGTCTTAAAGTGACCATGATGAAGCTTGACCCTTACATCAACGTTGATCCAGGCACTATGAGCCCAACTCAACACGGTGAAGTGTTTGTTACAGAAGACGGCGCAGAAACTGACCTAGACCTTGGTCACTACGAGCGTTTTATTCGTACTAAGATGACCAAACGCAATAACTTTACTGCAGGTCGTGTTTATGCTGACGTTTTACGTAAAGAGCGTCGCGGTGATTACCTTGGTGCAACTATTCAGGTTATCCCGCATATCACTAACGCTATCAAAGACCGTGTAATCGCGGGCTCCGAAGGTCACGATGTGGCTATCGTTGAGGTTGGTGGCACAGTTGGTGATATCGAATCTCTACCATTTATGGAGGCGATTCGTCAGTTGGCAATCGAAGTCGGTCGTGAACACGCAATGTTCATGCATTTGACTCTCGTTCCTTACCTTGCAGCAGCAGGTGAAGTGAAAACTAAGCCAACTCAACACTCGGTAAAAGAACTGCTATCTATCGGTATTCAGCCTGACATCTTAGTTTGTCGTAGCGACCGAATGATCCCAGCAAACGAGCGTAAGAAAATTGCACTTTTCTGTAACGTTTCTGAAAAAGCAGTAATTTCAATGAAGGACGTAGATTCAATCTACAAGATCCCTCAATTGATTAAATCGCAAGGCTTGGATGATTTAGTTTGTACTCGTTTCGGTATCAATGCTCCTGAAGCTGATCTATCCGAATGGGAACAAGTCATTTACGAAGAAGCGAATCCGACAGGTGATGTCACCATCGGCATGGTAGGTAAGTACATTGAACTACCAGACGCTTACAAATCAGTAAACGAAGCACTAAAACATGCAGGTCTAAAAAATCGTTTGAATGTAACGATTAAATATGTAGATTCTCAAGACGTAGAAACTCGTGGCTTCGAAGTTCTGCATGGTCTTGACGCAATTCTCGTTCCAGGGGGCTTTGGCGACCGTGGTATTGAAGGCAAAATTATGGCTGCTCAATACGCACGTGAAAACAAAGTTCCTTACCTAGGTATTTGTCTAGGTATGCAAGTAGCGCTTATCGAGTTTGCTCGTAACGTTGTCGGTATGGAAGGCGCACATTCAACAGAATTTAACAAAAATACTAAGTACCCTGTGGTCGGTTTGATCACTGAATGGGTAGATAGTGAAGGTAACGTTGAAGAGCGTACTGAGACTTCTGATCTTGGCGGCACAATGCGTCTGGGTTCTCAGCTATGCCACCTGGAAAAAGGTACTAAAGCTTACCAACTCTACGGTAGTGCGACGATCCATGAACGTCACCGTCACCGTTATGAAGTAAACAATAATCTTCGTCCGCAGATCGAAAAAGCTGGCCTAAAAGTTTCAGGCTTATCTGCTGACAAGAAATTGGTTGAAGTGATTGAGAACCCTGCTCACCCATGGTTTGTAGCAGCGCAGTTCCACCCAGAATTCACATCAACCCCTCGTGATGGTCACCCATTATTTGCTGGTTTCGTAAAAGCAGCGGGTGAGTTCCAACGCGGTGAATCTGAGAAGTAACAAGGATACGGACAGTTGCTTTAAGTTGTGCAGCTGTCCTTTATAGTTTTGACATTTAAATTCAACGAGAGGAAACATTAATGTCTAAGATCGTTAAAGTTCTAGGTCGTGAAATCATCGACTCACGTGGCAACCCAACTGTAGAAGCTGAAGTACACCTAGAAGGCGGTTTCGTTGGTATGGCAGCTGCTCCATCTGGCGCATCTACTGGTTCTCGTGAAGCTCTTGAGCTACGAGATGGCGACAAATCACGTTTCCTAGGTAAAGGTGTTCTTAAAGCACTTGCAGCTGTAAACGGTCCAATCGCTGACGCTCTAGTTGGTAAAGATGCTAAAGACCAAGCTACTGTTGACCAAATCATGATTGACCTAGATGGTACTGAAAACAAATCAAACTTCGGTGCTAACGCAATCCTAGCAGTATCTCTAGCAAACGCTAAAGCAGCAGCAGCTGCTAAAGGCATGCCTCTATACGAGCACATCGCTGAGCTAAACGGCACTGCAGGCGTATTCTCTATGCCTCTACCAATGATGAACATCATCAACGGTGGTGAGCACGCAGATAACAACGTTGATATCCAAGAATTCATGATTCAACCAGTTGGCGCTCCAACTCTTAAAGAAGCGGTACGCATGGGTGCGGAAGTATTCCACAACCTAGCTAAAGTTCTTAAGTCTAAAGGTTACAACACTGCAGTTGGTGACGAAGGTGGTTTCGCTCCTAACCTAAAATCTAACGCTGAAGCGCTAGAAGTTATCGCAGAAGCTGTTGCAGCTGCTGGTTACGTTCTAGGTAAAGACATCACTCTAGCTATGGACTGTGCAGCATCTGAGTTCTTCGACAAAGCTGCTGGCATCTACAACATGAAAGGTGAAGGTAAAACTTTCACTTCTGAAGAGTTCAACCACTACCTAGCTGGTCTAGTTGAGAAATTCCCTATCGTTTCTATCGAAGACGGTCTAGACGAGTCTGATTGGGATGGTTTCGCACACCAAACTAAACTTCTAGGCGACAAGATCCAACTAGTTGGTGACGATCTGTTCGTAACTAACACTAAGATTCTTGCTCAAGGTATCGAGAAAGGCATTGCTAACTCTATCCTTATCAAGTTCAACCAAATCGGTTCTCTAACTGAGACTCTAGCTGCAATCAAGATGGCTAAAGATGCAGGTTACACAGCAGTAATCTCTCACCGTTCTGGCGAAACTGAAGATGCAACTATCGCTGACCTAGCGGTAGGTACAGCTGCAGGTCAAATCAAAACTGGTTCTATGAGCCGTTCTGACCGCGTTGCTAAGTACAACCAACTTATCCGTATCGAAGAAGCACTAGCTGGTCGTGCTCCTTTCAACGGTCTTAAAGAAGTTAAAGGCCAAGCTTAAGTCTTAGTTGAGTTAATATTGGTTATATAAACTTTGAAACCCTCGCTTCGGCGGGGGTTTTTTTTTTAATACGGGTGATTAGAGCGATGAGCTGTTCTGACCGTGTTGCTGCTATACCTAAAAGAAAGCAACCAACTTATCCGTATCGAAGAAGCTTATAGCGCCTTAAATTTTTCTACCATATCTTTATCAATCTCCTTGATTAGATTAGATGACAAGCCCAGATGTTTGGCCTCATGACTAAACGAGCGTGTTGTTTCAAATATTTCCTCAGCCATAACCATAATCGCTTTCTTTGAAGACAACCCCGACTGAGCCGCTAATTGGTCTAGTGCGCTCTTTGGCGTTCGGCCATTACCACCAAATGCCGTCATATGCTCTTTGTAAGGGTTAGGGCTATAAACAATGTCGTAGAAAGGCGAGAGCGTCCAGTGATCGGCATCACTGGCAAGGAAACTGAAGTTCTTACTGTGATCATCTTGGTTAACGGTTAGGTAATTAAACATGCAGCGCTTAATGAGCTTCTGAGACTCAGTGACACTACACATAATGCGCGTAGCTTTAACTAAATCCACATAGTCCAACGAAGGCTCGCGAAAAGGTGCATCTAACAACCCACACGCAGAAATCATATGGATTCGACCGCCTTGAACGGTGCAATCAAATCGTTCCTGCTCTAGCCAAAATTGTCCATTACCCGCATCCATTAAATTAAAGTCAGGAACCTCAATGCCGACATTACGGGCCATCTGCATGTAACAATATTCGACTAATGATTCAGAGTGCTTCAAGTCAAACTTTTCAGATGTTAGCTTTACGATCAGCTTTGTTCCTCGAGCGTCATCTAATGTTGAATATTGCCCATTCGATAAACGTGTCACGTTCATTTTTGGCCTAGCGCCGCCTGATCCACCAGTATTCATCAAGTGCTCAAGCAAAACAGACTCGGTGCCTTCAAACTCTTCAATCGCTGCTCGACCAAGGGTTATTATATCAATCGACTCCTTGGAATCAGCAAGTAAATCTAACTCTGGCTCATAGCTCAACGCACCCATACACTTATCACCTAGGTAAGCCAAACGCTCTAGGGCGGTAACTTCCTTTGGGTTATGATTGTTCTGTCTAAATACACGATCCATGAGATAAAGACCCCAACCATCAGGGAGACTATCGCCAAAAACCCCGTGAATGCCATAGTGCGGTTTTCTAGGAGCTACTTGCAGGCTTGTATCAGCTTTTAAATTGAACGGAGCTAGGGAGGTTGAGTGAGCGTCTAAATAAGCCTCATCAAATTGAAAGAAACTTTGCTCACTATTTTCAGCAAGCTTGCCAACCATTACCTTTTCACCGGTGCTAAGCGTTCGCTTTACGGTTAGGGCAGACTTAAGCATGTCTAAGCACATCCTCTATTGATTTAAATTCAGGTTTAGAGGACTTTGTCAGCTCTTTCACTTTTTTCAAGTCACCGACTGTCTCATAGAGCATGAGAAATTGACGCAATGAAATGTTGCCAGATGATTCAAACTTTCGGATAGTCGCGTAAGGCACGCCAGAGAGAGCGGCCAGCTTCTGAACACTAAGTTGATCTTTTTTCCGAGCGGATTTGATAAACTCTTTGAGATCCATCTGCAAATCATAAGCGGTATAAAGAGATAACATACATGCCTCACAAGTTGCTACTATGGTGTCGATTATAGCGCAAGTTTTGACTTTATTGATATTACTATAGCAAATGTGAAGCAATGGTGATCATTGGTTCATTAAAATGAACCAACATACTTGGACAACCGATTTCCGATAGCTTCGATATTCCTGGCAGTTTATTTATGTCAGCCTAATGCCAAACCCTTTAACAACTACAGCCACAATCAGAAAGTGTACGCTAACTTATTCAGAGCTTATCTCCTATTCGTGTGTGAAGATTTGAGTCAGTCGTCGTGGCTACTGGTTTATCAACCATTCTGATCCATTTTCGTGTTTCTAATCCAAGCTCAATTGTTCGGATTTTACTAACAATATATTGAGAATCCGTCTTTTCTCCAACTCATCGCGAATCGCTTTGCCCTGAAAGCCGTCGGCAATAATATCTTTCACTTCAACGCTGAGTGCTGCTTTGTAAGCATCTTCAAATATCGTTTTTTGTGGGTAGGGGTTATCTTCACAACCCAATCTCCCTGCATGGTCTGCCTGACAACAGAGTAAAACCTCTTTTAAACGCTCTGGCTTACGCCATACATCGATGGTATTTAGAATCTTAAGTTTGGTACTGGCTTTCAATTCTGCTGCTTTGTGGATGTTTGAGTGCTGCTCGCAAACAAGCAGTGCCAGATCTTTGAACTGTTTAGGTACTCGTACTGGTTCGCATAGTTTTTTAATGATTTTGACACCTGTATGGCTGTGCATCTTATGACTTGGCCACTCT
>NZ_JBKEBW010000133.1:0-15932 GCF_047973365.1 Vibrio sp. | reverse complement strand
TTGGATATAAGCCGCCGTTTAGATTTATCCGAATGAGTAGTTGGAGAAATGCGCAAAGTCCTCTAGCCAGTTATGCGATGCCAAACCAATGGTTCAACGAACTGGGGTTGGTAAATCTTGAGCAAGTAGGAACAGGGTATGTGTTTAGCAATTATGCTGAATGGAAGTATGCATGAGCCGTATACGAGGTCCGTACGTACGGTTCTGTGAGAGGGATGAGGCGGTAACGCCTCACCCTACTCGATTTCGTCTGTAATTTACGGGTCCTTCCTGAACCTTTTGCCCTGTGGGTTCGGACATCGCGAGATATACCTACTTATGAAAGTTTTCTGAAGCATGTTGTTGTTTAGTTATCAGGTTAGTCAACATGATGAATTTCAAAATAATTCTCTCAATATAACAACCGCTAAAAACACAAAATTTTGCTTTAGTTGGTTTATGTTTCCGGTGGAGGGGTAAGGGTTATTATTAACCTGTTTTCAGGTTGTTTTTGACCTGCCTAGAAGTAGGAATCTGATTTTCATATGCGGGCAAAACCGGAAACGGAAACGGGTTTAGGAAAGGTCCGTAAATAGAGAATTTCTGCGAGTCCAGCACCCACAAGTAAAAAGGTTCAGGAAGGACCCAGTTTGTCATTCTAGTTAGTTCTGTTTAGCTGTGTTTCGCTCTGTTTCACTCTAACTACACCCACAACTGCACCCAAAAACGACAGGTACAAAAAAAGGTTAGTAAACACTACGCTTACTAACCTTCTAGAATTTGGTGGCCCCTATTGGGTTTGAACCAATGACCAATCGATTATGAGTCGACTGCTCTAACCACTGAGCTAAGGGGCCGATTAGGTCAATGATTATAGGGGAAGGGGTGGGGTGTGTCTAGACGCAAAGTAGGGTAATAGCGCTTAGTTTTTATCCACTTAGAACTGTAGATAATAAAAAAGGCGAGCTGTTGCTCACCTTTTATTCAATGTTTTGTAAAAGTTACAATGTTTTGTAAAAGCTGCTGTTCGTTATTCGTCTAGGAAGCTGCGCAGAGTTTCTGAACGGCTTGGATGACGAAGCTTACGCAGCGCTTTGGCTTCGATCTGACGGATACGTTCACGAGTAACGTCGAACTGCTTACCAACTTCTTCTAAAGTATGGTCAGTATTCATATCGATGCCGAAACGCATACGTAGTACTTTTGCTTCACGAGGAGTCAGACCACCTAGAACGTCACGAGTTGCGGCACGCAAGCTCGTTGCGGTTGCAGAGTCTAGTGGTAGTTCTAGTGTTGTATCCTCGATGAAATCACCTAGATGCGAATCTTCGTCGTCACCGATTGGTGTTTCCATCGAGATTGGCTCTTTAGCAATTTTCAGTACTTTACGAATCTTATCTTCCGGCATTTGCATACGTTCTGCCAGCTCTTCTGGCAGAGGCTCACGACCCATTTCTTGTAGCATTTGACGAGAGATACGGTTCAACTTGTTGATCGTTTCAATCATATGCACAGGGATACGGATCGTACGAGCTTGGTCGGCAATTGAACGCGTAATTGCCTGACGGATCCACCATGTTGCATAAGTTGAGAACTTGTAACCACGACGGTATTCAAACTTGTCTACTGCTTTCATCAGACCGATGTTACCTTCCTGGATGAGATCCAAGAACTGTAGACCGCGGTTGGTGTATTTCTTAGCAATAGAAATAACCAGACGTAAGTTCGCTTCAACCATCTCTTTCTTCGCACGACGAGCTTTCGCTTCACCGATAGACATGCGACGGCTGATATCTTTAATACGGTTTACGGTTAAAGATGTCTCTTGCTCGATGATACGCAGTTTTTGAATTGAACGACGAATGTCTTCTTCATCTTCACGGATCTTCACTGCGTATGGCTTGTCCGATGCAAGGATTTGGTCAAACCAAGCTTCATCTGATTCATTGCCAGTAAATACCGAAATGAATGATTTCTTCGGCATCTTCGCTTTTTCAACCACAGCACGCATGATCAGGCGCTCTTGGGTACGTACGCGATCCATTGAATTACGTAACGTATTTACAAGATGATCAAACTGCTTTGGTGTCAAACGGAATTCACGGAAAACAGTCAATACAAGTTCAGTTGCTTCCTGAGCTTTACTGCTGGTATCGCCATGTTCGTTGATCGCTAGTTGAAGATTCTGGTACTGATTACGTAGCTCAGTGAATTTTTCCAAAGCGAGTTCAGGGTCGATACCAACTTCTTCTTCATCACTGCTGTTATCATCGTCGCCGTCTTCATCTTCGTCTTCGTCGTCGTCATCATCGGTATCATCTTCGTCATCGAGGTCTGAACCTGTTAACTCTGAACCGATGTGTGTCGCTGTTGGCGCTTCGCTTTCCATATCATCTGGGTTGACGAAACCACTGATGATGTCAGTTAAACGGAGTTCTTCAGCCTGAACTTTATCGAATTGCTCAAGAATGTATGGAATCGTTCCTGGGTATTCAGCGACAGCACTTTGTACTTGGTTGATGCCATCTTCGATTCGTTTAGCGATATCGATTTCACCTTCACGAGTCAGTAGTTCTACTGTACCCATTTCACGCATATACATACGGACTGGGTCAGTCGTTCGACCAATCTCGCTTTCTACGCTAGACAGCGCAGCAGCAGCGGCTTCGGCTGCATCTTCGTCGGTGATGGTTTCATCATCATTAAGAGCTAGATCATCAGCGTCAGGGGCGGTTTCTACAACCTTAATACCCATGTCGTTGATCATCTGAATAATATCTTCTACCTGCTCAGAATCTACGATTTCTGCTGGTAGGTGGTCATTTACTTCGGCGTAGGTCAGATAGCCCTGCTCCTTGCCGCGAATGACAAGTTGCTTAAGCTGTGACTGCGGATTTTGATCCATAGACGGTATCCAACTTCGTATCAGGTGAAGGAATAGTATGCGAAATGCAAACCACGGATAATAACAAATTAAATTGTTGCTGACTATTCAAACTGGGTTACGCTTTCAAATCTCTCATGAGTTCTTGAAGCTCCCTTTTTTCGTCGCTTGATAAACCGATACTTCTTGATTTAGCGAGCAAGTTTTCAATTTGTTTCTCTACGCACTGGGCAATAATTTTGTCCAATGAGTCAAAAAATAGTTCGTTTTGATTATCTTCTACAAGCGGGATATCCCAACTTGCTAGTCGAGACATCAATGCCTCGCTTTTTGTGTTTCGCCAATGCTCTAACAATTGACCTGTTTTTATATGGGGTTGTTGTCTGCATTTTTCAAGCACTTCTGTCAACAATTTTAGCCCTGGAATCTCCAAACCTTGAGTGGTAGAAAGGTCTGGCACCATATCAGCATAGCTCGGATTCTGAAGAAGCAAAGCGATGACATCTCTCATCGGTGTTCGCTTTATTTCTTTATGCGGCTGAGATCTAGTTTTAGAATCTGTCGGCAGTGTTGGTTTTTTATAAATACCGGTTGTTTGTCCTAAAATTTTAAGCAGCTGATTTTGCAAAGATTCATCAGGAATTTTATTGATTAAAGGAAGAGCCAGCGCTTCTAATGCGGCTTTGCCTTCGTTATTGCCCACATCAACTTGAGTCAGCAAATTGGAAAACAGATATTTTGATAATGGTGCAGCATTTCGCACCATTCCTTCGAATGCTTCTTTACCGTTTTTACGTACAAAACTGTCTGGGTCTTCACCATCTGGAAGGAAGAGGAATTTTAAAATATTGCCACTTTTCAGATAGCTAAGAGCGTTTTCCAGTGCTCGCCATGCAGCTTCTTTACCCGCTCGGTCTCCGTCGTAACAACAAACCACCGTATTGGTTTGTCTGAACAGCAATTGTAGATGATCACCTGTGGTTGATGTTCCTAGCGAAGCAACGGAATAATCAATACCATATTGCGCCAGAGCCACCACATCCATATAACCTTCGACCACGAGGATTTGTGGTGGTTCACGGTAAGCCTGTAAAACTTCATAAAGCCCATACAGCTCTTTGCCTTTATGGAAGATAGGTGTCTCTGGTGAGTTCAGATACTTAGGCGTACCTTCACCAATCACACGACCACCAAAGCCAATCACTCGGCCGCGACGGTCGCGAATCGGAAACATCACACGGCCACGAAAACGGTCGTAACGTTTGCCGTTGTCGTTCTCTATTAACATGCCGCCAGAAACCAGCATGTCTTGGGCATGTTTTTGTTGTCCGAAATTCTTACGCACCAAATCCCATTCGTCAGCCACATAACCAATACCGAATTTTTGAACGATTTCGCCGGATAAACCGCGATTTTTTAAATACTCGATCGCATGGCGGTTAGCGGGAACTTTGAGCTGTTGACGATAAAACTGAGCAATGCTGCCCATTAAATCGTAAAGATTACGTTTTTCGTCGCTGCTGACTTTTGGTGTGTTACTTTTGAAACCACTATTTGAGCGTTCTTCTCTGGGTACTTCTAGTCCGAGAGAGGACGCTAACTCTTCAATCGCTTCAGGAAACTCAAGACGTTCATACTCCATCATGAAGTCGATGGCGTTACCATGCACGCCGCAGCCAAAACAGTGATAGAACTGCTTTTCTTGGCTTACGCTAAATGACGGGGTTTTTTCATTATGGAATGGACAACAGGCACTGTAGTTTTTGCCCTTTTTTTTAAGTTTCACACGCGCGTCGATAACATCGACAATATCGAGTCGAGCTAGGAGGTCATCGATGAAGCTACGAGGAATTTGTCCTGCCATAAAACCTAAAAAAGAGATAAAAACCAATAGGTAAGGTCTATAGACCTTAGATACAAACAAGCCGTGCATTCAAAGAATAGCACGGCTTGTTGCAATAGAGTTCTGGATTAAGCCAATTTAGCGCGAACTAAACCGCTGACTTTACCCATATCTGCACGCCCTTGAATTTGTGGTTTCAAGATAGCCATCACTTTACCCATGTCTTGCATGCCCGCTGGTGATGATTCTGCGATGGCACTGTCAATCAGTGCTGCCACTTCTTCTTCGCTCAGTGGTTGAGGCATAAATTCCTCAAGTACGGTGATTTCTGCTTGCTCCACTTCAGCTAAATCTAAACGATTTGCTGCTTCGTATTGCGATACAGAGTCGCGACGTTGTTTAACCATTTTCGTCAGTACAGCAACAATGTCGTCGTCGGTCAGAGTTATCTTCTCGTCAACTTCACGTTGTTTGATTGCTGAAAGGGCTAAACGGATAGTGCCAAGGCGCGCTTTGTCCTTGGCTTTCATCGCTAATTTTTGCTCTTCTCTGAGATTATCAATAAGAGCCATAACTTATTCCTTAGCTAGGAACAGCTATTAGTACAGGCGAACGCGACGAGCGTTTTCGCGAGCAAGCTTCTTAGCGTGACGCTTTTGAGCTGCTGCTTTAGCGCGTTTGCGAACTGTAGTTGGTTTTTCGTAGTGCTCACGACGACGCACTTCAGAAAGGATACCTGCTTTTTCGCAAGAGCGTTTGAAACGACGTAGTGCAACGTCGAACGGTTCGTTTTCACGTACTTTAACTACTGGCATATGCCTTTCACCTCAGGGGTTATTCGTTAATGCTGACAATCAGTGACCAAATCAATAAGATTTCTTACTTGTTTGGTCGTTAATCAGCTAGATCAAAAATGGTGCGGAATTTTAATCCGATCGTTGTGCCTTTGTAAAGCACTTTGTCGACTAGAGTCTGTACAAAATTTGTTTGTGAAGCGAAGGCGTTGTAACATTGCGCCAATTTCGAAATATAGACAGAAACATTCAAGGTAAACCATGCGCATTCTCGGTATCGAAACCTCCTGCGATGAAACAGGTATTGCGATTTATGACGATGAGAAAGGCCTACTTTCTCATCAATTATATAGTCAGGTGAAACTGCATGCTGATTATGGCGGTGTTGTACCAGAGCTGGCTTCGCGTGACCACGTAAAGAAGACCATTCCACTAATTAAAGCGGCAATGGCAGAAGCCAATTTAACAGCGAAAGATATCGATGGTGTTGCTTATACTGCAGGTCCCGGTTTGGTTGGTGCTTTATTAGTTGGTGCAACCATTGGCCGTAGTATTGCTTACGCTTGGAATGTTCCCGCTGTGGCAGTACACCATATGGAAGGTCACCTTTTAGCGCCAATGTTGGAAGATAATCCGCCACCGTTTCCATTTGTTGCTCTGCTGGTTTCTGGCGGTCACAGCATGATGGTGGAAGTAAAAGGTATCGGTGAATACCGTATTCTTGGCGAATCGATTGATGATGCGGCTGGTGAAGCGTTTGATAAAACTGCGAAACTGATGGGGCTGGATTACCCAGGTGGTCCTTTGCTTTCACGCTTAGCAGAGAAAGGCACTGCGGGGCGCTTTAAGTTTCCACGCCCGATGACGGATCGCCCTGGGCTTGAAATGAGTTTCTCTGGCCTGAAAACATTCACGGCGAACACGATTGCTGCTAATGGCGATGATGAACAGACTCGTGCTGATATCGCTTATGCTTTCCAGGATGCGGTGTGTTCTACGCTGGTTATTAAGTGTAAACGTGCGCTTGAAGAAACTGGAATGAAGCGAATTGTGATTGCCGGTGGTGTCAGTGCGAATAAACAGTTACGTGCTGATTTAGCTAAATTGGCGCAAAAAATCGGTGGTGAAGTGTATTACCCACGTACCGAGTTTTGTACCGATAACGGAGCGATGATTGCGTTTGCGGGCATGCAACGTTTGAAAAACGGTGACGTGACCGATTTAAGTGTTGAAGCTCGCCCGCGTTGGCCGATTGATCAATTAACGCCTATTGATGAGTAATAAAGCCGAATAATAAAAACGGTCGCAATGGCTAATGCCAATCAGTTAAGAGAATCCTCGTTCCCATGCTCTGCGTGGGAATGCATATTTGACTAACAAAAAGTCAGATTAACTGCCTATTTTGGCTTTGGTATGCATTCCCACGGGGGTCACTTCAGACCGTGGGAACGAGAAATTGAGTCATAAAACCAAACGGTCGCAATAGCGGCCGTTTTTATGTCCGTAAGATAAGCGTTAAGCTTTGTTCGTTTCACCCTTCTTTTCGCCGACTTTGGGCTCTGTTCCCGTAAAAAGGCGTTTAATGTTTTGATGATGTCGAAAAACGATTAAGCAGCAAAGCATGGCTACGGGCAGGGTATATTGGGGTTTGACCAACCAGGTATAAAGTGGTGCGAGCAGTACAGTGACAATCGCCGCTAAGGATGAATAACGAAATATCACCGCGACAAATAACCAGGTTGCCATGAGCATGAAGGTTAAATCCAAACCGATAGGAGCGATAGCCCCCAATGCTGTGGCAACTCCCTTTCCACCCTTAAAGTGAAAGAAAATTGGATACATATGGCCAAGGCACGCTGCGATGGCGATTAAGCCTAATAATAGAGGGTCAATTTTTAAAAAGTAACTCGCCCAAACAGGGATTGTGCCTTTCAGCATGTCGCACAGTAACACCGCAGCGGCGGCTTTTTTCCCACCAATACGCAGTACGTTTGTTGCCCCCGGGTTGTTCGAACCCACGCTTCTGGGATCGGGCAAACGCAATAATCGACAGATCAGCACCGCACTGGAGATTGAACCCAGTAAGTAGGCTGAAATTATCATTATGAGTGCCATTGCGGTCATTGTTGTCTCGCTGTGTTGTTTACTTAAGCGAAGTCTTTACAAATCGGCCAGCAAACCTTTAAGTAAAAATACTGTTTGATTTACCCATCTGGAGGCTGTTTCGTATATGATATCGCGATTGACGACGATAGTACGTTTTTTTACTCAATTTAGGTATCCGACCTGTGATTGAGTTTAACGGTTAGAAGGAATTCGATAGAAGATGGATAAAGTCTTTATAGAGCAGCTAGAAGTTATTACTACTATTGGTGTCTATGACTGGGAACAAACCATCAAACAAAAGTTGGTTCTTGACTTAGAAATGGCACACGACAACAAACTTGCAGGAAAGAGTGATGATGTAGCGCATGCTCTGGATTATGCACAGGTTAGCCTAGCGGTAATCGAACATATCGAGTCAGGTCGTTTTCTATTAGTAGAAAGGGTGGCTGAAGAAGTCGCTAGCTTAATTATGCAACGCTTTAGTGTACCTTGGATTCGTGTTCAATTGACAAAACCGGGCGCGGTTCCGCAGGCAAAAGGTGTAGGAGTGATCATCGAAAGAGGGTCATTATGATCACGGCCTATGCTGGCGTGGGTTCTAATATAGAACGACGCCGTCATATTGAAGCTGCAATTCAAGAGCTGAGCTTGATAGGAAGCGAATTACGTCTTTCAACGATATATGAGTGCCCAGCGCAAGGGTTTGATAGTCATCCATTCTTCAATTTGGTGGTGGAGCTAAAAACTTCTCGCTCTCTTGATGATTTTCAGCGCTGTTTAAAAGAGGTTGAATTTCGTTGGGGTCGTGCTGCTAACACGAAAAAATATCAGGATCGTACGCTGGATATGGATATTATCTTATTTGGTGATGTCATATCCCTAAGCTCACCGGTCGTACCTCGTCCTGATATTTATCAGTACCCATTTGTGATACAGCCTTTGTATGAGCTATGTCCTGAACGTCAAATTCCAGGAACCGATCAATCGATTAAAAAAGTCTGGCAAAATGCTGCACTTTTAGAACAACTAAAACCAGTTCCACTATGGTTTAGTGTCAAGTAAGAGAAAATAATGAGTTACTTTGAATCTTTTATACTGGCGTTAATTCAAGGCTTCACTGAATTTCTGCCTATTTCCAGCTCAGCGCACCTTATCTTGCCATCAGCCGTTTTGGGTTGGGCCGACCAAGGTTTAGCGTTTGATGTCGCCGTGCATGTTGGAACGCTAACCGCGGTTGTGATTTACTTTCGACATGAAGTCAAAGCGTTACTGAGTGCTTTTTTCGCCTCCATTTTTAAAGGTGACAGAAGCAAGGAAGCCAGTCTGGCATGGTGCATTATTCTGGCAACCATCCCTGCTTGTATCTTTGGTCTGCTGATGAAAGATATTATTGAGGTGTACTTACGCAGTGCGTGGGTGATTGCTGCAACAACGATCATTTTTGGCATTCCTCTTTGGCATGCCGATAAAACGGCTAAGCAAGAAATCAATGAGTATCAAGCAGGATGGAAAAAAGCACTTTTTATTGGCTTTGCGCAGGCGGTCGCGATGATTCCCGGCACTTCTCGTTCTGGTATTACGATTACTGCAGCGCTTTATCTTGGCTTTACCCGCGAAGCCGCGGCACGTTTTTCGTTTTTGATGTCAATTCCAATCATTGTTTTAGCGGGTAGCTATCTAGGATTGAAACTGGTGACTAGCGGTGAACCTATCCATTTAGGGTTTCTTCTCACCGGTATTGTGACGTCATTTATTAGCGCCTATATCTGTATCTTCTTTTTCTTGAAGTTAATTTCTCGCATGGGAATGACGCCATTTGTGATTTATCGATTGATGTTAGGTATTGGCCTATTCGCTTTTCTATTCAGTCGTTAGTCGCTTGAAAAAAGGGCTTATGGTATAAATAAGACGTTTATAACCAAATTCGATATAACTAAATTCGAAAAAAGGCCGTTTAATTCGGCCTTTTTCTATCAACACCGATTTTACAGATACTAACGAGTGTAAAACTAATGCGCGTACTTGCGGTGACACTAACTCTGCTGCTTGGTTTTCTCCAATACAGCTTATGGCAAGGGAAAAACGGGATTGCTGATTTTCGTGCGGTTGCCGCGGAAATTGAAGTTCAAGAGCAAGTGAACACTAACTTACATCAACGTAACCAAGAGATGTTTGCTGAAATTGATGACTTACGCCAAGGCCTTGATGCCATAGAAGAACGTGCTCGTCATGAGTTGGGAATGGTAAAAGATGGTGAAACTTTTTACCGGGTGACGGGTGAGGAAAATCGTTGATGGCTAAATCGATCATTGCTAAATCGATCATTGCGATTGTACCTGCGGCAGGTGTCGGCAGTCGAATGCAGGTTGACCGCCCTAAGCAGTATTTGAAACTATTAGGTCAGACAGTATTAGAACATACGGTTTCTAAGCTATTGGCGCACCCAAGTGTATCCAAAGTGGTTATTGCTGTTAGCGAGAATGACCCTTATTTCTCTACGTTAGCATTGGCTAACCATCCGCAAGTTGTGCGAGTCAACGGTGGTAAAGAAAGGGCTGATTCGGTTCTGTCCGCACTACACTACATTTGCAAACATGAAGTCAGCGAATGGGTATTAGTTCATGATGCGGCTCGCCCGTGTTTTACAGAACAGGATGTCTCCCGACTCATCGACAGTGCTCAAGCTCATTCGGTCGGGGCCATTCTTGCTTCTCCGGTTCGGGATACCATGAAACGTGGCGATCAGTTGCACAATATCGATCACACCGTTGAACGTTCGAACCTATGGCACGCACTCACTCCGCAAATGTTCCGCACTGTGCCTTTACGTGATGCTCTGATTGATGGATTAGCCTCTAAAGCCAATATCACAGACGAAGCGTCAGCGTTTGAAAGACTGAATTTTAGCCCGGCTCTAGTTAATGGCCGGGCGGACAATATTAAAATTACTCAGCCAGAAGATCTTGCGTTGGCAGAGTTTTATTTAAGCCGAAATAAGGAATAGACATGATACGAATTGGCCATGGTTTTGATGTGCATAAATTTGGTGGTGAAGGTCCTGTTATTATTGGCGGTGTTGCCATTCCTTATGAACAAGGTTTGATTGCACATTCTGATGGTGATGTTGCTTTGCATGCTTTGAGCGATGCTTTGTTAGGCGCGATTGCTGCTGGTGATATTGGTAAACACTTTCCGGATAGCGATGAAAAATGGAAAGGTGCAGACAGCCGGGAACTGTTGAAAGATGTATATCGTCGAGTCAAAGAGTTGGGCTACCGCCTTGTAAATGCGGATGTCACTATCATTGCTCAAGCGCCCAAAATGGCACCATACATCGAATCAATGTGTGCTGCGATTGCACAAGATTTAGAGACGGATATTGGCAATGTTAATGTGAAAGCAACGACTTCAGAGCGTTTGGGGTTTACTGGTCGTAAAGAAGGCATCGCGTGCGAAGCTGTTGTACTACTGATCAAATGTATTACTGATGAAAGCGTAAAGAGTAGAAAATGACAGATATTCTATCATCACTGGCTTATCTCTGCGGTAAACCCACCGCTAAAGGCAAAATAAAAGCGAAGCCAGAAGATTTTAAAGTTATCGAAAATCTAGGGTATGAGTTTGCGGGTAGCGGCGAACACCTGATGATTTCTATTCGAAAAACAGGTGAGAACACCAGCTTCGTTGCCAATGAACTGGCGAAAGCGTGCGGCGTAAAATCCAAAGATGTTAGCTGGGCGGGTTTGAAAGATCGCCATGCCGTGACAGAACAGTGGTTGAGCGTTCACTTACCAACAGCGGGTTTGCCGAATTTGGCGCTGTTTCAGGCACAACATCCAAGTATTGAAATTCTTGCTATGACTCGTCACAACAAAAAGTTACACCCGGGTGACTTGGCGGGGAATTATTTTGAGGTGACATTATCGGAAGTTACCGACGTTGAAGAAGTGGTGAAACGTCTGGAGGTGGTCGCCAAACAAGGTGTACCCAATTACTTTGGTAACCAGCGCTTCGGCAAAGATGGCAACAATTTAGGTGAAGCGCGTCGCTGGGGGCGTGAAAATGTCCGTACTCGTAACCAAAATCAGCGTAGTCTTTATCTTTCTACCGCTCGCTCGTGGATATTTAACTGCATTGTTTCTGCGCGTATTGAGCAAAACTGTTTCTACCGTTTTGTCGAAGGTGATATTGCGTTAGTGAACGGTGAGCAAACTTTAGTCAATGCTGAACACCTTGCGGAGTTCAATCAATTGCTTAACCAGGATAAAGTGCAAATTTCCGCAGCTTTAGCAGGTGATAACGCGTTGCCGACACAAGCCCAAGCGCAGGAAATTGAACAGCAATTCGTAGATGCAGAACAAGATTTAATGAAGCTGATTCGTGGTAACCGTATGCGCCATGATCGCCGAGCGATCTCGTTGAAAGCACAAGATTTAACTTGGCAAGTGAACGGTGATGCTATTACGTTAAAATTTGCTCTTGATGCTGGCAGCTTTGCGACATCGATTGTGAGAGAACTAATAGAAGAGATCCCTGTAGAGCGTGTGTATGAGTGATAAAAAGCTAAAAGTACTGTTAAGCAATGATGATGGCGTGTTTGCCGATGGTATTCACGCTTTGGCTGACGCTATCTCTGATCTTGCGCAAGTGATCATTGTTGCTCCTGACCGAAATCGCTCTGGTGCATCGAACTCTTTAACACTAGAGCAGCCCTTACGTGTCTCTATCGTTGCGCCGAACACGTACTCAGTACAAGGCACACCAACGGATTGCGTGCATTTTGCTTTGAATGAGTTGTTAAAAGATTCCATGCCAGATCTCGTGCTAACCGGCATCAACCATGGCGCAAATCTAGGTGACGATGTTCTTTACTCAGGAACGGTTGCCGCAGCAATGGAGGGACATTTTTTAGGTGTTCAATCCATCGCATTTTCATTAGTTGGCAATCAACATTTTGCCACTGCAGGGAAAATTGCTCGCCAACTGGTGGAGCAACATCTGCGCAGAGCGATTCCAACCAACCGGCTATTGAACATTAATATCCCTGATGTTCCATTTGAAAAATTGGCAGGAACAAAAGTGACTCGTTTAGGTGCTCGCCATCACGCAGAAAGCATGATTAAGCAGAAAGATCCCCGAGGTCATGATATTTATTGGTTAGGTCCTCCGGGTAAAGAGCAAGATGCTGGCGAAGGCACCGATTTCCATGCTATCGAGCATGGTTTTGTTTCACTGACGCCTATGCAGGTCGATCTTACGGCACATGAGTCATTAGCGAGTATGGATCATTGGTTAAAGGAAAGAACTGATGGCTAATCCAAAAGCCGATAAGTTAATTCAGTTTTTATTAGCAAACGGTATTACTGATCAACGTGTGTTGCAGGTAATCCACCAGTTGCCTCGTGAGTACTTCGTCTCTCAAGCGATGGTTCATCAGGCTTATGACAATAATGCGTTGCCGATTGGCCAGGGGCAAACCATCTCTCAGCCGTATATCGTTGCAAAAATGACTCAAATATTGGAATTGCAACAAAATAGTCGAGTGCTGGAAGTGGGCACAGGTTCCGGTTATCAGACTGCGATCTTGTCTCATCTGGTTGATCATGTGTTTTCGGTTGAACGGATTAAATCGCTGCAATGGGAAGCGAAACGCCGGTTAAAGCAGCTTGATATTTATAACGTATCAACCAAGCATGGTGATGGATGGCAAGGATGGGCTGTTAAAGCACCATTCGATGCAATCATAGTTACGGCCGCTGCGCAGAAAATCCCGCAAGCGTTGTTGGATCAACTGGCTGATGGAGGACGCTTGGTGATACCCGTTGGTGACGATGAGCAACAGCTCTACAAAATAATACGTAAAGGTGATGAGTTTATTTCTCAGCGAATAGAAACAGTACGCTTTGTCCCGTTAGTCGCTGGTGATCTCGCGTAATGAAGTGTTTTCAGCTCAAGACATTGCTAGCGTTTGCACTGTGTGGCTTATTGTTAGGCTGTACAGCGAGTTCTCCTGCGCCAGTGTCTGGGTTGAAAAAGGATTATCGCGATATAAATCGAGGCAGTTATCGCGGTAGTTACTATCAAGTGAAGCGCGGTGATACCCTATATTTTATCGCTTATATCACTGATAAAGACGTTAACGATATTATTCAATTCAATAAGCTACAAGCCCCTTACACCATACATCCAGGACAGAAGCTAAGGCTTTGGAGTCCTGCTTATCATCCTCCTGCTTATGCTGGTACAGGCGCTGGCAATAGTTCTTCATCTGGCGCTGCTGTCACGGGAGCAACGGCTGCCGTTACGGCTCCAGTAGCCGCAACTTCTGCTACGGTTTCTCCCCCGAAACCGAGTAAAAATACTACGAAATCGAGTAAAAATACTAATAGTGCTTCAGCTAACAAATCAACCAATTCGGTTAAGAAAGATCCAGTTAAGGCGATTGAACAATCGAAAACAAAAGAGTATGTTGGTTCTAATACTCAACAAAACATTAACAAAACTGTAAGTAAACCTAAACCACAGAACGATAAAGTCGATAAGTGGCTGTGGCCAACGAAAGGGAGAGTTGTTAAAAACTTTTCGGCAGGAGATCAAGGAAATAAAGGTATTGATATCGCAGGACAGCGTGGTCAATCCATTACTTCTACTGCTGCAGGAAGCGTGGTCTATTCGGGTAATGCATTGCGAGGTTATGGCAACTTAATCATCGTCAAGCATAATGAGCATTACTTAAGTGCTTATGCCCATAATGATCAACTGTTGGTTAAAGAAGGACAGAGTGTTAAAGCTGGTCAAAAAATAGCAACAATGGGCAGCTCAGGTACCAACAGCGTTCGCCTGCACTTTGAAATTCGTTATCAAGGTAAATCGGTCAATCCAAACCGCTATTTACCTTAAACATACTTGTGAAGAGTGATGTCGTGACATATTGAGTAGTAATGTCTTGCTAGCTCGCCGGGGGAGGCGCTATGAGTATCAGCAATACAGTAACCAAGGAAGAAGAGTTTGACTTAGATATTGATTCAACAGACATTGTTGAAGTTGACGTAAAACTCACTACCGAAGACGATGACATTGAGCAAACGGAAGATATCCGTGAAGAGTTCGATGCCTCAACCAAAAGCTTAGATGCAACTCAGATGTATCTCAGCGAGATTGGTTTCTCACCTCTTTTAACCGCCGAAGAAGAAGTTCTTTATGCTCGCCGTGCGCTCCGTGGAGACGAAGCGGCAAGACGTCGTATGATCGAAAGTAATTTACGTTTGGTGGTGAAAATTTCTCGTCGCTATAGTAATCGCGGACTCGCTTTACTGGATCTTATTGAAGAAGGTAACTTGGGCTTGATCCGTGCGGTTGAAAAATTCGATCCGGAACGTGGATTCCGCTTTTCAACCTACGCTACTTGGTGGATCCGCCAAACGATCGAACGTGCGTTGATGAACCAAACTCGCACTATTCGTCTGCCAATTCACGTGGTTAAAGAACTTAATATTTATCTACGTACCGCACGCGAACTTTCGCAAAAGCTCGATCATGAGCCTACCGCGGAAGAGATCGCGGTTGAGTTAGACAAACCGGTTGATGATGTCAGCAAGATGCTGCGTTTGAATGAACGTATTAGCTCTGTTGATACACCGATTGGCGGTGATGGGGATAAAGCGCTACTCGATATTATTCCAGACATTAATAACTCCGATCCTGAAGTGTCAACTCAAGACGACGATATTCGTGATTCGTTGATTGAGTGGCTAGAAGAGCTAAATCCTAAGCAGAAAGAAGTGTTAGCACGACGTTTTGGTTTGTTAGGCTATGAGCCTTCAACACTGGAAGAAGTTGGACGTGAAATTAACCTTACTCGCGAACGTGTTCGTCAAATTCAGGTTGAAGGTTTACGTCGTTTGAGAGAGATTCTGATGAAACAAGGCTTGAACATGGAATCTTTGTTCAACGTAGAAGTTGAAGCTTAACTACCTAATTTTTAAGCATAATTTTTATTTTACTCGTTCCCACGGTCCCCCGTGGGAATGCATACCCGAGCTTAAATAGGCAGTGAATTTGACTTTCTGTGAGTTAAATATGCATTCCCACGCAGTGAAGTGACCCCATAAAGTTGGACATTTCTGTTAAGCGGCTTGCAAGGCCTGATTTCGATATTCTATCGGAGTCAGGCCTTTAAATTTCACCTTAATCCGTTTTGTATTGTAATACTCTATATATTCTTCGATATTTGCAATCAGTTCATCAGCATCAGTGAAGCTTTGACCGTGATACATCTCTGTTTTGAGTAAAGCGAAGAAGTTTTCAGCCACTGCATTATCTAAAC
>NZ_JBKEBW010000052.1:0-6971 GCF_047973365.1 Vibrio sp. | reverse complement strand
GCTTGGATATAAGCCGCCGTTTAGATTTATCCGAATGAGTAGTTGGAGAAATGCGCAAAGTCCTCTAGCCAGTTATGCGATGCCAAACCAATGGTTCAACGAACTGGGGTTGGTAAATCTTGAGCAAGTAGGAACAGGGTATGTGTTTAGCAATTATGCTGAATGGAAGTATGCATGAGCCGTATACGAGGTCCGTACGTACGGTTCTGTGAGAGGGATGAGGCGGTAACGCCTCACCCTACTCGATTACCAGTCTGGAAAACTTTCTGATCAGTGAATGGGCATCGATAAGCAAACCCTCTGAGCCAGGGATGGCTCAGCGGAGCCCCATGGAAGGGTTTATGCGTGTTTGTGTTCGACACTCATTCGCTGTTCTACCGATGCTCAATCTGATCACATTTTTACCTAGAACGGTATAAGTTAAATTGTTCTTAGAAAATGATATGTGCAACCGCTGCGATGACAGGCAGTGTGATTAACGTACGTAGAATGAAGATAACGAATAGTTCTACAAAGTTAACTGGGATACGGCTGCCTAGCATTAGTGCACCCACTTCAGACATGTAGATAAGTTGAGTTACCGACATGGCTGCGATAACAAAACGAGTCATCTCATTGTCGATTGACGCTGCAAGGATTGCCGGAATAAACATGTCAGCGAAACCAACAACAATCGTTTCAGATGCCTTAACTGCTTCGGGAATACCTAATAGATCTAGATAAGGAATAAATGGTTGACCTAGAACTGAAAATATAGATGTGTATTCCGCGATGACCAGTGCAACCGTGCCTAAACCCATAACGACAGGCAGTACGCCAAATACCATGTCAATAGCGTTACGAACGCCTTCGCCAAACACAGACTTGAATGACTTCACTTGACCAGCTTTGTTTAGAGCAAGGTTCATACCCCAAGAAAGTGAGGAGTGGCCTTTTGGAATTGCGTCGGCGTCAGGTGCTGGTTTTGTACCATCAATGAAGGTATTTTTCTTCAAGCTCAGTGGCGGTAAGCGAGGAATAATAATCGCTGCAATAAAACCGGCTAAGCAGATAGCTCCATAGAAAGGCAAGAACAAATGTTCGAGTTCTACTTGGGCAATAACAACTAGGCTGAAGGTGATAGATACTGCTGAGAATGTGGTACCAACCACGGCAGCTTCACGTTGAGTATAGAATTTGTCTTCGTATTGTTTGCTGGTTAGTAGGATACCAACACTGCCATCACCGAGCCAAGATGCGACACAGTCAATAGCGCTGCGACCAGGTAAGTTAAATAGAGGACGCATCACTTTACTTAACAATGCTCCCATCAATTCTAACAGGCCAAAGTTAAGCAATAGCGGTAGCAGTAGACCTGCAAAAATAAACACAGAAAATAGTGTTGGCAATAAACCTTCTAAAACCAGTCCACCAGTGTTTTCTTCCCAAATGGCTTTAGGACCAATTTGGAAGAATGTCATAATGACCGCAGCACCACCAACCACTCGCACAACGAGCCATAACCAAGAAGGATTAAACAGACTGTTCAAGAATGAGTTTTCAACAATGAATGCCGGCTTTAAAAGTTTTGTTGCCAAAGATGCAACCGACATAAATGCAATTATTGTGGTTAGAATTGCAACTAATGAATCACCAAATAAAGCTTGTACTGATTTAGCGAGTACAGCAACAGGGATTGTGAAAGAACCATCATAACTGATCGGTGCCATAAATAGGAACACCCCGACCAAAGAAGGGATCAGGAACATCCATAAGCTTCCAGCAGATTTTTGTTCTACTGAAGTATCTAATGTTTGGGCGTTATCTTGCATTATTTTTCTCGTGTTACTACTAGTCAATTATCACCCTATCCTTGGCATATTAATTCACTAAACATCCGTATTTACTCATCGGCGCGAGAATATCTACTTTTTTGATTCTTAGCAATACTATTCATCAAAAAGGGGTAAATATTCACTCCTTTCCACTTTGGGATTGGAAGAATATGGTTGTTTGTTTCGTTATTGTTACATTGGCGGGCGGTTTGTAGAAAACAGTCTGTATTCTTAATGTGATGTTAGGCACAGACTTGGCGGCTTGGTATTGGGTTTGTATATATAACTTACAAAATTATAAAAAAATGCTCTTGGTTATTCGACCAAGAGCATCAATTTAACTATTGATAGGAAAATAATGTGGTTTCCCGTGTTATGCGGGTTCTGAATTTGTTAATGCCATTTTATCTATGGTATTTAAGCTTTCACTCAGTGCATCATCGAAATTTTTATAGACATTATCTTCGCCTAGCAGATGAATAATTCCAGCGCGGCTTAACTTTTGAGTTACGCGTGGGTTTGCGCCAGAAATTAACACAGTGACATTTTTATGATGGAAGTTTTCAATGATTTCTTCGAGCGCTTGTAATCCGGTAATGTCGACAAACGGTACCCATCTCAAACGGATGATAAGTATTTTCGGTGTCTCCTGAATACTGCTCATCACTCGCTCAAACGTTTCTGCCGCGGCAAAAAAGAATGGTCCGTCGAGAGCATAAATAGCCAGCTCTCTTGGTAATGCATCTTTACCGTGGCGTTGTAAGTCGGAGCTTAGTTCTTCAGCGCTTGATGCTTTGACTTCCACACTTGAAGCCATACGTTTTACAAAGTGCAAAATGGCAATAATCACCCCTATGTTTACCGCAACTACTAAGTCAGCAAAAACGGTCAAACTAAAAGTGATCAGTAGAATTGCAACATCTGCTTTTGGTGCTCGTTGGACTAACTTAATGAAATGGGGGATTTCACTCATGTTCCAAGCGACAACAAACAAAATGGCGCTCAGTGTAGCAAGCGGAATGTTGGCCGCCAGAGGTGCCAACACTAATAAAATAACCACTAGAGTTAGAGCATGAACGATACCTGCGAGAGGGCTATTGCCTCCATTTCGGATGTTTGTTGCAGTACGGGCTATGGCACCTGTTGCGGCAATGCCGCCAAAAATAGGGGCAATAATATTCGCTATGCCTTGACCGACAAGCTCTTGGTTAGAATTATGCTTGGTTCCAGACATACCATCCGCAACTACCGCAGAAAGCAGTGATTCAATGGCGCCGAGCATCGCAATCGCAAAAGCAGGGCCGATTAACTGAATGACTTGAGAAAAAGTGATCTCTGGGATAGCGAGTTCTGGTAAACCTTGAGGAATGCCGCCGAAAGTTGAGCCAATAGTGCGCACTCCGTCAAAACCCACAACGTATTGCAAAGTGGTCACAACCACGAGTGCTAATAGCGGTCCAGGGATGCGAGACAACTTTGGAATTTTAGGGCCGAAAACCACTAAAGCTAAAGAGAGAATGGCCAACACCGTTGTTGTTAAGTGAAATTGTGGGAACGCACTAAATATAGAAAGCAGCTTTTGATGGAAATGCTCCCCATTGTTCTTTGGCAGGCCAAAGAAATCTTGCCATTGGCCGACCCAAATGATAACACCAATACCACTTGTAAAACCGACGATAACCGGATCAGGAATATAACGAATGATACTGCCTAGTTTGGTTATACCGAGGATTAACAGAATGACACCTGCCATCATGGTCGCTATTTGCAAACCACCTATGCCATATTGGGCAACGATACCGGCCAAAATAACAATAAACGCGCCAGTCGGTCCTGCAATTTGGACTCTTGAACCGCCGAAGATAGAAACAATCAGTCCTGCAATAATCGCAGTATAGATACCTTGTTCAGGTTTAACGCCTGATGCAATAGCAAAAGCCATCGCAAGTGGAAGCGCAACCACACCGACAATCAATCCCGCACTTAAGTTGTTTAGCCAATGCTTACTTTTTAACAGACCGGCTTTGTGGGATTCATAGATGGCAAACATGTTAATAGCCTTAAAAATGGTAGGGTAACCGAAAGGCGTTTGATTCTACGCTCATTTCCTATTCTGTAAAGGTAGGATTGGGATGCTTTTTTTGCTAATAAATACCCCCTTTATTTGCAGCCGGCAGTTGTCAACTTTGCGGCTTTATTCGTCAGCTAAATTTGAAAGTTTGTTATTGAGTTTCTATCATTGGTCTAGTAGAACACTTTTTGCACAAAAATGGAGTTTGAGATGATTAATAAGCGTTTCTTTAAGACAAAAGATGAAGTTGAAGTTACATTCGAGCTGGATGCTCCAGATGTCTCTTCCAATGTGGCTATTGTTGCTGATTTTCTTGATTGGCAATCTAAACCAATGAAGAAAGTGCCTAAAACTAGCGTTTTTAAGTTTAAAGCTCGGTTACCTAAAGATTCTAATTATCAGTTTCGCTATTTATTGGATGAAAAATTATGGGTCAATGACCCACAAGCAGATCAATATATTCCAAACGGATATGGTGAAGATAATTGTATGATCTCTACCCATCAATAATTTCGTTTATACTCTTCCTACTTGAAGCTGCAGCGGTGTTGTCTACGTTCGTTCACCCCAATCACATAGTTTATCTATGCTCATGGGGATTCACTCACTTGCCGCCTACCTGCAACTTCAAGTAGTTTGAGTATAGTAACCATGTGGTTAAGTCCATGTTATAGGGTTAATAATATCTAAACTTTCGCTATAAAACACAGTTATAAAAAAGGCACTTTTGTGCCTTTTTACGTTTCTTTACTCGTCCAATAATGACATTTTGTTGAGAAAGCCTTAATCTGTGCCTCTTTTAGGTCATTTACACAGGTAAGGTTGTGCTTTCAAAATCAATTATTTTGCGATTTTCAGAGCTTTCTAATCGAAAGAAAGCCTTTGCAATAGGATTACCTATTGTAGTTGCTGCAGCCGTCTTGTTATCGTCAAATCCTGGGGCGAACCAGCAAAGTATCGCTCTATCTCTTCCTGAATCAGAAGTGGTAGAAGCCATCTTTAGTGAATCGAAGCATGAGAGTGATCCGCTGCCAGACTACGAATATGTCATCAAAGCGGGTGACAATTTAAGTAGTATCTTTAGTCAGCTTGGTTATTCCTACCAAGAGCTGATGAAGATTATGGAAACAGATTTAAACTATCTGTCCCTTGATACGTTAAAGCCAGGTAATACACTGCGTTTCTGGTCTGGTGAGGAAGAGCATACGCTGGCGAAGATGGAACTAGAATTTAGTTTGGTCGAACGAGCGGTGTATTCGCGTGTTGCAGATGGCAGCTATGAATATAAGGATGTGACACTTCCCAGTCGCTGGAAGGAGTTTGCTCTGGTCGGTGAAATTCAGGGTAGTTTTTCACAATCAGCGAATAAGCTCGGTTTAGGCAGTGCCGAGATCGACCAAATCGTTGCTTTGTTAAAAGATAAAGTGAATTTTGGCCGAGATCTACGCGCCGGTGACCAATTTGAAGTGGTTCAATCGCGTCAATATGTTGGTGATAAGCTGACAGGTAATCGAGAAATTCAGGCAGTTAAAATTTTAAATCGCAAAAACGAAATCTCTGCGTATTTATACAAAGACGGGCAGTATTACGACAAAGATGGCAACAGTCTTCAACGTGCTTTTCAACGTTATCCAACAAAAACACGTTGGAGAATGTCATCAGGTTTCGATCCAAACCGTCATCACCCTGTTACTGGGGTCTATACACCACATAATGGTACGGATTTCGCCACGCCAATAGGCACACCAGTACTATCCACGGGTGATGGTGAAGTGATCATGACTCGCAACCACCCCTATGCTGGCAACTATGTGGTTATCAAACATGACAACACCTACACCACTCGTTACTTGCATCTCAGTAAAATATTGGTGCGCAAAGGACAAAAGGTTACGCGTGGCCAACGTATTGGCTTATCAGGCCAATCAGGTCGCGTAACGGGTCCACATGTGCATTATGAGTTGATTGTTCGCGGTCGTCCGGTGGATGCCATGAAAGCGAATATTCCAATGGCGACATCAGTACCTAAGAACGAAATGTCCGTGTTCCTTACCCGTCGTGATGAGCTAAATAAAATCTTAGACGAGAGAGAGAGCATGCTTGCTTCAAACGTCAAAGATGTACCCCAAGAAGGGTAATTGCTGAATTGTTGATGTTAATTAGGCCCTATCATCTGATGGGGCTTTTTATTTGGCTGTGATTTTAAGTCATAGCACCTGTATCGAATTGGTGAATTTTACGTTTATAATCCGCTCGTAATTGATTGAGGAGAATATTTTATGCAACAAGACGAATTTGAAGCTTTAGTGAAGAGCTTATGTGATAAAGAAAATTTACCTCAAGCTTTAGAGCTGCTTAAATCCAATGAAGACGAAGAGATAGCCCAAGCGGCACAGTCCTTAACCGGTCAGTTTCAATTAGCTGAGGTTGACGGAGAAAAACGCATTTATCACGTAACGTTACAACAGGACGAACAAGGTGAAGAGCAAGAATTCGTCGAACACGTAATGAATGAAGGTGACGATGTCATTAAATTCGTTGCTTGGTTCTTTGATTTTAATTTTGAAGTTAAACAAAGAGATACATATCAAGCTGCGGGCAAAACATATAAACAACCAAAAAGAAGTTAATCGTTATTGCATAAAAGAGTGTAATCGATGTCTTGTTATCGCTTATTTGTGTGATATAGTTCACGCACAAATTTAGTGGTAAGTGTACAAAAATTGCGGAGACACACGATGAATTTTCAATTTGCTTCAGCCTATATGATTACTGGCGAAGTGGTTGTTAAACAAGTGATGGACGAGACTCTCTACGGAAAAGACAAAATTAAGAAACTGAAGTGACCCCCAATAGTTGGACAACCAATTATTGGGGGTCTTTTATTTATGTCCAAATACAGTCGCGAGTTAAAGTTCAAAGTAGCTAAAAAGTATCTTGATGGCTCCACTCCTCGAGAGCTCGCTGAAAAATATTCTGTCCCAACAAAACATGTTCGTTATTGGGCTCATGTTTTCACTATGCATGGTTCAAATTCATTTTTAATTGATGGCCATTCTCTTAGTGCGGAAGCTAAGCTGGAAGCG
>NZ_JBKEBW010000144.1:0-5198 GCF_047973365.1 Vibrio sp. | reverse complement strand
GCTTGGATATAAGCCGCCGTTTAGATTTATCCGAATGAGTAGTTGGAGAAATGCGCAAAGTCCTCTAGCCAGTTATGCGATGCCAAACCAATGGTTCAACGAACTGGGGTTGGTAAATCTTGAGCAAGTAGGAACAGGGTATGTGTTTAGCAATTATGCTGAATGGAAGTATGCATGAGCCGTATACGAGGTCCGTACGTACGGTTCTGTGAGAGGGATGAGGCGGTAACGCCTCACCCTACTCGATTACCTTTAATTATGCAAGATCCGCCAGATGATCTTTGATATGGGTGGCTAAACTACCCAGCGTTGAACTGATTTTTGCAGCAGGAACAGCGATCTGACATCTTACTAGATTCTGACATTGTCTTGTTTTTGTTAAGTTATGTTCGGTTTGATGACATGTCGATACACTGACTTTGGTTCAATATTAGGAAGAACGCTCTTGCTCACGATCTATCATAAGCTCCGTAAAAAACTGTTCGAGTTAGAACACTGGCGCATAGGACTGGTTCATTTACCATTAGACGTCGTTCTCCATAGAGGTGTGGAATCAAACGACATCGAGTGGCTAAAATGTAACTCATTTAATTTTACCGCGGATCCGTTCCTATTTCAGATAAAGGGCATTAACTATATTGCATGCGAAGTGTTTGACTATACCAAAGGAAAAGGCAAGCTCAAATGCTATGATCTTCAGGCGCAGGAGCAGCCATTCTTTGTCGACATAAATAAAATCAAAGGTCATAAATCTTATCCGATGATTTTTGAACATCAGGATAAAACTTATCTAGTCCCTGAAACTAGCGATCTGAATTGTCTATCCTTATATCAGTACGATAACCATTTAAACAAATTTATCTGGATAAAAAATCTACTAGAGGGTGTTGACTGCATAGATAGCAATATTTTTCATAAAGACAATTGCTGGTATTTATTTACCTCATCAGCCATAACCCCACACCAACAACGTTTATTTACTGCACATTCACTATCTGGTCCATTCTACGAGCATCCCTGCTCGCCGATCCGCGACAATATTCGCGGTGGAAGAAATGCAGGTAAAATAATTGAAAATGATGGTTCTATTTATCGTCTCGGACAAAATTGTGATGGTGCCTATGGAAAAAGCATTTATGTGATGAACATTGACATTCTCACACCAGAGAAATATCAGGAATCTTATTTAAACGAAATAACCCCGGTAAAACCCTTTGATGAAGGATTACATACCCTATCAGCGTCTAATGGCAAGTTAATCATCGATGCTAAAATCCATACTTATTACCCAACCAACTTTATCAAGAAGCTCATTTTTAAAATAATGGGGAAATTTGATCTGGAACGTCAATATGATTAAATGTTTTCTATTCGGTTAAATGCATTGGTGGTATGTACAAAAAACACCACTGTACGGACAGTGGTGCCTAATGTTTAGGAATAATTAGTACAGGAGCTGTAGTCACTTTATTGGGGGTGAGAGACTACGTTTATTATTAAAATTCCTTAGCGCTGTTTTTTCATCGCGCTATCCATCCAGACAGCCAACAGTAAAACTCCGCCTTTCACAATGTATTGCCAGAACGTCGGTACATCCATCATGCTCATGCCGTTATCCAAAGACGCCATGATAAATGCCCCTATTACCGCACCGAAAACGGTACCAACACCACCGGCCATACTGGTTCCGCCGATGACACAGGCAGCTATAGCATCAAGCTCTGCAATATTACCCGCTGAAGGTGAACCAGCCCCTAAACGAGAACTCAACACCAATCCAGCAACAGCCACCAAGAAACCATTCATTGCATAAACAAGAAGCTTAGTACGCTCAACGTTAATACCAGAAAGTCTGCTTGCTTCAATGTTGCCACCTATCGCATAAATGCGTCGACCGAATCTTGATTTTGTCGCGATAAACGAACCAACAAGCACAAAGAAAGTGAGTAGAAGAACCGGTGTAGGCACTCCACGGTATTCGTTCAGAACAAAGATAACTGAAAGAACACCAAGACCGATTAACGTGTTTTTAACTAGCGATACTTGCATTGAAGGAACCGATAACTCGTATTTCTTACGCATGACATTGCGCTTTTTCTGCCAACCAAAGTAGACAGATAAACAACAAACACCGGCAATTATGCTAAGCATATTTGGCAAATAGCTTTGACCAATAACTCCCATCACTTCTGAGATAGGCGCTACAGTTGTACCGTTAGTTATCCCTATGAGTATGCCTCGGAAAGCCAAATATCCGGCCAAGGTAACAATGAAAGAAGGCACTTTACGATATGCGACCCACCAACCATTCCAAGCACCCAAAACCAAACCAGAGCACAAAGTAATAAGAATAGTGATCGGTAATGGCAAACCAAACCAAACATCTAAAATAGCCGCTAAACCACCTAAAAGGCCCATCATTGAGCCAACTGATAAGTCTATTTCACCACTGATAATGACAAACACCATACCTATAGCCAAAATACCGGTGATAGCAGTTTGTCTAAAAAGATTAGAAATGTTGCGAGGCGTTAAGTAACTCCAGTCAGTCATAACACTGAAAAATATCATGATAAACACGATCGCCAACGCCATAACTAGCATCTGAAAGTTGCCGCCTTTGATTCGGCTTAATAGGCTAGCATTAGCGCCTTTCGTTAATTCTCTAGATTGTTCCATCACGCTGCTACTCCTTCTGATAAAGCGCAATCCATAATTATTTCTTGAGTGAGATTTTCATTAATCAAATTGCCTTTAATTACACCTTCATGCATAACTAACACACGGTCACTAATACCTAATACTTCTGGTAATTCAGAAGAAACCATAATTATGCTTATGCCTTGTTTGACCAATTTGAACATCAATTTATAAATTTCATATTTCGCGCCAACATCAATGCCTCGTGTTGGTTCATCCAATATCAATATGCTCGGATTGATCATTAGAAAGCGGGCCAAAATAGCTTTCTGTTGATTACCACCTGATAAGTTTTTAATTGCTAATTCTGCATTCGGTGTTTTTACAGTAAGTTGTTTAATATTTTCTTTAATTACGTTTGCTTCTAGCGTGTCATCTAGCACACCGTATTTTGATAATGAATCTAGGGCAGAAAGTGACATATTTTGCCCCACGGACATAATTGGTACGATGCCGTTTCTCTTCCGGTCTTCTGGTACCATCGCGATACCAAAATCTAAGGCGTCCTTACTGTTCTTAATTTGTATTTGTTCGCCTTGTAATATGTAGCTCCCTTCATTTTTGCCAAGGTAGCAGCCGTACAGACATTCCATTAACTCTGTACGACCAGCTCCAACTAGACCGGAAATTCCTAGGATTTCACCTTTACGTAACTCAAAACTTGCGTTTCTAACTTTTGGAATCGCGGAATTTGATTTATCCCAAGCATTCACATTTTTGACTTCAAGAACTACTTCACCAATATCATGATCTTCTCTTGGGAAAAGCTGTTTCATTTCTCGACCAACCATCATGGTAATGATGTCGTCGGTAGTCATCTCACTCGTGTGTCGAGTACCAATATGTACGCCATCGCGTATGATGCAAATATGATCAGAAATCTCTTTAACTTCCCCCAATTTATGGGAGATATAAATGCAACTAACACCCGACGCCCTCAACTCTTTAACTAGATTGAGTAGTATCTCTGTCTCAGATTCTGTCAGTGGTGCCGTAGGCTCATCGAGTACGAGTAGCTTGGCATTTTTTGACATCGCCTTAGCTATTTCTACCAGCTGCTGCTGACCTACGCCTAAGTCTCCGACTTTCGTTTCAGGTGAAACGGCCAAGTTAACTTTTTCTAATAGAAGCTTTGCTTCATAAAACATTAGCTCGTGATTTAATATGCCATTAGTGCAGATTTCAGAGCCTAGAAACAAGTTTTCCAGAATACTCAGTTCTTTTACTAAAGTTAGTTCTTGGTGAATAATTGCTATGCCTAGATTTTCTGTATTAGATATATTTTTAGGTTCAATTACTTTACCGTTGTATATTATCTCGCCTTCATAATCGCCATGTGGATAGATACCACATAGAACTTTCATTAAAGTCGATTTGCCTGATCCATTCTCACCGCACAAAGATAATATTTCACCTTTATTTAGACTAATACTAATACCATCAAGCGCACGAACTGGCCCAAAGCACTTAACTATATTTCGCATTTCTAATAAAGAAGACATAATTGTCACTCCCAATAAAAATAGCGTTAAGAAAAATTCTTAACGCTTTTAATGCCATTATTGATAAATTTCACTTTCTGCGTGGAACCCATCACGAACAACAGTTGTTTTAATATTTTTAGAAGTAACGGCAACAGGATCTAGTAACCAAGCAGGTACACCTTTCATGCCATTATTAAGAGAAGAATTATGAGCAGGTGCTTTATCGTTACCTAACTCCACAGCAATTTCAGCTGCGCGGCTTGCTAGAGTTGTAATTGGTTTATAGATGGTCATTGTCTGCGTACCGTTGACGATGCGACGTAACGCTGCCAAATCCGCATCCTGACCAGAGATAGAAACTTTACCAGCCAAACCTTGTGCTTCTAATGCCTGAATCGCTCCGCCTGCAGTCGCATCATTTGACGCAACAACAACATCTATTTGGTTATTGTTTGCGGTAAGAGCGTTCTCCATAATTTTTAACGCGTTCTCTGCAAGCCAGTAATTAACCCATTGATCACCTACAACCTTGATGTCGCCAGAATCAATTTTAGGTTGAAGAATGTTCATCTGACCTTGGCGGAAAAGTTTTGCATTGTTATCTGTTGGAGCTCCGCCCATCAAGAAATAATTTCCTTTAGGTTTCGCATCTAACATAGCTTGCGCTTGCATTTCACCTACTCGTTCATTATCGAATGACAAATAGAAATCTAAATCTGCATCACTAATAAGGCGGTCATACGCTAGAACTTTAATGCCATCGTGTAATGAGTAACTATAAATAAAAAAGAGTGAGATTTTCAGGGATTATCAGAGATTTTGTGAGAATGGATTAAAGCCAACAAGGATGGGCGCTCTCGGCAGGTTTCTATTCTACTGCGAAAAGCACCCTGTCAAATGAAGTTAAAAATTTAGAAACACAGGCAAGTAAAAAGGAAAAATACCGCATTAGCCGTAGTGGTATTTTGAAAGTCCAGGAGGGACAACATCATGTAATCATTTCTACGGCTGTCT
>NZ_JBKEBW010000149.1:0-15395 GCF_047973365.1 Vibrio sp. | reverse complement strand
GCTTGGATATAAGCCGCCGTTTAGATTTATCCGAATGAGTAGTTGGAGAAATGCGCAAAGTCCTCTAGCCAGTTATGCGATGCCAAACCAATGGTTCAACGAACTGGGGTTGGTAAATCTTGAGCAAGTAGGAACAGGGTATGTGTTTAGCAATTATGCTGAATGGAAGTATGCATGAGCCGTATACGAGGTCCGTACGTACGGTTCTGTGAGAGGGATGAGGCGGTAACGCCTCACCCTACTCGATTTTACTTTAGCTATCTCTGATTTATACTGCGATAGAGTCAATGACAATCTGGCAAGCTAATGAAGACAAGAGACAAAATTGTTCACGCCGCCCTAGAGCTTTTTAATGAAAATGGTGAGCGTGCCATCACAACTAACCATATTGCTGCCTATCTGCAAATCAGCCCGGGGAATCTCTATTATCACTTCCGCAATAAACAGGAGATAGTACGAGAGATTTTTGCGTTGTATTCGCAAGAGTTGATTGAACGTTTTACGCCGCTGCAAGGGCAATATGAAAGCTTAACGCTGTTAAAGCACTATCTGGACTCCATGTTTAATTTGATGTGGAAGTATCGTTTCTTCTATTCAAACTTGCCGGAAATCTTACAGCGTGATGAAGAATTGCATGTTGAATACATCTCTTCCCAACAGAAACTGCATGTGAACTTGATTAATATTATGCAGAACTTTGTTGATATGGAGCTGCTTGAGGTTGAAAAAGAGGAACTGGAAACTTTAGTGACATCATTGCATATGGTTTACTCCGGTTGGCTGGCGTACCAGTCAGCAATGTGTTTGAAAACCAAAATCACTGAGCGAGTTATTTATCAAGGTATGCTGCAAGCCATTTCATTGGTGAAACCGTGTGCCACGGAGCAAGGCATTGAGCAGCTACAACTGTTAGAGGATGGGATACAATCTCTTTATGCCTAATCTGTTGAATGGGCATGAGTTATAATTTTTATGTCTTTTGGTAACGCAAGCAACACTGATAGTTTATAGGCTATCAGTACGTTTATCGATTTACGTTTAAAGACTCATTTCCCATGCACTACGACGTTTTTAATGGTGATGCCGATGGTATCATCTCACTTCTTCAGCTCAGGCTTGCCGAGCCTCGTGACGCGCAATTAGTCACTGGGGTGAAACGCGATATTCAGTTACTTGAAAAATTGAACCCGCAAGCGGGTGACTCGCTTACTGTGCTGGATATTTCGCTGCAGAAAAACAGCACGGCTCTGTTGGCTGCACTTGATGCTGGGGCTGAGGTGTTTTATGCCGATCATCATCAAGCCGGAGATATTCCGACTCATCACCAACTGGTAGCGCATATTTATTTAGAACCAAATATGTGTACGGCACTTATCATCGACCGCCTTTTGGACGGGAAATATCGCCCTTGGGCAATTGCGGCTGCTTATGGGGATAATCTTAATAGTATTGCAGACCGAATGTGTCAAGAGGCCGGGTTCACTGAGGCGGAGTCTACTCAGCTTAAACAGCTTGGTACTCTTATCAACTACAATGGTTATGGGAAAAGTATTGAGCAGTTGCATTTCCATCCGGCAACGCTCTATCAAACATTACTGAATTATTCGTCGCCATGGGATGTGATTAACGATCACGCGTCGCCTTATTACGCTTTAAAAGCCGCTTATGAAGCGGACACTTTATTGGCTGTTTCTGTCGCGAGTTACTACGAAAGTGACGTTTTAAGAGTCTTTGAGCTGCCCGATGAAGATTTCTCGCACCGTATCAGTGGGGTGTATGGCAATTTGATTGCCAATCAGTCCCCCTCACAAGCGCATCTTGTGCTGACTCAGATCGATACTGAAAATTATGCTGTTTCTCTGCGTGCTCCACTCAACAATAAGCAAGGGGCAGGAGAATTGTGTGCGCAGTTTGCTACGGGCGGCGGAAGAGAAGCGGCTGGTGGAATTAATCGTCTGCCAGAAAAAGACCTTGCGACGCTGATGAGCGCTGTTGAAGATTATTACCGTAAACAATAAAGGAAGCCGCCGATTGATTTTCCTTCTCTGATTCCAATGTTGACTGTTGTGTGGCTATACCACAGCGCAGTTGATGGTGTGCAGTTGGTTAATCTGCGGCAAGCTGAACTCATCTGCCTGAGCGTGTAACTGAGCGAGCGCTTCGAAGTTGTCGATAAGCAGTTGAGTTAACTCTGGGTCAAAGTGCTTGCCTTTTTGGTCAATAAATTCTTGTAGGACTTCTTCTTTCGCCCAAACATTCTTGTACGGGCGCTTGCTCAGTAAGGCGTCAAAGACATCGGCAATCGCCACAATGCGAGCAAAGATATGGATATCTTCACCCGCTTTTCCGCAAGGATAACCGTTACCATCCCATCTCTCGTGGTGTTCATGGGCGATAATACAAGCCATCTGCATTAGGTGTGAATCGCTCCCTTGTAGCAAGTTTCGCCCCACTTCGGCATGTTTTTTCACCACGGAAAACTCTTGTTTGGTGAGTTTGCCGGGTTTGTTTAGTATCGCGTCAGGTACTGCGATTTTGCCCACATCGTGCAGCGGGCTTGCGGTATAAATAGTGGTCACATCATCATGATCCAAACCATGCAGCATGGCTAATGTGCTTGCCACGCATGCGACACGTCGAACATGTAAGCCCGTTTCATCCGAACGGTTTTCAAGAATTTCCCCCAGAACTTGAATAATTTCTTCTTTCTCGGCAAAACGCTTTTGTCGCTCAGATTCGAGTTGGTTTTCATAGGCCACCAAACTCGATATATCACGTAGCATCACGATGATTGAATCGTGTTTATCACTATTGGGCACCACGCCTTTGTATGTATAGAAGTACAATTCATAAGGTGTGCCGTGAATATTGATGATGTTGTACAGATGTTTATTGCTCTTATCGGACTCACTGTTGATGCTGAAATCGGGGATCAGATTATTAACGTTGAAGCCTTTGCTATCTAAGTTAACGTTCCAATAGCTGTGCTCATCGGTGGGGTGAGAGTGCTGCGCCAATATTTTATGTCCTAGCCCGTTGGCGTGGCGAATACAACCTTTGTTGTCAATATCAAATAAAGGTTGGTCGATACTTTCGATAATCGATAACAACTGATTCTTGTGGTCGAGCACTTCACTGTGGCTCTGTTTGATCTCTTCCAGCTCTTGATTTGAGTTAGACGATAGTTTTTGGTATTCGTAACAGGTGATGGCGTCACCACGGTCAAAGTAACCGTGAATTAACGAAAGTAGCCAGAGAATATCGTGATCACTGGCATCCAGTGATTGAATTAAATCGATATAAGCCCGCCGATAATATTTCAGTAGCCCTGTGTACATATAGAGTTCGATGGCTCTTTTTTGATGCACGATGGCACGCTGACGGAAATAAGCAGTGATTTCTTCATCCCAATCATTAAGTTCCATATGGATATTAGGATCCATGGTGTGTACTTTTTCACTAGATAACAAAACAGTTAAACCTTTGGAAACACCGACAACGGATTCACGCCAGGCTGCATTGATATTTGACGTGTAGGTAATGTAGCCGTGCTGAATTCCTAATGTGATGACACTGTGCGTTAAAATGTCAGTGCTATCTGCGATGAGCTGTTTCGCTTTTTCAGTAATACACATAATGATGATGGAGTGGTTAATCGAGAGTTTAATTTTAACCCGTTTTTCGCATGGATTTTGCCGATGAATAGGAGTTAAGACTTATCTGACAAGGCTTTGGCTAAGCGCCTAATAGAATATGCCTGCAAATATGCATAAGGCAAATTGATTGTTGCGAGTGATAGTTTATGTTTATGGATGGTTCGGCTTGGTCACTGGATTGGCAAGCTATCGGGTTGATAAGCTATCGGGTTAACCAGGTGCGCGGGTTTTCTGCCCGGCTGTTGCGGCGAACTTCAAAATAGAGGCTTGGTCTGGCTTGACCTCCGGTATCGCCAGCGAGAGCGATGGTTTCACCAGCGGTAACTTTATCGCCCTCTTTTTTCATCAAAGACTGATTGAAACCGTATAAGGTCATGTCGCCTTTACCATGATCGAGCAGCACGACTAATCCATAACCACGCAGATATTCAGCAAATACCACGGTACCCGGATAAACCGCCGTCACCGCCTGACCATAATTGGCTGCAATCACAATGCCTTTCCAATCAACCTGACCGGTTTGACGCTCACCAAAGTTGTGTAATACCGAGCCTTTGACCGGCCAGCTAAGTTTACCACGTTGCTGGCTAATGCCATCCATCGGAATGGCATTACGTTTGGCGGCTTTGGCTATTTCCGCTTTTAAGCGGGTTTCATTACGTTGCAGCTCTGCGAGGTAAACTTTGTCACCGGAAATGCTTTTCTGAATTTTGTTGACCGTACCTTTACGCTCCGACTGCGTCTTCGCCAGTTGATCACGCTTGTTGGTTTGTTGCTCTAGCAGAGATGCAATTTGGTCTCTCTCAAGCTGAAGCTGTTTTTGGTTTTCTTCAAGTTGTTCCCGGGTCTGTTTCAATGCCTGAATGGTTTCACTGCGTGCTTGCGCCAAATGCTGGAAGTATTGGCTAATACGATCTTCATCCACATTGTTATTGAGTAAGTTACCCTTGGTAGTCGCATTCTGAGTGACGTAATAGGTTTGCAGCAGTTGTTTTAATTTGTCAGCTTGTTGAGTGCGTTGGCTTTCCAGTTGTTTAATGTTCGCCTGAAGCTTGTTGATGTTGTGATTGGCTGATGTTAAGTCACTTTTGCTGTCTTTAATCTGCTTTTCCAAATTTGAAATATTGATCTCTTGCTGCTTCAGAGATTGTTGTAGCTGATCAAGTTGCCCTTGCTGTTTGGATAATTCCTGTTTCTGACGAGAGATTTCTCCAGCTACCCCCTTTAACTCTTGCTGTGAGGCCGCAAGAACTTGAGAAACCGACAAAACTGAAAAACAGACACACAACGCCATACTGGCGAAGTAGTGCTTTAGGTAGTGCCTTAACGTGCTTGTCATGTAGGGCGTGCTTGTCATGTAAGAAGGGTGTTCGCCAATCGATTCAAAGAGTAACCAGTATACTCAAAGCGTGGCATGAGGCGAGTGTCGGATGCAAAAACTTTGTCATAGTTATTTACCTATTGGCGATATTTTTACCGTTAAGCGGATTTTGGCGATAAAAAAGCCCTAACTGAGTAGTAATACCAATCAGTTAAGAGAATCCTCGTTCCCATGCTCTGAAGTGACCCCCAATAGTTGGACAACCAATTATTGGGGGTCACTTCAGACCGTGGGAACGAGAACTCTGTCTTTTTGAGCTTAACTGACAGACATTACTAACTGAGTAGGGCTTTCATCATCATTTAGCAAGTTTTACTTATTTGTAAATCACTTGACCAGACATGTCTGCTGGGATTTCAGTGCCAGTCAGAGCAAGCATGGTTGGTGCGAGGTCAGACAGTTTACCGCCTTCGATAAACTCGATCTCTTTGTTACCAACATACACCAGTGGTACTGGAAGATTCGTGTGTGCCGTGTGTACACCACCCGTTTCAGGGTTAACCATCATTTCTGCGTTACCGTGGTCAGCCGTGATCAGTAGTTGACCATCCACTTCTTTGATAGCTTCCACAACACGGCCGATACATTCGTCAACCGCTTCACAAGCTTTAACTGCCGCTTCGTACACGCCTGTGTGGCCAACCATGTCGCCGTTCGGGTAGTTACAGATGATAGCGTCGTATTTACCCGATTTAATCGCTGCAACCAGCTTGTCCGTTAGCTCAGCAGAGCTCATTTCTGGTTGAAGGTCATAAGTCGCTACTTTTGGTGAAGCAACAAGTTGACGCTCTTCACCGGCAAATTCGTTCTCAACACCACCGTTGAAGAAGAAAGTGACGTGTGCGTATTTCTCAGTTTCAGAGATACGTAGCTGAGTTTTACCTGCTTTCGATAACCATTCACCGTATGTGTTCTCTAGTGATGCTGGTGGGAAAGCCGCTGGCAGAGGAATGTCTGCTGCGTATTGAGTCAGCATAACAAAGTTTAGCGCAGGGAATACTTTGCGTTCGAAACCGGCAAAATCAGTGACGAAAGTGCGCGTGATTTGGCGCGCACGGTCAGCACGGTAGTTCATAAATAGCACCGCGTCACCGTCTTGCATTGCTGCAGACTCCTGGCCTTGTGCACGGATTTCTGTTGCTTTCACGAACTCATCGTTTTCTTCACGAGCGTATGCCGCTTCTAGGCCTGCTAGTGCAGAAGCGAAAGTGAATTCACCTTGCGCAGCGGTTAGCACATCGTAAGCTTTTTCTACACGTTCCCAGTTGTTGTCACGGTCCATCGCGTAGTAACGACCAACTAGAGATGCGATACGGCCTTTGCCTAGTTTGGCAAATAGTGCGTCAAAACGTTGCAAAGTACCTTCTGCGCTGCGAGGTGGTGTATCACGGCCATCGAGGAAGCAGTGTAGGTAAATTTTCTCTGCGCCACGTGCGGCTGCTAGTTCAATCGCTGCATAGATGTGATCTTCGTGAGAGTGAACGCCACCTGGAGACATAAGGCCCATCAGGTGGACTGCTTTACCAGCCGCAACGGCTTTATCGATAGCGGCCACTAACACTGGGTTAGTTTGGAATTCGCCGTCAGAGATTGATTTAGTGATGCGAGTGAGATCTTGGTACACGATACGACCTGCGCCGATGTTCGTGTGACCAACTTCAGAGTTACCCATTTGACCGTCAGGTAGACCAACATCCATACCAGAAGCCGAAATCAGAGTATTTGGGTTGTTTGCCATTAAAGCATCCATTACTGGAGTATTAGCATTGCTGATAGCATTGTTGCTGCTGTCTTCACGGTAACCCCAACCGTCAAGAATCACTAGAGCCATTGGCTTCTTAGCTGACATAGTTATAACCTCGTCAAATTCAATAAAATCAAAGTAACTAAAAACTGAAATTAGCGTAATTTTACTACACTTTATAGCCGTTGCAGTAGGGCAAGATCAATGATTCTGCCTATCGTTGCAATAAAATGTAGCCAATTGATCAAAATTTTTGTCTCAAATTGCTTGTGTATTCTTATAGTTAGTCAATCAAAATAATGAGTTAATAAAGTAAAAGAGATCGTTAATAGACCAAAATACTTGTGCCAGCGACAGCGACAATCGCCCCTAACCAAGCAAATCGGTTTGGTCTTTGTTTGGTGTAGATCCAAAGTATAGGCAATAGCATGATAGGTGTGGTGGAAGAAAGTAGCGCAACCATACCCACATTTCCTTCACGCAAGGCATACAAAATCAGCGTCATGCCGAGCGCCATACCAATAAAACCGTTGATGGTGGTGATCGCAAAAATATTCCAATTCATTTTTTGCGTCGGACGTGCAACGCGCGCTCCTGTCGCTCGCAACAAGCAGTGTGCGACAAACGCTGTCAGCATTCGAATGGACGACGCTGCCACCGGGTCAATGCTAGTTTGCATCACGGGCTTTGCAATCACGCCCCCTAAAGCTTGGCAGAGCGCCGCGGTTAAACCCAAGCCTAAACCTATCCACACATTGCCGTGAACCATTTCCAAATGGTTACTGCTTTGCCCTCTGCGACCAAAAAAGATCGCGGTCAGCACACCAGAGAAGACCAGCGTTGAACCTAATAGTTCAAGAGGCGTCATGCTTTCACTAAACAGAAAGTAACCCAGCACGGTGGAAAATACCGCGTGACAAGAGAACAGCAATCCTGATTGGCGAGGTCCCATACGGTTTAGACAAGCAAAGAGAGCCGTATCACCGATAAAAATGCCGATCAGACCAGAGAGCATCATTGGCGGAATGGCGGAGGCTGCTACGGTTGACCAACCACCTGTCATCAAGGCCATAGTGGCGAGGATGGTAAAGGTTGAGCCCATTCTCCATCGGCTATAAGCAAAAGTGCCAAGATGTCTGGCAGGAGTGACAGAGAGTAAACTGGCGATAGCCCAAAGAAATGCCGCAGCAAGTGCCAGCCATTCATAGCCCATGAGTTGTCCTTGAGAGAGGGGGGAGAAAAGGGAAATTAATATGCCATCAAGGCTTGGGAAAACAAAGTGAATTTAGCAATCACTATTCGTGGTGTCTTGATGAAAGTTTGAAAATTCTAGGATCAAATTGGAAGTCGAGTTTGTTTGCAGACTCAAATATTTCCCTCATGGCCTCATGAGCCGGATTGACTAAGTAGTTTATGTCTCTAGGTGAAATCACCGACGGTACTGCCAGTGCGGCAAAATCGGTCATTTCTCGAATGAATTCGTCGCCAATTAATTGGGTACTTTTGGATTCAGGGATTTGTCGCCAGTCTTTTGGGAGTGATTCTGTGGCTAGATCCATCGTTAATGTAGAGGGTAAGTCAATGCAATAAAGATCGTACTTATCAATTAGCTCTGGATCGTGAGAAATGTGAACTAAAATCTCTAAACATGCTAGCGATTCTGAACTCGCAAAATAAACAGCTTCGGTGCCTTTCGAATTCCATCTGCCACCGTATGTTCTGGCTCCAATAGAAGAAAAGGGATCGTCGGCGTATTTTTTCTTCGTAAGCCGATAGAGCTTCATGAGTAAACACCGTGCTCAATTCGTCCAATGAGATCCTGAACTCTCTCGAAATCAACGGTGGTTGATGTCATATCAATGGGACGCTTACCGCCTAAACCATAAACGGGGGTTTCTAGCCATTGTCGAGCTTTGTCTTCATTTTCGAACAGCTCTGTAGCCTGATCAAGTAAAGCTGCTAATCGATAGATTGCATCACTCTCTAAAGTGGTGAAGTTTTGATCTTCTTTAACTCGTCTTTTTAAGGTTGATAATGGTATTTTGGTCGCCCGGTGCACGGTTGTTACTGAGACTTTTGCGCCTTCCATTAGATGTAAAAGGGAGCTTGCCGGTATTCCATCCATGATTGATTTAGATGCATTTTCGATAAGATTCATGCTGGCTAAGTAACCGTGACGTTGCTTTGTTTTTTGTGGTCTAAATACTGCTGTCGGCATGAGTTTTTCCTCAAAAATGGCTCATATGAACGTTTATTATAGTTCATATGGTCCACATGGCAATCATTGCTGATGAAGAGGAGGAGGCCTCATACCATCCTAGATAAAAATATTATCAGATTGGACATCGGTGGGGCAGTAAATGGCTATCGAACGCAAACACGCATAAACCCTTCCATGGGGCTCCGCCGAGCCATCCATGGCTCGGAGGGTTTGCTTATCGACACCCATTCACTGATCAGAAAGTTTTCCAGAATGGTATCACTTCTTCTGCTAAGTCAGCATCCAAACCGCAGCGTAAACAATCAGCAAACCTATCACGCCAATGATCACACCTGCTTTCGCCATATCTTTACTTTCAATCAGACCGGTTGAATAAGCGAGAGAGTTTGGTGGTGTCGAAACGGGTAAAATCATCCCTAGAGATGCAGAAAACGCGACCACAATCAGCAATCCTTGGAGTCCTCCCACACCCGATAAACTTTGCATCGATGCACCGATGGCGGCAGCGATAGGCATTAATAAGTTTGCGGTTGCCGTGTTAGACATAAAGTTTGCCATCAGCCAGCAAATGATTGAGAGCGTAATCACCACCGACATTGGCGATAAAGACTCATAGTCAATCGCGTGAGCCAACGCTTTAGCGAGCCCGGTTTGCTCTAAGCCAATGCCGATGGCAATCCCCCCGGCAACCAGCCACAGTACATCCCAGTTAATCTGTTTCAGCTCTTCTTTACCCATAATGCCGGTTAAAGTGAATATGGCTAATGGGATCACCGCAACCACGTAGGTATTCATGCCGTGCAATGAGGTGGTCATCCACAATAAAATGGTGGCGGCAAAAGTAATGTACACCACGATAGCGCGCCAGTTACGCATAAATCGCCCTTCCAGCTTGAGCGTCATGGTTTTCTGAGAAGCCGGAAACAACTTCTGCAATAAAAACCAGGCGATGGTGAGCTGAATAAAGACAAAAGGTAACCCCATCATCATCCACGATAAGAAGCTAATCGAATGCTCGCCAGTGAGGTATTGCAGCGCGATAGCATTGGGTGGCGTGCCGATAGGCGTGGCAATACCACCGGTATTAGCGGCGATCGGAATGCATAACACCAGCGCTTTAATGCCCAAATCTCCTTTGGGTGCAGAGGCCACAATCGGTCCTAACAGTGCCAACATCATTACCGTGGTGGCGGTATTGGACATAAACATTGAAAACACCGAGGTAATTAACATCAGCCCGAGCATGATGAACTTCGGCTGGCTACCAAAAGGTTTGAGCAGTACGCGCGCGAGGTTATTGTCGAGTTCGTATTTTGATGCCGCAATAGCCAGTGCGAAGCCACCCATAAATAAGATGATGATGGGAGAGGAAAACGCGCCGAAAATCTCGGTATAAGGAATAAGAACCCCTAGCTCGTGTCCCTCGGCAGGTGCACGAAACCAATGTAGTCCTTTATCTGAAATCATGATGAGTTCGAGTGTGATAATAAATATTGAGGTAGCAAACACAGGAACGGGTTCCAGCACCCATAAAAGAGCAGCCAGTAAGAAGATTGCGAGTAAGCGATGCTGAATAATCGTGAGGTCATCAATAGGAATGGCATCAATTGGCATCACTAGGACACCAAGAGGAATCAACAGACACACTAACAGCTTGATGAGCAACATAGGTTGCAATGTCGGCATGGGTAAAACCTCATTCTAAAAACAATCATTAGATGTTAACCCACTGAATCAATAGGGTCTCAGATGAGGGTTAAAGTTTTGCGTATTTGCCGAGATAAAAGATGGATATGTGGCTTAGGTCAAAAACAGATGCCCAGACTAAGCTGGGCATTTAAGAAACAAAAAACGTCGTTATTTGTTGACGTGAGCGTACGGCGTACCTAACTGAGTTGGTGCGTTGTTTTGCATACTGTCATCAAAACGGATGGCGTCTTTGGCGAACAGGTTGATGACTGTTGAGCCAAGCTTAAAGCGCCCCATCTCTTGTCCTTTGTTAAAGGAAACCGCTTTGTCACCCGTTGCTGGGTAATGCCAACGATAAACCGTGTTGCCGCGAGGCGGTGTCACTGTACCTGCCCAGATCAGTTCAATGCTGCCTACTATGGTTGCACCCACAAGTACTTGTGCCATAGGGCCGAATTCGGTATCAAAAATACAAACCACACGTTCGTTGCGCGCAAATAGGTTTGGCACATTTTCAGCCGTTAAAGGGTTTACTGAAAACAGGTCACCCGGTACGTAAATCATCTGACGTAGAGTGCCGTCGCATGGCATGTGTACACGATGGTAATCACGAGGGGACAAATACAGCGTTGCAAATTCACCTTCAAGGAATTCTTCAGCCAATTGGGCATCGCCACCTAACAGCTCTTGTGCAGAGAAATCATGACCTTTCGCTTGAATCAGTTTGCCATCGGTAATTGGACCAAACTGGCTCACGCAAGCATCGGCTGGGTGAGTGATGACTAACTCATCTTCAATAATGGTACGCGCGTCTGGTTTCAGTTCACGAACGAAGAATTCGTTAAATGTTTTAAAGTGTTTTGGATCGGAATGCAGCGCTTCATCCATGTTGACGTTATATTGTTTGATAAACCAGCGGATAACGGCTGTAGTAAGAGCACCCGCTTTAGCTGAAGCTAACTTGCCAACTAAGCGAGTTAAACCGTGTTGTGGAATCCAATACTGCAGTCCAACTTTAATTTTATCCATTGTGTTTCATTCCAATGTGTTTAGGTCAATAGACCAAATTGTTTGGCGCAAAAGGTCGGCAAACCTTGAGCTTTGGGCGCGAGATGTTACTGAAAATCGCCACAGGTGTCAGCAATTTGGTTATAAATGGCAACAAAATCTCGCTACAGATCCGCTTTCTTATTACGCGAATACTGACGATTGGCTTTGTTTTCATCCATACTTTCGATGATTCTGTGATAGTTCTCGTATCGAGTTCGGCTTACTTCACCTTTCTCAACGGCTTCTCGTAATATACAGCCGGGATCATCGCCGTGCTTACAGTCTCTGAACTTGCAACCACCTAAGTAAGTACGAAATTCAACATACGCTTTGGTGATGTCATCGGCTTCCAAATGCCATAAACCAAATTCTCGCACTCCCGGAGAGTCTATCAAATCACCGCCAGATGGAATGTGGTAGAGACGAGCGGCAGTGGTCGTGTGCTGACCTAAGCCCGACGTTTCAGAAATGGCCCCTTCTTCAACCGTTTCACCAAGTTCTGGCATCAGCGCATTGACTAAGCTGGATTTACCCACACCAGATTGGCCAACGAAAATATTGATTTTATCGCGCAGTTTCTCTTCCAACGCCTTGATACCTTCACCTGTCTGCTTGCTAACGTAAAGCACTTCATAGCCGATACGTTGATACTCCGCTAGCCACTGTTGATATTGTGTGCGTTGCTCTTGCGTTAACAAATCCGTCTTGTTAAGTACAATCAATGGCGCAATTTCTAGCGTTTCTGAAGCAATCAAATATCGGTCGATGATGTTGAGCGATAACTCGGGTAATACTGAAGAGACAATCACCATCTGGTTAACGTTGGCCGCGACAGGTTTTAAACCGTCATAATAGTCAGGGCGAGTCAAAACAGAAGTGCGAGGCTCAACGGCTTCCACCACACCTGAGATACCAGCAAGGATTTCGTTTCCCGGACGCCAGATAACTTTATCGCCGGAGACAAGGCTTTCAATGCCGCGACGCAGGTTACAGCGGTGGATCGTGCCGGTTTCCGGGTCTTCGATATCAGCATGTTGCCCAAAGCGAGTAATCACTAACCCTAACTTGGCACTCTCAAGCATCGACTCTTCCCACTGTACGGACTCGTCTTGCTGGAGTTTTCTATGTTGGTTGCTTCTTACGCGCCTAACTTGACCTTTCGTCAGCTTTTTTTTCTTTGCCACTATGTTCTACTTTTATGAATACAATGCTATCCCCTTCCTACTTGAAGCTGCAGCGCTTTATGTTTTTAAATATGGGGTCTGCATTCGTTCACCCCAATTACATAGTTATCTATGCTCATGGGGATTCACTCACTTGCCGCCTACCTGCAACTTCAAGTAGTTTGGGTATCGTTATTAATTTGATCGATATTTGTGCCAAATTTGCCGCCAATACATTGCGGTAAATGCGTTAGGCCAGGTTTCTTGGCAATCTGAATTTGGGTATAGTACCTCTTTTATTGATAAACCCATATAGGCACTCACTTATGTCTTACAGCGAGCAAAATCTTATTTGGATCGATTTAGAGATGACTGGCTTAGATCCTGACACTCACAAAATCATCGAAATTGCCACTATTGTCACCGATAGCGAACTCAACATTCTGGCTGAGGGACCGGTGTTAGCGATCCATCAACCAGAGTCAGAGCTGGATAAAATGGATGAATGGTGTACCAACACGCATACCGGTAGTGGACTTGTTGAACGTATTCGTCAAAGTAAGGTGACTGAAGATCAGGCTGTTGCTCAAACGATTGAGTTTCTGGAAAAATGGGTACCTCGTGGTAAATCACCTATTTGCGGTAATAGTATCGGTCAGGATCGCCGTTTTCTCTACAAACATATGCCAGTACTAGAAGAGTATTTCCACTATCGTTATATCGATGTCAGCACATTGAAAGAGCTGACTCGTCGCTGGAAACCGGAAGTTTTGGATGGCTTCTCAAAAAATGGCAGCCATTTAGCGTTGGATGACATCCGTGAATCGATCGCGGAGCTTAAATATTATCGTCAAACCATTATGTCGATTTAAACGTCACCGATAGCTGAACAATTAGCTGAACCATCAAGCCGCAGCACAGACTGCGGTTTTCTATGGCACTGGGAGGAAGGCGAGCTGAGCGACACTTTGAACCACCTTGGTAATTCCTCGATTAGTTTTATCGGCAACAATTAACGCCATCATGTCCTGAACCATAACCATCTTTGCAAACAACCGGTCAAAGCTTAGATCGTGACCCGTTTCACCTATGCTGTTGGATAACAGAAACAATTCGCCTTTGCTGTCTCTGCGCTGATAAAGCCGCCAGACAAAAATTTCAATGTTCCGAGCGCTGTTATAAAGGGACTGCTCGTTGAGAGAATCAACAATGAAAAATTCTTGCTGGTGGTTGTAGGAGCGCCTAAGCATCTCTGTCAACCCGACCATAGCGGCAAATACTCGGTCGCCCTGAAAGTTTTCATCAAAACTGAGAAGAATCGCGTCTATACCGGTTACGCCATTGAGTTCGTCAAACACCAGCGATGGGATTTCAATGGTGTTGTAAGTACCAAATATTTGCGCCATACGCGCATCAACAGTCATGCCTGAGCTTTTCTTGAGTTGCCATGGGTTGCGGACATAAAGCTTGCGTGTCAGTTCCATCAACATCTGTTTCTGTTGTTGAGCATGAACATCCATCACAAAATCAACATCACTTTTTCCTAGATTACGCATAGGCTTGGGCATAGAACCGCAGCCTGCTAGCAAGAGAAAAGCGCTGAACAGCAGCAGTAGTAAGGAGCTTTTATTTCTTAGCTGACGGGAGCGGTATCTTCTCAATCCAAATTCCTTTTGCTTCCTTGGTCAGAAACTTTCTTTCGCAGAAATTTTCAACGGTGAATGTTTTTATGCCTGTCTGTTTCCGCACAGATTAACATCTGTAAGGCTAAAAATACGTCGGGGGTAAAATAAGTTGCAAATAATTCTGTCAGAATAACGGTTTATCTCGCATAATGCGTGGGCTCGAATTTAAGTGAAGCCTTAAGTCAAAAGGCTTGCTGTGATGGTCTTTTAAGCAAAATATGCTGTTAGCGGATGCTTTTTAGTCAAACGATAAAAAAAACAAATTTTTTTTCGATAAGTGCTTGCATCACACAAAAATGCTCTTATAATTCGCAGCCCTGAACGACGGAAACGTTGTTGATGCGACACTAGCTCAGTTGGTAGAGCGCAACCTTGCCAAGGTTGAGGTCACGAGTTCGAACCTCGTGTGTCGCTCCACTTTCTTTAAGTAGAAAGTAAAGTTGTCATCATACTTTAAATGATGAATTCGGACGCGGGATGGAGCAGCTTGGTAGCTCGTCGGGCTCATAACCCGAAGGTCGTTGGTTCAAATCCAGCTCCCGCAACCAAATTCAGATTAAGCGCAAATGCGGTTAATCATGCGACACTAGCTCAGTTGGTAGAGCGCAACCTTGCCAAGGTTGAGGTCACGAGTTCGAACCTCGTGTGTCGCTCCAGATTTTTAAAATTCGGACGCGGGATGGAGCAGCTTGGTAGCTCGTCGGGCTCATAACCCGAAGGTCGTTGGTTCAAATCCAGCTCCCGCAACCAAATTCAGATTAAACGCAATGCGGTTAATCATGCGACACTAGCTCAGTTGGTAGAGC